>CALHCF010000006.1 GCA_937930635.1 uncultured Rhizobiaceae group bacterium
ACCCCACAATAAACGCCGCATAAAGCCCCACCAACGGATGAACGCCAGCCACAAAGGCAAAGGCCACAGCTTCCGGCACAAGAGCCAGTGCAACCGTAAGTCCAGACAAAACCTCTGTCTTGATGCTGTCTGGCGTTAGAAAATCCGCCAGCGTCTTGCGACGTCCGGCAACAGCAAATCGTTCAGCAAACGCCCCCAGCGTGGCTTTCATGCAATCGTCCGTTCTGTGGAGTGGGAATCAAAAGTCACGCAGTCCATAACCCAATATGCGCGATACCGATACTCTATAAGTGCAAAGCAACCATCGCAGACGCGCAAATGTGGTCGGGATTTACCAGAGGTGACCAAGGACAGAATGCGTCAAATTTATTCCCGGCGCAGATAAAGAGAACTGAATCAAAATCTGTGAAGATTGCGTCAGCGGCATGAATCCATTTGCATAATCCCCCTCCTTCACACAGATTGCTGGAGCAGCAACAATCAAACGGGGGAAACTGATGCTGAGTTTGGGAATGGTCAGATCCCTTGGCCAGAGCAAAATATCCTGTGCTGTAACCACACTGTTTCTCTTTGTTGCGTTCTCAATTCTGTTGTCGGCACCGGGTGTCGCGGCTGGCAAGAAAATGGCGCTTGTCATTGGCAATGACGCTTATGAACAGGTTGCTGACCTTCAAAAGGCGGTCAACGATTCCCGCGCTATTGGCGATACGCTTGAATCCCAGGGCTTCACCGTGGTGCGCGGCGAAAATCTTTCGCGCCGGAACATGAACCAGACCATCGCCTCCTTCACCTCACGTCTGGGACAGGGCGATGAAGCGGTTTTCTTTTTTGCCGGACACGGAGTTGAGATAGCGGGACAGAATTTCCTCTTGCCCACCGATATTCCCGCGGCTCAGGCCGGTTCGGAAGACTTCGTGAAATCCGAATCGGTAGCCGTTGCGCAGGTGCTGGACAGCATACGCCGCCGTGGCCCCCGCGTTTCCATTCTCATTCTCGATGCCTGTCGGGACAACCCTTTTCCCAAACAGGGCACACGCAGTCTGGGCGGAACCCGTGGCTTTGTCGGCATGAACGCCCCCAAGGGTACGTTCATCATGTATTCCGCCGGGGTTGGCCAGACGGCGCTGGACCGGCTATCCGACAATGATCCGCATCCAAATTCCGTCTTCACCCGCAGCCTCGTACCACTTTTGCAGGAACCGAACCTACCGATCACCCGCCTGACCCGCCAGCTGCGCCGCAATGTTGAAAAGCTGGCGCAGACGGTCTCCCACCCCCAGCGCCCTGCCTATTATGATGAAATTACAGGCGACTTCTTTTTCAGGTCCACACCCACAAGTGTTGCTCCCCCAAAGCCCGATCCAATACCAAAACCCAAGCCCACCAACGCGTCTCAAGACGAGGCTCGTCTGGCATGGGAGATCATCAAAGATTCAAAGCGTGTCAGTGATTTCGAGGCCTTCATAGATACCTTTGGCGGCACATTCTTTGCAAAGCTCGCCGCCAACAGGATCAAATATCTGGGGAAGGATGTTGCGGTTGTGAAGCCGGCAAGCCCCAAACCGGATACCGCAGGTCAACCTGTTCCTCCAAAACCGGCCGAGGTGGAGGCCCTTACTTTACCCGCAACATTCTGGCCGGTCGGTCCGTGGCCAGAGGGGATCGTCTTTGATGGTCAGTCCTTTTGGGTTGCCGAAAGCGGGCATCGCCAAATTGCGCAGTTGGGCCCTTCCAACGGGCAGATTATTTCACGCACCAGAGTCGGACGTTTGCCGGTGGATATGGCAGTCAACAGCGCCGGACAGATATACTCACTTGTCTATACGGATCAGTTGATCTGGTCGCAGCGTGCGGGACGCAAAGGCAGACGGTTTGCCCGCCTCAAGGACTATCCCGAAGGCCTGACGAATGATGATGAAACCCTGTGGGCGCTGGTGCTGCCTGAAGGTTCTTCCGCCTCCTCCAAGGTCGTAAGGCTTGACCAGAAAACTTCCGATGCCATTGGCTCTTCAATTCTGGGCAGGAACGCATCGGGTATTGTCCTGGCCGGAAACTCCATTTGGGTCTCGCATGGTTTGGGCCCGGATGGTGGCCAGGTTACGCAACTCAACCCCAGGACCCTTGATGTCACCCAGGTCCACACCACCGCCGATTCACTGTCCAACATTGCGGCCAACAGTTCCGGTGTTTTTGCGGCAGGCGGCGTGTGGGATCAGTCTGGAGTTGTCATAAAACTCGACCAGCAGACAGGCCAACAACTGGCCCGCACCGTACTTCCCGGCCAGTTCAGCTATTCCATCGCGGCAACAGAAAACCATGTTATCGTCGCTGGCTATCAGGGACGGATCTGGGTTCTGGATGCCAGCGATCTGACTTTGCGCCGTCAAATCGACATTGACGCCGGGCCGTTTCAGCCAAGAACCATCCTGCCAACATCTGACAGGTTGCTCATAACCACCCAACGCGGCCAAGGCGATGATGGCTCCGTCGTCGTGATTCAGAACTGGCAGCCCTGATAAACCGGTCTGGCCCTGTAAAAAACAGAGTCAAACCGGGGTCAAACCGAGGTCCGGGCCTAGCGACCCAGCGGCTTAAAGTGAATACGCTTCGGCGTTAGAGCATTCTCGCCCAGCCGTGCAACTTTGTCTTTTTCATAGTCTTCGAAATTGCCTTCGAAATATTCGACATGACTGTCACCTTCAAAGGCCAGCATATGCGTTGCGAGACGGTCGAGGAACATCCTGTCATGCGAAATGATAACCGCGCAGCCCCCAAATTCCTCCAGTGCATCCTCAAGCGCTGAAAGCGTCTCGGTATCCAGATCGTTGGTCGGCTCATCGAGCAACAGAACATTGGCACCGGATTTCAGCATTTTTGCCAGATGCACCCGGTTGCGCTGACCGCCCGACAAAGTGCCAACCTTCTGCTGTTGATCACCTTTGCGGAAATTGAACGATCCAACATAGGCCCGCGAATTGACTTCGTGTTTGCCCAGTTTGATCACTTCCGCCCCACCGGAAATTTCTTCCCACACCGTTGCGTCCGGGTTCAATGAATCGCGGCTCTGGTCAACATAACCAAGCTTCACCGTATCGCCGATGCGGATAGCTCCGCTATCGGGCCTTTCCTGCTCTGTGATCATCTTGAACAGGGTGGATTTACCCGCACCGTTAGGCCCAATAATGCCAACAATACCACCGGCAGGCAGTTTGAATGAAAGCCCGTCGATAAGCTGCTTATCACCAAACCCTTTGGAGATATTGTCGGCCTCGATCACAACCTGACCAAGCCGCTCGGCAATCGGGATAACGATCTGCGTATCCGTTGGCTTGCGTTGATCAGCAGTTTCCACCAATTCATGATATTTGTTGATACGGGCTTTTGATTTCGCCTGGCGGGCTTTTGGACTCTGGCCCATCCACTCGCGCTCGCGTTCCAGTTGCCGCATACGGGCGTCCTGCTCGCGGCCTTCCTGGAGCATGCGTTTCTTCTTCTTTTCCAGATAGGCCGTGTAATTGCCTTCGTAGGGGATGCCCTGCCCCCGGTCGAGTTCCAGAATCCAGCCCGTCACATTGTCCAGGAAATAGCGGTCATGGGTGACGATCATCACGGCACCCTTGAAATCACGCAGGTGCTTTTCAAGCCAGGAAACAGTTTCAGCATCGAGATGGTTGGTCGGTTCGTCGAGCAGAAGAAGGTCCGGCTCCGACAGCAGCAAACGGCACAGCGCGACCCGGCGGCGCTCACCGCCCGATAGTGGTTTGACATCTGCATCCGGCGGCGGACAGCGCAAGGCATCCATCGCCATGTCAACCTTGGCATCGAGATCCCAAAGGCCCTCGGCATCAATCTGATCCTGAAGCTTCGCACCTTCATCGGCAGTTTCGTCAGAATAGTTCATCATCAACTCATTGTATCGGTCGATGATCGCCGTCTTTTCTTTCAGGCCATCCATTACATTCTCGCGGACAGTCTTCTCACCATCAAGCTGCGGCTCCTGCTCCAGATAGCCAACCTTTGCACCATCCGCCGCCCAGGCTTCGCCCTGCCATTCGGTGTCGAGTCCTGCCATAATCTTGAGCAGGGTCGATTTACCGGCACCATTGGGACCAAGCACCCCGATTTTGGCATCGGGGTAAAAAGACAGGTGCACATTGTCGAGGACCTTTTTGCCACCCGTATAGGTCTTGGTGAGACCCTGCATATGATAGATAAACTGACGTGCCATGGAAGCAGTTCTCCGCGTTATAGGCGCTGGACACAAGCCGGAGCGAAATGTCTGGAAAATGTGGGGCTGGTTTAGGGGCTTCGCTCGCTGAAAACAAGATGATAGGTCGGTTAAAAAGGCCGTTCCGTGAGGCAAAAGACATCACCATGATCACGCCGACAAATTCAGTAACGGTAAAGTGCATCAAAACACCCGAAGACCGCCCCCCTCAGGCAGAAGTCATCAACACTGGATCAGCCACCGGTGTCGTGATTGACGGCGCAAACCTGGAAGCGGCTCTTCAGGTCGAAGGGGGTGTTGTACTCATTCTCAACAACGACTGCCCCATGGAAGAAAGCCTCGACATCCATTATCTCGACCATAATTTCACCAAACGCGATCAGCTGACAATTTTCATGATGTACGGAACCGGAGTTTTCAGTGATTTGCGGATCATCGACGGATCGACGTTTAGCTTTTCATTTTTCAAAAAACCCGAACGCTGCCAGATACGCATCCGCAAGAAGCCCGCATGGCGCATCCCCTTTTCACTTCCCTCACTCCAGCTGGTCACCCGACCAATGGGCACCCAAAAATGGATGGACATCACCACCCGGCAGCGTGTGAACTAAAAGCCCCTCGCAACACCATTGAGGAACTGCAATATGACAACAGCCCTTATCGTTGGCGCCGGTTCCGGCCTCTCCGCATCTTTGGCGCGCAAATTTAGCGAGCGCGGCCATGACGTTTTTCTGGCTGCCCGCGACACAGAAAAACTGGCCGGCCTGGCCGCAGAAACCGGCGCCCGCACTTTGCAATGCGACGCCTCCAATCGCGATTCCATGGCAGCTGTTTTTGAAGCTCTGGACACCGCCGCCTCGCCAATCGAAATCGCGGTTTACAATCCCTCCGCCCGCGTGCGCGGTGGCATCGAAGAACTGGACCCGCAGGCCGTTCAGGACGCCATCATGGTAACAGCCTTTGGTGCGTTCCTGATGGCGCAACAGGCGGCCAGACGTATGGTGCCCAATGGATCCGGCACCATTCTTTTCACCGGCGCGTCGGCTGGTGTGAAGGGCTATCCCTTGTCCGCCCCCTTTGCGATGGGGAAATTTGCACTCCGCGGCCTTTGCCAGTCGCTTGCCCGCGAATTGCATCCCAAAGGGGTCCATGTCGGCCACTTTGTTATTGATGGCGGGATTGAGAACGCCAGCCGACCCGAAAGAATTTCGCCTGCAGACAACCCCGATTCCATGCTTGACCCCGATGCCATTGCCGACTCATATCTTCACTTCATTGATCAACCCAGATCAAGCTGGGCCTGGGAAATTGAACTTCGCCCATGGGTAGAGAAATTTTGATAATACTGTTTTTTAGCAAAGGTTTATGCAATATGCGTACAGGCTGGGCCGACACGATCAGGGAAACATAAATGGCCTGGACCAACCACAAACTGACCCGCCAGGACGGTGCTGCTCTCAACTATCACCATGCGATACCCAACGGACAAATAAAGGCCGTGGTGCAGATCAATCATGGCATGGCCGAACATTCCGCACGCTACGAGCGCTTTGCCAACGCTCTGGCCATTGCCGGCTATGCCAGTTACGCCCACGATCACCGCGGCCATGGCGCGACCGTCGCACCGGGTTCCGCGCAGGGTCATTTTGCAGGCAATGGTGGTTGGCAGATCATTCTTGATGACGTGCTGGCGGTGAACAATCGGATTCAAAGTGATCACCCCGGCATCCCCATCATCTGTTTCGGCCACTCAATGGGTTCAATCATGGCCCTCAACCACATCCTGCGTCAGCCTGACACCATCGCCGCTGCAATACTGTGCAACAGCGGGGCAGATGCAAATCTTCTGACAACCGTATTTCGCACCCTCTTGAAAATTCAACGCATGTTCAAAGGGTCGGACGTACCAAGCGGACTGGCAAAAAAACTCTCCTTCGAAACCTGGAACAAGGTCTTTACCCCCAATCGCACCGAGTTTGACTGGCTGTCACGCGACGAGGCGGAAGTGGATAAATACATCAAGGATCCCTTGTGCGGGTTTGATGTTTCAATCGGCCTTTGGCTTGACGTGCTTGAGGGCATTTCTTTTGGTGCCGATGACACCAATCTCGCACAGCTGCCAGAGGAGCTTCCGGTCTTCCTTTTGGCTGGAGGTGCCGATCCCTGTACGGAAAACGGTAAGGCCATGGCCAACATCAGCACACGAATGAAAGGCCGCGCAATGAGCGATGTAACCCTGTCCATTCTGCCCGATACCCGACATGAGAGCCTCAACGAGACAAACCGTGACGAAACCACAGCCGCGCTGATCTCCTGGCTGGATGCCCGCTTTGGCTGAGGAGGTTTGCTGTCGATAACCGGCTTCGGCAAACGTGTCTGGAAGGCTCTCCGGCCCGTCAAAAATATCTCTTACTCGTGAACAGCCGTGTCTTGTCGCCAGAGCAAGGAAATGGAACAATTACTTACGAAGTTAAGTATCTCTGATTCTCGAATGGAAACCACACCATGCCCACCCGTAATTTGAAAAGACTTGCTACTGCCATGCTGACCGCAGCATCGCTTTTCCTCACCACTCTGCCTGCGCTGGCCGCAAGCGGTACATTCAAGGGCATCAACAATCACACGGTTTCAGGTGCTGTTAGCGTCGAAAAACGCGGCGATGAATATGTCATTGTCCTGGGCACCGACTTTGATTTCGATGGCGCTCCAGACCCGCGCATCGCTTTTGGCAATGACGGGAAATACGCCAAGGGTACCGATTTCAAACTGCTGAAAGCCGACAAGGGTGCACAGGAATATGTGGTTCCCAAGGAAATTGACCCCAGCAAGTTCAATGAAGTTCACATCTGGTGCCGCAAATTCACCGTTGGTCTGGCTATCGCGAAGCTTAAATAGACTAGACACCTTATACGAGGTCCGGGGGGACACCTGGCACCGACAGTTAAAAAATGTACTCTGAAGATTCCTTTTTTACCTTGTCGGTGCCAGGTCAATTCGGCCTGCTTCTGCTTTCAACTATCGTGGCCGCGATCACGCTCTATATAGCGTGGCGGGTCACCCGTGGGCGGCATTGGACCCTGCGCATCCTGGCTGCGCTGATACTGTTCTTTGCCTTTGAATGGTTTTCGCCGCAGATCTACTACACTTACTATATTTTCCTGCTTGGTGTGCCCTGGCAAAGTGTCATCCAAACCCCGCCAACACCGTTTGATCTTGGCCAGCTGATGACATTCACCGGAACCGCCAACATGTCTCAACATTCACGCGGAATTCTGGGCTGGGCTCTCGTGATCACCGCGCTCATGAACACCCGCCCCAAACAGGCTGGCGTCGAAACCCGCTCTTAAACGATTCCCTTCGTCTTCAACTGAGCAACCTTGTCGGCGCTGTAACCCAGCACGCGCGTCAGCACATCTTCGGTATCCTCACCAAGAACAGGAGGTGCCTTGCGGTATTCAACCGGCGTATCAGAGAATTTCAGAGGATTGGCGATCCCCGGCACGGAGCCGGCCTGCGGATGATCAAGCTCAATCTTCATTCCCCGTGCAAGCACTTGCGGGTCTTCAAACACCTGCTCGATAGTGTTGATAGGACAGGCTGGAACATTGTTGTTTGGCAGCATGTCGAGCCAATAAGCCGCCGGTTTCTCTTGCGTTCTGGCAGCGATTTCATCTTTCAGGATCGCACGGTTCTTTACACGTTGCGGGTTGGTTGAGAAACGGTCATCCCCGGCCAGATCTTCGCGCCCTATTACCCGGCATAAATCCTGAAACTGCGTATCATTGCCAACTGCGATCACAATGGGAGCATCAGAGGTGGGAAAAGGCTGATAAGGCGCAAGATTGGGATGCCAGTCACCCGTTCGGCCCGGCACTCGGCCGGTAATGAGGTGATTGAACCCCTGATTTACCAGCCCCGCCACCTGCGTATCAAGAAGCGCTACATCAATATGCTGCCCCTCTCCACTCTTCTCCCGATGATAGAGCGCTGAAAGCAAACCGACAGCGCCCATCAACCCGGTTTGCAGGTCACAGATACCAACACCAACCCGCATGGGGCCTGCGCCGGGATCACCGTCTTCATGACCGGTAATGCTCATCAAACCAGCCCGCGCCTGAATGAGATAATCATAACCAGGTTGCGCCGCGTCCGGGCCGGTCTGGCCAAAACCAGTAATCGACAGATAGAGCAGCCTTGGATTGATCGCCTTCAGGCTTGCATAGTCCAGCCCCATTTTTTCAAGGCCGCCCACTTTGAAATTCTCGACAAGGAAATCGGCATCCCTGACCAGTTCACGCACAATATCCGCCCCCTCCCTGGACGCAATATCGAGCGTCAGCGAATACTTGCCGCGATTGGCAGCAAGATAATACCCCGCTTCCCTGGTCTCATTGCCATCTTCATCCAGCAGCCATGGCGGCCCCCACTGGCGGGTGTCATCACCTCTTCCCGGCCTTTCGATTTTGATCACTTCCGCACCCAGATCGGCCAAAATTTGCGTCATGGTCGGTCCGGCAAGAATACGTGACAGATCGACAACCCGAAGACCGCTCAAAGGTCCACTCATGATACTTCTCCCTGTTGCAGCGCAACATGTTTTGGAACTAGTCTCTCCATACCCTGCTCCCATGGGCTCGAACAGACCTCACTGGGGCACACCCTTCAATTCCAGTTCAGGAAAACGAAATGAACGAAGAAGCGTTAGCAAAGGCCTGCGCCGAGAAGATGTGGAACGACGACAACGCCAGTCAGGCCCTCGGCATGATACTTGAGGAGGTGCGGCTGGGTTACACGCGCATGTCCATGCCGGTTCGCGACGATATGCTAAACGGCCACAAGATCGCCCATGGCGGGTTTATTTTCACCCTCGCTGATTCAACTTTCGCTTTCGCCTGCAACACACGAAACAGGTTGACCGTGGCGCAGCATTGTAACGTCACCTTCATTGCACCGGGCAAAGCCGGAGACGTGCTGACGGCCGAAGCTGTCGAACGCCATCGGATGGAACGGTCGGGGGTCTATGACGTGACGGTCAAAAACCAGAACAACGAGTTGATTGCTGAGTTCCGCGGACACTCCCGAACGCTAAAGCCACAGCACTTCCCCGATGCTTGAACCGTTTGGCCGACAAAAAGCCTCCTCTCGCAGGGGCTTGCCCCTCGCCAGCAACAGGTTTCAGGTACGCATACGCGGCACATCGTCGGGGTCGAGTTTGAGTTCTATCAATAAAGGGCGGTCACGTTTTTCAATGGCCTCGATTGCTGATTCCAACTGATCTTCAGATTCCACCACAAGTCCCTGCCCTCCCAGCGCCGTTGCCACGTCAGCAAATGACGGCCATTGGAACTGCGCAAGACCGGGATTCATATTGCGGTCGACAAACTGGATATGCTCCGCGCCATAAGCTGAATCATTGCAAACAATGGCAATCAGATCCTGATTGAGGCGCACCGCTGTATTAAACTCGTTGATACCCCCCATCATGAAACCGCCATCGCCGGTGAACAGCACAACGGGCCTCTCAGGTTTCGCAAACCCGGCACCAATTGCATGTTGCAGACCAATACCAATCGAACCGAAATTTGTGGTCGCTATAAAGCTTTGTGCATCAGGAGCGGATATTCTGCACCACACCTCCGTCATGAAGCGCCCACCGTCCGTGGTCAAAATCCTGTCCTTGGGCAGAGCCTGCTCCAACCTTTCAAGGGCGTAGACGAAACTGATCGCACCATTGCCAGCACTCTTTTTTGCGGCAGGCGGATGCACCTTCAGTATTTCGCTGTCCAGCTCGTGGGTGAAACCACTGGGCGGTATTTCGGCTTCATCGAGCCAGTGAACAATATTATCGGCGGTCAGTCCCGCATCCCCCAACAGCCCTGCATCCGGGTGATAGTTTCTGGCAATATCTGCAAGGTTATTGTTCACCTGAACGACGCGCTTGTCTTTCAGCAAAGCACCATGATCGGTGGTGAAATGGTGCAGACTGGCTCCAAACGCCACCAGACAATCACTCTTGGCGATGGCATCATAGGCCGCTGCGGTGCTGAGGGTCCCAAATATATCCATATTGAAAGGATGGCTGTTGAACATGGCCTTGGCCTTCAGCGTCGTCGCCAGCGGAGCCTCCAGCCGATCGGCCAGGCGGATAAGGTGTTTTTCCGCGCCGATTGCGCCGCCACCCGCCAAAATAACGGGGCGTTTTGCTGACGCTATCATCCCTATTGCTTCTTCAAAATCACGCCCCTCTGGAACAATCGCGGGGGAATTGAAGACAGGATAGACAATTTTCCTGTGCTCTACCTCCTCCCACATAAAGTCCGCAGGCATGTTGAGAACGATAGGCCTGTTCTCAATCTGAGCACGATAGAAAGCGTTGGCAATGTCCTGGGTCGCCGTTTCCGGTGCACGCATCTGCTCAAACCCGGCGCCGGCCGCCTTGGCCAATTCGCGTTGGTCGATATTTTGAAGATTTTGCGGCGTCAGGACCGGCGTATCACCGCACAACAGCACCATGGATGTGTGTCCACGCACGCCCTCTGTAAGCGCAGTGATACAGTTTGTGAATCCCGGACCATGCGTGACGGTTGCCACACCGACGGTTTGTGCAAACTTTGAGTAGGAGAGCGCCATCAATACGGCACTGCCTTCATGAGCCACGGGAACAAAGGTTCCCTTGCAGGCACGCACATAGTCATCAACCATGAAGAGATTGGCATCTCCCATGAGCCCAAACATCGTGTGGACCCCATGATCGATAACAGCTTGGGCTATGGTGGAATAAACATGGTTCTTTTCACCAGCCATAGACTCAATTCCAACCTGAACACCTGCTTGTTTTGCGCACCATACTTGCCTCATTTTAGGAAGTCTATCTGACCGCCCTCACCGCTGGATCAGCCGCTCCGGCGGGTGATTGACCTGTTGGAAAAAGCTGCTGCACGAGCGATAATTTGGCCGGCAATTTGGCGAATGAACCTGTAATGTGGTAGTACTGGCCCATGAAGAGATTTTTTTTCTTCCTGATCGCTATGATGCTCGGCGGCCAGCCGGATGGTGCCGCTCTGGCTGAAGGCAAGTTCCTCAAGCGCTCCAAACAACCTGCGCCGGAGTGTTTTTGTACGGACCGCTACGGAAAACGGCGCGAACTGGGCGATATTATCTGCCTCACAATTGGTGGGCGCTCCTACGAAGCCAAGTGTGTGATGGCGCAGAACAACCCGTTCTGGCGTGATCTCAACCGCGGCTGTCTCTCGTCCTCGACACCGCCAAATCAGACGCCCTTTCCCCGGCAAATCGCCACACTTTATGATTGAACGCGCGGAAATCCACCAATTCCTGTAGACCTTGCGCGCGTTTGACGTCACTACTAGTGGGTGAACACTCAGCCTGATCCTCGCTCTCTTAACGACACATCCAACACACGACTTCAGGGCATCTTATGGATGATCGTGTCGACCCTGATGTTTGTCTGTGTCACCGGAATTGTGCGTTATCTGGGGTCAAACCTGCCGGCCGCGGAATCGGCGTTCATCCGCTACGCGCTTGGTTTGCTGATCATGGCACCGTCCATCTGGCTTGTTTTACGCAAGCCGTTGGCCAAAGGCCTGATGAAAACCTTTGCTATACGAGGGTTTCTTCACGCCTTTGGGGTTGCGCTGTGGTTCTTCGCCATGGCGCGGATTCCGATCGCGGAAGTAACAGCCATAGGCTACGTCACACCAATCTGCATTACGGTCGGCGCAGCAATTTTTCTGGGAGAACGGTTGCGATTGCGGCGTATGCTGGGGGTTCTGGCGGGGCTTTTGGGTGCGCTGGTCATCCTACGACCCGGTTTTGAAGAAATTTCAATCGGCCAGTTTGCACAACTCGCAACCGCCCCGTTTTTTGCAGCATCCTATCTCATGACAAAGAGCCTCACGGGCCGCACGGATTCGCGGACAATCGTTGCCATGCTCACTCTGTTTTCTACGATCTTTCTGTTTCCCATGGCGCTGGTTGACTGGCAGACACCAACGCTGAGCGAACTGTTTTGGCTGTTCGTGACAGCCCTGTGCGCCACTTTCGGCCACTACGCGATGACCCGCGCTCTTGCCGCTGCCCCCATTTCGGTGACCCAACCCATCACCTTCTTGCAATTGGTGTGGGCCACCCTGCTGGGAATTTTTGCTTTTGGTGAACCCATCGATCTTTATGTCATTATCGGCGGAACCATCATCGTTGGTGCCGCCACGTTCATTTCCCACCGCGAAGCATTGCAGCAACGCACGCCGATCACCCCGCCAAGCTCTGCCACCAAGCTGCAATAGCCTTCCCGTCTTATTTTTTGACAATTCCGGTAATTTTGATTTTTTCAGGCGTGATTATTGATCCCACAGCCGCTAGCATTGTTGAATGAAACTGATTTCATTTCTCCTGTTTTGCCTTGCAGCATTGCCTGCCTATGCCGCCAATTTTCAGCTCGCGCCGTTCAAGGACAAGCTGTTTGCCTATCCCAAAACCATCAATACGGGTGATGGGGGCAACTACCTCCATGTCGCCTATGACAAACAGCGCGATATCTATCAGCGCGACACCATCCCGCTGCGCAAGGTCAAGCAGGACTATGTGAGCCAGAGTGTGCGTTGGGCGCGGCGTGTCCGTTCTTATAAATCTGCCAATGGTACATTCAAATATTTTGCTGTCGGCAAGCACCGGGGCGGCGCGAAAGTCACCGTCATCTGGATCCATGGTCAGGGCGGCAACCGTTTTCAGGGCGTCAATGACTGGACATTTGGAGGCAATTTCAACCGGCTACAAAACCTCATGAACCGCAATCAGGGTGTTTTGCTTACTCCGGAGTTTACCGATTTCAAAAATGCGGGAACAGCTGACATCCTGACCCTGATGAACGAATTTCGTCGCCGTTCACCCAGGACAAAGATGATTATTGCCTGTGGCTCCATGGGAGGCGGCATCTGCTGGCGTCTTGCAAAGGACAAATCTGTAGCTGCGACAATTGATGGTCTTTTTATCCTTGGTTCTCACTGGCACGATGAATTTCTGACTTCATCCACAGCCCGCAAAGGCGGTCGCAATATACCGATATTCTTTGGTCACGGCAGTTGGGATACAGTTTTCGCACCCAACGTCCAGTTAGGTTTTTACCGCAAGCTCATCAGGGTAAATCCGCGATACCCCGCCCGCTTCGTTATGTTTGAAACGGGAAAGCACGGCACCCCTATCAGAATGGTCGATTGGCGGCGCGAAATTAACTGGATGTTGTCGTATCAATAAAATGTCATGTGATATTCCCGCTAAAATTAACACTTGCGCCAAACCAATTGCCAAGGCACTCCGTTACTGTGCGGGTAGAAGATACTGTTTTAGAAATTTAATTTGATGCATCCATTGAGAATTGCCGTTATTGGCTCCGGCATATCCGGCCTATCCGCAGCCTGGCTTCTCGACAAGCATCACGATGTCACTTTGATTGAGGCTGACAACCGTATCGGCGGTCACACCAATACGGTTTTGATGGACATCGACGGCAAGAAAGTGCCGGTTGATACCGGTTTCATTTGCTTCAACCGCTTCACCTATCCCAATCTGACCGCCTTTTTCGATTATCTCGACGTGGCAGTTCATGACACAAGCATGAGTTTCGCGGCCTCGCTCGACAATGGCAGATACGAATATTCCGGCGGGACCTACACCGGAATGATCGGGCAGCCATCCAATATTTTCAAAGTGCATCACTGGCGGATGATCCGCGATATTCTGCGTTTCTTTCGCGAGGCTCCAAAATCGCTGGATACTCTTGGCGACGATGAGACACTTGCGCAATATCTGCAGCGCGAGGCCTATTCAAAGGAGTTTGCAGAACACCACCTCATGCCGATGGCAGCGGCGATCTGGTCCAGCAAACTGGACGATATGTGGGATTATCCCGCCAAAGCGTTTATCCGGTTTTTTCGCAACCACGGTTTGTTGCAGGTGGATGGTCGCCCCAAATGGGGGACCGTGCTGGGCGGATCTCAAAACTATGTCACCAAGCTTCTGGAAGACAGCAATCTGACCATTCAGACCAACGCACCCGTCAAAAAAATCGAGCGTCGTCCGACAGGGGTTGTCATCCACACAGCAAATGGCGAGCCGCAAACCTTTGATCAGGTCGTTATCGCTTCACACGCAGATCAGGCCCTCGCCATGCTGGATACGCCAAGTGCGGAAGAACAGGCGTTGCTGGGCAGTTTCGATTATGAACACAACCGCGCGATATTGCACCGTGATCGCCGCTATATGCCAAAACGCAAGCTGGTCTGGGCAAGCTGGAACTATCTCGATTTCAAAAGCCAGACTGGCACGAGCAAAGACCTTTGCCTCACATATTGGATGAATTCGCTGCAACACCTGGAAACAGATCAGGATGTGTTTGTGACGTTGAATCCACCCAAAGATTCGCAGATCGATCAGGTGGCAGCCGAATTCGACTACGCTCACCCGGTTTTCGACACAAAGGCTATGCAGGCTCAGCGCGAGCTTTGGTCTCTGCAAGGTGCCAATCGCACATGGTATTGCGGCGCTCATTTTGGCGCCGGGTTTCATGAAGACGGCCTGCAATCGGGCCTTGCTGTCGCCGAACAGCTTGGAGGAAGCAGGCGACCCTGGAATGTAGAAAACGAGTCAGGACGAATTTACCTGCCCAAACTGGCTGGTGGACTCAGGGAGCTTGGCGAGGCAGCAGAATGAGCGAAGCGGACAAAGGTGGTGTCATTTTCCAGGGTGAAGTGGTTCACCAGCGCATTACCCCGACCCGCCACCGTTTGTCATACAGCGTTTTCTCACTTTTCCTCGACGTCGACAAACTCTCTCAAACTTCCAGGTCTTTGAGGTTTTTCAGCGTCGACAAGTTCAACCTTTTCAGTTTGTCGCAAAAACAACACGGCAAACGAGATGGCTCATCCCTTGCTGATTTTGCCTGGGCGGAGGTCAATAATCTGGGCTACCAGAACCAGGTCAAAAAAATCATGGTCCTGTGCTACCCACGCATTCTGGGCTTTGCCTTCAATCCGCTGACTGTCTATTTCTGCCTCGATTCATCAGACAAGCCTGTCCTGCTGATCTATGAAGTGCGCAACACGTTTGGAGAAAACCTTACCTATGTTCTGCCGGCAGGTGATGCGCATAACAACACATATACCCACTCCACCAGCAAGCGCTTTTATGTCTCTCCTTTCAACAAGGTAGAGGGGGACTACCATTTCCACATAAACCAGCCCGGCGATAAACTGACTGTTGGCGTGGCCCTGCGCATAAAGGGAAAGCCTGTTCTGCGCACCCATTTTCGCGGGCATCAAACACCTTTGAGCGACCTCTCACTCGTCAAAATGTTTTTTTCCTATCCGCTCATGACCCTGAAAGTGGTCGCGGGTATTCACTGGGAAGCGCTGCGGCTATGGCGCAAGGGCATGGTCATGCAGAATCGCCCGCCTGCTCCACCAATGCGGATTCAGCGCGATCAGGCGGAAAATTCCTAACGGTCTAAATGAGCCGCTTGACCAGCTTGAAATAGGCCCAATAGGGCAAATGATTGAGGAATTTGAGTATCGCCACCATTTGCCAGGGAAAGGCGATTTCGAATTTCCTGGCCTTGAGACCATCAACCATTTTGACCGCTGCATCTTCCGGTTCCATGAGAAACGGCATCGGGAATTCGTTCACATCAGTCATGGGTGTGCGCACAAATCCAGGATTGATGACGCTGATATCAATGCCGCTTTTCTTCAATTCCGGCATCATGGATTCGGCCATGGTAATCAGCGCTGACTTTGAGCCACTATAAGCTGCGCTGAGGGGCAACCCTCCATAGCCCGCCACCGACGCTATCCAGGACACATGGCCTGACCCGCGTGCCAGCATTTGAGGCAGCACGGCATCGAGCGCGTTGACAACGCCCATGACATTGACATCGAACGTTTTGGCAACGTTCTCGACCTTCAATTCTGCGATGGTGCTTTGGAACCAGGCCCCGGCAGAAAAGACCGCCAGATCAACCGGCCCGTGGTCCTGCTCCATCTGTGAAACAATATCTTTCAGCCTGGCGGCATCCGTCACATCGGCGGGATAAACTGCAATATTGGGATATTCGCTGGCGATTGCCTGTAACTTGTCATCAGAACGGGCGGTAATCGAAACCTGGCACCCTTGCTGCGCCAAAAGGCGAGCGGCATATTCTCCAAGACCTGAACTTGCTCCGGTAATCCAGACATGTTTCCACGGTGCCGTCATCGTATGTATCTCATCATTTGTTATGATCTGTGGGAAGAAGCGCCTGTATAAGGCACCCCGTGCGGCAAAAATGTTTCTTTCCTCACATCAAAACGCTAAAAACCGCTTCGACCCGAAGAGGAGACCCCAGTGGATATTCTGACTTTAGAAAATTTGTTCACACTCATCATGCTTGTCTTGTTGCAGGCTGTGTTGGGCTTTGACAACCTGCTTTACATCTCAATTGAATCAAAACGAGTTGAAGTCGGCAGTCAGCAAAAAGTGCGCCGCTGGGGCATTCTCATGGCTATTGGCTTGCGCATTGTCCTGTTGTTCGTTGTCGTACAGGCAATTTCTTATTTTCAGGAGCCGCTGTTTGAGCTTCACATGCAGGGAATTCTTGAGGGTTCAGTCAGCGGTCATGCGCTGATCGTGCTGTTTGGCGGTGCCTTCATCATCTACACGGCGATGAAGGAAATCATGCATATGCTGGCGGTTCATGATCCTGATGTTCATGGCGAACGGGCAAAGAAATCGGTTGCCAGTGTGGTTTTCTGGATTGTCCTGATGAACCTGGTATTTTCGTTTGATTCGATCCTGTCAGCTCTCGCACTGACCGATGTTTTCCTTGTCATGGCAGCAGCCATCGTGATTTCCGGGCTGATGATGTTGGTGCTGGCCGACAGGGTATCAACATTCCTGGCCGCAAATCGAATGTATGAGGTGCTTGGGCTGTTCGTACTGTTCATCGTTGGCATCATGCTGGTCTCCGAAGGTGGGCATCTCGCTCATATCAAGATGTTTGGATATGCCGTGGAGCCAATGGCAAAAAGCACGTTCTACTTCGTTCTGGTCGTTCTGCTGCTGGTCGATATCGTACAGAGCCGATATCGCCGCAAGCTGATGGCTCAGAAGGCGCATGAAATCGACACGCCCGAGATCACGGTGGCGTCCATCGAAGCCCGGAATCAAGAAACCATGTAAGCGTCACCTTAGTGCGCCAGTTTCACGAAGCCCACAAAGGCGCGTGTCGGGATACGCGCCTTACATAGTCAGGTTCCGCGATGGGTGCTGGGCTTAGTTCTGCGGCGCGCCGCTTGGCTTATTCATGAGGATCAGTGAAATCGGCTTAGTGGATAAACCCCCTGATCCGCTCAATCAGATCATCATCCACTTCAACGCCATCGGCAGTTGACCGCCGCGCATTGACGCGCCTCGACCCCGGCAGGCGCGTGCCTTCTTCCTGCGTCAGTGCAGCCACCAGCGATGATATCCGGTCCCCGAAAGCATCACCGGAAAGAGCACCTGCATCGAGGGCAATGAAGCATTGTCCGGTATTGGGAGGGCCACCATCAGGGCCTGAAAACGGACTTGCGTCTTTTCCAAGAACCGCACCGCTAAGCGCAGCGGCAAATACTTCAACCATGAGGCCAGCACCGAAACCCTTGGCACCGCCGCTTGGAACCATTGAACCCTTGAGAGCCTTGGCTGCATCCGTCGTTGAGTTTCCATCAGCATCGAGTGCCCAGCCTTCTTCAATCGGCTTGTTCTCGCGGTTTCGCAGCATGATCTCGCTTTTCGCGATCGCGCTTGCAGACTGGTCAATCACAAAGGCTGGCCCGTCTGCCCCCGGCACACCCACCGCAAAAGGGTTGGTTCCAATCACCGGTTTTGCACCTCCCGTTGGCGCAATCGATGCGGGCGCGTTGGTGAAACACAAGCCAAGAAAACCTTCCTCGGCAATCTTCTCGGCATGATGGCCCAGCACCCCGCAATTGTACGAATTGTAGACAGTCATCACCCCAACACCCTGAGTCCGCGCAGCATGAAAAAGCTGGGGCAGGCCTGCATCGATGGCAGGATGCGCAAACCCCGACTTTGCATTGACCCGGACAAGGGATGGCTTGGGCTTTTCAACTGACGGGACAGCGCTGCCATCCACCTTGTCGCAGATCAGATGATCGGCATAGATCGGCACATACATCAGGCCATGGCTTCGCACGCCATCCCGCTCAGCACGCCAGGTGGACCGGGCAACAGAGGCCGCATTGGATTTGCGGGCACCTGCCCCCATCAATGCTTCACATGCCAGGGTCTCAATGTCCTCCAGCGTCATTTTCGTACTTGCCATGCCGTAATCGCTCCCGATCTAGTCGTTGTCATTGAGACCAGCACCGGCGTCCGCCCGGTTGGTTTTGCTGGCTGGCACCAGGATGCGTTTTGCATAAGCGCCAAGACGTTTCCATTGTCGGTCTTCCACCGTCAGATCTCCTGCCCGCTGCGACACATCGTCGAATCGGGCTTTCCCGGCATTCATCAAAGCAAGACCTGAATTGGTTTTGAGACTGTCGGTGGCAGATGACAAGTGCCCAATTGCAAGCCAGCCCCCGTCTTGTTCAATATTTGTTACACCATTGAGTTTTAACCCGAAATCAACCCCATTTTCACGGGACCGCACCAGCGCACACCCTACGAAAAGCATTGGAAAATCGACTTCTTCAGCTTTCACCACACCGCCTTTGTCTAAAGTCAGCGCGAAATCGCAAAAAGAAGGAGCACTGCAAAGCCCCTCTGCGCGATGGACGGTCCAGCCGCCTTCGGCTTTCCGCCAATCCACCGCTCCCGGACCATCGGCCTGGAATGCATCAAGAGCCGATATCACAGATGACAGGCCATCCATGCCCATTCGCGCCAGTTCAAGGCAGGCTCGCCCGATCTCCTCTGCCACCCCGCGTGAAACCCCGGCACCAATACAGGCTTTTTGAACGGTCACGACCAGTTCATTGCCCGAAACTATCATGGGGTTCCAAAGGCCGGCATGAAACAATCAGCCGCATTCAATGGCGTCAGTTGCCCAAGCCGGGGTGCCCCCTGGTAGAGCGTGATGCGTGTCCATCGGTCGGACTTGGGATCAAATTTCGATGCTCCAAAAAAGGAAAGCTTGCAGCGCAGCAGATCGATGGGCCGCATGTTTTCCGACAGCAGGTTGTCACGCACTTCCCCATAAGGATGAACGCCAATCGTCTGGATACGGCGCACAATGGCCCTGTGCTGTGGATGGGCCGCCAGCAGCCAAGCAACAGACCCTCCGTTGTCGAGTTTCTTCAACTCGGCATAAACCGCCTGAACCTTTGCTGGAATGTCATGCGGCATGGCCTGGTGATCGCCATCGACCACATCGCTTGCTCCAAACCGCGGCTCAAGCTTTTCTTCAGAGACATACCACACCATCGCCGTGGCCTCTTCCGCCTCCAGGTCCATAGACAGTGCCCAGCCGTAATGCTGTTCAATAAGGTCACGCAGCGTGTCAATTCTCATCGCCGGGTCAAGAAGAGTGTCATAGGTGGCAAGCATACAGTCGCAAAGCCCGTCAACCAGTTCGCCCTGCGGCTCAAGAACCAGAGCGACCACAAGCTCCTGCAGGTCAACCGACGACGCCATGCTCTCTTCAATCATCCGGTCCCATGGCTGATCGGTATCCAGAAGTCCATCGATTGTCAGGCGGAACCGGGTCCATTCTGCCCGCAATGTTTCGATACGTTTCTGCTCTGTTTCATCCGGGACATTCCACTCCTCAAGGTGGCGGGTGGCGTGATCCGCCAGCGCCCGAAACTCAGCGCGCAGCGACGGTGATGCCCTGCCCGCCTTTCTCACACGAGCCAGGGCCGTTTCGCGCACAAGCATCCAGTTGTTGATCAGCACAGGGTGCCCGATAAGAAATGGAGCCATCCCAAGGCCGGTGGAGTTACCAACACCCAGTTGACGCGACAGCCGGTCTGAAAGCTGTGTCGCCTCGGCACCTCCCCGCACGCGGGCAACGTGGTTGGCCAGGTCCAGAGTAAACTCGCGGATAAGAAACACCGTCAGCATTTCAAGTCGAAACGGCAGGGCGAGACTGCCCCGCTCAACAACATTGCTGCGGTCGGCAAGACCAAATTTCCCATTGCCGTAAACAGCCGTGGTACGCATCAGATAGCCGGTTGCCCGAATGGCCTTTTCGTCAGGTTGTTGTCCTTTGCTCAATGCATCAACAACATGATCAAACAGACGCACACTCTTGTTTGCTCGTGATAAAACCAGAACACGAGAGTCGTATCGCCCCGCTTCCTGGCGGGTTGCTTCGTTTCCAAGCAGGGCAATATCCTGTGCCGTGGGGCGCCCGTCAAAAAGAACAAAGCAACTGTCCCAGGCTTCGGCAATCACCCGATCAGTTCTGTTTTCCGCATCAAGAGGCGAAGACCAGGCGATCAAAGAGAAGATGGAATTGTCAAATTCCACCTCATACACACAGTGGCCATACCCATCATCATCAAGCGCGTTGACGAATCTGCTCAACCCCACCTTCTGGCTCGCCATATCGCGCAAAAGGGAGCGCAGAAAACTAAGACGGGTTGGGAAAAAACTGCCCATCCGCTCCAGCCGCATGACGGTTTCAGGAGGTCTTAGTTCAGTCTGCGGCAATATCGGCTGGCTATGATCTTGCGTATTGATCTGCACAATTATTTCCTCCCCTGTACCAGCAGCTAAATCGGGCTAAACGCCTGCCGGTAAAACCGCAGCCAGTTCTCACCCATGATCCCGGCTATTTCCTTCTCACTAAACCCGACATTCACCAGCCCTTTGCTGATATTGCCAAAATCCCGGTTATCCCTGAACCAGCCGGGCTGCGGCGGAAAGCCCGCATTGCTGGCTGATCCCTCGCCGTAATCGGTTTCCTTTGACCACCGGCCATTCCGCATCCAGGTCACTACGCTATCCGGCTGATCCTGGCAAAGGTCAGACCCGATCCCCAGGTGCTCGGCACCATAGGCTTGCGCCGCATCCGCAATCGCTCCGCAAAAGCTCTCCAGCGTACAGTCGGTGCCACCTTTGAGGTGATGAGGATAAAGCGAAAAGCCGAGCATTCCACCGGCTTGTGTCAAAGCCTTCAGCACAGCATCGGATTTATTGCGCAATGCCGGATGCCATGCATGGGGGTTGGCATGGGTGATCGCGATGGGGCGTGTCGATAATTCTATCGCTTCCAATGTCGAACGTTCAGCAGAATGGCTCATGTCGATGACCATGCCCACCCGGTTCATTTCGGCAATTGCCTGTTTACCAAAACGGGTAATTCCGGGGTCTTCATCCTCATAGCATCCTGTCGCAAGAAACGACTGATTGTTATAGGAAAGCTGCATGAACCGGCCGCCAAGTCGGTGTAGAATCTCAATCAGCCCGATATCATCTTCCATGGGAGAAGGGTTTTGAAACCCAAAGAAAATGGCCGTTCTCCCCTCCTCGCGCGCGCGCTCAACATCCTTCGCATCAAAGCCCTGAAAAATAAGATCAGGGAACTGTTCGAACCACAGATTCCACGCCTTCATATTGGCCACGGTTTCACGAAACTGCTCATGATAGGCGATGGTCACATGCACCGCCGATACGCCGCCCTCGTTCATCTGCTGGAAGATCTTTTGCGACCAGTTGGCATATTGAAGGTTGTCTATGACAAGCGTTGGATGTGCCATGGCCTACAGCGATTGGGTACAAGTTCAGGAGCAATTACAACGCCTGAAATCACCGTGAAAATCAATAAGCATCTTCCTGCTCCCATCAATTATCTGATAGATTGCAGGATGGCCTGATTTGCCAAAACCGGAAAGAAAGCTCATGACAAAAATTGCACTGGTTACAGGTGGTGGATCAGGCGTTGGCCAAAATGCTGCTGTCACGCTGGCAAATAACGGTTTTACTGTCATTGTCACCGGGCGACGTATGGAGGCGCTCCAAGAAACAGCGGCTCTTGCAGAGAGCGGCACCATTGACTGTATGGCTTGCGATGTAAGCGACGAAGCCTCTGTTGATCATCTCTTCCAGGCGATTGCCAGCAACCATGGTCGTCTCGACGTGGTGTTCAACAATGCCGGCAACAATGTGCCATCCACAAATTTTGGTGCCCTTGAGCTGGCCGACTGGAAGACCGTTATTGACGTCAATCTCAACGGCGCGTTCCTGATCGCCAACCGGGCCTACCGCATGATGCGCGACCAGTCACCGCAAGGCGGCCGCATCATCAACAACGGCTCAATCTCCGCGCACGTTCCACGGCCCGGTTCTGCGCCCTACACGTCTTCCAAACACGCCATCACCGGCCTGACGCGCTCAATCTCTCTCGATGGACGGCAGCACAGCATTGCCTGTGGTCAGATCGATATCGGCAATGCAGCCTCAGAAATGACGGCAAAAATGGGTGGCGGCGTCCCACAGGCCGACGGCACCATGAAACCGGAGCCGACAATGGATGTGCAGCATGTGGGGGATGCCGTCGCTCATATGGCAGGACTGCCCCTCGATGCCAATGTCCTGTTCATGACCGTGATGTCGAACACAATGCCATTTGTCGGTCGCGGCTGACCGTGGATACATGCGCAGACATCATTGCCCGTTCCGGCGTGGCCTTCGGCACATCTGGCGTACGCGGTCTGGTCGGCGACCTTGATGATGCCGTTTGCTACGCCTTCACAACGGCTTTTCTGGACCATCTGAAAAAACATCAGGTTTGTGACACGGGCGATCCGGTCTGGCTTGGCCATGACCTTCGCCCTTCATCACCGGGCATCGCAAGCGCCTGCATCGAAGCCGTACGGGATGCAGGTTTGGAACCAGTCTTTTGTGGCGTCATTTCCACCCCTGCCCTCGCCTTCGCCGCCCTCTCACGCAACCATGCCGCCATCATGATAACCGGCAGTCACATCCCCTTTGATCGCAATGGCATAAAGTTCTACCGTCCTGATGGTGAGATGCTGAAGAGCGATGAGGATCCCGTTATCAGCAGCACCGCACCGTTCCAGTCTGAAAAATTCAGCGGGGGCAGTCTGCCAAACTCCCCGCACCGCGATGATGTGGACGGACGTGCCGCCATGCAATGGCACTATCGCAACCTGTCAGCCTTTGATGGCGTTCTGGATGGATTGCGGATCGGTCACTATCAGCACAGCGCCGCCGGACGCGATCAGGTCGCAGACTTGTTGGAGGAGCTGGGCGCAACCGTTGTGCCGCTGGCGCGCAGCGAAACATTTGTGCCCATTGATACCGAAGCCGTATCCGACACAGATCAGAACCAGGCCAAAGCGTGGGTAAGCGAACATGGACTTGATGCGCTTGTCTCAACGGACGGTGATGGCGACCGCCCGCTGTTGGCTGATGAAACAGGACAGTATTTTCGCGGTGACACATTGGGCATTCTTGCAGCCTATGCACTGGGTGCGACAATGGTGGTCACGCCCGTTTCATCAAACACGGCGCTTGAGAGGTCGAACTTCTTTCACCGCATTGAACGCACAAAGATCGGCTCGCCCCATGTCATCGCCGCGATGACGGATGGCGCTGAAAATTCCGGCGAGAAAATCATCGGCTTCGAAGCCAATGGTGGGTTTTTGACGGCAACGCCCCTCTCCTCTCCCTGGAAAGACGCTGAGATCGCACCATTACCAACACGCGATTCAATATTGCCGATACTCGCCACTATCGCACTGGCCCGCAAACAGGCAATTCCGCTCTCACAACTTGGCAAAGTGCTGCCAGAACGGGTCACAGCAAGCACCCGTATCCAGCAGATCAGCACAGAAACATCGCGCAAACTGATCGCTGATTTAACGAGCGACCCGGCCAAAATTGCAAAACTGACTAGCTCCGGCTCCATCGCGGTTGACCAGAACCAGACGGACGGGCTTCGCCTCACGTTTGAAGATGATGACATTGTCCATCTTCGACCATCCGGCAATGCGCCCGAGCTGCGTATTTACGTTGAATCCGCCAGCGACAAAACGGCCAGTGCGTTGCTGCGCCATGCCCATGCCACGATTGCCGGTTGGGTTGGAGAAGATCACGATAACGTATGAACCACCCGCCTTGCGCCTCAATTGTCTATTGAGCATGATGGAGAGGATGATTGTTGGTGTCACACGATCCCGCTTGATCTGAACTGAAGTCAATCCATGCAGTTGCAAACCCGAATTGCTGATACCCTGCGCGCGTTGAAAGAACCGCTTGCGACGCTGGCTGTGCTTCTTTTGCTGGTCAACCTTCTGCTGCCGGTTGCATCTGTCCATGCCTATCAAACGATCTGTCCCGGCGATGGCTCGGGGGTTTCTGTCCAGGCGGTTGATCGTTCCGGGACACCGATACCGGTTTCTGATCGAAAATCACAATGCAAGTTCTGTCCCTCAGCCATCGATGGCTTTGCCTTGTCTTCCGACGCCAAAACCCTGGTCGAAATCGATATCATCACTGTTGCGGTTCTTTACCCTGTATCGACCAGTTACCGGCAAACACCGGCTGCCCATTGTTACAAGACGGCGCGTGCGCCCCCCTTCGTCTGAAGCGCACCTCTTGAACCCGCGTAAAGCGGACCCCCTATTCAATTCAGACGGAATCCAACCATGAACAAGTCCAATTTCAGAATCCTACGATCCATTCTCACTGCTTCTTTTGCTCTTGCGCTAACCATCGGCGCATCGGCAGGTGATAGCCATTCCGGCCACAGTTCGAAAGCAGCGTCCAAACACCAAAACGCAGCAAGCAAAACCGGGGCGGCAAAGGTCGGTAAGCTTGTGATCGACAACGCCTGGACACGTCAGGCTCCCCCCTCAGCCAAGGTCGTGGGCGGCTATGCACGCATTACCAATACGGGTTCACAACCAGACCGGTTGATCGGCGGCACAGCAAGTTTTGCCAAGCGGGTTGAAGTTCATGACATGAAAGTCACCGATGGCGTCATGAAAATGACCGCTCTTCCCCAGGGGCTGGTCATTCCGCCAGGCGAAAGCGTGGAACTAAGACCCGGTTCATTCCACCTCATGTTTATGGGCGCCACCTCCCCAAAGGCGGGCGAAACCGTGCCGATCACCCTCAAATTCGAAAAAGCTGGAGAAGTCGTTGTCCAGCTGCCCGTCTCTCCCATCGGAAGCAAATCGGGGTCCACAGGCCACGGCTCAGCACATGGGCAGAAAAAACACGGAAGTTAGACGCCTCCCTCGGCGGGTGGGTTTTATCCATCCGCCTTTTCACGCCATACGAAAACGTTCCAGCCTGAACGGCGCAGGATCGACACAGGGTTTTTCACCTGTAACGATTTGCGCCATCAGTTTTCCCGCACCAGGTCCAAGACCAAACCCATGGCCGGAAAACCCGGTCGCCATATAAAAACCGGGAAGGCTGTGAACTCCCGATATCACGGGAATGATATCCGGGGTCACATCAATAAAGCCGCCCCAGCTTTCTTCAATGGTGGCATTCTTGAAAACCGGCAGGGTTTCGCCAACAGAATGCAGAGCGCTGTCGATGGTTTTTTTCACAGGCTGCGGACTGAGCACGCGCACCTTTTCGAAGGGCGAGATTTCATCAAGAGCCCACCGGCGTTTGATCTGCGCCTCTTCGATAAACCGCTTGCCAATACGCAGCTGATATTCACGCCAGTCATTCTTTACGACCGGCCAGAAATCACGCAACAGGCGAAAGCTGTCCGGCACGATATCGGCCATGTTTTCGCCCGGCTGGGCAATTGTGTATCCGCCATCAAGACGCTTTCGGACTGCAAATTCAGCCGCCGCCACGCAGCTTTCAACACCCGCATCGATTGGTCCGGTACGCAGCACTGACCCGATGACAGAGAGCTGCGGCAGGCGCACGCCCATATTGTGGCAGAAACGCCGCGACCATGCACCGCCCGCCAGAACAACGCTCTCACACGCCACCGGGCCCAGCTCGGTCACCACTCCACACACTTTGCCTGCCTGACGTTCCAGTCCGCGCACGGCACAGTTTTGAAAAATCCGGGCTCCCGCGTGTTGGGCCGCCCGCGCCATGGCCGGGACTGCAAGCGTCGGTTCCGCCCGTCCATCTTCCGGCGAATGCATGCCGCCAACCCATCGAACCGTACTCCCCGGTGTCAGCGCCGCGGCTTCATCCGCACCGATCATATGGGTTGAAAGACCGTGAGTGCCCCCATGCGCTTCAAACCACATGCGACGTTGTTCGAGCTTCTCCTCAGTATCGCAAAGATAACTGACCCCACTCTCTCTAAACCCGGTTTCCTCGCCTGTCCTCTGGCGCATGGCCCGCCACAGGTCCATGGAAATACGGCTAAGTGGC
The DNA here is from genome assembly GCA_937930635.1 of uncultured Rhizobiaceae group bacterium. Classification (GTDB taxonomy): domain Bacteria; phylum Pseudomonadota; class Alphaproteobacteria; order Rhizobiales; family Rhizobiaceae; genus Pseudahrensia. The sequence continues at coordinate 26,609 of CALHCF010000006.1, forward strand.
AACTCACGCGGGTCACGACCCATTTGACGACACCAGCCCCAGTTACGGCTGGATTGTTCACCGGCGATAACACCCTTCTCGCACACGACGACCTGTTGTCCGCGTTCCGCCAGTTCCAGTGCTGCAATAATGCCCGCAATACCGCCACCGATAATTACGGTATCGGCGCGGGTGGGAAGCTCCAAGTCACTTTCAACGGTGGCGGGAGTGGGCATATTGGTAGGCCTCCTGTCTCATCCGCCAGAAAATTCAGCCTCGCTCAAAAGGCATCAGTCTGCCCCGAAATCAACGCCCGGCGACAAGCCGTCTCACGTTCACCATTCGAAAGGCCGGTCAATGCCTGCCATTTTCACGCCGGTAAAGGCCGAGGCTTCAAAGGACAATGCCCGCAGGTCTTCGACTTCGAGATTGTGAACCGAAGACTTGCCGCAGGCCTTGGCAAGCGCCGTGATTTCCATCGTCATGGCGGTCAGGTAACGCGCGACCCGTTCTGCCCCGGCAGCCGGGTCCATACGCTTCTGCAACTCTTCATCCTGTGTTGCGACACCAACCGGGCACAGGCCGGTGTGGCAGTGATGGCAAGCCCCTGGAGATGTTCCAAGCTTCTCATAATCTTCAAGATAACGCGGCGAATTACAGCCCAGAGCGATCATGGCACCATTGCCGATCATCACAGCGTCCGCTCCAAGAGCGAGACATTTGGCAGCATCCACCCCGGAACGGATACCCCCGGCGGCAACAAGATCCACCTTGCCCGTCATTCCACATTCATCCAGCGCCTCACGCGCCGCGCGGATGGCCGACATGGTGGGAATACCCGTATGATTGAGCAAAAGTTCTGGCGAGGCCCCTGTCCCCCCTTCCGCACCATCGACCACAACAACATCGACCCCGGCCTTCGCAGCAATGGCGACATCATAGCGTGGGCGGGTTGCCCCCATTTTCAAAAAGATCGGCACCTTGTAATCGGTGGCAATACGAAGTTCCTCGACCTTCATCGCCATATCATCTGCACCCAGAAAATCAGGATGACGGATGGTGGACCGCTGATCAACACCTTCGGGAAGGGTCCGCATTTGCGACACGCGCGGCGAGACTTTCATGCCAAGCAACAGGCCGCCGGTTCCCGGCTTTGCCCCCTGCCCCACCACCATTTCCAGCGCATCGGCACGGCGCAGGTGGTCCAAATCAATACGATAACGCGCAGGAGACATTTGATAGAGCAGCGTTTGCGACGCCTCGCGCTCCTCTTCCAGCATTCCGCCTTCCCCGGTGCAGGTCATCGTTCCCACACGGGAAGCACCATAACCAAGCGACGCCTTTGCCGGTGCAGAAAGCGCACCAAATGACATGGAAGCGATATAGATCGGAATTTTCAGATCAACCGGCTTTTCAACGATACCGCGGCCACCGCCAAGTATCGTGCGGGTTTCACAACTCTCGCGATACCCTTCAAGCGGAAGGCGGGTCATGGTGGCAGGCACAAACGTAAGATCATCAAACGTCGGCATCTGCTTGTTGAACGTATTGTAGCCGCGCACCTGATAGCGCCCAAGCTGCGCCAGGGCATGAACTTCCGCAATGGCTTCGGGCGTCCAGCGGGTCGATCCACCCTCGTCGTAAGACGAAGGCACACCAGCCGGTCTCCCGTCTATCGCACCGACACCAAACTTGATGTCTTCTTCCGACGCCATTTCAAAAGGATAGGAATAGGGGCCATCGCCCCCGTTTAGATCATCAGCCATGCGCTTGCATCCCGGCTCTCAAAGTACCAAAGGCGCTGGCCAGAGACCATTTTTCGCCACTCTCTCGATGTATCAACCAGCCCAAGCGGCTCGAGGATCGCATCGACCTCCGCAACTTCTTCAGCCGTTGGCTCCACCACATCGACATCAACACCCAGGCTGTCAATTTCTCCGGCAACCCAGACCTCGCCTTCCCAAAGCGCATCAGCGCAGCTCTCACCGGCACCACCCAGCGCAATAATTTTCCCCGCATGGGACATGAAGCCCGACTGGTAGCCGATCTTGCCTTCAACAATGATATTGCCGCCCTTCATGCTGACACCGCAGCGCGGCCCGGCGTCACCCTTGACGTGAATTGTCCCCCCGGTCATCGCTGCGCCACAAGACATGCCTGCATAGCCGCCGACTGTGATATGGCCCTGCGACATGCCTTCTCCCACAGCCCAGCCAGCATTACGCTCGACATCAATCGTTGCCCCGGTGTTCAGCCCGCCACAGTAGTAGCCGACCGATCCTTCAAACGAGATATCCACCCCCGGCGGCAGGCCGACACCAAGGTTATGGCGCGACAAAGTGTTGACCACCCGTATCTTGTTGCCGGTTTGGCAGGCGGCCTTCAGCTCTTCATGGACCTCCCGAATGGGACGCTGTCCAACGTCAATAACAATCTCACTCACGCAGCCATGCTCCTGTTCCCCACACCCCACAGGCCGGTCAGGCTGGGACCGTCATAGTTCACGACCACACTTTCCCCGGTGTAGATGCGCCGCACAGCCTGTTCTTCAGTGGCGGCGGCCAGCTCACCATTTTCCTCGATGGCGACAATCGGCTTCATGGCAAAACGGTCCTTGGCAAAACCGATCCCATCCGTATTGGCGATCATATACGTAAAAACACCATCAATTGAGGTGATGGATTTTTTCAGAGCCTGCTGGAGCGTCAGCCCCTGTTTGATCTGATCAGACACCCATACGGCAATCAGTTCAGAATCATTGCCTGTCAGGAATTGGTAGCCTTGCCGTTCCAGTTTCTCACGCCAGGTGAAGTAATCGGTAATCTGGCCATTGTGAACAATGGCGACATCGCTGAACGGGCGTGCCCAGAAAGGGTGTGACGCATTGGGCAGCACCGAACTTTCCGTCGCCAGCCGCGCATGGCCAAGCCCGTGTGTCCCGATCAATTCGCGAACGCCATGCTTGTCTGCCACCTGCGCTGCATCGCCGGTGTCCTTGATGATCTCCAGCGAACGTCCGCAGGATTGAACTTCGAAACGGTCAGTCAGTGTATCAGCATCGGCAACCCATTGCCCCAGATCTTCAGGGTCGGAAATCACCATGCGGACACCGTAGTGGTCGGCATTGTCTGTCAGAAAGTCAGGATCTTCGAGAAGATCCGCACCGTGGTCTTTCAGCGTGGCGCGAAAATCATCCATGTCGGAGTCAATTTTGGTCTTGTCAAACCCCATGCCACGCAACACATACCCGGTGTCGCGCGGTGTACCGTAGATCGCAAAACCGGTTGAGTCCGCCCCGCGATGGGACTGGGCATCCATAAGATCCACAAGATCCGCCCCGACTGCGCCAGGAGCCTGCAAAATTCGACCTGCTATTCCGCACATGGACAATCTCCCTGGTTCGACAAATTCAATGTTCGATGTATACTGTATTCAGTATCCACAAATCGCGCAAGACGGCACTCCATAAATCTCGTCGAACCGCACAACCAAAGACACGGAAAGCCGGTGGCACTTAAAAGCATCAAATCAGAACGCAAACGGATCGCTGAAGAGGTCCATGATCAACTCCTGTCCGCCATTCTGGAAGGCGAAATCGGCCCTGACGACCGGTTGGTGCAGGAGCGTTTGGCTGCGGAGATGGAGATCAGCCGCACCCCCGTTCGTGAGGCCCTGATCCGCCTGGAGCAGGAAGGCGTACTGGTCACCTCCCCGCGGGGCGGGTTTGTGCTTTATCGCATGAAGGAAGATGAAATTCGCCAGCTCTATCAGGCCCGGGCAGCAGTAGAGAGCCAGGCTGCGCGGATTTTGGCAAGCCAGAACGATGCCACCAAGAATGAGATACTGCGTGAAACGGTGAGGAAGGAAGAGGACATTTCTTCCCCCAGCGTACACACCTACTTCAATGCCAACCGATCCATACACCGCAAGTTCGTTGAACTGGTCGATAATCCCTATCTGCTGGAAATGTTCGACAATATCTGGAATCGGGGAACAGCTTTCAGCCTGTTTTCTGCAATCGAGAAAATCGATCTGTCAAAATCGCTGGGTGACCATATGGCCCTGGTCGACGCCATCGCGACCGGCGACAAGACCCACGCCCTGGAGAGCTTCATCGATCATATCCAGGACGGGTTTGATTTGCAGATGGAGGCCATGGGAGAAAAAGCCCCCTAGCCACCGGTGTTTCAGCGTTTCAATGACCGAAATAGGCCTCGGCCAATGCAGCGTCTTCCCGCAGCTCATCTGCGGTGCCACTGACGCGGATGCGCCCGGTTTCCATCACGTGAATATGGCGCGCCAGTGTCAAAGCGAAATTGACGTTCTGCTCGGTAATCAGGATTGTCAGTCCGGTTTCAGCATTCAGCCGGCGCAACGCCTCGGCAATATCGTTGAAGACTTTCGGTGCCAGCCCAATCGTCGGTTCATCAACCAGCAGGATTGACGGGTTGGTCATCAGCGCCCGCCCAATCGACACCATTTGACGTTCACCGCCAGACTGTGTGCTTGTCTCCTGACCAGCACGTTCGGCCAGCACCGGGAACAGATTTTCCACGCGGCTGAGATTGTCGGCAATGTTGTCGCGGGCTGTATAGGCCCCCACCAGAAGATTGTTGCGCACCGACATATGGGCAAACAGATTGGCCCTTTCGGGGGCATAGCCGACACCGGCAGCAACGATCTTCGATGTCGGTTTTCCAACAAGGCTTTCACCCTTTAGACGAATATCGCCGCTGACTGTGACCTGCCCCATGATGGAATCCAGCAGCGTCGATTTTCCCGCACCATTGGTACCAATCAGCGCGACAATATCACCCTCGGCAATCGAGAGAGACACATCCTGTAGGGCCTGGGCCTTACCGTAGAACGCGCTTAGCTTATCAATGTCGAGCAATGCCATCATTCACGTTCCCAGATAAGATGAACGTACCGTCTCATCATTCATCACCGATGTGAAATCACCCTCGGCGATCAGCGCTCCCCGCGCCATGGCGATTACCCGGTCCACCAACGGTTCAAGCGAACGCAGATCGTGGCTGACAATAACAAAGGTGAAACCCTCTTTGCGCTTGGTGTTGATCAGGTCAGCCATCTGAGAGATTTCGCCTGCGGTAAGCCCGGCAAAAACCTCATCAAGCAAAATAACCCGTGCTCCTGTCGCAAGCGTGCGGGCCAGTTCCAGTTTGCGCAAATCGCCCATGGAAAGCTCGGACGGGTAACGGTCCAGATCATCACCTGAAAAACCGACCGACTGAGCCAGATCCAACTCTGCCTGCGGGTCGGACGCACCAAACAACATGCCACGCAGGCTGTCCGGCATCAGCCCCACACGGATATTTTCAGCAACGGTCATTTCAGCAAACGGGCGGGGCACCTGATACGTGCGCGATATGCCCCTGCCGATGCGCGCATGGGTCGGCAGGCTGGAAATCTCGTTTCCATCGAGGCTTATCGTTCCTTCATTTTGCCTGTGCTCACCCATGATCAATGAAAAAATGGTGGTCTTGCCTGCGCCGTTTGGTCCAATCAGCCCCAGGCTCTCCCCCTGTGCAACGTCGAAAGACAAATCATTGGTTGCCACCAGTCCGCCAAACCGTTTTACAATACCAGCAAGGGAGAGGATCGTGCTCATGCCCGCCTCCAGAGCCGTGAGACAATCTCAAACAACCCCTTGGGCTGATACATGTAGATCAGCAAGGCGATACCGCCATAAATCAGATAGCGTTCAGCACCCGGCAGGAAAGGCCGCAGGTATTCCAGCAAAAAGGTGAGAAAAAACGCCCCCGCCATCGGCCCGATAATGGTGGACGCCCCGCCAATCAGGGCCGCCACGATGATGGTGAAAAGGAAGTTGATATCAAACAGCGCCCGGGGAGCAATCGATCCCAGATAGTGCACCCAAAACGCGCCCCCCATACCGGCAACAGCCGCGCTGACACAAAAGGCAAAGAGCTTCAGTTTGGTGGTGTTCAGCCCCGAACCCGCCACAGCATCTTCGTTCATGGAGATGGCAGACAGCGCCGTTCCCAGCCGCGACCTGCTCAGCAACCACAACACAAAAGCTGTGACAAACATCAGCACAAAGGACAGATAAAACCCGTTCACAGCTCCCCGCGTCAGGGTTTCAATACCCGAAATTCCCCGCGTACCCCCCGTCAGATCCGGGCGAATAACCTGGGTCAGCTGGTACATCAGTTCCATGAAAGCCAGCGTCACCAGCGCAAAATAGCTGCCCCGTATGCGCAACGCTGGCAGAAAGAAGAGAACCGAACCCACAACCGTCGTCGCAACCGCGATAGGAATGGACAACTCTACCGGCACCCCAAAACGGTAGCTCAGGATTGCCGTGGTATAGGCCCCAATGCCAATCAAAAACGGGTGGCCGAAACTGATATAGCCGGTGCGGCCCGACAGGAAATCCCAGCTCATCGCGAAGATGGCCAGATACTGCGCCATGATGATGGTACGCAGCGTTCCCTTCTTCACGAGTTCAGGAAGCAGCAACATGCCCGCCGCAAAAACCGCCCACAGCAGCAGGTGACGCCAGTTGACAGTTGCAAACATCTACAACTCCGCCCGCCCGAAAAGTCCTTTTGGACGGATAATCAGCACCACGATAATAAGCAGCATGGTGAAGACCCCGCGCAGCTCCGCCGCAATCAACGACGTGGAGATCACTTCCATAAAACCAATAATATGCGCCACCAGCAGCGTCCCCAGGATCGAGCCGATGCCGCCGACAATAACCACCGCCACGGCAATGATGAGCGGTGTAACCCACATACCGGGATAGAGCTGCGTATAAGAGGCAAAGAAGACGCCCGCCAGCGCCCCAAGCGCACCGGAGATTGCCCAGGTCAACTGGTTCATCTGATCGGGATCGACACCGGAAATCGCCGCACCCTTCACATCCATGGAGACAGCTTCAAGCGCGCGCCCCAAATGGGTAAACCGCACAAAAAGATAAAGCCCTATCAGGATAACCCAACTGACAACCGCCGCCGTCAGTATATTGTAGGTAACGGTCGCCCCCCCAACACGTGAAACGCCGGAGACAATGGGATGAAGAATTTTTGACGCATCACCAAACAGCAGGACAATGCCTGCCTGAACAACCACCGCCAGAATAAGTGTCGAAATCTCCACCGCCACATGATCGCCCTTCAGGGGTTTGACGATCAGCCGGTATTTGCTGATGCCAATCACCGCGCCAAGCACGATGGCCAGCAAAACGCCCACGATCTTTGGCATCCCCAAAGTCTGCGACAACCAGAAATAGGCATAGCCCCCGATCACAAGATAGGCGCCGTAGGCAAGGTTCAAAACGCGCCCAACGCTGAAAATAAGCGTAAAACCAACCGCGATCAGCGCGTACAGACCGCTGAGAAGAAAGCCCTGTATGAGAATTTGAGTCATCGGTTTTCAGGCGCTCTTTTGCCGGGCCGCATCAAAACCCAAAAGCAAAAACCGTCATGGCTGCAACTAAAGCCATGACGATCCACTTTTCGGGTCAGGATAACCGCAGCGTCCTACTTTTTGGGCACCCAGGACGGCAGCGTAAACTCTCCGGTTTTGTATTTTTCGGGATAAACCACCGCATTGGTTCCATCCTCGTACCACTGGATCACCACCATGGACGGTGACCCGTCATCATAGGGTGCAGTGATGTCGAAACGGGCATTGTGAGGATAGGTCCGGCCAGTGCGCGGCTCCTTCTCGCCTGGCTTCCAGAACCCATAGCGCAGCCACGGCTTACCGTCCTTGTCGAGTTTCAGGTCCTGTTTCAACATTGCATCAACCCAGGTGTTGTTGTTGAAACCACCGGCTTCTTTTGCCGCAGCGAAAGCCTGTTTCACACCGTGATAGGCATTAAACCCGTTGAAGTGAGGAAATTTCGGGCGAGCCGTATATTTGGCCTGATACTTTTTGACAAAGTCAGAACTGACCGGATCAAGGGCAAAACCGACCGAAGGCACGGGCGAGAGAGTAGAGATGCCACCACCGGCACCGCCCGTATCTTCCCAGTATTCCTGACCAAGCGCCGCAACGTTCACGCCTGTCATGGCCATCGGCACCTGCAGTTTCACATATTGCGAGGAAACCACCTGCGAGTTCACCGACGACACGAGATAGATGAAGTCAGCCCCACTCTCCTGCGCCTTGGAAAACAGGGGCGCGAAATCCACCGTTGCGGTGTCATAGACAATCGTATCGACAACCTTGATCCCGGCATTGGGTGCCAGTGCCTGCGAAACAAGCCCGTTAATGGCGCCACCAAAAGCGGTGTCTTCCTGAAGGATCACCACAGATTTCCATCCCATTTTGGTGGCCAGCACGTCCTTGCCGAAATCGACATAGAGCGCCGCCAGCGCCTCATCGGACGCGATGTTCATGAAATAAGGTTTGTACTGATCATAGTTCTCGACCAGCTTGTCGATGATGCCGATATAACTCGTCCACGTATCCAAAGTGGGAATCTGATATTCCACCATGCGCGGCAGCCAGCCAAGCGAAACATCGTCAATCGACCCTGAGATGATGAAATTCACCTCCTCGCTTTCGGCAAGATATTCATAGGCCTTGATGCCTTCGGTCACGTCCTCACGCGTATCCGCCTTGACGAGAGTAATTTTTTCTCCGTTGAATCCGCCTACCGCGTTGATTTCCTCAATCGCAATCTCCGCACCACGCAGCGTCGACAATCCCGTGTCTGACGACAGCGATCCGATAAACCCGACCTTGATGCCTTCAGCCCACGCAGCCGATGCAAAAAGCATCGTCGCGGTTGCAAACCCGGCAACAGTTTTGCTCTTCCAGTTCATGACAAATTCCTCCCAGAACGTTGAAACCCATACAGCCTCCACTGTATACAGTATACAGTGCATGGATAATGCATGAGATCAAGAGTTAATGGGAAACCTGCCCGCAACGCAGCATTCCCAAACACCACGCCGCCCCCAAACGCCAAAACCTGTTGCTCTAAAAAACAACCTCATCAATGACGACTGTACGGGTATTCCAGACCTCCAGTTCAGGCACCTGAACGTCCGGCTCAATCGGGATCGACGTGACCGAAAATCTCTTTTGTTATGCTCGCGTCCCTGCGGCCCTAACGCACCGCGCGAGGAAAAATAGAGATAAAAAACCAAAGCCGTAGATCGCCGATGTCATGAGAAGCAGCGTGCTGGTGTCAGATGTCGCCAGGACAAACAGCAACAAGGGCGTACCAATGAGATTCCCCAGGTTTCCAGTTTGCGCCATAACGCCGTAGCCAAGCGTCCGCGCATCGGTCGTATGATTAAGTTCTGCCACTGCGGCAAATGTCCCGCTTTGAATGATGCCGAGGATTGCAAACAGCAAAATCGCAAGGGTCAACAGGCTGCTCAAAACGCCAAGAGCTGTGATCAAACCAGCCAGGAGGAAGCCCGTCAGCACCATCGTCGTAGCATTGAAGCGTATCAAGGCAACCGGCAAAATGACCAGACCTGTGGCAATCCCGACAAGAGACATGGCCGTGGTGACCTGCGGCCTCAGCTCTTCAGACAATTGGGATGGCAAGATCGTCAGCAAGGCCAGAAAAGTCAACGTATAGAAAAGCCAGCCAATAGCGGGCCAAAGGACCCTGACATCCTGAAAGGCCGCCAGGGCAAACATGCGGCTTGGATGTGAGGTACTTCTCGATGCGTCAGACACGCGATGCCCTCTCAGCAGAAGACCAATAACGGCCGCCATCAGGAGCAGGCAGACCCCATGGAGTTGGAAAAGACCACTGATGCCGACATCATTTGCGAAGGGGATCCCAAACCAGCCAAAGATCGCAAAAGAAACGCCAAAGAAGCTGCCCCACAGCGCCATGGTTGCTCCGCGCCACTTATCGGAACTCACCTCACCATCAATGCCGGAGCGGTCACGACGATCCCAAGATGCGTCACACCCTCCACCACCCGTGACAGCGCCATAAACGCAAAAGGCGGATATGTGGACTGCCACAAAGACAAGCCACCTGCCGCGACCATTGATGCAATAAGCACGTGTCGCAGGCCAAATCGGTTCGCCAGGCTGGCAGCCACTCCACCCAGCAGTGCACCGACAACGCTAACGAGTGTAAGCAACCATGCGACCTGTTCCGTGTTCCCCGAATAGAGAGCCCGAAACTCGGGAAGGGTCACAGACACTTTCGCAAACTGCCCGCCTGCCAAAAGACCTGCGCCCCAAAAAGCGATAATCAGAGCAGTTCTGCTGATTTTCCCAGACATGCAAGCATGATACCTGCGCTGACGTCGTTGACCCATGCATAAATTATGCGGGACGACCTCTTCCACTAACGAGCCGTGCGGGGGTTCCGTCCGACAGGTAGACACGTTCCCACAGGATCTGCCCTGCGCTGATGCGAATATCGCGATCATCGGCCTGGGAGGTCACAAACAGTTTCGGCTCAGGCGACACTGCTGACCACCAATCAGAGATTTCCAACTCCTGCTCCGCCTTCTGGATTTCCTCAGTGGCAAACTGCCAAAGCGAGATGCCAAGCATGTCCCGTCGTCCGACCTTCCAGTTGCGGGCGCGGCTGGCGGAATATGCCAAACAGACATGGGTCGCTTCGTCGACCAGATGAATGCACTGCGGAGATGTTTCCACCAAACGGCGGAGCGCTGCATCATCTGAACGATAGGGCAGCAACGTTTGGAAAACCTTTGCCTGCAAGTCGGCCCCTGGCGTTTGAAGGCCGCTTTCCCATCGGGACACCGTAGTCTGATCAACGCCAAGCAGGTCAGCCAGGCCGTGCTGCTTCAGTCGCACGGCGGTACGCACTCGTTTCAGCCGCGCGCCAAACACTGGGAGAGCTGTCGATCTCATCATTCGAACTTCGGATCTCTGCCTATCGAGTGAAGTTACCTAATCCAGTCTATCAACTTTACCACGGCCGCTAAAGTTTTCACATGAAAATACTACAACCAGGCTTTTCCTGCACCCAGCCGCTCCCAAGGGCCAAGACCTGTTGCTCTAAAAAACAACCTCATCAATGATGATTGTGGGGGACATTCCAGGCCTTTGACCCGGCCCACAATGTCCAGTCTCGACTTATGGCTTCAAAGCCACCTCGAACTTGTGTTGTTCCAGGACAAACATCGTGGTGAACTGAATGACGTTGTGATTGTCAGAAAACAATCGCTCGCTCAGGTCTTGAAACTCGTCCATATCGGTAAGGTTTAGCATGACCACGACATCGGTCTCGCCTGAAACTGAATAGACTTGAGATACCGCTTCCTCGCAATCCAGATCACCGAGCCAGTCCCGGCGCGCGGCCTTGCCATGGTCTGCCAGCCTGACCGTAATGATCGCTTTCAATGCGCGGCCCATTTTCTTTGGATCGGTGAGAACGATTGTTCGGGAGATGATGCCTTCAGCTTTCAACTGCCGCACACGCCGAAGACAACTTGACGGTGCAAGCCCCACACGGTCTGCCAGATCGTTGTTTGGTATTGAGGCGTCTTCCTGAAGAAGAGCCAGGATTTTGCGGTCGATACGGTCCATAAACTTGCTCAAAATTCTATCCACATGCAATAGAATTGCAAATTATCGGAAACTTCAACCACCTATTTCAGCGACTTCAAGGCATGTTTCAGTCACCCGGAAACAGCCGAGTCGAAGCACATGCAGAAAAATTCCAATATCGAAATCGACTTCCGCAGCGATACGGTCACCCGTCCGACTGATAAGATGCGCGAAGCGATGGCCAGCGCTGAAGTTGGCGATGATTACTATCGCGATGATCCTACCGTCCGTGCACTGGAAGACTACACGGCACGGCTGTTTGAAAAGGAAAGCGCGCTCTTTACCCCCTCAGGAACCCAGTCTAACCTGATCGCAGTCATGAGTCATTGCGCACAAGGCGAGGCTTATATTGTTGGCGATCAATCCCACAGCTACCTGCGGGAGCTCGGCGGAGCGGCGGTCGTGGCGTCAGTCCAACCGCAGGTGATCCCCAACCAATCAGACGGGACACTGGCTGTCACAGACATAGAAGCGGCGCTCTATCCTGCCTCGATCCTTTTTTCGCCTGCACGCATGATCGCGTTAGAGAACACCTTCAACGGGCAGATTTTACCAATCGACTACCTCCAACAGGTTTCGGCGCTTGCTCGTCAGCGTAGTCTCAGGATGCACCTCGACGGTGCGCGCATCTTCAATGCAGCCCGTGCGCTAAATGTGCATGTTTGCGAGATCGCGCAGCATTTCGATACCATCAGCTTTTGCCTCTCAAAAGGATTGGGAGCGCCCGTTGGTTCTCTTCTGGTCGGCACCAGGGACACCATTGAGAAAGGGCGCAGACACCGCCAGTTACTGGGTGGGGGATTAAGACAAGCTGGCATCTTGGCAGCGGCAGGGTTATACGCGCTGAACAATCATATCGAGCGTCTTACAGAAGATCACAAACGCGCCAAAAGGTTGGCCAAGGCGCTGGCTGACATACCCGGCGTGACCCCAGATATTCCACAAACCAACATGGTTTTCTGCGCGGTTAATCCCGCCGTTCAGGATCATTTCGCTGCCTTTCTCCTGGATCGCCAAATTGCGGTGTCGGGCACTGCTTCCCGCCAGCGTTGGGTCACACATCTTGATATCGGCGAGGCCACCTTGACGCGAACGCTCGACCACCTGACCGAGTTCGCAAAGCAGACCGTCGCGGCCTGACGGTCTGACACGAGAATGAGGACAGGTCTGATGAACAGCATCACACTTTGGAACGGGAAGTCGGCTCCCCGGATCGGCATTGGAACCTGGGTCATGGGAGGTATGCAATATTCTGGCGGCAAGCCAATCGGCTGGGGCGAAGTAGATGACGCGACATCCGTACGCACCCTTCATGCGGCCTTCGATGCGGGCGTTCGGATCATCGACACATCAGTCAGTTATGGTGCCGGTCACGCAGAACGGGTTATCGCACGTGCGATCAGGGAGAGCAGTTTGCATCGTGATGATTTAGTGATCTGTACAAAAGCGGGAATGCTTTGCGACCCATTGACTGGCGATATTGTCGGGCCGACAGATAAGGCGGCGGACATTACCGCATCGGTAGAGGCGTCGCGAAGAAACCTGAATACGGACTATCTCGATCTCGTGAAATTTCACGTCAATCGTCATCCGGTCGCGCAATCGCATAGCGTCTTTGAGGCACTGTCAGAGGCCTGCCAAGCGGGCAAGATCCATGCTTTCGGCTGGAGCAACGACAATGCGAAGAGCGCGATGGCCTTCTGCGGCCTTGATGGGTTCAAAGCTGTCCAGCACGATCTCAATCTCTTCTCTCCTGCCAATGACATGCTTGACGCAATCGAGGTTCATGATCTTTGGTCTTTCAATCGTCAACCGCTCGCCATGGGCCTCCTGTCCGGCAAATATCACGGACAAAGCCCGAAGGTTGGTGCAAACGACATGCGGAGCAGTGGCTTGGCTTGGATGCGCTATTTCGATAAAGATGGCGCGCCGGAAAAGAAATTGGTCCAAACCGTTGAAACAGTCAGAGACTGGCTGACCCTAGGCGGACGTACGGTCTCCGAGGGAGCTCTTGGCTGGTGCCTGGCGCAATCCAAGCGAACGATTCCACTGCCCGGTTGCCGAACCCCGGAACAGGCAGCAGACAATTTCGGCACCCTCTCGCTTGAACCTTTGGACGCTGCAGCTGTCGACGAAATCGAAAGAATTCTGGCGGACTTATAACGGTCAATCCTGCCCACCCCGCCGCCAGGCGACTAATACATGACAATCTATCGATATGGCGATCCATCAGGAAATGGGAGAATTCAGACTTTTTTCAACTTGGTACAATGAATTCGAATTGTATGTTTTCCTGAAATAATTGAGCTGCTTCTGCCACTATGAGATCCGCAAGATAGGGCGTTGCCTGGATATTTACGGCGAGTGGAAACCACATTCATCGTATAGTGGAAATTTGAATCATCTAACCGTGCACGCTGCCTGACTGATACAGACAAAGAGTTAAGCATCATCGCACCTGGATTGGGCAGTTCAAATTCATGCTCACCTAAAATGATTTCCCGGAAAGGTGCAGTTTTACAAACATGACCTGGGTCTCCGTCTCCGTCGAACAAGATGCTGCCAGCGATACTTTCACCGTGCTCTTTTAACCAATCATCTGCCGCTTTATCGACGGTCACGACAAGCTTGACGGGGGGTAACGGCTCCATTTCACCCAACTCGCGGGCGGCTTTGCAATCCGTAGAAACCTTAACGGACACAAGGCTCAACAAATCTTTGCCTGACCCAAAGCCTAATTGATAAACAGTCAGCATCCCAACTGACAGGCACCCCGATATTACAACACGCCAGAGCCAAATGCGTAAAAGACGTGATCGTTTTTCCATAAACTGGTGCTTCCCCGATAAGTTGTCTTCGTTCGATATATCAGTCGCACCAAAAAAGGGGTGAACGACCGCAACAAGGTTTGAGGGTTTGGAAAGGCCATATCAAATTCCAGCGATGATTTACAAACCCACTCATTGGAACTTAAACCGGAAACGGCGGTTAAGCGGGGCGGTTTCAGCCACCAAACAAACCGCGAAAATGGCCATTATTACACTGAGCATATTTTGTCTTTGTTCATGCTAACAAAAGCCGATCTGCATATCGGACTGTGCTGCAGCCCGCTTGGCACATGTCAAAGTCAGCTTTGCGCGAGCTTTCGAGACCTGCGACGGAAAAAATACCAGCCCGTCCATAGAACAGCATAGAGCAGCAATGCTGCGTAAATGGCCGGTTTGGGGCTTTCCGGCGAACTGATTGACCCTGCATAGGATGCAATGAGCACATAGGGAAACGTGCTGATTGTGAAAAACAGGCTATAGCGAGACAGCCGCATTCTGGTCGCTCCCGCCATACAGGCTGTCACTTCTGGAACCATGGGTGCAGCACGAGACAAGACAATCATGGTTGGGCCACTCTTTTGAAATGTTTGCGCCATTTCAATACGGTCTTTTTGTTCGCGTACCACCAGTGAAATGGCGCGGTCACCCCAGATGCGGCTGATGGCATAGCCGGACAAGGCCGCCAGAGACATGCCCGTAAATGCCGCAGTGGCTCCCAACGGAAAGCCCAGGAAAAATCCGGCAAGAATGGTGATTGTCAGCGTGGGAACAGCAACAAAAAGATCCAGGAAAAGAAGAAAAATAACGGTTCCCATAACCCATGCCGGGTCGACAGTTTGGGCGAGTTCCAACCAGTGTCTGACGTTCTCAACTGTCAGGATTCCAAACACACGGCCCAAAACAAACGTCAGTGCGAATATCGACCCCAGGATCAGCATGACTTTGATAAGTGGTTTCATGACCTCAACCCGCCTTCATGATTTTTTGGGCAATTGCTGGAGAAAGGCGTTGCAGAAAACGCAGAGCCTTGACCTTGCCAATGTCGATAACCGGACCAGATTTACTCATGCCGAGAATGATATCGGTGGCAGCCTTCTCTACAGACAGTTTCCCCTTACCGCGCCCCTT
This sequence comes from uncultured Rhizobiaceae group bacterium, assembly GCA_937930635.1. Lineage (GTDB taxonomy): Bacteria > Pseudomonadota > Alphaproteobacteria > Rhizobiales > Rhizobiaceae > Pseudahrensia. The sequence continues at coordinate 42,100 of CALHCF010000006.1, forward strand.
GGTCATCGGCGTATCAACGAGCGGCAGGAAGGCCTGTTTCACGTCGATATTGGTATCCTCCAACTGATATCGCAAAGACTGGGAAAAAATGTTCAAAGCTCCCTTGGTCGCGCAATAAATCGCCGAACTGGTTTTTGGTGACAGGGCCAGTCCTGAATTGATGTTCAGGATCAGTGATGGTCCCGATTGAAGAAGGCCTGGCATCAGCAGGTAAATGAGAGTGCATACAGATGTAAAATTGACATCGATTTCACGCTTGATCGTCTCGAACCGAAAATCATCATCAATAAAATGAGGCGTGTATTGAACGGCGGCATTGTTGATCAGGATATCAATTTTTCTCCCACTTTTGACCAATTGATCCGCACCGGTTTCAACCGAATGCAGATCAGCCAGGTCAACTTCATAAATTTCAACACGACGAAATGTGCGCCGCAACTTGTCCAATCCGGATGATGGACGGGCAACGACTGAGATATCATTCTTCTCATAAAGCTGCCGCACCAGTTCCAACCCAATGCCGGAGGCCCCGCCTGTGATAACAATGTGCTTTCCAGCGATATCCATGATTTATTCCAACCTGATTGGTTCGTGTTGTTGAGATGCAACATAGGCGGGCATTGAGAGTGTGGAATTAACCCAAGTTAAAAGTCATGAAATTAGACGAATTCATTGCAAAGAACGGCTCGTCATTTTCGAAAGAAGCCGGAGACCATTTATTCCGGCAAGGTGAACACGACCAGTCTTTATACATCGTGCAAAGCGGCTTGCTTAAAGCCTACTATCTGTCTGCAGATGGGAAGGAAAACATCAAATCCTTCATACTGCCGGGCGACAACATAGGCAGCTTGATGTCCAGCTACGCCGGAAAGCCAAGCACTTTCAGTCTGGTCTGTTTGAAGCCATGCGAATTAACAGTCGTTGAATTCAGTGCCTTATATGAAGCCAGCAAAACCGACACGGAGATATCGGCGGCCATCGTTGATTTTCTGCTGGGCTTTGGCATTAAAAAGGAAGCGCGGGAATATGAGCTGCTCTGCCTGTCTGCTGAAGGCAGATATAGAAAGCTGCTCAAAAACATGCCCGGCATTCTGGATCTTGTGACCCAGAACGAAATCGCCCGCTATCTCGGCATGACCCCAGTAGGCCTCAGCCGCATCAAGAAACGCGTATCTGGATAGTGTAAAAAGCCGTCATTTGACCCAAGTCGTGCTTTCGGTGCCAGCCGATGTCTTCAGGCATTTTTGGTGTCGCATTTGAGGTTTGCGGAAAATGTCTTGTTTTTGCTTTGCAGAGACAGCACAAGCAGTCAGTTTAACTACATGAATTTTCTTTTCTTAAAGGCATTAACGTCGCTTTGAGAGAGCATAAACCATTCGCCTTTGGTGTTTTTTTCTAAAAACCGTTTGTGCCAGTATGCTTCTATTCCAAAGGCATCATCAGTTGTAATGTAGTGTACCAAAGATAAATCTTCAGGAAGTTGAATTGATATTTGGTCTATGCGTCTGGCCGTTAAGACAGCTTTCCCAACTTTATATCTTTTTGCGTTGCCCATTTTCATCAGAGCCAAGTAAACGAAGCCTTCGACTAAACTCGACGCGAGTTCTGTTGGTGCTTCTGCAATTTCTATTTCAGGAAGCATCTGCAAGATGCTGGAGTATTCTTCATTTGACGTTGCAAAATCGTGCAGGAGTTTTACACGCTCATCGCGGCTTCCTAGCCGACTGATGACATTATGTGTTGGAAAAGACGTATCGCTAAGTTTTTCCAATCGGTAATCTACGTAGGTTGGGAAGAATCCGAGCTTTCTTGTAAGGTTAGCCAATTTTTCAATGACAAAGGCATCTTCCGTACGTTCGGCTGGTTTTATTGGCTCAAATCCCGCCTCGGTTAATGCGTCACCCCAAGAGCGCCAATAACGACCGCGCCATTTAGAATTAGTGATGCCAGTTTCAGCTGAAAAACGCCCTTGCCCTAAAGGTCTGTCACCGTTGTCCGCGGCTGTCCTTTTAATCTCGGAAAGAATGAAGTTTTTGTCGTAGGATTGGTTCATAAGCAAATCTATATCTCACGGAATCAATGTACGAAAGATGCTTCCAAAGCGAGAGCGAAGTATCTGGCCTTAAGCGTCGCAAAAACCATCCTTTTTGCAACCGTTGTATATTGAGGGTCTAAATTATATAAATGGAAGGGTGAACGCTTAGCCTGATAGGAGTGGGTTCAATAACCCTCCATTACCTCTGTCTCGGTGGCCTTCTGACATTCATTGCTCTTTGGGCAATGGCTTATGATGGTGAACTATCAACATCAAATGGCAAGGAGTCCAATATGAAAACACAGACAACAAAAAACGAGAATTCCTGCGTGGCCGTCAAGGCTTTTACAAACACTATATGGGTTATCGGGAAGAGTTGGTGGGCTGGTGCCCTATCAGGCTAAACGCTCGAAATTTTCCAATTTGGAAAACGCCTCAGAATAGAATTTTAAGCAATCTTTTTGCGACACTTAAGCCGTTGAAATAGCAGGGCGCGAAAAACCGTTGCAAAAACCTTCCTTATTGAAACATTTCGGTTGTCGCAATCAGAGTAGTTAGCAAGAGTGATCGATGTCATTCAGGCCTCACAGCCGCCATTCACCCGGACCTTGCGGTTACAAAGCGGACTGATTGGAAATTTTAGGGAATTTCGCTTAGGACTTTGAAAATCAACAAGATAAGAAGTGCCCGGATATGCGAAGACCTGTAATTATCGCTGCATTGGCGGCTTTGTTTTTGTTGGCTGTTCAAGTAATTCTACCGGGAGTTTCGGCAAAAGAAATCCCGATGTGGCAGGGCGTATCGAAAACCGCGGCTCAGATTGAGGCCGACCGGAAGCTCGTTGAAGCAGCTGTCAAATTGGCAAATGGCAACGCAGATCGGGCGGCGCAGCGAGCTGTTGCTCTGGGGTGGAAAGAAATCCACAAAGGCGACACTGAACAGGCTCTCCGACGGTTCAACCAAGCCTGGCTCATCAACCCAAAGCGAGGTGATATATACTGGGGGTTCGCGGTGGCGACCGGTATCCGGGGGGATGATCTTGGGACGGTGGACAAGTGGTTCCGTAAAGCAGAGGCAATAGTCGGGCCTCACTGGCGGTTGCATTCCGACTGGGGGCGTATTCTGGAACAGCGAAACGAGTCCGAAGCTGCCATTCCTCATTTTCAGCGATCCATCAAAGTGAACCCAAAAAATCCGGAGCCGCATATTGGCTTGATCCGTGCCTTCAAAAGGCTTGGCAACGAGGCAATGGCAAAAAAGCACATGGAAATTTACAATCAGATGGCGAACTGAGTGCAGCCTTAAAAATATCCGGCTCAGTCGATCTTCACTAAGGTCGCACAAGCCACGGCGCCCTCCGTCATAAGACATCGTGGCGATGGCTCAGCGTCGCGCGCCGAAATCCCGCTTTTCTGGCGGCAGACTGATTGTTGCAAAATCAATGACAGCCCTGTCGGAAGCCGCCAAATGGCGGTCTCCGATATTTTTTAAGATGACAGTCTGAAACCTTATTTAGCGGCGCAAACGGTCTCGATCAGTTCCGCCAGAATCGTCTCGGCTTTGTCGGTATCGATCTGGCATGTACCAGCGGCCGCATGACCACCGCCGCCATGACGCAACATCAGTTCTCCCACATGAATCGTGTTTGAACGGTCAAAGATCGACTTGCCAAACGCGAACACCACATTCTGTTTGGCTTTGCCCCATAGGACATGACAGGAAATATTTGTCTGCGGAAACAGCGCATAGATCATGAAGCGGTTGCCCGCGAAGATTGTTTCTTCGTCGCGCAGGTCCAGAACAGCCAGCGGCCCATGCACTGTTGTGCAGCGCTTGATTTGCTCGGCAAATTTTTCATGATGGCTTTTGAACAGTTCCACCCGCTCGGCAACATCAGGCAGTTTCAAAAGATGTTCGATATCGGGCTGGACGCGGCAATGTTTAATCAGTTCCATCATCAACTGATAGTTGGAGATACGGAATTCCCGAAAGCGACCAAGGCCGGTGCGCGCATCCATCAGGAAGGACAGAAGTTCCCAACCCTGCGGGTTCAAAACATCTTCACGGGTGAAACGGGCGGCATCCGCCTTGTCCACCGCAAGCATCATGGCGTCGGAGATTTTGGGAAAGCGTTCGCGGCCACCGAAAAATTCATAGACCACCCGTGCCGCTGAGGGCGCGAGCGGGTTGATGACATGATTGGCTTTCAGCTCGTCAACACGCTTGGTTTCTGAATCGTGGTGATCGAAGGCCAGAAAAACACCCGGCGCATAGGGAAGGTTGGTGGAGATATCACGCTCGCTAACCTCAACCTTGCCGTCCTGCATATCCTTTGGGTGAACGAATTCAATCTCACCCACCAGGTCAAGTTCCTTGAGCAGGACAGCACAAACAAGGCCATCCATATCGGAACGCGTGATCAGGCGGTATCCACCTTCCGGCTTGTTGGCAAGAATATGGTCGGATGTCATTTCCGGATGCTGAATTTTCTGAAGCACAATCTTTATCCCCTTGATAAATTTGGGGGGACGCTAATGCGAAAACTCCTACAAACCCTTAATGCGCGGTTCCGCTAAGTCAGAAAAAAGCCGTATTGGACAAGGTATTCAGCAATAAACCAGTTGGATATTCAGCACATCGCAACAAAAAGACCATCCCGGGTCATTAATAGATGATGGTTCCGTCCTCATTATGGATAATGGCATCGGCTTCAATCTCCACCACCATCCCCGGCTGGTTGAGGCCACATTCCACCCCACAGCTTACAGGGTCAATTCCGGCAAAGATCTCGCCGTGCGCTTTCACAAACCCACCCCCATGATCAGGCAAAGATGTGACATAGGCGCGTGTGCGCACCACATGGCGCATTTCGGCGCCCACCGCCCGCAAGGCCTCTTCGATACGACCAAATATATAGACTGATTGTGCATAAGCATCCCCCGGCGCATGCAGTTTGCCAGATGGTTCAATGGCGGTCGTACCAGCCACAAAAACAAATGGGCCCACACGCTTGGCGCGACTGTAAGATCCAATCCCCTCCAACCGTCCGCCGGATTTGTAGGTCTCCAAAACCATCTAGGGTGCAAGCCTGCTCTGAACGGCCAGAGCTGCAGCATGGAGTGCTTCGCGCTCGTTTTCGGTCAATGTCAATTCCTCAACGGAGACGAGACCGTTTGCACCCAGATGACAGGGCACGCCAAGAACCACATCATGAAGACCATATTCGCCTTCCAGTTTTACTGAAACCGGCACAGACCCCGCCCGGGCACCCCGCAGATGATCAATCAGCTCAACAGTTGCGTGAGCCGGTGCGAGCGTTGCCGACCCGGTCTTTTTAAGAGCAACCACCTGCCCACCACCGGTCACCGCATCCTTGACACAGGCTTCGATCATGTCAGCAGAGAGGAACACATCAAGCGGTCTCCCCTTGATTGTTGATCGCGAAGGCACCGGCACCATTTCATCGCCGTGGCTGCCCAGCGTAATCGCTTCAACATCCCGCGTTTCAACGTCGGCGGCTTTCGCCAGCGCCGCACGAAAACGGCTGGAATCAAGAGTACCGGCCATGCCGAGAACCCGTTCACGGGGAAACTCGGTGGCTTGCAACATTTCCGTCGTCATTTCATCCAGCGGATTGGTAACGACGATAATGATAGCATCCGGTGCGCGGGTGCGGATTGCCTCAGCGGCTGCATAAATAACCCGGCGGTTCACATCAATCAGATCCGACCGGCTCATGCCGGGTGTGCGTGGACGACCCGCCGTAACGACAACGATATCGGCCCCCTCAACCGTCGCCAGATCCGTCGAGCCGGAAATCTGTGCCCGCGACCGTGAGATACCTGTCGAATGCTGCAAATCCAGCGCTGTCGCTTCTGCCAGACCCGGCGCGATATCAATCAGCACGATGTCACGGGCTGCATCGGCATTGGCGATCAGATGTGCAATATTGGCTCCAACACCCCCTGCCCCAATAAGAGCAAGCTTGCCAATCCGCCGCGGTTCCCGTGTAGCGCTCGCCTGAGGCGCAACCCAACGTGGATTGCGGCGATAAAGACCACGCCGCAAGTTCGTATTTCCATCTGTTTTGATAACCGCAGGGCGTTCCAGTGGTCCCTCACGCAATTCAATACCAAGCCGGGACGCGGCTTCCTGCGCCAGATCGGTGACAATATCGCCGGGCAGAATTTCAAGCAGTTGCCGCCCGCGTGCGCGAACCTCGTTAACCTGTTCTGACCCGATGACCCGTGCCATCAGCCTGCAACTCCCTCCACGGCCTCAATGCCGGCAATCGCCCCCTGCATGGCGGTTTGTACGGAGTCTTCCGATCCACAAAAAAACAGCCGCCCGAACCGGCCTACAGCCCGAACCTCGACAATGTCGATATCGGCAGATTTTTCCGCCTCGTTTGCAGCAATGGAAATATAAGCAGCCGGCGCGCATTCGATGATGCCGAGCGTCTGGCCGGGTACGACGAGTGAACCCTTGCGCCATTTGTTCAGCAATTGCGCCTGATAGGGTTCCACTGAGGTAATGATCTGGGTTGAAGCAACCGACGGTTTGACCCGGTCATTCATACTCGCTCCAAGCTCAGCCAGAATGGCATCGCGTGCGGCAGAAACCTCGGCGTTTGACTGCGAACGCAAAATGAAAAAACCAAACTCGCGTTCCACCAGCTGACTGGTCGCCTCGACGGAAGAGGCCTTGAGCGCGCGGTCGATCAAACTGAAAACACCATTGCCCGGTGCAATCTCCCCAATCAGGATCGTGTCGCCGGAAAGCGGCACAGACCCCTGCACAGTCGCACCGTTATAAGCGGCAAATTTTGGTTGCAGATTATCAATCTGCACCAGCGCGCGGATGGTCAAATCGCTCATGCGTTACTCTCCGTATTCCTGATAGATATCGCGCCAGGGGCGGCTTTCATAAGCCACGCGCTTGATGTTGATGAGACTGAGTGCCGTTACATTGTCGGACGTGATGGAACCGGACCATGTCCCTGTTCCCAACATGAAACTGGGCTCCAGATCCGTCGAATATCCCATGCCGCCCATGATCGCCGGGGTGTTCACCAGCACCCGCCCGGTGGGCACCGTAGCAAAACGGGCAACCGTATCAGGGTCATTGGAATGGATCACAGAGGAATGTCCCCAGCCTTCAAACTTCGCAATCCCATGAGACAGTTCGATGCCCTGGTCCTCATCGCGCGCCTCATAGAAGGCCAGCACGGGATTAAGTTTTTCGGCAGAAAGTGGCCGCTGCCAGCCGATCTGCGATTCTTCAGAAACGAGACAGCGCGTGTTGGGTGGAATGGAAAACTCAGCAAGATCCGCAAGCGTTTGCGGCGACTGGCCAACCCGGTCCGGGTTCATGGCCTGCGGTCCGTTGAAAATCACTTTCGCCAGACGATTCGCTTCCATCGGAGCCATGAAATAGGCGCCGTGCAATTTCAGTTCATGGCGCAATTCACGGGCAATGGCCTGATCCGCAATAACAGCCTGCTCGGAAACGCAGGCCGTGCCATAGTCAAAGGCTTTCGATGTCACAATCTGTTCGGCAACATCACCCAGTTCATCTTTCTTGGAGGCATGGACATAGCAAGGCACATTGCCTGCGCCCACGGCCAAAGTAGGCTTGCCTGAAGAATAGGCCGCACGCACCATAGCCGGGCCACCCGTCGCCATGACCACAGATATGCGGCGATGGCGCATCAGTTCGCCGGTCCCCTGGATCGTCACCTGATCAAGACACTGGATCAGCCCCTTGGGCGCGCCCATTTGCTCCGCCACATCAGCCATAATGCGAACAGTTTCCACGCCACATTGCACACCACGGGGATGTGGCGCACAGACAATGGCATTGCCTGCCTTCACCGCGCTGAGCACTTTGAAAATAATAGTCGAAGTCGGATTGGTGACCGGCACCAGCGCGGCAACAACCCCCATCGGCTCACCAATGGCGCATATCTTGGTCGCATCATCGCGCCACAACACGCCAAGCGTGGTCACATCGCGCAGCCATTCGGCAACGGAAAGCGCATTGAAAAGATTTTTAACCCGTTTATCCGGTACGTTGCCGTAGCCGGTTTCCTCCACGGCCATCTCACCCAGCCGCTTTGCTTCGGGCTCGATAGCACGGGCCATGGCATCGACAATCGCATTGATATGAGCGGGATCCGTGCCGAGAAATTTTTGATAAGCAGCGAAGGCCTTGTCGGCAGCGGCACGGGCGGCTGCGACTGAACGCAGATCGGCATCCATCTCCATCATGCGTCTCCCGCAAGCTGTTCTAACTGGCGTCTGGCATCGTCTGCATTGTTCGCAGTCACCCCAACGGCCGGGAGCGAGCGGCCAACCGCGCCCAGATCAGCCCCAAGGAGGGAGGAAGCCAGTGTTATCATCGCGTTGGTGTTGGGTGTCGCAACCGCCGCAACAGCACCCGCCGAAGCAAGAGGAGCCAACGAACCGATAACTGCATCGCGAAGTATCGCGTGCGCTTCAGTTCGAGACGGAACCGGCCTTGCAGCCGACCCCGAAGACGCACCGGCATGACGGTCCAGCCATGTCTCGTCGTCCGGCAGATCACGAACACCAAAACTGCGGGCAACAGCACGCCGCTCCTCGGCAAGCGCGGTGATGGCGCCATGATGTTCGTCACCAATAAGATTGCGAAACGTATCGTTCTCCTCAAGCGGCTTGCCGCCCATGGCCACGACAGGACCACCGGCTGCCACCGCCGGACCACCCAGCAACAGCGCCGGAACCTCGACAAGACCCGATCCGTCACCAAAACTGCTGTGCAGGGTGTTGATGTGAGCGGTGCTCTGGCTAAAGAAACGGGCCAAACCCGACTGAACATCAAAACGGTTGGCAGGCAAGGTCGCCGCGCCACCACAACTGGCGTGTGAAAGATGCAGCGTTGAACCTTCAACCGAATACCAGAACGGCAGCGACGGCGCTTCAACGACGGTGATGTCGGACGCACATCCGCCACTCTTCAGCAATGCGCGCGTTTCCAGTGCACCCAGAGTGCGACCCGATGTGAGCATCAAAACCTGGCCATCAGCGAGATGGTCGGCCAGCACCATCGCATAGGTGCGCTGTTTGTGAACCGGGCCTGTCAGGAAGATCAGTTCTGCATCGGAAACGGCCCGATCAAGTTCCGCAGTGACGCGAATGGATGGTGCGGCATCAGAGTTGATCTGATAACTCCCCACCGGCCCTTCCCCGCGCAGGGAAATGCCTCCTCCTGCCCGCATCGCGTCCAGTTCGCTGCCATAGGCAGAAAACAGGGTGACCTGCGCATTTTCAGAAAGGCACATAGCGGCCAGCAGGCGCGCATCAGCACCGCCCCCCAGCACCGCAACACGGTCAAACCCGCGCGCGCCGGTGACAACGGCCTTCTTGGGCCGCGCCATCGCATCGGCAAATTCTGAAAACTCGGCACTCATCATGTCAGCCTTTATGCGCTGGCCTACTCAGCCGAACCAGAGCCAAGGGCAGCGATAATGCCTTCCAGTTCCTCATGTGGACGCGGGATCACATGCACGGAAACCACATCGCCCACCTTGTTGGCCGCGACAGCGCCCGCATCGGTGGCGGCTTTTACAGCACCAACTTCTCCGCGAACCAGCGTGGAAACCAGTCCACCGCCGGATTTTGTCTGCGAGATGATGGACACGCTGGCCGCCTTGACCATCGCGTCCGCCGCTTCAATGGAGGCCACGAGACCCCGTGTTTCAATCATGCCGAGGGCCGACTGGCCTGCAGGTGCTTTTGCCATTGTCAGTATTTCCTTCCGTTTGAACTCTTAACTTGTGATGGTGTGTTTGGATCGGGTCAGGTGGTGGTGACCCGGTCGATAATTGCGATAATTGCGGCGTCCACAGGCGCGCCGGAAGTCTGCGTCGGCATCCGCGCCGCCGAGCCCTGGGCCAGCATGACCAGGTCGCCCACCCCTGCCCCGCACGTATCGGCGGCCACAAGGGCTGCTTCCAGGACAGAGCCTTTGCTGTCCACCACATCGGCAAGCAGCAGTTTTGCTCCGGTCAAAGCAGGTTGCTTGACTGTCGCGGTAACCGTTCCTGTTATGCGGGCAAGGCGCATGGCTTAAAAATTACCCAGATAGCGGTCAACCTCGACCGGCGTAACCTGCGAGGCAACAAACTCAACTTCGCGCTCAGATTGCTGCAGCGCGATCTCGTAGAGATCATTACCCATCAGATCTTTCAGCCATTTAGACCCGCGCGCCAGCGCCAACGCATCGGAAATATCGGCAGGGATCGGCGTGGCGTCCTCGTCAAGATAACCGTTGCCGGTCGTCTCTGCGGTCGGCTTCATCTTGCCTTCGATACCGTCGAGACCCGCCGCAATCTCCGCAGCAACCAGCAGATACGGATTACAGTCCGCCGATCCGTCGCGCTTCTCGACGCGAACAGCGCTTTCAGCCCCCTCAATAACCCGCAGACCAACGGTGCGGTTATCAATGCCCCAGGTCGTGTTGGTGGGGCAAAACGTAAAGGGCTGGCGGCGGCGATAGGCATTGGGTGTGGTCGCACCACAAATCGCCATTTCGGCCATCCGGGACTGCATCCCAGCCAGATAGGATCTGCCGACATCGCTCAATTTGCCCTTCTTGGCAAAGGCGTTCTTGCCACCTTTCCAGAGCGAATAATGGGTGTGAAATCCGTTCCCCGACTGCTCAAAAAACGGCTTCGACATAAAGGTGGCCAGATAGCCATGGCTTGCCGCCAGCTGCTTGACCAGCGAACGGAACATGACCAGACGGTCCACCGCCTCAAGCGCCTCACCGTAACGCAGGTTTACCTCAACCTGACCAGGGGCATATTCCGGGTTGGACTGCTCGATGGGAATTCCCATCTCGTTGATCTGCTGACGGATCGGCCCCAGCACATGCTCCAGTTCAGCCGCCCGTTCCAGACCGTAAACCTGAATGCCTGCATCGCGCGGCTGCTTGGTTTCGGGATCAAGAAGATAGAATTCCACCTCCGTCCCGACATTAACCGTATATCCCATTTTCTTGGCGCGTTCGACCTGACGCACCAGAACATTGCGGGGATCGATGGGAACAGGTTTGTGGTCCATACCTTCGGCACGCCCCATGCACATCGCCACCCCCTCTTCCCAGGGAACAGAGACCGGCTTGGTCATCGGAAACAGGTGCATATCGGGATAGCCATTGTCGAAGTTGACATAGGGCGTGTCCCAGACATCGCAGGTCATATCGATCGCAAACAGCGCAAGAGACAAGGCGTTACCTGACTTGCAGATCGATTGCCAGTGACTGGCAGGGATCCGCTTACCCCGCATGATGCCGTTGACATCCCCAACACCGATCACAACGGTATGCGTGCCTTTCGGCAGGCCAAAGTCTGATTTCGCCATTTGTTTCCTCCCATGCGAGCGCTTGAAGCTTCACTGTATTCTGTATACAGTATGCAGAAACCAGTCTGTACGCAAGAGGAAATCAAGTGCCGCAAACTGACGCGACACGAACCGAGGCGATTGTGGTTGGTGCCGGCATTGCGGGCGCCATGACCGCGCTTGAGCTGCGCCGCCGCGGAGCCTCCGTCACGCTGGTCGACCGATGGGAACCGGGCCACGCCCGCGCCTCCTCAAGCGATTACAACCGCATTATCCGCGCGATTTCCGGGCGCGACGAATTCTATACGCGCTGGGTGCGCGAAAGCCGGTTGCGCTGGATGGAACTGGAAGCCGAGACCGGCCAGAAACTCTATTACGAAAACGGCGCCCTGATCCTGGCAACACAGGGCCATTGCGATTGGGAAGACGCGACAGCCGCAACCTTCGACAAGGTCGGTGTGCCCTATAACCGGTTCGCGGCAGATGACATCGCCCATCATTTTCCGCAATTTCTGGTGCCCGATATTTCCTATGCGCTTTATGAACCGGAAGCCGGGATGATCATGGCGCACCGCGCCGTCATCACCGCGGTCAACCTGTTCAAAAAACTGGGCGGGGTGGTAAAGCGCGGCAGGGTCACGACCGACAATGAAGAGCGGCTGATGCTGGACGGCAAGCCGCTGCAGGCCGACCTGATCGTCGTATCCACCGGCCCCTGGATGGCGGAAATGTTTCCGCGCACCGTTGCGCCCATTTCCACCATCATGGGCATCAATGTGCTCTACACCTCAACGCCGGATGGCGACGACAGTTTCGACCATCACCGGATGCCCTGCTGGATCGATCATGGCATGGGATCGTTTGGCCTGTCCTCCGTGGAAGGCTCCGGCGTGAAGGCAGCGGTGGTCATCCCCAACGAGCCCATCGACATCAACAATGATGAACGCCTTATCCGCCGCGAGAGCCTGGCCAAAACCCGCACCTATATCCGCAAGCGCCTGCCCGGTCTGGTCGGTCAAAAAGTCGTCGATTCAAAATTCCAGCAGGTCATCATCACCCCCGACACCCACTTCATCGTCGACTGGCACCCGCACCACAAAAACGTCCTGCTGGCAGGGGGCTGCTCCGGCCACCTGTTCAAACACGGCCCCGTCTTCGGCGACTTCGCAGCCGGTGTGGCCCTGCGCGAATACGGCACCGCCGACCGCTTCACCCTAACAAACCGCCGCAAACTATCCCCCAAAGAAAGCCCGTCCGGACGGTGAGTGCGGGGGGGGGGGGAAGCAGCAGTTTGGATCGAAGATCTCAATGAGCCTGACAGATCAAAAAGCAGTCGTTGGTTGCCCGACAACACCATTCCCTGCGATTAATGGGTTGCAAGTGTGGCTGGGTCCATGATGATGAGTGAATCAATAGTATTCACCCAATCTTCTTGGAATTTACAAAATGCGCATCGCTCATATTTCAATTTCAGAATTTCGGGGTATCAAATCACTTGAGTGGTCACCTTCACCGAACATCAATTGCCTTATCGGCCCAGGTGATACATGCAAGACAACTGTTTTAGATGCTATTGAAATCTGCTTAAACCCACGTTTCGGGTTCTCAGGGAGTGATCCCGACTTGTTTGGATGCGTTCCAGCCAGCAAACCAGAAATTTGCCTTACTCTCGTTGATTTGCCTGAAGAATTAATCGTTGAGCATAAGTACGGTTTATATTTGCGTGGTTGGAGCGAGGCAGACCAAAAGATCAACGACGAACGAGCTGAGGGCGAAATTGTAGCCCTGACAGTTAAAGCATCGCTTGATCCAGAATCGCTCGAATGGCGTTGGGAGATATTCAATGAGCGCCTCGAAGGCGAGCCGCCAAGATTCGGCTTCAAAGACGCCAAGTCGATAGCCCCCAATCGGCTTGGGGAGTACGCAGACCGTCATCTCACATGGGGTCGTAACTCCGTGCTCGGAAGGCTTGAGAAAGGTCCAAACGCGTCTGAGTTGCTTGCTAGTTCAGTCAGGAAGGCAAAGACATCATTTGCAGCCGGAGATCGTACTTCGTTCGGTGATGTCTTGAAGCTTACAGAGAAGGTCAGTGCAGATTTTCTGGTCCCCAAGAACCAAGGTTACGAAGCCCAATTGGATATTCATTCAGGTATGTTGGCTTCAGGCGCAGTTTCTCTTCACGATGGCAACCTGCCGCTGAGAACCCTCGGTAGCGGATCGGCGCGCCTTATGGTGGCAGGTGTCCAAAACTCGGGTCCAACTAAAAATATCACACTAATTGATGAACTTGAACTCGGGCTGGAACCACATCGTATAATGCGCCTGTTGCGTTATTTAAGGTCAGGATTCCCACAGGATGACAATGCACCGCCGCTCGTACACCAAACATTCCTGACGACGCATTCTCCTGTTGTCGTTTGCGAATTGGAGGCCAAAGAACTGTTTTGTGTTCGTAGCAACGCAGGCAGTCTTACCGTCAAGTGTGCGCAACCAGCGGATGGAAAGATGGATACGGCTCAACGGCACATTCGGTCCAGTCCAACTGCGTTCCTGGCTCCACGTTTGTTGATTGGCGAGGGGCGAACAGAGGTCGGATTTTGGCGCGGCCTGGATGACCTTTGGTGCAACGAAGGCAAGGAATCCTTCGCCTATCGGGGAGCCGTGGCAATAGATGGCGGCGGCAACGACAACACCATAAAGCTTGGCCTGCACATGCAAAATCTCGGCTACCGGTGTTTCGTGTTGCTAGATTCTGACGTTCCTTTGTCAGAAGCCGATCAGCAGGCGCTAAAGCAGGCTGGAGTCCAAGTCGGGGAGTGGGCCGATGATTGCGATATCGAACGCAGGGTCTTTCTTGACGTTCCATGGGCAACAGTTACGGCAATAGTTGATTTTGCCATCGAAGTAAACGGCGAAGGGAGGGTTCTGAAAAATCTTCACTTGGCAATGCCGACGGGCCCCGTTGTTGATCGAGCGGCGCTGGACGCCTTCGCCGATACGGAAGATAATCGCAAATGGTTGGCAATGGCCGCGACGCTGAAAATTGAAAAAAAGCCGGGTATCAAAAAAGATCTATCATGGTTCAAAGATATGTCACGTGGCGAGCAGCTAGGAAGAATTGTTTTCGTTTGTCTCAAAGACATTCAGGAGACCCAACTTGCCAAAACGATAAATGAAGTGAGGCAGTGGATTGATTCCTGAACTTTCCCAAGAGGAAGTCACGGCCATCATACGTGCTACCAAAGCAGGCAGCGTGATCGCGGCAGCCGGATGCGGAAAAACCGAGCAAATTGTGCTGACGGTGAAAGCAATTAGCAATGATCCGGGGGTTTCGAAACGCTGTCTCATTCTTACCCATACGTTTGCGGGCGTCGATGTATTGCAAAAGCGGCTACGCAAGCTAGACGTGCCCGCGTCGTCCTATAGGCTCGATACCATCGCAAGTTGGTGCCTACGGTTTGCGAAAAGCTACCCAAAGACGTCGGGGATACGCAAGACTAATCCAAAGAGCAACAAGGAATGGGGAGCAGTCTATCCTGCGGCAGTCAAGCTGCTTGATTTCCATGGTATCGATGATGTGATCGTTGCTACGTACACCTGCGTTTTCGTAGATGAGTATCAGGACTGTAGCGCACACCAGCATGAGCTAATCGTAAGGCTTAAGCAGCTTGTTCCTGTCTGTATTTTTGGGGATCCGCTGCAATCGATTTTCGAGTTCGATGGCGTGGTGGATTGGTCCGATGTTGTCGAAAAAGACTTTCCTAATATTGCTAAGCTGACCACGCCTTGGCGTTGGAGTAATGAAGATGCCAACACGAAGCTTGGGGAGAAGCTGATCGAGTTGCGTGAGCAGATTGAAGCTGGGGGGCCTCTGGATTTTCATGTCAACGAAAGAGGTGTTGAGCGCCACTGGCTACCTGATCTTCCTGGACCGAAGTCTCAGAAGGTTTCAAGCATTTGCCTTGACACAATGGACTTGGAAGGCACCTTGGTGGTTGTGGCGCAATCTGCATCGGAAGCATCGCGAGCGAAAATTGCCGAAAAACTTGCCAAACAACGGTTCGCAGTCGTTGAGCCGGTTTCCTGCAAACCATTAGCCAAGTATGCGAAGTTGATTGAGCAATCAACAGATGCGGATAGGCTTTCAACGGTTCTGGACTTTATGAAACTTTGCGTTGTTGGCCTTAGGGCTGATTTCTCAATTTCCGTGAAATCTCACCAAAACGGCAAACGTGCTGGAAGATCGAAGTTCGGAGAGCTTATCGACATAGGAGATCGAGTTACCAAGCCAGGTGGATTGGTGTACGTGTTAGACCTTATAGAAGGGATTTTGGCCCGAGACGACATTTTCTCGTATCGTCGCGAAATCCTCAGCATGATGCTTTCGGCGCTTCGAACATCAAGAACTACAGGGGCTACGCTTTCCGAATCAGCAGGGGATGTGGAAACTAAGACCAGGCACTTGGGGCGTCACGTTGCCCGAAGAAGCGTGGGTAGCACATTGCTGCTGAAAGGCTTGGAATTCGAGCATGTGGTAATCGTAGAATACGCAGGGATGACCAAAGAGGATTGGTATGTCGCTCTCACGCGAGCGACAAAATCAGTTATCGTTTTATCATCTTCAGCAATCGTTGCCTTTGCCAAATAGCGACGCGCGTTTGTGATCCGCACTCAATAACCGATCACTGTTTCAGTTATCGTAAAGCTCTGAACGGCTGCTTCGGCATAATCGATTGGAATATTGGATCGCGACGCCAATGACCGCAAAGGCCCAAGAACAAACCTATCCTTCACCCCACCCCCATCCCACCATCAGGTCAGCCTGTTTGGTCAAGGCAAATTGATTGGTGGGGGTGGTGGGGTGTGGTTAAGCAGGGGGGATGCGTTTTGCTCTTTGTTTGATCGCTTTGCTCACCACGTCCGCCGCCGCTGATGAACGCGCGGCGTTCTTTGGGACATGGGGCACGAAGAAACAGTGCGCCCGTTTGCCCATAAAACCCGGCGGCACGGTGCTGGCGCAGCCTTTCGAAATCCGCGCGGGCTGGTTGAGACAGGGGCAAATCTGGTGCCGCCTCACGTGGTTTCCCATAGAACGGCGCGGCAGGGGCACCTTCTCCGGGGCGCATGCCCAATGCGGAGAAGATGCCGTGCGCGACTATTTCCTTCGCATGCAACTGACCCAAAACACCATGACCCTGCGCTGGGGTCTGACGCTGAAAAACGGGCCGCTCATGCGCTGCCCCATTTCCTGAAATCCTGATCTCCTGAAGTCCCCAGCCTCAAAGCCCCATGACAAGACAGAGAGAAAGCTGGCGACACCGCCATCGTGTTTCAGCCGTCAGCCTAGATTGTCGAAACTCATGCTGCGGTGGCTTCCATCGCCTCCAAAACCTCCGCAAGCGACCGGCGCGCGCCGGTTTGCAGATATTCCATCGCCTTCAATGATGCCTCATGGGCATCTGTGCTGGAACCGGCCACGCAGTCTTCGATAACGCGACAGAAATAGTCGCACTGATGACCGTCGGCAAATGTGTAATGGACACAGACATCCGTCAGCCCGCCACACAACAGCAGCGTATCGACCTTCAGGCCCCGCAGCAGGATTTCAAAATCGGTTCCAAAAAATGCCGAATAGCGGCGCTTGCGGATCAGATAATCATCAGGGCGGAAATCCATTTCCTTCACCGCGATCGCGGTTTTGGGATTATCCTCCAGACAATGCACATCTTCATCGCCATCAAGCTCCCGGCCAAAATCCACGCCATCAGGCCGGTGCACTTCCTGAATGAAGACGACCGGAATATCGCACGCCCGCGCCTTGTCGATGGCGGTGCGCGCCTTCAGCATCCGGTCGCGATAACCCGGCATATTGTCGATGGCGCGCACTGTGCTGTCATCGATAAAAGTGCTGGCCTGAATGTCGATGACAATCAGCGCCGCCCGCCCCTCAATCAACTCTCGCTTCTGTCTCGATGCATTGGCCACGTCGCCCCCTCCTTACGCCTTCTAAAGTTCACCGCGAACATGCCAGAGTTCGGGAAACAGCTCCACATCCAGCATCTTGCGCAGATAGTGTACACCGCTGGTGCCGCCCGTCCCGCGTTTGAACCCGATAATCCGCTCCACAGTCGTTGCATGGTTGAACCGCCAGCGGCGAAAATAGTCTTCCAGATCAACCAGCTTTTCCGCCAGTTCATAGAGGTTCCAGAACCGCCCCGGCTCGCGGTAGACCCGCGCCCATGCGCCCATGACATCCGCATTGCTTTCATGCGGCGCCTCCATTTTGAAAACGGATTTTGAAAACCTGACCCCGGTCTGCGCAGACAGCGCCTTCAACGCCACATGATAGAGCGTGGGTCTGGCCAGTTCATCGCACAACAGCTGATGCAGCTCGTCGCGATGTTCATGCACTTTCAGCAATCGGAGATTGCGGTTGCCGAGCGCATATTCGATCAGCCGGTACTGATGCGACTGAAAGCCCGATGACTGGCCCAGCGCTTCGCGAAATGTCGTGTAGTCGCTCGGCGTCATGGTGCGCAACACATCCCAGGCCGAATTCAGCTGGTCGAAAATCCGGGCAATGCGCGCCAACATCTTGAAGGCCGGTTCAAAATCCTGCGCCCCCAACAGGGTCCGCGCGGCCGCAATCTCATGCAACACCAGCCGCATCCACAACTCGCTTGTTTGGTGCTGAATGATAAACAGCATCTCATCATGGGCATCAGAAAGCAGATGCTGCGCCGAGAGGATCTGGTCTATTTGCAGATAATCACCGTAGCTCATGGTGTCGGCAAACGACACGTTCGCTCCATCCAGGCCCGAAGCCTGGCTATCACCGAAACTGTCCTTGTCTGTCATCGCCTCACCTCATTGCCGGCATTGTATCTGCGCCAACGCCCGCTACAGAATTTCATAGGCACGGATAATCACCTGCGCCGCCCGTCGCTCGCCCATGCCCACCGCGATGATTTTGTTCAGCCAGTCATAGGGACCTTTGGGAGCTTCAAAAATCATCGACTCGCGAAAATAGTATTGCGAGGGATCAACATCCTCCCCCCGCGCGATACGGGCAATAACCGCGTCAGGGCCGTGACGCATACCCAGCCCCTTCATCAGGAAGATCGTCCCGTCATGGGTCTCGAACGTCACACGAACATCAAGCTCTGCCACACCATCGGGCCTGATCAGCTGACAATCCGCACCGCCCGGCAGAATACGGCCGCAAAGGCGCTCTCCAGAAAACGTTCCACCCGTTACCGGAATAAAACGGCGCGTCCCATAGGGTCCGTCGGGCGCAACCTGCGGCTCGTCAACCTCGGCAGTAAACTCAAACAGGGGACGCGAATGCAGCATGAAATTTCTTTCTCCATATTGTCGGTGCCGAAACACGGTTGGTGAAAACGACCCACGACATCACCATGCCCTTTCAGCAAACACCATATTTCGCGCCTGCCCATGAAGCACTGGTCCGGCTGGCCTCAAGACGGCTTACGCCACACCTTCAAGATGGCGCGCAATAACCAGCCGTTGAATATCGCTGGTACCTTCGTAGATCTGACATATGCGCACATCACGGTAGATCCGCTCCACCGGATAGTCGGCCAGATAACCATAGCCACCGTGAATCTGTATCGCATCAGAGCACACACGCTCGGCCATTTCCGAAGTGAAGAGCTTGGCCATCGATGCTTCACGAAGACAGGGAATACCTTCTTCTTTTAACGAAGCGGCATGGAGCGTAATTTGTCGGCCAGCTTCGATCTGAGTTGCCATATCTGCGAGACGAAATGATATGGCCTGATGGTTGGCAATTGCGGTTCCAAAAGTCTGGCGTTCCAGCGAATAATCCCGCGCAGCTTTCAGGGCCGAACGGGCCATACCTACGGCCTGCGCTGCAATACCGATGCGCCCACCTTCAAGGTTGGCAAGTGCAATACGGTATCCCTCTCCTTCTTCACCCAAACGGTTTTCAACCGGCACCCGCATATCGGTAAATGAAAGCTGGCAGGTATCGGAGCTGTTGAGACCCAGCTTTTCTTCAACACGGCCAACTTCATATCCAGGCGTGTCAGTCTCGACGATAAAAGCCGTAATGCCACGCTTGCCTGCTTCCTTGTCGGTTACCGCAAAGACAATTATCAGCCCGCCATTCTGTCCCGATGTGATGAACTGTTTCGCCCCGTTTATCACATAGTGATCGCCGTCGCGGTGCGCAGTAGTTTTCAGATTGGAGGCATCGGACCCGGCTTGCGGTTCTGTCAGGGCAAAGCCGCCGATCCATTCCCCGCTTGCCAGTCTTGGCAGATATTTCGCCTTCTGCTCATCACTCCCGTAATTGACGATTGGCACACACCCAACCGATGAATGAACACTGACAATGGTTGAACAGGCCCCGTCACCGGCGGCGATTTCTTCAATTGCGAGCGTATAGGCAAGCGACCCCACATCGGATCCGCCAAACTCTTCGGGAACCAGCATACCCAGAAGCCCAAGCTCGCCCATCTTTGTAAGCTGCTCGCGCGGAAATTCCCGATTGCGGTCGCGGTGTTCTGCTGTTGGCCACAATTCATCAGCAGAAAACTGCCGTGCCATTTCACGAATGGCCGTTTGGGTTTCGTTCAGGATCATGCCTGTGCCTCTAATTCAGTCGTTCAAGCCCAATCGCCGTCGCTTCACCACCACCGATACAAACGGCGGCCACTCCGCGCTTGCCGTCACGCTCCTGCATTGCACCCAGCAGTGTAACCATAATGCGCGCCGCCGAGGCGCCAATAGGATGGCCCAGCGCACAGGCGCCGCCATTCACATTCACCTTGTCATGGGGCAAGGAAAGCGACTGCATGGCGGCCATCGGTACAACCGCAAAAGCCTCATTGATCTCAAACAGATCAATCATATCGCTCGTCCAGCCGGTCTTCTCGAACAGTTTCTCCATGGCACCAATAGGAGCGGTGGTAAACAGGTTCGGCTCGTGGGCATGAGTTGCATGTCCAACCACACGCGCCAAGGGGGTCAAGCCGCGCTTCTCAGCTTCGGAGGCGCGCATCATCACCATGGCGGCTGCGCCATCGGAAATTGAGGATGCGTTCGCCGCCGTTACCGTTCCATCTTTTCGAAAGGCCGGGCGCAATTGGCGGATTTTGTCCGGCTTGGCTTTGAAGGGCTGTTCGTCCTTGTCAAAAACCTCCTCGCCCTTGCGTGTCTTGACGGTAACTGGAGCGATCTCACCCCTGAAACGCCCTTCATTTGTCGCCGCCAAAGCACGTTCAAGAGATGAGACGGCATAGTCGTCCTGGGCCTCTCGCGTAAACTGATAAGCTTCTGCACAGTCTTCGGCAAACGTCCCCATCAGCCGCCCCTTGTCGTACGCATCTTCCAATCCGTCGAGAAACATGTGGTCCTTGAGTTCAGCATGTCCCATGCGCAGGCCTGACCGGGCCTTATCGAGAAGATAAGGCGCACGGCTCATGCTCTCCATCCCTCCGGCCACGGCAACGTCAATCGATCCGGCCATCAGCATGTCGTGTGCAATCATCGCTGATTTCATGCCCGATCCGCACATCTTGTTGATTGTCGTGCAAGGCGCGCCCTTGGGAAGTCCCGCCTTCAATGCTGCCTGACGGGCAGGAGCCTGCCCCTGCCCTGCTGCCAGCACGCAGCCAAATGTGACATCCTCAACATCCTGCGAGCTGATCCCCGCCCGGCTCACGGCTGCCTCAATAGCCACCGCTCCAAGATCGGATGCGTCCACATCCTTAAAGTCACCTTCAAAACCGCCAATCGGTGTTCTGGCAGACGACACTATAACAACCGGGTTGCTCACAATCGTACTCCTTCATCTCCTTGATGCCCCATCCATACAGACAGGCAGCGGTTCGGGGCATCTTCGCCTCCGACATAAGAAATTGCGTGCCCGGTGGCAATGAGAACTCTATCCATATCTGCCCGGTCGCACATTCCCTTCAGTGCCAATCATTGCTTTTCTAAAAGAAGAAAGAACACGGCACCGGGCAGTAAGGCAGGTCGCGGCGTGACAGATCGCAGCGTGGCAGATCGCGGTATGGCAGATCATTGTCCAAACAACGCACGCACCTCCCTCACCCTTTCCATATTACTGGCAGCAACAGACCCGTCCTGGTTCCACAGGGAATTTTCAAAACCGACACGCGCTTTTCCACCCGCCTTGATGGCTGCTTCGAGACAGGAAGTTTCTCCCGAACCGAATGCACATACGCTCCAGTCGTGATCAAAATGTGCGCTTTGAATCACATCAAGATAAGGCTGAAGCATCGCCGGATCACTTTGCTGATTTTCAGTATAACGCCCGAGCACAAAGATCATCTGTTGAGGCCGCGCTGGAATATGATCACTGTCTATTGCAGCCAGCAATTGCGACAGTTGATTTTCATCATAGACAATATGCTGCACGGCAATCTTTTCATCTTCTGCAAAACGATAGAAGGCGTGTGCGGCTTTGGTGTCATTATCACAGTGCATTTCCGCAAAGCCTACAGAGACTGCGGCGCAGTTTAAATCCCGCACCAGCTTTCTTTGCTGTGCTGGCGTGTAGCGGCCCACGGCCTCAGTGGTGATCTGAACATCCATGGCGGGTACCTGCACCTTCATTTCGCCAATCAGTTCACGATACAGACCGGCATCAAGAATGTGCTCGCCATTCTGGTCCCGCACATGTGCATGCAGCGCGCCGGCTCCACCCTCAAAACAGGCCTTCGCCACCCTCACGGTTTCTGCAATCGTTACAGGTATTGCTGGATGGTCAGATTTGGTTCGGCGCGCTCCGTTTGGCGCAACCATTATGTGGGGCAATATTTTCAAAGCGCCATCCGCAATGCGGTATCGAGTTTGGTGACCAGTTCATCGATCTGCGCATCCTCAATAATGTAGGGTGGTGCCAGCAGAACATGATCGCCCCGCTCGCCATCCAAAGTACCACCGCCTGGGTAACAGATCAGCCCTTTGCGGAAGGCTTCAGTCTTGATCTTCTTGTGAATGCCGCGTTTGGGATCAAACGGTGTTTTTTCTCCACGATCTTCGACAATCTCGATTGCCCGAAAGAGCCCGCGTCCGCGGATATCTCCAACATGGGGGTGTTGATCAAATGCGCTTTTCAACATCTCATCAAGCTTCGCGCCCTGTTTGCGAACACGACCAACGAGATCCCGTGTCAAAATGGCTTTGACTACGGCGAGGCCCGCCGCACAGGCAGTTGGATGCGCAAGATAGGTATGGCCGTGCTGAAAGAACCCTGTACCCTGTTCAATGGCCGCATAAATCCGCGACGAACACAACATCGCACCTATGGGTTGATAACCACCCCCCAGACCCTTGGCGATACAGATAATATCGGGTGCAACTCCGTCATGATCACATGCAAACAGGTGGCCGGTCCGGCCCATCCCGCACATGACCTCATCAAAAATGAGCAACACGCCATGTTTGTTACAAATCTCACGGATACGGGAAAAATAGCCTTCAACTGCAGGAACCGCTCCGGCTGTTGCGCCAACCACCGGCTCGGCAATGAAGGCCATAACGGTCTCAGCACCCAATCGGTTGATTTCGGTTTCAAGCTCATCAGCGGCACGTTGGCCATATTCAAACACTGTCTCCGTTTCGCGCCGCTCATGATAATCGAAACAGGGCGCAATATGACTGGTCTCAACCATGATCGGAGCAAAGGGTTCGCGGCGCCATAAGTTGCCACCGGCTGCCAGCGCCCCAAGCGTGTTGCCATGATAGCTTTGCCGTCGCGCGATCACCCGATGACGATCCGGTTGCCCGGTCTCAAGAAAATACTGTCGGGCAAGCTTCAGCGAAGCCTCCACCGCCTCAGAACCACCGGAAACGAAATAAACACGATCAATATCTCCCGGCGCATGTTGAACAAGAAGGTCAGCCAGCTCTTCCGCCGGGTTGGAAGTAAAAAATCCGGTATGGGCAAACGCTACCTTATCAAGCTGATCCCTGATCGCCTGCAACACCTCCTGATCACCATGGCCAAGACAGGAAACAGCGGCTCCGCCTGAGCCATCAAGATAACGCTTCCCCTCGACATCGATGAGGTAACATCCTTCACCACCCGCAATGACGGGATTGGATGATTTCGTATGGCGGGGGAAGACATGGCTCATGACTCTTCAGGTGCTGTTTCTTCATTGAGCATTTCACGAACATTTTCAGCATAGCCAAAAATTGCGGGTCCGCCGCCGGTGTGGATAAAGATACTGGTTTTTTCGCGGTGAGCCCGGCTGAACCTGATCGCCGCCGCCAGAACCTTTGATGTATAAACCGGATCGACAATCAATCCTTCCAGACGGGCGGCCAGCAACATGGCTTCACGGGCCTGAGGGCCGGCACGCCCATATCCTGGTGCCAAAAAGGTATCATCCACCTCCACATCATCGTCCTGCAGGGCCAAACCGGTGTCCAACATGGTCAAAAGGTGGTCGCATCGGGCGCGAATCCGAGGGGCTTGAAGTCCTGCATCACGCCGGACGCACACGCCGGTAACAGGCGTCTTATCACCCAGCAATCGCAGTCCCACCAACAGGCCGGTATGGGTATTGCCAGAACCGGAACCGACGAAAATCCGGTCCGGCCTGATCGCCATTTCATTCATCTGATCAACAAGTTCGCGCGCGCCATGAAGATAACCAAGCGCACCCAGTGGGGCGTGGGACGGATGCATTGGGACAACATAAGTTTTACGCCCGTCGGCTCGATAGGTCGCAGCAATCTGTTCCAGTTCCGCATCCGCTGCCTGCTCGTCCTCCCCTTCAGAAAAGAACGATAAAGCCGCCCCAAAAAACTGATTTAAAAGGACATTTCCGGATTTATTGTATTCGAAATCATCTTTTGGAACCCGGTCTTCCAGTTGTATGTGGCACTTCAATCCAAGCTTGCAGCAAGCAGCAGCTGCGGTGCGTACAAAATTAGACTGCACCGCTCCCGTCATCAAAATGGTATCGGCTCCCTGAGCCAAAGCGTCACCGAGATAATATTCCAGCTGCCGCACCTTGTTGCCGCCAAAGGCAAGCCCGTTGGCGTCGTCGCGCTTCACAAAAAGCGGCCCGCCACCGATCTCACGCGAGATGTTGGCGGCCTGTTCAAGCGGCGTTATGTGATCCCACAAAGCTGCGCGCGCAAATCGCGACAAATCAGGAATCATGGTCTCAAAGCGCCATAATCGGGCGACGCCGTCGCTGCATCAGATAGATGAAACCGAGCAACAAGAGAGCCGGAATGTAGAAGACTTCCTTTGACCATCGCTCAGCCGTCTGCCGGACTTTCGAAACCACCACCGGCTTGTCACTATAGTAGTCAAACATCTTCCCGATCTTCTCGAAAAACGGTGTCTGCGGGAACGGTTCGCCAACCTTTGCAAGGCCGTCTTCAAGGTTGACGATCAGACCAGCGGCCTCCAGCCGTTTGATCGCTTCGGCCCGGTCGCCCATCGGCACGAGTAACGTTGTGGAAGTCTCCTCGCCGGTATCAAAGTCCGGTCCACTCACCACAAAGGTCAGCACGCCATTGTCGGGTGCATTGCCGACAACTTCAAAGACCTTCGTTGGTTCCGTGTCCAGATAGGGCGGCGATATCTGATCAAGCCAATAGCCGGGACGGAACAGTGTGAAGGCGACAAGCAGCAGCGCCACCGTTTCCCATGCCCGGTTTTTGACAAGCCACCAGCCCTGCGTCGCCGCAGCGAAAAGCATCATCGCAATCACGGCAACAATGAAAACGAAAATCGCTTTCCAGAAAGTAACATCGATCAGCAGCAACTCGGTGTTGAAAATGAAAAGAAACGGCAACAGCGCCGTCCGGATATCGTAGGTGAAGCCCTGAACACCGGTCTTGATCGGATCACCTTTGGCGATAGCCGACGCCGCGATAGCCGCCAGTCCCACCGGCGGCGTATCATCAGCCAGAATGCCGAAATAGAAGACAAAAAGATGGACAGCAATCAACGGTACCAGCAGGCCGGATTTTGCCCCAAGCGCCACAATCACCGGTGCCATCAGCGATGATACCACGAGATAGTTTGCCGTTGTTGGCAACCCCATGCCCAGTATCAGGCTCATGATGGCCACGAGGATGAGCATGATCATCAGATTGCCGCCGGACAGATATTCAACAAACTGGCCGACCACCTGATGTGCACCGGTCAGCGAAATTGAGCCGATAATGATACCCGCAGCCGCCGTTGCAATCGCGATTGCGATCATGTTGCGGGCCCCGGCAACCATACCTTCAATAAATTCATTCCACCCGTCACGAAACTTCGACAGCGCTCCTGATTCACCTCGCATCCAGGCCTTGAATGCATGTTGAGTAAGGGCAACAAAAATCATCATCATACAGGCATAGAAAGCCGACAGATGCGCAGAGAATTTGTCAGGCGTCGGCAGGATGCACCACAGCAGCAAGACGATGGGCAGCAGGAAATACAAGCCTTTGATGGTGGTTTCACCGACAGGCGGAAGTTCCAGAATGGGCGCATCCGGATCCTCTTTTTCAAAATCAGGCTTCTTCGACGCAATCCAGAGCAGGGTAAGATAAACCGTAAGAAGAACCAGCATCACGTAGGGCAGCGACAATCCCGGTGAAATTTGCGCAACCCACCCCTGCGACAAATGAACCAGACCAGCCAGAAGTCCAAGACCAACAAAACCGGTTAGAAACGCGATCATCTTCGACATGAGCGTCATCGAAGAAGGCAATTTATCGAGACCCTTTAGGTCAAGCTTACAGGCTTCCAGATGCACGATGTAGATAAGAGCGATATAGGAAACGAGCGCCGGAACAATCGCGTGGCGCAATATGTCGGTATAGGCAATGCCGGTATATTCCGCGATAAGAAAGGCGGCTGCACCCATGACCGGCGGAGTGAGTTGTCCGTTGGTTGATGAGGCAACCTCAACCGCTCCGGCCTTTTCAGCTGAAAAGCCCGTGCGCTTCATCAGCGGTATCGTAAAGGTCCCTGTCGTCACGGTGTTGGCGATGGACGAGCCGGAATAAAGGCCACTCATCGCAGAAGCAACAACCGCCGCCTTGGCCGGGCCGCCGCGCAGGTGCCCGAGCAAGGCAAAGGCAAGCTTGATGAAATATCCACCCGCTCCAGCTTTTTCCAGGATCGACCCGAAAAGAACAAATAGAAAGATCGTCTGTGCCGAAACCTCAAGCGGTTTTCCGAATATCCCCTCCTCCTGCATCCAGAAATGCCACATACCTTTAACAAAAGAGGCTCCGCCCCAGTTGCCGCCGCCGATAAACACATAAGCTGCCAGAACTGCAGCAACAGCAATCATGGGCAATCCAAGTGAGCGGAAAACACAAACAGTGAGAACCGCGATGCCCAACAGGGCGACCGTCATGTCGTAGGGGATCAACCGATGGTCAAATGAACCGGCGCGCTCTGCAATATTCGAATTCAGCGCTATCATGTAGACGATGCAAAGGACACCGACGACCAATAAAAGCCAATCATACCAGGGTATTCTGTTTCGGGACGAGGTCTTCACCAGCGGATAAGCCAGACAAACCAAAGCCAGGCCGAAAGCCAGATGGATCTTTCGTGAAATCGAGAGATTGGCGAAAAAGTAAAAATAGGAAACCCCGGTCCACTCGGTCAGCAGTGAAGGAAGTGGCGAGGCGATGTAGAGTTGGTAGAAAGACCACGCAAGGCAAAGACCAGGTATCAGCCGCGCAAAATTTCCGGAAAGATTACGGGCGCCGGTATCGACTTCAGCAGCAATCTCCTCGGCGGTTTTTGCGGGCGCTTGCTGTGACATTGATACCTCCCCAAACTGCTTATGTATCCCGACACATCAGGCCCGTTAAAACGCGGCCAAAAGGTCGAAACGTCATACCAACCCCATTAGGCTACAGAACCGGCTGGGGAGGACAAATTTCCTTTGCCCTCCCCACGGGTGGCTGGTTGTTACATCCAGCCTTTTTCTTTGTAATATTTTATCGCACCATCATGCAGCGGCGCTGACAGTGAATCTTTCACCATCTGCTCGGGCTTCAGGTTTGCGAAGGCCGGGTGAAGTTTTGTGAACTGATCGAAGTTTTCAAAAACAGCCTTTACCACCGTATAGACCACTTCTTCCGGCACGTCGGCACTCGATACAAAGGTGGCACCAACGCCAAAAGTGGTGATGTCTTCTTTATTGTTGTACATGCCAGCGGGAATAGTTGCGACGCGGTAATAGGGATTGTCCGCTACCAGCTTGTCGATTTCCGGCCCTGTGGCATTGACCAGGTGGGTAGCACAGGAAGCAATCGATTCCTGCGTCAGCGCTGATGGGTGACCGACCAGCCAGAAATAGGCATCGATCTTGTTATCACAAACCGCCTGACCAGTTTCCGATGACTTCATTTCAGAAGCAATCTTGAGGTCTTCGCGCTTCCAGCCAAGTGTCTCTTCGATCACTTCCCAGGTGCCGCGCGTACCGGAGCCAGGGTTGCCGATATTGAGGCGCTTACCTTTCAGATCGGTGATGTTGGAAACGCCTGAATCATCACGTGCAATAATGGTGACGGGTTCCGGATGGACCGAAAAAACCGCGCGCAATTTTTCAAACTTGCCCTGATCTTCGAATTTCGATGTGCCGTTATAGGCATGATACTGCCAATCGGACTGGGCAACACCAAACTCCAGTTCACCAGCGCGTACTGTGTTGATATTGTAGATCGATCCGCCCGTAGACTCCGCCGAACAGCGCAGACCATGATCCTTGCGATCCTTGTTCACCAGACGGCAAATCGCGCCACCGGTGGGATAATAAACACCGGTTACACCACCGGTCCCGATCGAGATGAATTTCTGCTGGGCAATGGCCTGGCCCTGCGCAGCAACCACCAAACCAGTTGCAACAAGCAAACCCAAAAAGGTCTTTTTCATTTTTTTCTCCCTGAAATTTAAGTGTATTTGAAAAGACAAGTTTCCAATCAAAAACCGATTTTTAACAGAAACGCGCCTCCGCCGAACCAGAAGATTGAGCGAGGAACTCTTTGCGGTCAAGTGAACTTTGGGCCGCTGAGAAGAAACGTGCCTTCACCTGCACATTTGGCTGAGCAGTCCGCTGATAACAAAATTGAACTCTACCCACGAGGTTCCCAAATACCGCAAAGGGCGGATATCCGGCCATTTACACAAGCAATAATGATCTTATGTGGGACATCCTGGAACGCAGTACATCTTCATTGCGTTAGGGCAAAGCATCGTTCAAAATCGGTATCTGCCGCCTTACAATGGCGTGCCATTCGGCAACTGGAAAATGGCAATTTTACTCAAACCACAGGTCAGGCAATGAACATCACGAAGCTGGATCATGTTAACGTGCGCACCAACAGGCTCGACAAAATGGTGGAATGGTACACCAATTTTGTTGGCTTGAAGAACGGTGATCGCCCCAGGTTTTCATTTCCGGGTGCCTGGCTCTATGCAGGGGACCAGGCAATCATTCACCTTGTGGGAGCTGACGGTGATGCTGGCGCGGGAGCAGAAACTCCTCTGAAGCTGGAGCACTTTGCCTTGTCGGCAACCGGCCAAAAAGCTTTTGAAGAAAAGCTGGCAGCAACAGGTGAAAAATTTTCCAAAACCGAAATCACCGATTTCAACATCATTCAGTACAATGTGTGGGACCCGGACGGGAACCACATCCATATCGATTTTCCACTGCATGAATGAAACTTGCCGCTTGTGTAACCGCGCGGCAACCGGATCGGTTCCGTCTCAAAAGCTTCTCGGCATCCCCAGCACATGCTCACTGATGTAGGAGAGAATGAGATTGGTTGAGATCGGCGCGATCTGGTACAGGCGGGTCTCACGCAGCTTGCGTTCGATATGATATTCGCGGCTCATTCCAAAGCCTCCATGGGTTTGCAGGCAGGTGTCACCGGCCTTCCAGGAAGCATCGGCAGCCAGCATTTTCGCCATATTGGCTTCCGCACCACAAGGTTGTCCGGCATCAAACAGGCGAGCCGCCTTGTCCACCATCAAAGCTGCCGCCTCGGTGTTGGCGTAGGCTTGAGCGATGGGAAATGAAACACCCTGATTTTGCCCTATAGGACGGTCGAAAACGACCCGTTCACGCGCATAGGTTGTTGATCTGTCCGTAAAATATCGCGCATCGCCAATACACTCTGCTGCAATCAAAATGCGTTCGGCATTCATGCCATCCAGCACAACCCGGAAGCCCGCATTCTCTTCACCTAGTAGATTTTCTTCGGGAATTTCAAAATCGTCAAAGAACAATTCACAGGCATGATGATTGATCATTGCGTCAATTGGCTTGATCGTCAGTCCGCGCTCCTGCGCGCCCCGAAGGTCGACAATGAAGCTGGACAACCCATCGGTCTTGGATGTCCGTTCCTCGATTGGTCTGGTTCGTGCCAGCAACACCATCAGGTCAGAATGTTGCACCCGGCTGATCCAGACCTTCTGGCCGTTGACAATGAACTTGCCCCCTTCCCGTCTGGCAAATGTTTTCAATGATGTGGTGTCCGTACCGGTTGTCGGTTCGGTAACGCCAAAGGACTGCAGCCGCAGTTCACCGGCCGCAACAGCCGGCAAATACTTTTGTTTCTGCTCCGGCGAACCGTGGCGCAAAACGGAACCCATGACATACATCTGGGCATGAGCAGCACCGGGATGTCCGCCGGACCGCGAAATCTCTTCCAGAACCGCACAGGCTTCCACGAGGCCAAGGCCCGCACCGCCATAGGATTCCGGGATCAGGCAACCCAAAAAACCAGACTGCGTAATTGCTGCAACAAACTCTGTTGGATATCCGCCCCGGCTATCCAGTTCCCGCCAATAGCCCTCTCCAAAGGACTTGCAGATTGCACGAACAGACTCGCGTATCCCGGCAAGATGGTCAGTGTCGTCCATGGAGCCCCAAACCTGATCAAAAGAAATTTGGTCCATATGTTTTGAACCAAAACTCTCCAATTGACTATTGCTGGACCCCAAATTCACACTTCCCGGCAATCAAAGAGACGTCAATAAACGGGGCTGGCAACGGGGCTGGCTTTGGTGGGAGTGGAGACCACCGTACCCTGTTTGTGGTCATTCGTCATCATCCGCGAGAAACCCATGCAAATAGGGGTTTTAAGCTCTTTTCGTTTGCGCTCGTTCGTGGTCGTACGCCATAATTCGGCACTGAAAGTAAGAAATTTGAGCCGACCGATCCATAAACTATCCGCCAAACGCGTTGATACGATCAAGAGCATTTCTGAAGACCCAATCAATGGAAAGCGTCGGGTGCGCGATGGTTGAGGGCTGTGGCTGAATATTGTTGGCAGCGGATCTAAGTCTTGGATATTCCGTTGGACACCCAAAGGTGGTTCTGCCCGTGAGATGGGACTTGGTCCCTACCCTGATCTGTCACTCTCCGACGCTCGCCGTCTTGCTGAGATCGGTCGTGGCCACGTTGCCAATGGGAAAAACCCGAAGCGTGAACGCGATGCAGAACGTGTTTTGCCGCTAACATTCGCCTTGGACCGACGAATTAGGGCTGATCAGGCACCCGAAAGCTCGCCAAGAAATCTTTGGGGCGAGAAGTCGGATGAGCAGGGCGATTTGTTCTCCGACCTCAGCAGCTTTTGCCTTTAGTGAATCCTATCGGTACCACGTTGGATGTACCGGGCTTGCCTTCAACGATTTCGAGCAATCTCAATCCCCAAGCATCCAGAGCCCGGCGTCTCGCAGGCAGGTATTCGTTTCGATCATAAGCGCCTATTACTGCCGCGCCGCCGCCGTTTTCAGGAATTAGCTCGACGCCTGCGGCCAAAGCGACGACTGAAGGTTCTCTCTGATTAGATCTGAGGTGGCATGAAAATGACTACAACAACACTGAACTATTTGTTCTTGAAGGAAAAAACCTCATCAAGCTCAGTCATTTGACCTTGGAACCAAACAATCAAATCTGGGTCAAAAAGTGCGTATGCAGTAAGAAGTGTCAAAATTGTTGATGCGGCAGATGGCACCATGTGCGACAAACTCGTAAAGCTCTCGGCGCGGAGAAAACTTTCCATTCGGGCCGTGGAATAGATCTGAGAACGTCGAACCATTCGATCCATGTGGGTAGCCAATTTTGCAGCCAGAATCGGCTCAACGGGACTCAGATCACGATCTATGCGGCTTTGTATGTGCATTTGGACTGGAGCGGTATCAACTGGTGTAAAATCTTCGCTTTCTTGGAGAAACTCGGAGGGAGACATGGATAGTCCATGTGCGAGTGTGATAAAGCTACTGGCTAGGTCTTGATGCCCTTCGCGTGAGAGATGTTTTGAAGCTTCAAGGTCCTTGATCACGGATTCCAATCTGTCGAAAATTGGTTTCCCTACGAGTTCATCATGGCTCGCTATGTCATATATCCGTTCGTGGTCAGCCTGATCGCGCAAAGATTGGGTCGTATATGCAAATGTGAAGTAGACGTTGGCGAACATCAGTGCGATCAGCAATTGAGATTTGCCGAATGTAATTTGTGTTCCAAAGATTGAGAGCTGAGTGATTTCGACGCCCAGAATCAGAATCAGCGCCATCAGCGCCGATACGAACAGCAAATAGAACCGTGTCTTGCGAGTTTCCTCAGTAAGCGCGCGGTCTCTGACACGGTTCATTGTTGTGATGTCTTACTATCGATGGTCGAAGCAGCGGTGGGGGCCATTATGGTATGGGTCAAGACAACAATCCTGAGAACAGCCGTATGCATGACAACGTCCACCACAGCCCGCCATAGTTTCTTCTATGGCTTCGCTGGAGTGGTCATCTTCAACGACATTTTTTTGGGTCGTAAAATCCAATTCCACAGCTCTCACCTCCCGAGTAGTTGTCTGCAATGAATTGCTCAAAGACACGAAAACGCTAGCTTTCCAACATCTTGCAAGCTGTGATAATTCTCACAGTTTAAGTTTCTCGCCATTTTCGAGATTGTGTACCATTTGTGGAGGACGTAAATCGACGGTCTTCAAGTTCACACTGCAGTCTATGCAGAAGTGACTGGTCAACCGCGAACTTGCTTGCGACTTTCCCGCAATGTGCGGTCGCTTCGCCATCGATGTCACCTGGTCTGAACTGCATGATGCCGTGCGGTTGATCCCGGTTAGTGCAGTCGGGCGCAATGATCCACCACGCTACAATGTAGCTCCCACTCAAGATGTGGGCTTTGTGACCCTTCAGGACGGTGAAACTACTGTGATGAATGGCCGGTGGTGGCTGGCGCTACATTCGGCAAAAGAAATCCCCCAATATCCCATGTTCAACGCCCGAGCAGAAACGGCGCATGAGAAGTCTTCGTTTCGCGATGCCATGAAGACCAGACGTTGTTTGATACCGGCCACGGGCTACTATGAGTGGACGATCGGCGAAGATGGCGGCAAAGACCCGCATTTCATCCATCTGCCGGACAAAGAACCATTTATGTTTGCTGGTCTGTGGGCGCACAATGCTCATCTCGATATCACGTCTTGCACGATCTTGACGGCACCGGCATCGCCTGAAATCGGCCATTTGCACCACCGCATGCCCATCATACTGAAGCCAGACGCCCATCAGGCTTGGGTGGAGCCAGACATAGGGGTAATGGGTGCGAGAGCACTGTATAATGAGAACATGGGTCACCAGTCGGTGAGCTACCGTGTAGGGCGTGAGGTCAATTCAAGCAAACGGGAAAGGTCAGAATTGATCGAGCCATGCTGATGGCTATCATTAAGCCCATTTCCTTACTGACAACAAGAAATTCGGGTTTTCATGATTACCAGCACCACCATATATCGCCGCAGTACTTTTTCTGCATTGAACCCTTACCGAAGTTCTCTTGTGGGCCAAAAGAGATAACTCAGGCTGGCGAATTGACCTTCAAAGTAAGCAATAAAGTAAGAAAAATTTGTCCAAGATATATTAAATACATCTATATCAGAGGGTTAAATGAGACATATGGTGGGAGTGGAGGGACTCGAACCCCCAACCAAGCGGTTATGAGCCGCTGGCTCTAACCATTGAGCTACACTCCCAAGCCAGCATTTGAGCTAAACCAAAACGATCATTTCAACAAGAGCATCTGATCAAACACCTCGATTATCGAGGGAGTTTTAGAAACTTTGGTTCTCACCACGACGCGTTCGCTCTACAATACCTGCAATCAAGGAGAACGTTCATGTCTTTAACGCCCCTTAAACGCCCCCTGTCCAGCGCTCTTTTCATCGTTGCCGCAATGGTTCTCATTCCTGAAAATTCTTATGCCGCTGAAGACAAACCAGGGATAATTTCGGTCTCTGCTACCGGCAAGTCGAGCATAAAACCGGACATGGCCATCATCAATCTTTCTGTTGTTCGCGAAAGCGAAACTGCGCGTGCTGCACTGGATGAAAATAACGCAGCCATGGCTGCGGTTCTGGCAGCCATGAAAGAAGCAAAGATTGAAGATCGCGACCTGCAAACCAGCAATTTCAGTATCCAGCCAAGATATTTTTATCCCAAACAGTCAAGCAAAGGACCGCAAAAGCCTCCTCAAATAACCGGCTATGTGGTCAGCAATTCATTGACTGTCCGACTGCGCGATCTCACCAGGCTTGGCGCTCTCATTGACGAATCCGTCACCCTGGGTGTGAACAGCGGGGGTGCAATTCAGTTTGTATCAAGTGACCCCTCAAGCACGATCGAGATGGCACGCAAGGATGCCATGAAGAATGCGATCGCCAAGGCGCGAACACTCACTCAGGCTGCCGGAGTTGAACTGGGGCGAATCCTGACCATCAACGAGGGCAGCGTTCGCATTCCACGAGCGCGGGGTCTTGCACAAGCCAGAGCCGCATCAAGCAGAGTTGAATCTGCAGTCCCCGTGGCCGGCGGCGAGAACAGCTATTCGATCAGCATTTCCGTGAGTTGGGAGCTAAATCAATAACGACAGCAGAACCCGGCCTCTTAGCAAGACCGGGTTCCACCTGCATCCGGAATCGTGGCTAAAGTGTTTCCATCTTTGATGAACGCATCAAAGGGGTGCAGAAACTCTTTAATAGGCTCTCACGAAACGCACCGGGCAGGAACGGTGGCGACCAAATCCGATAGTGACAACATCACCCCATTTTCTACCACGAACGATGACACCACGATGGCCGACGCGCACAATATGGGCCCGCCGAATTCCACGGCGCTTTGCCTTGCGCAGCGCCTTACCGGGGCGACAAAAACGACGGTGGCGTGGACGTTCCCACCGGTCATAGCGGTCAAAATGCCGACGGCCGTAGTGGTTCCCTCCAAAGCCCAGGTGAAATCCGGGGCCGTCAAAGAACAGACCGCCGCGTGAACCGGCATTGGCAGACGAATTCACAACAGCCAGGCCGCCAAGCGCAATAACACCGGCAATGAGAGTGGATGTAATTTTGGAAGCAAACATAGCGATTCTCCTTCATGAACCTCATACTGCCCGTTTATTTTGCAGGGGGTGGGCAGCTGATAGAACCAATTTAGAGACGCGCGCGTGAACCAATCCGGAACGGCCTATTCATCTTCTATTCAGGGTCCCGGGCGCGCTTTCAGCGCTATTTGAAAGCCATGCCTTTACCGATCGGCTTGGATTCATTCCGGCGACGTGAGGAAAGATATCGGGCAATTGGGCGTTCGATAAACAGATGAACCGCAACACCAACGGCAATACAAAACGGTATGATCACTCCTGCGAACACGACCGGTATCAGCTGAACCTCCAACAGTTCGGTCATGTTCAAAACTTCACTGAGAAGCGTGGCGATACCTATTGCGAAGGGGTGAGAAAGATAGAGCGCATAGGATGAGGCCCCAAGCAAAACGAACCATGAAGGCACATATCTGTCCGCCCCACCGCGTGTCATGGTTACGGCAGCCACCAGAAAGAATGCAGGTATGCCATAGTACCAAACACGCTGTGGCTCGTATGCTTCTGTAAACGGTGGCGCAAGACCAAGCAGCACAAGACCGAAGCCTATCATTGGCCAGAACACCCAGGTGGGTAACCGCAGATCGGTTTGATACGCAAGACCAAGCAGGATACCGATACCAAATTCCAGAATTATCACGTTCGACCAGAAAACCAGCGGCACACTTTCAGGTTCAAACAACCAGCCAAGGGTGACTATCAAAGTGAGTAAACCAACCAGACTCCAGCAGGCCCGGTGGAACGGCAGGGCCATGAAACCCGCAAACAGCAGATAGAAAAACATCTCATATTGCAGAGTCCAGCCGACACCCAGGAGCGGGCGGACAGCCTCATCGGTGGCGCGTTCATAAGGAAAAAACAGAAACGACGAAATCCAGTGCCATACATCGTGGGTCTCATTATCAACCCTGCCAGGCAGCAACACCACTGCAGCCAGCATCATCAGCGTCAAAATCCAGTAAAGTGGGACGATGCGGGCAATACGCCGTTTGATAAAAGGCCAGGCTTGTCGAGCGTCCCCAAAACTCCTGCGGCTCACATACACCATAATGAAACCGGATATGACGAAGAAAATGTCCACACCCGCATCACCGGGGAACATCTTTTCATTAAAGGCCACAGACTGGCGGGCAAGAATTTCCTTTATCTCATGCAAGACATGGGTAATGACAACCATGATCGCCGCTAACGCACGCAGAGCCTCAATGGGCAAGAGTTTCGCGGATAATGACGACGGGAAATACATGGTGTGCTTTATGGCCGAGACCAGATGATATTGCACTATGTTTCGTCATTGAAGTTAATATCACCAACCGGAGCGGATGACCTCGGTCGGTGTTTCATCGAAAATGCTGTCTGGAACAAAAAAATCTGCTGCAAGCTTTCCGCCGGGATCATTTGCATAGGCTGAAAAGTCACTCATACCTTCCGCCCGCAAAACCATTTCATCGATGAAGAAATTCCCACTGCATTCTGCTGCATCACGAACCAGAATGGCATGGGCGGCATCTGCCATGATTTCCGGTTTGCGGCTCATTTTGCTCACGGCGTCTCCGCCAAGCAGGTTGCGAACCGCCGCCGTATCAATGGCCGTCAGTGGCCACAATGAATTAACACCGATCTTTTGCCTGGAAAATTCCTGAGCCATACCCAAAGTGCACATGGACATACCGTATTTGGCCATGGTGTAAGCGACGTGGGGTGCAAACCATTTCGGGGCCATATCCAGCGGCGGTGCCAGATTAAGTATATGGGCGTTATCGGATTTTTTGAGATGCGGCAGGCACGTTTTCGACACAAGAAACGTTCCTCGCGTGTTGATCTGGTGCATGAGATCAAACCGCTTCATGTCAGTCATCTCTGTTGGCGTAAGCTGGATCGCTGATGCATTGTTGACGCAGATATCAATTCCACCAAAACGTTCGACAACGGCGTCGACCGCCGCCACGACCTGCTCCTCATACCGGATATCGCAGACCAACGGCAAAGCCTGGCCTCCGGCTGCTTCAATCTCCTCAGCTGCCGAATAGATGGTTCCAGGTAATTTTGGATGAGGATCCACGGTTTTTGCCGCGATTGCCACATTGGCACCATCCCTGGCAGCCCTCAGTGCAATTGCAAGGCCGATGCCCCGGGATCCGCCGGACATGAAGATGGTTTTGTTTTTGAGGTCCGTCACGTATTTCCCCTTATATTTCGGATTCGGGCCTTACACCCCGCCAGTCGGTTTGCAGACTGTGATGAGATGCGCAGCGAGACGAAAGAACAGGCTGAAACCAGGCGTTCCCTGTCTCATGAACGCTTAGATGCGCTGCATTTGCATCCCAGTCCAGCGCACAGGCAAGCTGAGAGGCCTTGCCCTCCTGATAGTTCCAGCTAAGACCATCATCGAAAAAAATGTTGGCAACGCTCTGGCCGCTCCCCATGCCGGGGAAAACATATAGGGCGACGTGAGAAGCGTCATGTGGCGAATGGTGCGGCCATTTCTGTGCCAGCGGCAAAACAGCACCACCACGCACAAATACTGGCAGCTGGCCCAGCGGCACATCGCCCACCAGGTCTTGTCCGCCTGCATGAACCTGGCCGGTATTGTAATCCAGCCAACCGCTCTCGCTCGGTGGCAAAAAGAGCGTTACCGACTGGGCCTCAGGTTCGACAACCGGAGCAACCAGAACGTCGGGACCAAGCATAAAGGCATCACAATCATCCCTGCAGCGATGATGATCAAAATGAAAAAATGTTGGCGCAATAACCGGCTCTCCGGTTCGGTGGGCTTTGTGAACAAGCCCATAAAGATAGGGCAGAAAAACGTAACGCAAACGCAATGCGGATTTTACATGATCAAAGACGTTCTCATGCATCCAGGGGAGATTTGGGATATTGCCATAATCGGCTTTCCATGAATTCATCACGCAACGCGGATGCAGTGCCATCATCTGAAACCAGCGCACCAACAGTTCATCATCGGGCGGAGGACCGTCAAAACCGCCAATATCATGACCGACAAGCGGCATCCCCGACAGGCTCATAGACAAGCCCTGTCGAAGGTTCCATTTCAAACTATGCCAACTGGTTCGGTTATCGCCTGACCATGTTTCGCCATAACGGGCAATACCAATCGGGCCGGCACGTGTGATGGTATAAGGCCGTTCATCCGGGCGCATCAGCTTTATGATTTCAAAGCTTGCCCGTGTCATCAGCAGGGCGTGGACAGGGCGACACTCCATCCCCGGCAAGGGCTTTCCAAAACCATCCAGCGTTGCGGTCTCATCCCATAATTCGGCTTCGTTATTATCATTCCAGACCGCATCAAACCCGGCACCAAGCACCTGTTGGCTGACACCGGTCTGCCAAAAGCCGATTGTTGCCCGGTTGGTAAAGTCGAGGCTCGCCCCCTCCCCACCCCAAAACATTTCAACAGCAGCTTCCCCACCAGCGCGGCGGACAAACCAGCCTTGCTGCCAGGCATTTTGAAACGCGCTATGGCCTGTCAGCAGTACCGGTTTGACATTTGCACTGGTACGAAACCCAAGGGACCGGAGCGACGAAAAGAAATTGTCGCGATGCGGAAATCGGTTCAGGTCCCAGTTGAAGACATAGCGCAACCCGTCAGCACCGCGTGTGTAACCAGAACCCAGATGGATTGCGCTGATGGGCAGATCACGGCCCCTTGCTTCATGCGCAAAATCCATGATCACTTCCTGCGCATTGGGCGCATCAGCGTGGTGCATGGTTGTAAAGGCAAACCCAAAAGCCCAGCGCGGGGGGAAGGCGGAATATCCGGTAAGATCATGGAGGCGCGGCACCACATCGCCAACCCGCGGCCCCGCCATGACATAAAGGACAAGCCCCTCTTCATGTATTTCGGCATGGCGGTAGCGGGGAAAGTAGTTTGAGTGCTCCGCTCCCAGATCGAAACTGACCTCAGCCATTGTGTCATACAGCAAACCGGCCGCACTGTCCGGCCCTGACACAATGATCCACGGAGCATGTTTATAAAGAGGGTCGGAGTGTTCTGCATCAAAACCAAGCGCATCGCTTTGAAGAACGCGGACCCGTCGTCCGGTCCGATCAACAGGGCCCGTCTTGTCACCCAATCCGTAATGGGCGTCCGATTGCCTCAGGCATTGAAAATGCTTTAACCGATGCCCCTTGTTGAACCATTGGTAAGCACCACCGGGCCTGTCTTCAAAAATCGGCACCCAGTGATCACCGACTTTCTGTTTCACGGCAATTCGCAAAGGTTCAGCTTCTACAGTTGCACACAGCGTATTCCCGTCAAAGCCATCCTTTCTGGCCTGTACACCGGGGCACTCAAACCCATCTGTTGAGAGCCTGTCACGCCCGTCCCACGCAACTTCTCCCCCCGGAGCAATCATCCAGGTACGGTCCACATCCAGCCCCTTCCGGGGCACCAGCGCAATGCGCATAAGTGTCTCGTTGAGAAGCTCGATACGAAGATCAAAACCATCCGATACCGACGCTGTCAGCCCATGGGGCAGGTGGTTGATGGTGTCCTGGAGATGCAGCGCGGTCATCCGGCGAATGTGGAACAGAATGTGTCCCGCTCCAAGCAAGAATTGACTTTGTACTGGACTTTTAGCAGCAGGCTGTCTTCACTGACGCGGGGGCGCATTTGATAACCGCGGAGTCTTCCATGGAGAGTTTTTTCCTCACCACACGCAACATCAAGCGACCCGCAGGCAAAAAGCCTTTCTTTGCAGACGAGCCTGCCGACCCTTCCTTTGTTATTGCTGCGCAGAATTCGACAACCATGGACCCGGCCGATCGCCTGACCGGCAACCGCCCCGGCGAAAGATGGGCCAAAAAGATCATTGAAGCTGCCGAGCAACCAGATGGTTCAGGCGACATTGTTTTTCTTGTTCCAGGTTTCAACAATGATGCAAAAGATGTTTTCGGCAATCACACAGATCTCGCAAAAGGTATCCGCGCAGCCGGTATGCCGAACGCGGTTTTTGTATCGTATTCCTGGCCGTCAAAGGGCAGTTTTCTAAACTACCTCGAAGACGATATGGATGCACGGCTGACGGCAATCCATCTGGTGACTTCGGGGCTTGCTCTGTTTGCCCGTTTTTGCGAACCGGGCTGCCGTATCCGCGTTCATGTGATGGCCCATTCCATGGGCGCGCTGGTTGTTCGTGAGGCCCTGCGTGCTTCTGGCGGGCATCAGGCAACTCGCGATGCCGCGTGGGGAATAACCCAACTCATTACCTATGCTGCCGACATCTCTGCCAACTCGTTGGAAAGTGATGCAGCTGAGATGATGTTTGATTGTTCGCAGCGCTACACCAATTATTTCAATCGGCATGATGGCGTATTGGCGACCTCAAACATCAAACGCTTTCTGTCGTCACCGCGCCTTGGGCGTCACGGAGCACCCGGCTCGGTGCTCGACAAGATGGTGGATGTCGATCTTTCCGACTACTGGAACTCGATAGAGGACAACAATGACACCGGCCCGATCGGTGATGTGCCTGCCAGTCATTCCTTTTATCGGCGCGATAAGAAGTTTGCGGCAGATATTGCACAAACACTGATGGGTGATGCGGATCGTCGCAACATCGGCGACCGCTCACCTCATGAAGAAGCCGGACGCCTTCACATGGCAGGAGTTGGCGGTTTATTTTAGCACCTCGCCATCCATCACAGTTTGTTTCATCCCATCAAAACATCTGTAATGACCATTGATTGATCATATTCTCGCTGTTTTGAGCGCCTCATTGCAAATTTGTTTGGGGCGACACTCATCATGAAATATTTCAGCTTTAGCATCGCTGCTCTGTTGGCAGCGGTTTTCCTCACAGGCTCGCTTTTCACCACAACGGCTTTCGCCAAGGCTTCGGTCGGGAAAGCGTCGATTTACTGGCAGGGCCGCGTAACTGCAAACGGAGAAGCCTACAACAAGCTGGGCATGACAGCGGCACACCGGACACTGCCCTTTGGTACCCTTGTGCGTGTGACCCATCTGCGTAACGGAAAACAGGTCGTCGTTCGCATAAATGATCGGGGGCCTTTTATCCGCGGACGAATCATTGATCTGTCACTTGGTGCCGGACGGCGTATTGGCCTGACCAAAAGAATTGGCGTTTCTCGTGTTCGCCTTGAAGTCATCGGGCGTTCAAAAACAAAACGCCGCCGTAAACGCCGCTAGAACATTTCAGTTCTTTCCATGGCGCACGAATACCAACCTGCCCCCGGTCATCCGGCAAGGTGCAGCACGACCTCCCGCGTATGCGGGCGGGTTCTGTGCTCAAAGAGATAGATTCCCTGCCAGGTGCCGAGCATCGCCCGGGATCTTGACACAGGAATGCTGAGGCAAGTCTGTGTCAACGCGGCCTTTATGTGGGCAGGCATGTCATCCGGTCCTTCAGTTGTATGCGCCATCCAATTGTGCCGATCATCGTTGGAGGGCGGCACAAGGCGGTGAAAAAACTCGGTCAGGTCCTGTTTTACATCCGGGTCAGCGTTTTCCTGGATAAGCAGAGAACAGGAAGTGTGGCGCACAAAGACCGTAACCAGGCCCGCCTCGACCCCGCTCTGTGCAACAAAGCTTTCCACAAGACCTGTGAACTCGGTCAATCCCGGTCCGTTTGTCTCAATCGACAAAACCTGCTGGTGCATATCAGCCAAACAGCCGGTCGCCCTGTTCTTTAATGACCTGCCTGGCTTTGCGCAGGGTTGCGTCAATGCACTCGTCT
Source organism: uncultured Rhizobiaceae group bacterium (assembly GCA_937930635.1). Classification (GTDB taxonomy): domain Bacteria; phylum Pseudomonadota; class Alphaproteobacteria; order Rhizobiales; family Rhizobiaceae; genus Pseudahrensia. The sequence continues at coordinate 83,681 of CALHCF010000006.1, forward strand.
TGTGATGGGAAGAGGTCGGCCCTGATAAGGGTATGTTCCTTGCGTTCGCCATCAATGGTCTTGGAAATCACCCCGCAAACGCGAAACTGACCCCCGTCATTCTGCGGGGTGGGAGAGATAACATAGCCCTCGTGTTCGACAGATTGCGCTGTCGAGGTCGAAGACGCCGCGCTGCCTGTAAGGCCAAACAACTTTTTTAAGAAGGACATGGAAAGATCCGCCCTGTTCAGGGGTCAAAGCCCGTGGTCATGAACCTTAACACGCCAAAACCAGCGGCGCGAGCGCATTTCCGTCAGGCTCAATTTACGGTTTCGCGCCTGTATTCTTCAACATCGGCATCCCGCGAGGAAGACAAGAGCTTTCCCGTCCCTTTGACTGCCGCCTTGGTCCCGCGATAGGCGAGTTTTCCTGCACCAACGGTGCCTTTTACTGCCACCTTGGTAACCGTTGCGGCTGTACCAACAACAGCGCTGGTTACAGCAACTGTGGCACATCCCGAAAGCAGCAGTGATGCACTCACAACCATAATCAGCACTGCGTTGGGAGCTCTCATAAAAGCGATCCTATCTCACACAGACATGCGATTCGTTTCAATGAACCAAATCAACTGTCCAGAAAGCTACGCAATTTCCTTGAACGGCTTGGATGTTTGAGCTTGCGCAGGGCTTTGGCTTCGATCTGACGGATACGCTCCCTCGTCACGCTGAACTGCTGACCGACTTCCTCAAGTGTGTGGTCTGTATTCATGCCAATGCCAAATCGCATACGCAGAACACGTTCTTCACGAGGAGTGAGCGAAGCCAGAACACGTGTCGTGGTTTCGCGCAGATTGGATTGAATCGCTGCGTCAATCGGAAGAATGGCGTTTTTATCTTCAATGAAATCACCCAGGTGAGAATCTTCTTCATCACCAATTGGCGTTTCCAGGGAGATCGGCTCCTTCGCAATTTTCAGCACCTTACGCACCTTTTCCAAAGGCATGGCAAGCTTTTCAGACAGCTCTTCCGGTGTCGGCTCACGACCGATTTCATGCAGCATCTGCCGGCTGGTCCGCACGATCTTGTTGATCGTCTCAATCATATGAACAGGAATTCGGATCGTACGAGCCTGGTCTGCAATCGACCGGGTAATCGCCTGCCGAATCCACCATGTCGCATAGGTCGAGAATTTGTAGCCCCGGCGATACTCGAATTTATCGACCGCCTTCATCAGGCCGATATTGCCTTCCTGAATGAGATCAAGGAACTGCAATCCACGGTTGGTGTATTTCTTGGCAATCGAAATCACCAGGCGCAGGTTTGCCTCGACCATTTCCTTTTTCGCCTGCCGGCTCTCGCGCTCACCCTTTTGAACCATATGGACGATGCGGCGAAATTCAGCGGTTTCGAGACCGGTTTCATGACTCAGCATTTGAATATCAGCCCGCAAGTCCTTGATTTCGGGCTTTTCGTCTCTGGTGAACTCTTTCCATCCCTTGGCACCCAGATTTGCAATCCGGCGAATCCAGTTCGGGTCAAGCTCAGAGCCACGATATTCCTCAAGGAAGTTCTCGCGCGAAACACCGTATTTCTCGGCCAACCGCATGAGGCGGCCTTCCGAAGACACCAGACGTTTGTTGATGTCATAAAGCTGTTCGACCAGAGCCTCGATACGGCTCTGATTCAATTCCAGACTTTTGACTGATTCAATGATTTCTTCCTTTAGCCCCTTCAAACGCCGTTCCTGGCTGGGTGAAAGCTTCTCATTGTGCATTCGCTTTTCAACATACTGGTCCTGCAAGCGGCGCAGTTTTTTGTAGTTGCCGGCAATCGCATCAAAAATTTCAAGAACCTTTGGCTTTAGCTCAGCTTCCATCGCCGCAAGGGAAAGCGCGGCATCATCCTCGTCATCTTCATCATCGTCTTCATTGGAATCTTCGTCGGACTGGTCCTCGCCGGGTTCTTCTTTTTTGTTGATCGCTTCATCTGGATCACGCCCCTCGGCAATGGCCTTGCGCCGTGCAATGGCTTCCGGGGAATGCTCACCACCCGACCCCTGACGCACAGCTTCGGCAACTGATGCAGGTGCATTGGGGTTTACCGGCACATTCTGTTTGGCGTCCGGACCGGCATAGGTTGCTTCCAGATCAATAATGTCGCGAAGCAGAATATTTTCTTCCAGCAGTTCGTCGCGCCAGATAATAATCGCCTGAAAGGTTAGTGGGCTTTCACAAAGCCCGGCAATCATGGTTTCGCGACCGGCCTCAATACGTTTGGCAATCGCAATCTCGCCCTCACGTGACAGCAGCTCAACCGAGCCCATTTCACGCAGATACATGCGCACCGGATCGTCGGTGCGGTCAGTAGGTTCTTTCTTGGCAACCGTCGCGACAGCTTTTTTGCCGGCTTCAACAAGTTCGGATGAAACCTCCTCTGCAGTCTCTTCCGTCTCTTCTTCCTCGACGACATTGATCCCCATTTCAGAGAGCATCGACATCGTATCTTCTATCTGGTCGGGGCTGACTTCATCAGAAGGCATCACGGCATTGAGTTCATCAACAGTGACATAGCCGCGCTTCTTTGCTGCCTTGATCATCTTTTTGACGGCATCATTATTCAGATCAAGCAAAGGACGGTCATTATTCTGTTCGGCTGTTTCAGCAGGCGCCTTTTTAGCAGCAGCGGATTTGGTTGCCATGTGTCACTTTCTTCTTCACACCGCAGCTGCATCTCAAGAAAATGACGCGCAGCCGCAAAAACGGTTCACCGATCAGTCAAAAAAAGCAGAAATATCTGCGATCACCATGACAAATTGGCAATGAAAACCTTCGCGCAGAATCTATCCGCGCGCCGTTAATTCTCGATTAACCCTGTCTTGGTTCGCAACCATCGGGACAAAAGCCCGCTATGTGACAAAGGTTCGTCGCTGATATGGAGCTTTTGCAGATGAGTCGCAAGGCTCAAAAATGGCGAATTTGATCAAAACAAGCCACAAAATAGGTCAAATACCGGGATTTTTACTCAAAAGCTGCGGGCAGGCCTGCCGGAAGACAACCCAAACCCCTCAATAAGAGCTTCGGTACCCTCTTCTTTTTGTTTTTCAAGCCGCACGGCATTCAGCCGTTCAAAGCTTTGCTCGTCACCCACTTCGTTGAAAGCACGCTCGGCGTCTTTCAACTCCCGGTCGAGCGCGCGGGTGCGGATATGCAGCGAGTGCGCCTGCAACCAGCCATCACGCGCATCTTCAAAGGCAGCCTCTGAAAGCACTTGCCACAGCCTGTTATGCCGAACCTGTGCCTCCAGCATCTCAACTTCACCATGCAGCCCCTGATCATCAAGTTTCGTTCGCACGTCACTGACGCCGGGAAGCTCATCCAGTTCGCCCGCATTGGCAAAAATATTCAGCAACGCAGTATGAACACGCTGGAGAACAGGGTGGCCGATCTCAAGCGCCGCAAACTCATCAAACCGTTCAAGCCCGATCGCCGGATGATTGATTATCGTGACAACCAGCGCGGTTTCACGCAGCGTCGGCAGATTGGTTCTTGTCTTTACAAGCGGCGAGTTCATCAGGCTTTCTGAAACCGCGAGCCGTTTTTGGCCGGGAGCCCCTTGCCTTCCATGCCAGGAGGTCCCCGTTTTGCGGCCCTTGGGTTGTTCGCGCGTTTCCACACCAAAAAACCCTGCAAGTCGGTCCTTGATGTCCTGCTGGTAGTGTCGCTTTACATTTTCATCACCGATCTGACTGATCACCGTGCGCAGGGTGGCTTCAAGTTCGGCACGCCGCTCGGGTGTATCGATGGTTCGACCGCTTGTTTCGCGGTTCCACAACATATCGGCAAGCGGGCGGGCCTGATCAACAACATCCTGAAATGCTTCCGGGCCTGCTCTGGCAACCAGATCATCAGGGTCTTCCCCCTCCGGGAGAAGCGCAAAACGCAATGACCGGCCCGGTTTGAGCCCGCCCAGTGCTGTATCGATACTGCGGAAAGCAGCGCGCAGACCGGCCTCATCACCATCAAAACACAGCGTTGGTTCCCCACCCACACGCCAGGCAAGATCAAGCTGATTTTCCGTCAGGGCTGTTCCCAGGGGCGCAACTGCATTTTCGAACCCGGCAACCGAGAGGGCGATCACATCCATATAGCCCTCTGCGACAATCAGGCTTCCACCCCGTGCCACAGCCTTTCGTGCCTTGGCGTAATTATAAAGAACATTCGATTTCGAAAATAACTCGGTTTCGGGCGAGTTCAGGTATTTTGCCGGAACATCGGCAGACAATGCTCTCCCGCCAAATGCAATTATGCGGGACCGGGGATCAAGGATGGGAAACATGATGCGGTCACGGAAACGGTCATAGGAAACCGCAATATCGGGACCAAACACAACCAGGCCACAGGCTTCAATCTTCTCTTTTTCAACCCCTTTTGAGCCAAGGAACTCCTTTAGGGCACTGCGGCTGGACGGGGCATATCCAAGGCCAAAATCGTTTTGAACAGCCATTGGCAGATTTCTGTCGCGAAGATAAGCGCGCGCCTTCGCACCCTCGCTCGTTTGCAGCTGATCGCGAAAAAACTGCCCGGCCATCTCCATCACATCGTATAGAGATGCCTTTTTGCGCTCCCGCTCCTCCATACGTGGATCGGCGACAGGCATTGGTACGCCGGCCTCATCAGCCAGCCGTTCAACAGCTTCAGGAAAACTCAGTCCATCAAGTTCGGTGAGAAAGCGAAAATGGTCTCCAGACACCCCACAACCGAAACAATGGTAGCGCCCTTTGGGATTTTCACAGTGAAAACTGGGCGTTTTTTCGCCGTGAAAGGGGCAACAGGCCCAAAAATCGCCCTTGGAGGGATTGCTCTTCTTTCTATCGAACGTGACCCGGCGACCGATTACATCAGCAATCGGTATCCGGTCACGGACTTCTTCCAGAAAGGATGGCGAAAAACGCATTCAGCAACTCCATTGCGCATCTGATATAGAATGCGCAACCGTCGCTTGCGAGTCGTTTCCCACCGATGCCCACTATTCACATGCGGGCCGGAATCAAGACCAGGTTATTTCCAGCACAAAACCGGCAATAGCTGCCAGGCTCATGGAAATCAGCAGAACTTTGAGAACCGCGTGGTTGGGGGAAGCAGTACCGCCACTTGCTTCTTCCGGTGAAAGCTCAGTCATGGGATCATCTCAAAAAAAGGTTTCTAACTCCAAACAGTTAGGAACCCCTGATTCACCATTCCATGGCACGACAGTCACGCTTGCGTGGCAGGCGCGTTACTTTTAACCGAGCATTTCCTTGACGACGGCACTGGCTTTGCCGACATCCAGCTTTCCAGGATAACGCTCTTTAAGGGCGTTCATGCATTTGCCCATATCGCGCAAACTTTCACCGTTCACATCCGCAACCACCTGCTTACAGGCTTCCCGCACCTCCTGGTCGTCCATCTGTTTGGGCAAATAGGCGCGGATGATTTCGATCTCTTCGCGCTCCTGTTCGGCAAGCTCAAGCCTGCTGCTCTCTTCGTAGATGCGCGCTGATTCCTCACGCTGTTTGATCATCTTGGCGAGGATACCAAGAATATCGTCATCATTGACGCGTTCTTTGCCCGCTCCACGGGCGCTTATATCGCGGTCTTTGATCGCTGCCAGGATAAGGCGCAAAGTCGCCAACTCTCGCTTGTTGCCAGATTTCATGGCCACTTTCAGACCATCGGAAAGACGTGATCGCATCAAATTAAGCTCCAGAAACGCCATGTCCCGCTGTTATTCAAGCGCCGGAACATACCTTGCAAGCCTTGCAAAGGCAAACTTGTCTGCAGGAACAAGGTGGCGGTACGTTTGAGTTTTGAACAGGCGAAAATGCCAATATGCCGTATTGCGGCCCCCAAGCGGGACCCGTCAACAGCCAATTTGATATCGCCCCTTCTCCCGCGCCAAATGGGTGCTATATAGCGCTCATTCAAGGACAGGCTGGCCAACGGCTTCGCGCATAGCGAGCGAATGCGGCCAAACTAACGGACCGGCAAACGATGACAGAAAAAACTCTGCAGCCCGCCGCGTGGAGTGATCAGATCACGACAGCGGTTCTCGTTCTGGCAGATGGGACAGTGATTGAAGGTCAGGGCGCCGGAGCCGTTGGCGAGGCGGAGGCAGAAGTCTGCTTCAACACAGCTATCACTGGATATCAGGAGATTTTGACCGACCCATCTTATGCCGGTCAGATCGTCAACTTCACATTCCCCCATATTGGCAATGTCGGAGCCAATACCGAAGATATTGAAACACTGGATATGGACCGCAGGTCCGGTGTAGTCGGTGCAATCTTCAAAATGCCGGTCACCAACCCGTCGAACTACAGATCGGGGGATCATTTCAACGACTGGCTGAAAGCCCGCAATATTATTGCGCTTTTTGACATCGACACCCGGGCGCTGACTGCTCATATTCGCGAAACCGGCCTGGCAAATGCTGTAATTGCCCACAATCCGCAGGGAGAGTTCGATCTGCCCGCACTGAAAGCCCGTGCTGCTGAATGGGGAGGCCTTGAAGGAAAGGACCTCGTGCCGGATGTGACTTCAAACGACAGGCATGATTGGTCACAATCAAACTGGCAGTGGGACAAAGGCTATCGTGAGAGTGAAAAGGCTGCCCACCATATTGTAGCGCTGGACTTTGGCGTGAAACGCAACATCCTGCGCCTTTTTGCCGGGCTGGAATGCAAAGTTACGGTGGTCCCGGCAACCACCAAAGCCGAAGACATTCTCGCCCTGCAACCCGACGGTATTTTCCTGTCCAACGGCCCGGGCGACCCCGCAGCAACCGGCACATATGTTGTTCCTGAAATTCAGGCTTTACTGGAAAACGGGGTGCCCGTTTTTGGTATTTGCCTGGGACATCAGATGCTGGCTTTGGCACTGGGAGCCAAGACCCTCAAAATGCATCAGGGTCATCATGGAGCAAATCACCCCGTGAAAGATCACACCACCAACAAGGTGGAGATTGTTTCAATGAACCACGGCTTTGCGGTGGATGGTGAAAGCCTGCCGCAAAATGTGGAAGAAACCCATGTTTCATTGTTTGACGGCACCAATTGCGGTCTACGGGTTGTCGGCAAGCCGGTGTTTTCAGTCCAACATCATCCAGAGGCGTCGCCCGGACCACAAGACAGCCATTACCTGTTCCGGCGCTTTATCAATCTGATCCGCGAGCAAAAAGGGCAAAACCTGCTTAGCGAACAGGTTTAAGACGGCAGATCAGCCAAAGACCCGCGTATTACACTCTGCGATACGGCCTGTCTTGAATCCGCGAAAAAACCATTCGCGTCTCTGCTGTGATGTGCCGTGGTTGAAACTTTCAGGCACCACATATCCGCGCGTACGTTTCTGGATTGCATCATCACCGATCTGCATCGCGGCATTGAGAGCTTCATCAAGGTCGCCCTTTTCCAGAAGCCCTTTTTGATCGGTGAAATGAGCCCAGATACCGGCAAAGCAATCGGCCTGCAGTTCTACCCGCACAGACATCTGATTGGCTTCCACTTTGCCAAGCCGTCTGCGTGCCTGATTGAACTTTGGCAAAACGCCGATCACATTTTGCACATGGTGACCAACCTCATGCGCAATCACATAAGCCTTGGCGAAATCTCCATGGGCATCAAACTGCCGCTCCAGAGTTTGGAAAAAATCCGTATCCAGATAGACCTTGCTGTCAGCCGGACAATAGAAAGGACCGGTTGCTGAACTGGCATGTCCACAGGCAGACGTGATCGCGCGCGAGAACAACACAAGCCTGGGTTCAGGGTACTGGCGCCCCTCTTGCTGAAAAATGCCGTTCCAGACATCTTCGGTCTCAGCAAGAACCACACCGATAAATTGCCTTATCTCGTCATTGGTCGAAACACGGCCGCGTGTGGCGGGCTGGGTCTGATCAACGCGGGTGGTCCTCTCAATCTGGTTGGGAGCGATACCGCCCCCGCTGTTTCCTCCAGCCAGAATCTGAAGTGGATCAATCCCACATGCCCGCAGCGCGAAAAATGCGATCACCAGAAGAATGATGGTGCCAAAGCCGCCGCCGGAAGCCCGGCGCGCCTGACGCCCTCCCCCACCGATCCGGCCTCGGCCAAGGCCACCGGGGATACGAAACCCACCGCCACGGCCCCGCCCCGCGCGGCCACCACTTTGGCCGCGAACATCTTCAATATTTGAACTTTCCCTACGGCCGCGCCAACGCATGGCAAACTCCCAGACTATCCAGGCGGCAGCACCAATGCCGCAATGAGATTGATGTTACGATGCGTCATACTCCGGCGCAACCGCCGGTAGTTTGATGTCCGCAATCCGTGACCAAATTCTCAAAACGGGATTCATTGGTAAAAGCTCAGGCAAAAGCTCCGACGCCCATGATTAGTGCCCCAGCCCGCCGAAGCGAGCCATCACAGGCGCCAGAGCCTGTCGACGGATATCTCCGACAACCTGAATTCAACTCTAAGTGGTTGAAAATCTTGCAACCTATTGGGTCAGTTGCTTGACCCCAGAGAACGGTTAGAGGAAGTTGGAGACAAGAAAAAATTCGCAAGGGGGAAGAAAAATTCGTGAATGGGACGGTATACCAACTCACGCTTCGCAGATGGTCAGAAGCATTAAGGCATCCTGGCTTGTACTTTTCTTTTGCGGCTGCTGTGTCGATAGCTACAGCAGGCGGTCCATTTGGTACTTTTGACTCACTGAGTCTCGCTCAACGCTTGGGATTCTGGTTTTTGGCCCTGCTGACGTGCTGGACCATCGGGCTGCTCGCGATCGTTCCGTTGAGATTATACCTCCAGAAACTGGGAGCACCCAAGTTCTTTGCATTTTTGACTGCTACATGCCTTGCAAGCGCCATCATCTGTCCGATTTTCATCACCTTGCTGACCGCCGTCAAAGATCGCCAAGTTGATAATATGACACAGTTCGAGCACCTGCTTTTGACCGTTCCCGTTGTCGTTATAGTGAGTTTGCTGGTGCTGCATGCAAGTGGTGAAAGCACTGAGTTGCTAAACCGGGCTGATCAGCATTCAAAAAAAACAAGAACTGATAAGATGCGCATATCTGATGATGATGAGACAAATAATTGCGTGATTCTACAAAAACTGCCCCCCGAAAAACGGGGTGCCATTTTCGCCATGCTGGCTCAGGACCATTACGTTGAAGTCATTACCAACAGGGGTAAAGAACTGGTTTTGGCCAGGCTGACCGACGCAACAGCTCTTTGCGGCGATCAGGATGGATTGCGTATCCATCGCTCAACATGGGTTTCCCGCAAAGGCATCGAAACTGTCGAAAAACAAGGCCGTAAGATGCGCGTGGTGCTTCGCAACGGCCTTCGGCTCCCCGTAGCACGTACCATGGAAGGCGAACTGGTGAAGTTTCTCGGCGACAGCGACTCCGGAATATCCGGCCCCGGTACGGTCAGCCTGTCGAACGGTTCGATGCCCTCCACTCCCTGACAAACATGAGAAATGCAACGACAAGCACACTAACCAGACTCAAGACCCAGCCAAGCGACAAAAGCGTTGCGACCGAGATCAGATGAATGGGGCTGTAATTGCCCCAGAGTTTGATTTCATGGATAAAAAATGAACTCAGTGCGGTCAAAACTATAACAAGCACCCAAAACCGTCAGATCACCAACAAGCGCCTTGCTACAGACAACAAAGATGTGGGAGCCTGCCGCTGCGAGACCGGTTCGAGGGACGTTTCCAACAACCAATGACAATTGAGTGCCGCCACCCGTGAATCAGGACCGCACATATTTCCTTCTGCTCAATATCGGGCATTTTCTGGATCACCTGTTCATGTTGATCTTTGCCACTGTCGCGGCATTGGCACTTCATGTGGAATGGGGTGTCAGTTATGCGCAATTGCTGGCCTATGCGACGCCCGGTTTTTTCGCATTTGGCGTATTTGCCCTTCCTGCCGGTTGGATGGCCGACAGGTGGAGCCGGGATGGCATGATGGTGGTTTTCTTTATCGGCATCGGCATCACATCCATCCTGACCGGGCTTGCCCAAACCCCCTTTCAGATCGGAGCAGGCCTTTTCGCGATTGGAGTGTTTGCCGCCATCTACCATCCGGTCGGACTGGCAATCGTGACACTAAATTGGCGCGATACGGGCATGAGAATTGCCGCCAATGGTGTATGGGGCAATCTGGGTGTCGCAAGCGCCGCTCTCCTTACCGGCTATCTGATCGATAATGGCGGATGGCGCGCCGCATTCGTGTTTCCTGGCCTGTTCTCGATCGCCACCGGTCTGATCTATCTGGCCCTGCGCAGGAACAATATCCGCCAAGAACACGAAACGATTTCACCGCCTGCAACCAAAGGCCATGAAAGACTATCACTCTCGACACGAAGACTTCTGATCCGGGTTTCATCCATCGTCTTTCTCACAACCGCGGTGTCATCGGTAATTTTCCAGTCAACAACCTTTGCCCTTCCCAAAATGCTGGACGAAAGCGTGGGTGGGCTTGCGTTGGATCTGGCCGGCTGGGTGAGCGCTGCAGAAGATGGCAAAGGCGAAGTTGCAACGGTGATTGGTTTGCTTGCCTTCATCGTTTTTGCAGTGGCGTCGGTCGCACAGCTGGTTGTGGGCCGAATGCTGGACCGCTATGGCCCGCGCCGTGTCTTCATGGTTGTGGCATCAATGCAAATTCTGTTCTTTGCAATGATGCCGGGATTGAAAGATGCCGCTGCATTGGCGGTAGCGCTTGGCTTCATGCTTGGGGCGTTCGGTCAAATACCAATCAACGATTTCATGATCGGCAAGATGGCCAGCGGATCAATGCGCGCCCGAATCTATGGCATCCGCTATGTGGTGAGCTTCGCGGTCCTGGCAATCGCTTTGCCGCTTATCGCATTTGTTTACGACAATTGGGGCTTTGACACGCTTTTTCGTATTCTCGCATTCGCCGCGCTGATCATCCTGCTGGCGGCGGCTCTTTTGCCAAGAAAATTGCCGTCAGCGAACCTCCTGCCAACGGCCGCCGAGTAAACTTGACCGGCTCACGTCGTTCCCCACTGTCACCCAGGATCACCAATCAGTTTTTTTTGGGGGTTTGCAGTTGTGCAGGGCGTGGAAAGGGTTCACGCCCTCGATGCCTTACCCTATAGAAATGACTTAGCCACAACAATTGCTGCTCCAATACCCGGTCGGCGGACGCAGGCCGGGTTTTGTTCGGGCAGCCCTATGCCTGACAGGTTATATTCATGCCAAAAAGACCCGACATCGATGCCATTTTGATCATCGGAGCCGGCCCTATCGTCATTGGTCAGGCCTGTGAGTTTGACTATTCCGGCACCCAGGCCTGCAAGGCTTTGCGTTCGGAGGGCTATCGCGTCGTGCTGGTTAATTCGAACCCGGCAACGATTATGACCGACCCCGAACTTGCTGACGCCACTTATATCGAACCCATCACTCCCGCCGTTGTTGCCAAAATCATTGAGCGGGAGCGGAAAGCCCATCCCAACGAAAAGTTGGTCCTGCTCCCCACCATGGGCGGGCAGACCGCACTGAACACAGCCCTGTCACTGGAACGGATGGAGGTCCTTGAAGAACACGACGTCGAAATGATTGGCGCAGATGCGGCAGCCATCGACAAGGCGGAAGACCGTGACCTGTTTCGAACGGCCATGGACAAGATCGGTCTGGCCACCCCGAAATCAGCATTTGTCAACACCAGCGAACTGAAGAAGCAGTTCAAGGCCGAAGAAGAAGCCCATTTTGCTCAGAAGGATGAACGGGCAACTCTCCAGAAGTCGTGGGATTCCGGTGAACAGTTTCGTCGCGAAAAACATCGCCTCACCGCTCAGATGCAGGCGCTCGAAGCCTATGAAACCACAGGCCTGCCCGCCATCATACGCCCCTCCTTTACGATGGGTGGTCAGGGCGGCGGTATCGCCTACACGCTTGATGAGCTTTACGAGATCGTTTTGTCTGGTGTGGAAGCCTCACCCACAAACGAAGTTCTGGTGGAAGAAAGTGTGCTGGGCTGGAAGGAATACGAAATGGAAGTTGTGCGCGACAAGGCGGACAACTGCATTATCGTTTGCTCTATCGAGAATGTGGATCCGATGGGTGTCCATACCGGCGATTCCATTACCGTTGCCCCAGCCCTGACCCTGACCGACAAGGAATACCAGATTATGCGCAACGCCAGCATCGCGGTGTTGCGTGAGATTGGCGTTGAAACCGGCGGATCCAATGTGCAGTTTGCGGTCAATCCGGCTGACGGACGTCTGGTCGTGATCGAAATGAACCCGCGTGTTTCCCGTTCCTCGGCTCTGGCTTCAAAAGCAACAGGGTTTCCAATCGCAAAAGTCGCGGCACGTCTGGCCGTTGGTTACACGCTGGACGAGTTGGAAAACGACATTACGGGCGGCGCGACCCCTGCCAGTTTTGAACCCTCCATTGATTATGTGGTCACAAAGATTCCACGCTTCGCCTTTGAAAAATTTGGCGTGGCATCTGACACGCTAACAACCTCCATGAAATCGGTTGGTGAGGTGATGGCCATTGGCCGCACCTTTGCTGAAAGCCTGCAAAAGGCTCTGCGTGGTCTGGAAACCGGACTGACAGGTCTCGACGATGTCTGGATCGACGGTTTCAATACCGAAGGAGAGGAAACCGAGGAGCGCACCAAAGGCAACCGCGATGCCATTCGCGGGGCTCTTGGTACACCCAAACCGGACCGTTTGCTGAAGGTCGCCCAGGCCATGCGCGTGGGGACCTCACTTGAGGAAATCCACCGTTTTTGCCGCATCGACCCGTGGTTCCTGGAACAGATGCAAGCCATCATCGATACGGAAGAACGGGTGAAAACCCATGGCCTTCCCGGCGATGCGGTCAACATGCGCAACCTGAAATCCATGGGTTTTTCCGATGCCCGGCTGGCGCATTTGTGCGGACAGACCGAAGCTGAAGTGGCCACGGCGCGGCGCAACCTTGATGTGCGCCCGGTTTTCAAACGCATCGACACCTGTGCTGCCGAATTCGCCTCTCCAACGGCCTATATGTATTCATCCTACGAGAAACCGTTTGCCGGAGCGCTACGCTCCGAGGCCGGCATTTCGAAGCGGCGCAAAGCCATGATTCTGGGCGGCGGACCTAACCGGATCGGTCAGGGTATCGAATTCGACTATTGCTGTTGCCATGCAGCGTTTGCACTGGCCGATGCAGGTATCGAATCCATCATGGTCAACTGCAACCCGGAAACCGTGTCGACTGACTACGATACGTCCGACCGGCTGTATTTCGAAAGCCTCACCGCTGAAGACGTTCTGGAGATTATTCATGCCGAACAGCAGGACGGCGAGTTTATGGGTGTGATCGTGCAGTTTGGCGGCCAGACACCCCTGAAGTTGGCCAATGATCTGGAGGCCGCAGGTATTCCTATCCTCGGCACATCTCCTGATGCCATCGACCTGGCAGAAGATCGCGATCGCTTTCAAAAACTGCTAAACGACCTCGATTTGACACAGCCCGTCAATGGCATTGCCCGGACAGTCGAGGAGGCCCATGCCATTGTGGCAGATGTGGGATATCCCGTCGTCATCCGCCCATCCTATGTACTGGGTGGCCGGGCGATGGAAATCGTGCGTGATGATGCACAGTTCACGCGCTACATTAACGAAGCTGTTGTGGTTTCAGGAGACACGCCGGTTCTTATCGACAGTTACCTCACCAACGCCGTGGAAGTGGACGTGGACTGCCTCTGTGACGGAGAAGAAGTCTTCGTCTGCGGGATCATGGAGCATATTGAAGAAGCTGGCATACATTCCGGGGACAGCGCCTGCACCCTACCCACCCGCTCCTTCGATAATGCCATGCTTGCAGAACTGAAACGTCAGACCGTGGACATGGCCAGAGCATTGAACGTTATTGGCCTGATGAACGTGCAGTATGCGATCAAGGACGGAACCATTTTTGTCCTTGAGGTCAACCCAAGAGCATCGCGCACCGTGCCCTTCGTCGCCAAAACAATCGGGGTTCAGATCGCCCGGATTGCAGCGCGGCTCATGGCTGGCGAGAAGCTTGCAACAGTGCTACCTGAACGTCCCGATGCCAGCAAACTCGATCATTTCGCCGTCAAGGAAGCCGTCTTTCCCTTCGCCCGTTTTCCCGGCGTCGATACCCTGCTCGGCCCGGAAATGCGGTCAACCGGCGAAGTTATGGGGCTTGATCGCAGCTACGCCATGGCTTTTGCCAAAGCGCAATTGGGGGCTTCAAACGACCTTCCAACCAGCGGCACAGTATTCATCTCGGTCAAGGGCGATGACAAGGAACGCGTTTTACCAGCAGCCCGCAAACTGGCAGAGCTTGGTTTCACGCTCACAGCGACCGGCGGCACCCAACGCCATCTCGCAGCAGCCGGGCTGAACGTAACCCGCATTAACAAGGTTCTGGAGGGGCGCCCTCACGCAGAAGATGCCATCCGCAATCGCCAGGTGGATCTGGTGTTCAATACCACCGTGGGGGCCAAATCGCTTTCGGACTCACGGTCTCTGCGCCAGGCAGCCCTGCTCAACAAGGTTCCCTATTACACCACGGTTGCCGGCAGTCTTGCAGCCGCTGATGCCATTGAGGCCATGGCAACCGGTCAGATCGCGGTTGCTCCGTTGCAAAGCTATTTTCCGGCACCGTGATAGTTAAGCCACCAACCAGGTCAGCTGAGCGGCAGTAAACAGGGCATAACCGCAAAATATAACCAGAACGCAAAAGACAGCAAAAGAACCAATATCCTTGGCGTTTCTGCCATAGTCGCTAATTTCCGGCGAGGTTCGGTCAACAATCAACTCGATGGCCGTGTTGAGGGCCTCAACGCACAAAACTCCCATAAAGAGGAAGAACAAAACAACGAACTGAGCAACAGATGCACCCAAAACAACAAAAACGAGCGATGCAAGTACCATCAAAATGCATTCCAGGCGCGCTGCCTGCTCTCGCAACAAAACCCAGGCACCAGCCATCGAATACCTGAAAGCCCCCGCAATATGGGCAAGGCCTCTGGGTCCAGAATTTTGTCGCTTTACCAACGTCACGATAACCTCAAATTTGGCACTTTCGGCAGGCAGTCCAGCCCAGAATACCAAAATCACGTTATCCAGCGGTGATCAGAAATGATAAAACTGGAACTGTTGGTGAAAATCTGGTCGCATTAGCGCATCAAAATAGTTGAACTGAAATGCCAAAAAGGCTTTGAGTGAAACCATGTCGGACGCGAATCTAAAACAACGGTATGTTGGGCCATGGAGCATTCCCAATTTGCTCACCTATGCCCGCATTCTGGTCGTGCCGTTGGTGGTCCTGTGTTTTGATCTGGAAGAGCGGGGAAAATCCACCGATATCGCGCGCTGGTCAGCACTTGGTCTCTTCGTATTTGCAAGCGTTACAGATTTTCTGGATGGCTATCTTGCGCGTATCTGGAAACAGACATCGTCCCTGGGCCGGATGCTTGATCCAATCGCCGATAAACTACTCGTGGCGGCATGTCTTTTGCTGTTGGCCGCCGATGGAACCATAGCCGGTTGGTCCATTTGGGCAGCCATCGTAATATTGAGCCGCGAAATCCTCGTTTCCGGCCTGCGCGAATATCTTGCCGAACTTAAAGTCAGCGTCCCCGTTACCCAACTTGCCAAATGGAAAACCACGCTACAGATGGTTGCGCTTGGCTTTCTTCTGGCTGGCCCTGCTGGCGACAAGATTTTCCCTTATTGCACAGATACCGGCCTGATCCTCCTGTGGATCTCGGCTGTTGTAACGCTGGTGACCGGATATGATTACTTTCGCGCCGGTCTCAAACATATGATTGATGAGTAGGTGATGTCCGCGACCACAAAGCTTATGTATTTTTCGTGGATTCGCGAACGTGTTGGTGCCAGCGAAGAAATACTTACGCTTCCTGACAATCTCGACACGGTATCGGATCTTCTAAGCTGGATGAAAACCCGTAATGAGGGTTTTGCAGCAGCGCTGGAATTTCCCGATATCATCCGCGTTGCACTTGATCAGGAACATGTCGAACATGACGCCCCCATCGGTTCCGCCAAAGAGATTGCCCTTTTCCCACCCATGACCGGCGGCTGAAGCGGTGGCTGCCAAACCGGACATTCGGGTTCAGGCTGAGGATTTCGACCAGGCAGATGAAATATCTTCGCTGACCAGGGGCCGCACCGATATTGGCGCGGTAGCAACCTTCACAGGCCTTTGCAGAAGTGAAGGCGAAAGCCTCTCCGCCCTGGAGCTGGAACATTATCCCGGTATGGCTGAGGCGAAAATCATGCAGGCAGCACAACGCGCCTGTGCCCGTTGGCCCCTTGATGGCATGACCGTCATTCACCGCTATGGTGTCATTCAGCCTGGTGAACAGATCGTGCTGGTTATTGCAACCAGTCGTCACCGCGATGCCGCCTTTGATGGCGCACGCTATGTTATGGATTTCCTGAAAACCGATGCCCCCTTCTGGAAGAAGGAACACCGGACAGACGGTCAGGCAGGCGATTGGGTGGACGCAAAAGAAAGCGACGAAACCGCAAAGAAACGCTGGGCTGAATGAGGCCGGTAAAGAGGTAATCAGGAGAGAAGCCCATGCTGCGCTGGGGAATATTATCAACTGCAAAGATCGGCATCGAGCATCTGATCCCTGCAATCCTGAACAGCGAGAATGGTGTGGTTTCGGCAATTGCCAGCCGCGACACAGACCGCGCCCGGAAAGTGGCCAAACGCTTCGCAATTCCCCAGGCATTTGGCAGTTACGACGAACTCCTCGCCAGCGATCAGGTGGACGCGGTCTATATCCCGCTTCTCACATCGCAGCATGTTGAGTGGTCCATCCGTGCTGCCGATGCGGGCAAGCATGTTCTTTGCGAAAAACCCATCGCACTCAAGGCTGATGAGATTGACGGCATCATCGATGCCCGCGACCGCAACAATGTGGTACTTTCAGAAGCCTTCATGGTTACGTTCCATCCACAATGGCACAAAGTGCGTTCCCTCATAGCCGAAGGCGCGATTGGCACGCTGCAACACGTTCAGGCGGCCTTCACCTACAACAACACCGATCCAAACAATATGCGCAATATCGTCGAATTTGGCGGCGGCGCCCTGCCTGATATTGGTGTGTATCCAACTGTGACCACACGCTTCTCAACAGGCGCAGAGCCGCAACGGGTTTCGGCGCGGGTCGGGCGTGATCCCAAATTCGGAACTGATATTTACGCCAGCTGGCGGGCCGATTTCGGCACCTTTGAAATGACAGCCTATGTTGCCACCCAACTCGCCCTGCGACAGGAAATCTCCTTCCACGGTGAAAAGGGCTGGATCAACGTTGCAGCCCCCTTCAACGCCGGTCTTTATGATGCCGATGTCATCACGCTGCACGACAAGGATCATGCGCAAGCGCAGCATTTCCGCTTTGCAGGCGTCAATCAGTACCAAAATCAGGTCGAAGCTTTTGCAAAGGCAGTCGCCGGAGAAAAGTTGAAAGAAGGCGAAGAAATCTTCTCGCTGGAAAACTCAAAGCTTAATCAAAAACTCATCGACGCCATCTACCGCGCCGGTGAAAGCGACGACTGGGAAACGGTCTGAACCTTCGGTTGGCGACAACAAATCAGATCGAAACTGATCAACAAGGCCTTAGGATCAAAGCCCCATGGAGCGAACGGGAGCAACCCACGAACTGGCCAGCAGGCCATAACTCAGCAAGATCAGGATAAAGCCGCCAACCAAGGCTATAAGATAACCGGCCGTATCGATACGAGTCGCAGTCGATCCCAACAATGAAACCGCCAGTCCCCGCGCTTTGACGGCAAGGATAGCGAGCGCCGAGACCGTGATCGCCGTACCCGCTGAAATTGCAGCAACGGCCATGATACCCGCCAGAGGAATGTCAGCAAACCGGGCAAAAACGAGCACCAGCACCGCACCAGAACAGGGGCGCAGGCCGATGGAGAAAATAATTCCGATCACCGAGCGCCAATCTGTTGCCTGCTCAAGTTGCTCCGTGCTTGGCATGTGGGAATGGCCGCATGTGCTGCAAACACCATTAGCTCCATGGCTGTGTTCATGATCATGGCCGTGATGCTCATTTCCGCCGTGTTGGCCACCCTGATGATCGTGCTGGTGGCTGTGCCCGGCTGATGCAGCGCCGTTTGTTCCCAAACCAAACCAGTTCAAACCCCGCAATGCGCGCCAGGCCAGCATGGCACCAAGTCCCATAATCAGCACAAAGCTGATCCGCTCGCTCCACAACACCGCAATCTTCGCATCACGCGCAACGGTTCCAAACACATAAAACAGACCATAAACCAGCAGTACCGCCATCACACCCTGCAGCAGTGCCGCCGCGACAGACATGGCAACACTTTTGCCGATGCGTTCCGGCTGGGTGAGAAGATAAGTCGACAGAATGACCTTGCCGTGGCCAGGTCCAGCTGCGTGGAAAACGCCATACATGAAACTGCCCAGAACCACGGTCGTCGCGGTCGACCACCCGGTCTTGTCGGCAAATGCGCCCAGGCTCTCGGTCATGATTTTGTGAAAAGCGCGCTGTTCGGAAAATATCCACGTTAGAAAATCGCGATAGGCTTCCGCTGCCGGTTCCCGCAGAACCAGCATCACCGCCGCCAGTGACAACAGACAAAGCGCAACCACCATCGGGCGGCTTTGAATCATTTGCATGTTATCGCCACCCACTCGGCAAAGTTAATTCCAAGATCGGAGCCCCCCGACTCTGTCTTGTCGAGCGAACTGGCAAACGCCGCCACATCTTCATCGGGGTCAGGTGTACGCAAATCCCATTTGCAGCCGGCCGGTGCATTGGAAAGGCTGATTGAGCCATCCGCATTGTCGTGATTCATGGCGATATAAAACTCATCGTCATAAATTGCATATCGCAGCGGTTTCTCATTCACCTCAACTGCTTCCTTGAGGGGGACATCGAAAGTCAGGAGAAATTTTCGTTTTTTCAGCGTGGCCGCAACCGGAACAGCTTTGTCAACTTCAGGAACCACACCGTTCTCATCAAATTTAGTGAAGTAGTCGATGCGATGAATGTTGCCGAGAATTTCCGTCATCAGACTGTCGAGTTCAGACTGCTCGGATTCGCCATTCTTGTTCGCGTCCTGACCTTCCAGCGCGTAAGCGGAGAAGAACTCGTCGAAAAGCCACGAATAGCGGAACCCGCTGACCTTGCCTTGTGCATCGAATTTGACTTCGACTTTCATTTCGACAAATTCATGGGGGTGCGCCAGCGCCTGGCCGCCAAAAATGCTGCTAACCGCAATGGCTGCTGCGAAAACTGAAATGAAGGCCTGCGCCCGGGTCCATTTTGTGATCACCTGTCCGGCACCTTTCCTTTGGCCACAAAACAAATCACTTGGCTATTTTAACACACGCATATTGTGGTGCCAGTTTGGCAACGCAAATTTGATGAACCCCCGGCTCACTTTATGAAGGGCCGGGGATCACATTTGGTCTCGTCGGCTAAGGTCAGCCTGCAATTTCAATTCCAGAAAACCAGTAGGCGATTTCTTCAGCTGCGGTTTCCGGCGCGTCCGAACCGTGAACACTGTTTTCGCCAAGAGACAGCGCAAAATCCTTACGGATCGTTCCCTCGGCGGCTTCCGCCGGATTGGTTGCGCCCATAACCTCACGATTTTTGGCAATCGCATTTTCACCTTCCAGAACCTGAACAACCGTCGGCCCTGAAGACATGAACTCAGTCAACTCGCCAAAAAACGGACGTTCCTTGTGAACGGCATAAAAACCTTCCGCCTGACGCAGGCTCATGTGAACCCGTTTTGAGGCGATAACACGCAATCCGGCTTCTTCGAGGCGGGTGGTTATCGCGCCGGTCAGATTGCGCTTGGTTGCATCCGGTTTAATCATGGAAAAAGTACGTTCGACTGCCATTGCATAAGTCCTGAATTTTGTGGGAGGAGTTGCGCGAGCCTATAGCCGAGAGTGTCAAAACGGGCAAGGGTGTGTGATAGCGAATGGCTGTGATCTTTCGTCTTTTGTGATCTCCATTCGGATACTGAATAAGCGACTATGAGCGCATCCAACCTTTGGGATTGTTGACCATGAACCAGACCCTGTTTGACGCGCCGGGACGCTTTTACAAAGGCAATCTGCACACCCATTCCACCCTTTCAGACGGTGTTTTGAGCCCACAGGACGTCTGTTTGCGGTATGCAGACCGCGGTTATGATTTCATTTCGCTGACAGATCACTTCGTGGGGCGTTTCGATTATCCCATCACCGATACCACCCGTATGCGCACCAAAAATTTTACCACCATTTTGGGTGCCGAGCTTCATTCGGGCGCGAATTCGGCAGGTGAACTCTGGCATATACTTGCTGTCGGCCTGCCAGCCGATTTTGCGCCATCAAACACACCGACATTTCAGCCCCGCGATGATCAGGAAACAGGGCCGCAAATTGCCCAAAGAGCCGCCGATGCCGGAGCCTTCGTCGCCATTGCCCATCCTCACTGGTCTGCCCTGACTGAAGCAGACGCCCGTTCTCTGCAGGCTGCTCATGCCGTTGAGGTTTACAATCATGGTTGTGATGTGGAGTGCGATCGTGGCTACGGATTGCAAACACTCGACACCCTGTTGAATGAAGGGCGTCGGGTGACCCTTTGCGCAACCGATGACGCCCATTTCGCGACACCCGACCACTTTGGTGGCTGGGTTATGGTCAAGGCAACCGACAACGATCCCGACCTGCTTCTCGACGCGCTGAAGCAAGGACATCACTATTCCAGCCAGGGCCCTGATTTCCATAATATTTTATGGACCGATGACGAAGTGACCATCGAATGTTCTGCGGTCAATTCGGTCACGGTACAGGGCCGGGGTTCCGGCACTTCACAAATCGTAGGCGACACCCTGACGAGGGTCACTTTGCCGCTGGGCAGGGTGGCCAGCTCTCCCTGGGCTCGCATCAGCCTGATAGACGCCAAAGGAAAGCGTGCCTGGTCCAACCCCGTCTGGAAAACCGACGACGGCTGGGTTTAGGTCAGGCAGCACAGGCTGCAGGAACCGCACGACCCGCCCCGTCATACATATCGAGCAACCGCTCAAACCAATCCGCCACCCGGTTATCCTTTGGCATCACGTCGTTTTTGGCCGTCGTGCGCAACCATTGGAGCGCCCCAAATACGACGTAGTCTGCAAACAGCGGCTTATCTCCACCGATAAAATCCTGGGTTTTGAGCGTTAGCTCCAACGGCAAGAGTGCTTTCATGAGACCAGCGTTGTTCTTTTCGAACTTCTGGTCACACTCTTCCAGCGTCATGCCAAAAATCTTTTCGCGGGTCATGCGAAAAAACGCCTGATCCTCAGGCGCCAGAGCGCTGTAAATATCAAACAAACAGAGTTTGGCGACTTCCGGATGCACCTGCGACTGTGACCAGTTGATCACAAACTGTGTCATTGCAATACCACCCTCACCATCGAAGAGTGGCGGAGTATCGCGGTAGGTGGCATCGAGATATTTGGCAATCTCGAAACTGTCCTGCACAACGGTTTCGCCATCGCGCATCACCGGGACCTTCCGATCCGTCCCTCCTTCCAGAGACGCCACCTTTGTAAAGGGAACCGGCACCGTCTGAAAATCCAGTCCCTTATGCGCAAAACTCAGTCGCGTCTTCCAGCAATGGGGGCTGAACAAGTGGGTTTCATCTGCACCACACAATTCGTAAAGTCTGATCGTCATTGGTCATCACCTGATGGTTTCATGCTCGCTTTTGGCTATCACAGCCACCACGAAAACCGAACCCCCGCCCTTTTTTGTCGATAGCTCTGGTTTGCCGACTACCCCGGTAGAAAGCCAACAATCAGCAGCGATTCCCCGGCTTGTTCTCAACCTTTACCAGAACGTTTGGCAAACAGAGTTTCGACCCGAAAATAAATCATGGTGCATTGTCGCCCAAACGCCTAAAGCTGATTGCTCCAATCAAACAATAAGCAAACAGCCCATGGAGAAGAAAGATCATATTGACGCCTTTGGTGCGGTGAGCCTGATATCCTTTTCAGCGCTGCTGGGCCTCAATCAGGTGATGATCAAGATCGTCAATTCCGGGCTGGAACCGGTGTTTCAGGCCGGACTTCGTTCGCTTCTCGCCCTGCCTCTGGTGATCGCCTTTTCAGTCGTTTTCAAAAAGACTTTGACGATATCAGACGGCAGTTTCTGGCCAGGCATGATCAGTGGCACATTCTTTGCCGCAGAGTTCATTCTGCTGTTTCTCGCGCTTGATTACACGACCGTCGCACGGGCTTCTATCTTCTTCTACACAATGCCTTTCTGGCTTGCGATTGGCGCGCATTTTCTTATTCCCGGCGACCAGCTGTCGATCCCAAAGGTCATGGGGCTCCTGCTTGCCTTTGCCGGTGTCGCCCTTGCGTTGTCAAACAACGCATCACCCGCAACTCCCTATGCTTTGGTAGGTGATTTGTTGTGTATCCTGGGTGCCAGCATGTGGGCTGGCATCGCACTGTTGGCCCGCGTGACAAAGCTGTCAAAATCGGTTCCTGAAATGCAGCTTGTCTATCAACTGGCCGTTTCGGCACCGCTGATTTTGATCACTTCGCTGTTTTTTGGGCCCGCCGTGCGTGATCTTGAAATCCACCATCTGCTGATTTTCGCTTTTCAGGTGGTTGTCGTGGCAAGCTTCGGTTTTGCTTTCTGGTTCTGGTTGCTGGCAAAATATCCAGCCTCCGACATGGCAAGTTTTGGTTTTCTGGCACCTTTGTTTGGCGTCGTACTGGGTTGGCTGATACTGGGAGAGCCGGTCGGAATTACGCTTCTTGCGGCCCTGGTGCTGGTGGCGCTGGGCATTGTTCTGGTCAACAGACGACCTTCCAAAGGCTGAGAAATCAGCCCACCAAAAACCAAAAATCCTGCCTTTTGGCCTGACAGTCACCTTCAAGAAGCCGTGATGAACTATTCGTGACACGTGAAGGCCACCTGATTGAAGACTTCTTAAGGCTTGCCTACAATACACATTGATAGAAAAGACTTTTGCAGCCACAACCTCGAGGACCAGGTCGTCATGACTTCTTATCGCTATCCAACACCCCCGTCCTCCCAGATCACATCCAAAGAAGATTTCCTGAACCGGCGCTCTTTTGTGGCTGGCATGGCCGGCGCATCAGGTCTGGCGGCAGCGCCATCATTTATCGGCTCCTCCGCTATTGCCCAGGAAAGAAAAGCTCAAAAGCTCAAAACCACCAGCAGTTCGTTTTCGACGGTCGAAAAGCCCAACAGCTATGAAGACGTGACCACCTATAACAATTTTTACGAATTCGGCACCGGCAAGTCCGATCCTGCTGAAAATGCGCATACCCTGACGACCCGCCCCTGGACCATCGATGTCGGCGGCATGGTCAATAATCCCGGCAAACTGGATATTGAAAAACTGCTGACCAAATTCACATTGGAGGAACGCATCTACCGTTTCCGCTGTGTTGAAGCCTGGTCAATGGTCATTCCCTGGGTCGGCATTCCGCTGGCCGATGTGCTGAAGCAGTATGATGTTCAGGGTAGTGCCAAATATGTTGCCTTTGAAACGCTGCTTCGCCCCGAAGAAATGCCGGGTCAGAGTTCGACTTTCTCGTCTTTGCCATGGCCTTATGTCGAAGGCCTGCGCATGGACGAAGCGATGCATCCCCTCACCATTCTTGCCGTTGGACTTTACGGAGAAGTATTGCCCAACCAAAACGGCGCGCCGGTGCGGCTGGTGGTGCCGTGGAAATATGGCTTCAAGAGCATCAAATCAATTGTGTCCATGAAGCTGACAGAAGATGAACCACCAACATCATGGAACAAAGCCGGTCCCCGTGAATACGGCTTCTATTCCAACGTAAACCCAACCGTAAATCATCCCCGCTGGAGCCAGGCCACAGAACGACGCATTGGTGCCGGTATTTTTGCCAAGCGGATCGAAACACTGATGTTCAATGGATATGCGGATCAGGTGGCTTCGCTTTACGAAGGTATGGACCTGCGCAAGTTCTACTAACGCGACAGCGCACCTCAAATGTCCGATATGCCGGCAGCCGATATACCTGGCGAAAAACCCGCAATACCGTTAAGGTCGGCCAGAGTTTCTCAGGCTGACTTGTTTATGGCGCGTTCAAAGATTTGGACAGCACTGCCCTCATGGATCATCTATCCGCTGGGACTTATCCCTGCGCTGTATTATTTTGCGGCGGCCTTTACCAACAAACTGGGTGCAGACCCGCTGGCCGTGCTGGAAAATGCGCTGGGCGAATGGGCGCTCATCTTTCTTGTCGCCGGTCTCATGGTTACGCCGCTGATGTGGCTGACCCGCATTAATCTGGTCAAATACCGTCGCGCTGTCGGCCTGGTTGCCTTTGCTTATGTTGTGCTTCATCTGACGGTCTATCTTGTTCTCGATAAACAGTTTTTTTGGGGGGAAATCTGGAGCGATCTGATCAAGCGGCCTTATATCACCATCGGAGCTCTGGCTTTTCTTCTGCTATTGCCGTTGGCGATTACATCCAACAATCGTTCCATCAGGAAGCTTGGTTCGCAGAGCTGGCGCAAGCTGCACCGTCTCGTCTATCCCGCCGCTTTGCTTGGTGCCATCCATTATGCTCTGCTTGAAAAGACCTGGCAGACAGAACCTTTGATGTATGTTGCCGCCGTGCTTGCGCTGATCGGTTTGCGAGGCATACGGTTCAGGATTCGCAGCAAGGCAACTTAGGACGCGGTTCTATTCCACTGTCGACTGAAATTTTGACATCAGATACGGCCCCGAAAGCACGGGCTCGTATTTCGGCTTTTCATTTTCCATCCGGCATGTTGGCAGGCAGGCAATCTCCTGATGCCAGTTGGGTTGATGGAAAAATGCAAACGACTGCCTTCGCCTGCGGGCCAGTTCCGGATCCTTTGGATTGACCACCCGGTGCAGTGTTGAAACCCAGCGGTCATTGGTCCAGCGCGCCATGAGATCCCCGATATTGATGATAAATGCATCCTCGATTGGCGGCACCGCCCGCCATGTGCCATCAGGCATTTGAATTTCCAGCCCTTCGGTGCCCGGTTGCGGCAGCAAAATGGTCAAACTGCCATAGTCTGAATGGGCACCGGCACGCAGCTGGTTCGCCTTTGGAGCGACAAGCTGTTCTGGATAATTCAGCGCCCGCAACGCACTGATTGGTTTATCAACAGCCGCATCAAACGTCATTTCCGGCAGTTTCAGCGCATTGGCAAACAACCGCATAATTCGAACAGCCAGATTTTCCATTTGCAGATAGTAGGATGTCCATGCCTGTTTAAACCCGGGCGGTTCTTGCGGCCAGATGGTTGCCGCATAGCAAAAGCTCAAAGCATCCTCATCGGTCAGCCCATCGGGAACAGAGAGCGGGCCACCATTGAAACTTTCCTTGAGATCAGGCGGCGTATCGACGCCCTTGGACTTGGCCAATGCCTCACTTCCCGGCCCCAGATAACCGTAAGGGTATCCCGGATAGGGAGCTGCAACCTGATTTTTTACATCAGCCGACTGATCAAAAAAGGCCGTTGCACAGGACCAAAGATCATCGATAATTGCCTGTGGCACGCCATGGCCTGTAATTGCCAGAAATCCGGTCTCACGACAGATTGCGTCAACCTGCTGCCCCAATTCAGCACGGCGTTCCCCAGAAGCGCTGTCAAAAGCACCAAGATCAAAGACCGGAAATTCCTGCATTCGCGCGATCAACCTTCCTGAGACAAAGCTCTACTGTTTTTGATGAAGAGAGCTTTGGCAAGCCCACGGTCCAAAAGCCGCCCTGCGAGGGTAGTTGACTGTCCCCGTGGCCGGGCACTAGAGCTTAGGGCCAACAGTTTTCTCAAAAAGAGCAACAGATGATCCGCCGGTTTGATGACTCCACTGCGCTTCTTCTGATTGATGTGCAAAAGGGCGTCGATGATACGTCTTATTATGGTGGCCCGACCGGACGGACCAACAATCCCGATGCAAAAGACCATATCAGAACCATCCTGAAACAATGGCGCGAAGCGGGTGGCACGATCGCCTTTACCCGGCATGATTCCATCGAAGAAGGCTCACCGCTCAAACTTTCGCTGGAAAGTGGCCAACAGCTCGACGGTATGGAGATACTGCCGGGCGATATTGCCGTTTCAAAGAGCGTCAATAGCGGTTTTATCGGCACACCCCTGGCGCTTGAGCTGCGCCGCACCGGTATCAAACGGCTTTGCGTGGTTGGGTTTTTCACCAATGTCTGCGTTGAAACCACCGTCCGTATGGCAGGCAATATGGGCTTTGACACCTATCTGGTCCATGATGCCTGTTCGACCATGAACAGCATCGGGCTCGACGGAACCGACTATGACCCGCAGCTGGTGCACGATATGGCGATTGCCGGATTGCACGGAGAATTTTGTACTGCAATCAGCACACAGGATGCGCTCGGCCTGCTGACGGCAGACGCCTCCCACCTCGAACGGGTTCAGGGCAACGAATGAGCTACGGTGTCTCCTCGATGACAGACAGGTTGCGCCGGGTGGTTGTTCGCCAACCGGGGCCATCGATGCTGAATGCCGATCCGCAGAAATGGCATTACGGGACAAGCTTCAACCCACGGGATGTTACAAAAAACCATGCCGCGTTTGTCAGCCTGCTTGAAGAAAGCGGCGCAGAAGTGCTCCAAATGGGGAACGATGATGGCGGGATTGCCGACGCTGTCTTCACCTATGATGCCTCGTTGATGACTGGGGGAGGAGCAATCCTTCTCAGGCCGGGAAAGCCACTGCGGCAGGGAGAAGAGGAAGCGCATCGCAGCTTCTATGAAGCCCATGATATTCCGGTGGTGGGTGCCATTGAAGGCGACGCCACAGCCGAGGGGGGTGACACATTCTGGCTTGACGACAAAACCCTCGCCGTTGGACGCGGATACAGAACCAATGATGAGGGCATCCGCCAGCTGACAGAGATGATGCGCGAACAGAGCGTCGAAACGAAAGTGTTCGACCTGCCGCATTATCAGGGCGCAGAAGCATGTCTTCATCTCATGTCGCTGGTCAGTCTGGTCGACACCAGAACAGCTTTGGTCTGCCTTCCCATGCTGCCCGTTGGTTTGTTGCAACTGATGACCGGGATGGGCTACCGGCTGATCGAGACACCCATGGATGAATTCGAGCAGACGGCCACGCTCAACACCAATGTCCTGGCAACCGCACCGGGTCAGTGCATCATGCTGGATGGTATTCCCAAAACCCGCGCGGCTCTGGAGCGTGACGGCGTGACGGTTCGCGTCTTTGACGGGAACTCCCTTTGTATCGGTTGCGAGGGTGGGCCAACCTGTCTGACCCGCCCGATCTGGCGCACCCCCTAACTTTCTGGCGAAAACGCTGGCGCTTAGACAGGCAAGCTCTATATTTCGAAAGTTCCATTACCTCGCGATCGATTTTTCATGCTTCTTTCCCTCACCGAGATTGAAACTGCAGCAGCCTCTCTGGCCGGGCGCATTGTTGCAACACCAACGCTGACACTGACTTCAAGCCGCATCACGGACCATCTGCCTCGTGCGGCACAGGTTCATATGAAAATGGAACTGTTCCAGCAGGCGGGTTCATTTAAGTCTCGCGGTGTGCTGTTGGCTATTGATGCGATGACGCAGGCAGAAAAATCCGCTGGTGTCACCGCCGTCTCGGCAGGAAATCACGCGCTGGCGGTCTCATGGGGCGCAGCAAATGCCGGGCTTTCCGCCAAGGTGGTCATGCCCAAAACCGCAGACCCAATACGCGTTGAGGGATGCAAAACTCTCGGTGCTGAAGTGGTTTTGACCGATGATGTCGCCAAAGCATTTGAGGAGGTCGACCGGCTGGTACGCGAGGAAGGGCGCAGCATGTTGCATCCCTTTGAAAGCCCGTTCATGAGGCTGGGCGCGGCAACCTGCGGCCACGAATTTGCCACGGCCCATCCCGACATGGATGTGGTTCTAATACCCGTTGGTGGCGGCGGCCTGATCTCGGGCATGACGAGCGCTATCAAACGGCTGCTGCCGGATTGTGAAATTATTGGTGTGGAACCGTTTGGCGCGGACTCCATGTTCCGCAGCCTTCAAGCCAACGAACCTGTCACACTGGACAGCGTCAAAACCATTGCCGACTCTCTGGGCGCTCCCATGGCCCTGCCGGATAGTTTTGCCATAGTCCGCGATCATGTTCATGAGATTGTCCGCCTTGAGGACGATGAAATCAGAGCCTCAATGCGACTGATATTTCACACACTGAAGCTGGTGGCTGAACCGGCATGTGCCGCGACGCTGGCCGCCGCCATTGGACCCCTTAAAACGCGCCTTGCCGGAAAATCTGTTGGTATCATCGCCTGCGGATCAAACATCAGTATTGAAAAATTTGTGGCTTTGACCAGTCTGGCAGATGGTGACTGACCTGTCGGCATTGAAGTGCCGTTTCAAAGCCAGACTACATATCAGGCAAGCTTCGAACCGCTGACATGTCGTCTGGCCCAACCGGGTGATGATAAGGGAACCCCATGAAATCACCCTCCTCATACCGTGATGATCCGGATGTGCCTTCTTCGAGGGAGCACCCTGAGAAAACGAAAGATCATGCATCTGGATCATTCATCCCGATCTTTCATCGTGTCCTGGGTGATGATTTCGAACGCCTGCCTCCTGCCATACTTGAGACCCACATGACAACCGATCAAAGCCACTGGGTCGGGCGGGCCAACGTCACTCGCGGCACAAGGTTCTGGTCACGGTTGATCGCGGGCATCTTTGGCTTTCCAAAGGCTGCATCAGATATTTCGGTCAAAGTGGCAAAGACGTCGCGTCCCAATAGCGAGGTCTGGGTCCGTACCTTCGGCAACCGTCATTTCAGGTCACGGCTTACAGCAACCGATAAAGGCATGAGCGAAACATTCGGCCCTTTCACCTTCCTGCTGGGATTGAGGTTCGACGGAAGCGCCCTGCTCTACCCTGTTGTGGCATGCAGAATTGGCCTCTTGCCGCTCCCCGGCTGGTTTGTGCCAAAGGTTGTCGCTCGAGAATATGTTGAGGATGGTTTCTTCCGGTTTGATGTCGCCATTCATGCCCCGCTGACCGAAAGCCTTATTGTTCGCTATCGCGGCTGGTTGAAATCCGACCATAATTGATATGCACAACAACACCGCTTTGGCGGTCGGGCGCTTGACGCCCGGAATCGCAACCCCATATAATCAGGCACATACAATGAGCGTCCAACAACGCCGAATAAATTTGGTACTCCGGCATGCGGCAGTCGCTGCGTCGGGGTTTTTTATGTCAAGAAGAGGGACAGCCTGACAATGGAAAAGGTTCCCATGACCCAGCCCGGCTTTGCCGCGCTGGAAGAAGAATTGAAACGTCGCCAGTCGGAAGACCGGCACCGGATCGTTGAGGCCATCGCCGAAGCGCGGGCCCATGGCGATCTGTCGGAGAATGCCGAATATCATGCCGCCAAGGAGCAACAAAGCCACAATGAGGGCCGAATTGCGGAACTGGAGGACGCCATCGCCCGTGCGGAAGTCATCGATGTTTCGAAAATGTCGGGCGATACCGTGAAATTTGGCGCAACTGTGCGTCTGATTGACGAAGACACGGATGAAGAAAAACACTATCAGATTGTGGGTGATCAGGAGGCTGACGTCGCCTCTGGAAAGATCTCCATTTCGTCACCAATTTCACGGGCTTTGATCGGTAAAGAAGAAGGTGACAGTGTCGAAGTGGCCGCTCCCGGTGGATCACGGGCCTATGAAATCTTGAAAATTCAGTACATCTGAGCCAGCGAGCCGGAAGAGAAAATTATGATCGACCTCTACACATTTGGCACTCCCAACGGCAAAAAAATATCCATTGCGCTGGAAGAGATGGAGCTGGAATACAAGACCCACACCATCAACATCATGAAGGATGAGCAGTTCGCTCCCGACTTTCTCAAGATTTCTCCCAACAACAAAATTCCGGCCATTGTCGATCATGAAACCGGCATTTCACTGATGGAGTCGGGCGCTATTCTTTTCTATCTCGCCACCAAGACAGGGAAATTTCTTCCCAAAGATCCGCACCACCACTGGCAGGCTCTTGAATGGCTGATGTGGCAAATGGGTGGTTTTGGCCCCATGCTGGGCCAGGCCAACCACTTCCTGAAATTCAATCCGGGCAAAAGCGAATATGCCGAAACACGCTACGGCAACGAAGCCAAGCGTCTTTACGGTGTTCTTGACAAGCAGCTTGCGGATCGTGAATTCATCGCTGGCACCTATTCCATCGCTGATATGGCAGCCTGGCCGTGGGCAGCGCGTTGGGAATGGCAGGGCATCGACATGGATGCACTGCCTAACCTGAAACGCTGGTACCACACCATGGCAGCACGTCCAGCGGTGCAAAAAGGCTACAGCGTGCCAACAGAAGCGGAAATTCCGCTTCCCTGAATACTGTGTCCGAACATCGGGGAAATTCAATCAAGTCACCGTTCGCCATTTTGATTCTGACAGATGGCAAGATCGGTGATCTTGCCCAATGTCGTGGCATCGCGTCGCGACTGTCGAGCGCTGACACAATTGTCGAGCATGTGGTGTCTCCTGACTGGTTCCATGCCCTGCCCCTGCCCTTTATGCCTGTTCAAAAAAGTGACAGGCAGGGTGCACCAGACAGTCCACTCAATCCCCCTTATCCCGATATGGTACTGGCTTCCGGCCGACGAACAGTCCCCTATCTGAGGGCTTTGAGACGGATACGCGGAAACAATGCCACGCCGATGATCGTCTTTTTGAAAGACCCGCGCGGTGGCCGCAGCGCGGCTGATTTCGTCTGGGCGCCAGTTCACGATGAACTTGCCGGAGACGACTTCATCACCACCCATACGTCACCTCATGGTTTTAGCGACACCACACTGGATGCAGCAGGCATCGCAGGCGCGAAACGCTTTGCAAAATTGCCCCGCCCCCTGGTGGGTGTCGTGCTTGGAGGCAACAGCAACGCTGTAAAATGGGACAAGCAATCGTCCTCTGCATTTGCAACCATTTTAAGAAATATCAGTCCCGACCGCGGCATTGTCGTAACCCCATCCAGGCGCACGCCGAAGATCCTGAGCGAGACTGTGGCTCAGGCACTCCAGGACCGGCCATCCTGGGTGTGGGACGGCGCTGGCGACAATCCTTACACTGAAATTCTGGCCTCCAGCGACTATCTCGTGGTGACGGGTGACAGCCATAATATGGTGTCTGAATGCCTGGCCGCTGGTAAGGCTGTCCATGTCTTTCGACCTCCTCGCCTGCAGAAAAAACTACAATCCTTTCTTGATGCGATGCAGGCACAGGGCGCTATTCGTGACGCGGCTCACGGGATTGGTGATTTCCCGCCGGTAAAAGTGGATGCCACGGAAGAAATTGTCGAAGCCATCCTGCATCGTTTCCAGGATCGGGTCAGATAGCAGGAACATCACCGCCACGCCCTTTTTAGAAAATCTGTTCACTCATGTTTCCCGGTCGCCCGTTGCACGATCTTGGTTCGACCACACCCGCAGATCGATGACAACCTTCGCAGTTGCCAACAAAACCAGAAGGCAAATCGCAACCTTCGTCACAATCTCCATCGTCCCTTCAATCAGCATGGCATGAACGACACTGCCGATGACGGTCATGACCACGAGAGCTGTATGACCGGAGCGCCACACGCGCGGCCGCAACGACAAGCGCCGCCGCAACAATACCAGTAGTGCAGCGGCGAAGGTGGTCCACATAGCCACAACTCCCCACACGGAAAACGGTGTCGGTGAAACAAAAAGAAGGGCGTCAACAACATCAGGCGGACTGGTAATCCAAAGACCGGCAACATGGATCAATATTGCTGCAACCAGAATGCTCCCAGCCCAACGGTGGAACAACCGCCTGCGGCGAGGGGGAAGACCTGGCAAATAGCCACCCGCCAGCAAAGGCTGAACGAGGAGCAGCGCCATCGCAAGAATTCCGGCGAACCCGGCCGCGATATATATGGAATCGCGCCAGGCGAGCAGTGGGCTCGTTGCTGCTGCAGCAATCGGCACAACAACTGCACCCGCCACCGCACCCCAAATCAGGACCTTGCGGACGATATCTGGTTCAAGCCGGTTCAAGAACAAAATGCGCGCTTAAAGTTGTATCACTTGCGCTTGGCATTATGGGGCGGAGGAAGACGGTTTTGAAATCACCGCTGTCGTAAGCCAGATGGGCGTGTGGCTGACCAAAGGCAGGAACAATCTGCGGCATCTCCAACCTGAATTCGCCCTTGGCATTGGTGAGCGTAGCCCCGTGGCTGTGTGGCTCGCGCTCATGCCCTTCCGTGGTGTGTGCCCAGATCTGAATCCGCTGCCCTTCAAGAGGAGCACCATCACCGGCACGGCGCACCGTGCCTGTCATCCAAAAGCCACCTGCGCCGATCCGATCGACAATTTTGGCACCCGGCAGGTAATTATTGGAACCGCCCCGCATCGACGGCGTGGGAGAAAGACCTTGAGCCTGAGCCGGGAAAAGATGGCCCGAAGCTCCGGTTGCAATAACCGCGCTTCCCGCAGCAAGAAGAGACCGGCGGGTCATCAGGCTGTGGTGGTGTTCGTTGCTAGGGAGACAGATGCGCGGATCGGTTTGATTGGCTGATTTGGCTGACATGGAACGCTCCTGAATTTGCCGTTATCACACCCCCGGACAGACACTCATTTAAGACCGGCACCGGCCGGTCGTACAGTGAATTTGCGTAACAATTGCGTTTATGAATTCAAAAACGTTCGGCATTTAAGCCGGTGCGACGGTCCGTTCCGGAAACGCAAGCTGCTCGCGGGCGCGCCATTCCTGCGTAACATAGTTGATGATGATCGACTTGCGAACGCCGTTGATTGGTCGTTCTTCAAAACCATGCCAGGTCTTGTCTGAGGGAACAAAAATCATCGCCAGGTTGGGCGCAAACGGAGATTCCCCCACATGGGTTTCGCGATCTGCATAAATGCTGGTGCCCAGATCCCCGTGGCCTTCATCGTCTGACAAATAGAGCAACATCGTAAAGGACTTCACGCCAATATCTGTATGTGGTTCAAGCCAGAAACCGTTGGTGTCCTGCCCGTATTCAATGCGCAGATAAGTGCCTTCAAGCTCGGTACCGAATGTTTTTTCAACCGCCGAAACAACTTCGGGATCCTGGAGCGCCTGCGCCAGCAACTCACAGCATTCATGGGCCTGCCGGTTTTCAACGTCGAAATAGCTGCGCGATTTGTTGTGCACCTCCCGGGTCCCGGAAACACCGCCAAGGTCGGGTGCAGGAAAGGGCAGGCTTCGAAGCGGCTCAACCAATTGCGAAGGCACAACATCCCGCACAATGAAATAGGGATAAGGGCTGTCATGAGCTTCGGCCGCAGCGAAGCTGGCCAAAAGAGATTGTTTTACATCTGCAACTGCTGTCATGGGAGTGGGCAACCGTATATCTTGGGACTTCTGGCTCAATAGTCCAAACAGGGGGCAGACACAATCGCTGCCGGGCCTGTTGAACACAAAAGGGTGTTGGGGATGAGCCGCCAGAACGCTTGAAACAGGGAGAGTTTGCCTCCTAAATTGAACGCCACAAAGGCAATATTTCCGGCGCGGTGTGCCCTTAAAAGGTTTCTCTCATGGCCAATCATCACACAAAAGTACTGATCATCGGCTCCGGCCCGGCTGGCTACACAGCCGCAATTTATGCAGCACGCGCGCTGATGGACCCGATCCTCGTCGCCGGTATCCAGCAGGGTGGTCAATTGACCATCACAACCGAGGTCGAAAACTATCCCGGTTATGCCGAGGCTGTTCAGGGGCCATGGATGATGGAGCAAATGCTCGAACAGGCGAAAAACGTTGGCACGACTGTCGTCAACGATACCATCACCAAGGCTGACCTGTCGGTGCGTCCCTTTCATTTTGAAGCCGATTCCGGGGACACTTTCACCGCAGACACTGTGATCATCTGCACCGGGGCGCAGGCGAAATGGCTGGGTCTGGAATCCGAGCAGAAATTCATGGGCTTTGGCGTTTCCGCCTGCGCCACGTGTGACGGGTTTTTCTATAAAGACAAACACGTGATTGTCGTTGGTGGGGGCAATACGGCCGTCGAAGAGGCCCTGTATCTGTCTACCCTGGCCTCAAAAGTTACGGTCATTCATCGCCGCGACGAGTTTCGCGCCGAACGCATATTGCAGGACCGCCTGTTCAAAAAGGATAATGTCGAAATTATCTGGAACAGCGAATTGGTCGATGTGACAGGAAGCGAAGGATTGATGCCTTCCGCCAACGGAGCCATGATAAAAAACCGGGAGACCGGCGAGACAAATACCATGGATGTCGACGGCATATTCATCGCCATCGGCCATGCTCCTGCCGTGGAGTTGTTCAAGGATCAGCTAAAGCTGAAACCATCCGGATATTTGTGGACGGCACCCGATTCTACTGCCACCGAAATTCCCGGCGTCTATGCGGCCGGCGATGTGACAGACGATATTTACCGTCAGGCGGTAACGGCGGCCGGTATGGGCTGTATGGCTGCTTTGGAGGCGGAAAAATATCTCGCCGAGGCCGAGGCGGCGCTGGAAGCGGCTGAATAAAGACCTGACCCGCTTGAACACCTTTTCTGATCAACCCGGCCTCAAACGCCCTGTCCTGATCGATACTGACCCTGGCGTTGACGATGCTCTGGCGCTTTTGCTCGCCTTTGCAATGCCCGATATCGATGTGAAAGCCATCACCACAGTTTTTGGCAATGGCCCGCTGGACATGATGACCCACAACGCCGCTGGTCTTCTGTCACTATTTGGTCGCACCGATATCCCCATCGCAGCCGGGTGCTCCAAACCACGCGACGCGGAGCTGGGCGGTGACGCACTTTTCGTTCATGGACCGGATGGTATTGGCGGGAATAAGGCTGTTCCAGATACCACGCCGGAGCTCGATCCGCGTGGCGCTTTGCACCTGATTGCGGATACAGCCAGCGCCCATGAAGGGGCTTTGATACTGGTTGCGCTTGGTCCGCTCACCAACATCGCCGCTGCCCTGGATCATGACCCTGATCTGGATCTGCGGGTCCGTGAGCTGATTATCATGGGCGGGAATGCCTTTGGTCCCGGAAACGCAACACCAACCGCCGAAGCCAATATTCTCAATGATCCCGAAGCCGCCGATATCGTATTTGGCGCACGCTGGACGGTTCGCATGGTGGGGCTGGATGTGACGGAAAAACTGCGTATGCCATCACAACAACGCCGTGAGCTTGCAGCGCAGACAGGGCCTGTGGGCCGGGTTTTCGACCGTGCCGTGCCCTTCTATGAGGATTTCTACAGAAACGCAGCCGGTTTCGATGGCATTGTCTTGCACGACCCGGCGGCCATGATGGTGCTCACCCACCCAAACCTGTTTGACTGGCAACCCGCTCCAATCCGCGTTGAAACTCTTGGCATGTCGCGAGGTAAAACCTGGCCCAGCCTACGCAACGAGGGCTGGCATCCCCCGGACTGGTCGGGACGACCAAACATACAGATTGCGCGCACAAGCGATAAAGAAAATCTGTTGCAGGAAATGATGACCCTTTGGCGACAAGGGTTGGTTGGGAACCACACCTAGCCTGTTTCTCATTTGCAGAATCGCTCCGGCTGGTTCCCGTTCACCGTAATCCGGCTGCGAGGAATACCTGCGCGTGGCAGTCAAAAACTGTAACGCTCTTGAAAGACGTCACGCGATCTGAGGAAAGAACGGGCTCCAAACCTGCCGATAATTTGCGGTTGAACAGGTATACAAGTGTCAGTCCTCTTGAACACGCCGGTCAGGCTGTTCACATTGGCGCTTGTTCATCAATTTATCGAGATTTGATTCGATGCCGCTCGACTGGGACAAGCTGCGCATTTTCTATAAAGTCGCCCATGCGGGCAGCTTTACCCACGCTTCTGAAACACTCAACCTCAGTCAGTCAGCCATCAGTCGGCAGGTCAGCGCTCTGGAGACAGAAGTGGGCGTGCCGCTCTTTCATCGTCATGCCCGTGGTCTAATCCTGACCGAACAGGGTGAAATCCTGTTCCATGCTGCCGAGGAGATGACCGACAAGCTGGTGAATGTCACCAGCAAGCTCACCGACTTCAAGGGGACAGCCAAAGGCCCCTTGCGCGTCACAACAACCGTAGGGCTGGGTTCAGCATGGCTGTCCATCCGACTGCATGAATTCATCGACAAATATCCTGCCATTCAACTTGAACTCAAAATGAGTAACGACGAACTCGATCTCGGCATGAGAGAAGCTGATTGCGCAATACGTCTGCGCCAGCCTTTGCAGCCTGATATTATTCAACGCAAGCTCTTTACCGTGCATTTTCATGTATTTGCAGCTCAAAGCTACATTGATCGTTTTGGCCGACCAGAACGTCCTGAAGACCTGAAGAAGCACCGCATTATTGTGTGGGGGGGAGAAGCCCCGAAATATCTTGATGATGTGAACTGGCTGCTTCACGCGGGTATGCCGCCTGGAAAAAGCCGCAACCCGGTTTTGAAGATCAACTCGATCCTCGCGATCAAGCGGGCCGTTCAACGCGGTGCAGGGATTGCGCTCTTGCCCGACTATTCAGTCGGTGAAGATGTCGATCTGATACCTGTCATGACCGACACTGATGTACCCAGTTTTGACACCTATTTTGCCTATTCATCAGAATTGCGCCATTCAGCCCGGCTGGCGGCATTCCGCGACTTTCTATTGGATCAGGCAAAGAGCTGGCACTTCTAGTCCGCAAACCGGATAATGTTGAGCCATGCAAAAAATGCATAGGTCATATGCATTTCGCCCCATTGCGACTCGCAGTGTCATCCACCATATGAGGCAAGACGAACGCGGCGGCCAACCTCCTCCTCCCAGGCTTCCCGTTTATCCCTATGGCAATGCAGGCATCCTCCCAAGCCAGATTGCCAGAATTCTAGCCAGGCCTAGCGGCCTGGCTTTTTTTTGAGATCGGAAGGTATTGACGTTTACGTAAATGTGATTTCACAACCTTCATTCGCTCTCTAATTACAGGTAGTGCGTAATCGAATTTGAGGGTGGTGACTTGATTGTCGGTTCAAGAGGTCCAAATAGAGGAAGATTGCTCCGGACTGTTGTCCGTGGCTAAAACTTCCAGATAGTAGATCCAATCGGATGTCTGGCCTCAGGCTGGCGATGACAATCAGCGCCAACAAGCGTTTGTGCCCGAACGCTTCATACAATTTGACAGGATTACCGGTGGACGCAGGGGCGTGCTTCCGCCGGTAAGGGCGACGCCGTTTCAGGCAGCCGTCCAGGGGGTCGAGCCCCCCTCAAGCTCGACCCCCATATCAATGCCCCTGATCACAACAACTTCAATCATTGGGTCAATCAGTTGATTCAAAGTGCTTATTGCACCCTTGAACGAAGACTTTTGGCTTCCAAAATAAGACACAGCAGCAGTGGTGTGCGTTTTATCAACTCACGTTGCTGAATATTATGTTTCAGTCAGATGTTAATTCCATCTGGGGGCGTGAAACCAAACACAAAAAGCCACAAAGGCAAGGAATAGAGTTATGAGAGCAATATTTGGAAGGATTACGCCGTTCCTGAAAAAGTCCGTAAATGGCTGCGGTCAAAGTAAAAAACGCGGAGGCCCCATCCGTTTGCTCACTCCTGCAGAACAGGGTGCCTATGCGCGAGAATTGTTTCCCTCACATTCCGACTTTCGACGCGATTTCGAGATGAACGCCCTGATCAAAGAGACAGAGGGATAGGCCAACTCGCCAACCCGAAATAAGGGGAAACCCCTCACCCGTGACAAACCGCCAGAGCTGGATACCGAGCTTACGCCGGAGCCAGCCCTGGCGGATCGTTATTTACTTCAGGGTCGCGCAGAACCGCTGAATACGCTGGCAACTCTCGGTCAATTGCTCGATGGATTCCGCGTAGGATATGCGAAAGTTCGGTCCCAGCCCAAAAGCTGAACCATGAACCACGGCCACACCCTCTTCCTCAAGCAGTGCCGTTACAAAATCCTCATCGGTTTCGATCACCTTACCTGAGCTTGTCGACTTTCCGATAAGCTGTTCGCAGGAAGGAAACACATAGAACGCGCCATCGGGTTTGGGGCATTCTATGCCCGATGCCTGATTGAGCATGGAGACGACAAGGTC
This sequence comes from uncultured Rhizobiaceae group bacterium, assembly GCA_937930635.1. Taxonomy (GTDB): domain Bacteria; phylum Pseudomonadota; class Alphaproteobacteria; order Rhizobiales; family Rhizobiaceae; genus Pseudahrensia. The sequence goes on from CALHCF010000006.1 coordinate 121,878, forward strand.
CCGCCGTTCTTCGAATGCCTTACGGCGTATTGCGATAAAGTCCTGGGGGCCGTTGAGGGCTTCGACCGCTGCCCACTGAGTAATGGAGCTTGTCCCCGAAGTCTGCTGCCCCTGAACCAGGTTCATGGCATTTATCAGCTCCAGCGGCCCACCAGCATAGCCGAGCCGCCAGCCAGTCATTGCATAGGCTTTTGAAAGGCCGTTCATGGTGAGTGTACGGTCGTAAAGTTCCGGCTCAACCTGAGCGGGCGTGCAAAACTCAAAATCCCCATAGACCAGATGTTCATACATATCATCGGTCAGTATCCACACGTGAGGATGGCGCAGCAGCACGTCGGTCAGCGCCTTCAACTCATCACGCGAGTAGGCAGCACCGGAGGGATTGGAGGGTGAATTGAAGATGAACCACTTGGTCTTTGGGGTGATTGCGGCTTCAAGGGCCTCAGCCGTCAGTTTGAACTCGGTATCAAGAGTGGTTTCCACAAATCGCGGCTCCCCCTGACACAACAGCACCATATCAGGATAGCTCACCCAGTAGGGGCGCGGAATAATAACCTCATCCCCCGGGTTAAGCGTTGCCATGAAAGCATTGAATAGAATCTGCTTTCCACCGGTGCCAACGATAATCTGGTTGCTGGAATAGGTCAGCCCGTTTTCACGCTCAAACTTGGCTGCAATGGCCTCGCGCAATTCGATAATCCCGGCAACCGGCGTGTATTTGGTCTCTCCCCGGTCTATGGCATCCTTTGCCGCCTTCTTGATGTTATCAGGCGTGTCAAAATCCGGTTCCCCCGCCCCAAGGCTGATGACATCGCGACCCTGTGCCTTCAGTTCACGGGCCTTCTGGCTCACGGCAATGGTGGCAGAGGGTTGGACGCGCGAAAGGATGTCGGCAAGGAATGCCATGATCTTATTCTCCAATTGGTTCAGGAACAACGGCTTGAGTACCGCTAAAAACGGCGCGAAACTAGGCCCAAGTCAGCCAAAGAGCAAGTCGGGAAGACAAACATGATCACTCTTTTTTCCATGCCGTCTTCGGGTAACTCCTATAAAGTGCGCCTGCTTTTGGCGCAGCTTGCCATTCCCTTCAAACACACCGCGACAGAGTATGATGGTGGCAAAGAACTGACACGCACTGACGGCTTTCTAAAAATGAACCCTGAGGGGAAAGTTCCACTGGTTCAGTTTGAAGATGGACGCCTCCTTTCCCAGTCCAATGCCATATTGCTCTATTTTTCAGAGGGCTCTCCCCTGTTGCCAGAAGACAGCTACGAAAGGGCTTTGGTTCACCAATGGATGTTTTTTGAACAAAACAGCCATGAAGGCAGCATTGCGGTTCGCCAGGCCGCATACCGCTATCCGCACCGCGCTCATCAGCAGATTCCAGAGATTCTGGACCCCTTGCTGGAAAGCGGGAACAAGGCACTGGATGTGATGGAAGCCCAGTTAAACCGAACGCCGTTTTTGATCGGTGACCAATATACGGTGGCTGACATTGCTCTTTATGCCTACACCCACAGCGCAGACCTTGGGGGCTTCGATATTGTTGGTCGCAAAGGCATCGCCGCCTGGCTGGCAAGGGTTCGCGATCAACCCGGCCATGTCGGTCTCGACTGGTTGCCGGCATGAGATGTTAATCATTTGGTAACACTAAATCACCGTGTGGCCATGATTTAGGCGAACAGCCACCATGATTGACAGCTACAAAACCGGTATCGAACTTTACCCCCAGACATGGGATAAGACCAAAGAACTGTTTTCATGACAGATGAGACGATCAACAAACAGGTTTGTGCTGACAGGGTTGTGGCAGCAAACCGCCTGCGAAACATGCAGCAGACATCGATATTGATGGCTGTTCTTCTGCTGTCGTCTGCCATCGTGGGCTTGGCCGGGTTGGGCACATTTCTTGTCTGACCTCCTCCCCGCCAGATGAATTTCTGATTCAGGACAGAAACATCAAACCTTACCTCAGATGTCCTCATTCCACGGCTTGACGCCTGCTCAAACCCAGCCTACCCACACCCGATGAAACTGTTGTTTGGAGCTCTGCGGTTGTTTCTTGCCCTGGCCATTCTCGTCAGTGTTGTGTTTTTGAGTGGTTTTCTTTTCGGCTGGCAAAATATCTGGCCCCGCATTTTTGGCGACCCTGACCTTGGCCCCGTTGCATTTGAAAGCCTCGCCAAGGGACCTCGACCCAACCAGGCTCTTATCTGCCCGCAGGGCCTCTGCAACGATGCTGATCTTGATCGCCAAAGCCCGGTATACAAGATCGATGCATCACGCCTGCACGCCGAATTGCTATCCAGTCTGAAAAACGAGGAACGCCTTGTACGGGTGGATGGCCAAGACGATCCACTCAATCTGCGGTTTGTTCAGACATCGAAGATCATGCGCTTCCCCGACACAATCAGGGTTCGCCTGATACCCCTGGACAATAACCGTTCAACGCTCGCACTCTATACGCAGGCTCAGATCGGGTACAAAGATTTCGGCGCCAATCTTGAGCGGGCAAACCGTTGGCTGAAAAGGCTCGAACCTTTCGAAGAATAAGCGCCCAGCCCTTATGCCGGCAGCGTTACTTTCACCAGCAAACCGCCCAGATCGCTGTCACCAAGCTCAATTTCACCACCATGGGTGTTAACAATATCGCGGGCAATCGCCAGGCCAAGACCGGTGCCTGATTCATCCTGATTACGCGCCTGATCCAGCCGCACAAATGGTTTGAACACCTCTTCGCGGTCTGTTGGGGCGATGCCCGGTCCATTGTCATGCACTTCCAGACTAAGCCGCTTTTTGCTTCTGACGCAGCGGACCTCGACATGCTGGGAATGCCGCAGGCCGTTTGATACGAGGTTTGAAACAAGCCGCGAAAAAGCCGTGGGCTTGAGGTGAGCATAGGGGTCGCCGGAAAAAACGACCGAGAACTTTTTTCCCCGCGCTTCCGCCTCTGCTGAGAAACGGGCCAGCACATCTTCAACATTGATGTCACTGGCCTCTTCTCCGGTATCACCACGGGCAAAATCCAGATAGCCCTCCAACATGCTTTGCATGTCCGTCACGTCATCGGTCAGGGCTTCCGTCTCATTTGATTGAGGCACGAGCGCCAGTTGCAGACGAAACCGGGTCAAAACCGTCCGCAGATCGTGGCTCACCCCTGCAAGCATGGCTGTGCGCTGTTCCAGAGCCCGTTCAATGCGATCCCGCATTTCGATGAAGGAATGGGTGGCCCGCCGCACTTCGGTTGCACCGCGCGGACGAAAATCCTCCGGGATACTCTGCCCTTTACCAAAACGTTCGGCAGCCTCAGCAAGACGTTGAATGGGACGGATCTGATTGCGCAGGAACAAAATGGCGATGGCAATCAAGACAAATGCCGCCCCCACCATCCATAACAGGAATATTGCGGTGTTTGAGGCATAGGCTTGGCTTCGCAGGACAAACACCCGCAAAACCTGCCTTTCAAGCTTTATACGGATTTCCAGAAGATCGGAATCGCCCAGCGTATCGACCCAGAAAGGCTTACCAATCTGACGGGTCAGCTGATCGCTCAAAGCCGTATCGAGAATGGAGAAGAAAGGCTTTGACTTGGGCGGAGGCAAGTCTTCCAAAGGCAGAAAATTCACCCGCAGTTTGAACCGTTCCCGCGCAATGCGGACAATACTCTCTAATTCAGGCTCCTGTGGAAACGTATCGATAATATCCACCAAACCGGCAATATCGCGCACAACCGCTTCCGAAAGCCTGTCCGTGACCGATTGCCAGTGACGTTCCATGAACACGAACGCCACCACGGTCTGCAGCAGGATCATCGGTGCAACGATGATGATAAGCGAACGACCAAAGAGGCCGGTCGGCATAAGCCCGGCAACCACGCGCGCAAAGCGCCACCAGACGCGGCGCAAGCCCCGTTGACGCGCTGCATTACGCAGCGCGGGTTTCGATAATGGTTGAGTCGTCTCGGCCACAGCCTGCCCGGTTCGAGTTGCTACTCAATGTGCAGCTTATATCCTATTCCGCGCACGGTCTGTAGCCAAGTCGGCGCTGCCGGGTCCCGTTCAATCTTCCGACGCAGACGGTTAATTTGCACATCAACTGTGCGCTCATTGGCGGTCGCATCCTGTCCCACAAGGTCAAGGCGTGGCACCACGCTGCCTGCATTCTTGGCAAACATGACCATGATGTCACGCTCACGGTCTGTCAGCTTTATGGGCTGCCCTTCCTGTTTCAGTTCGCGGCTGACCAGCGAAAAAGTATAGGGCCCAAACAGCACCTGCTCGACTGCCGGCGGAGTTTCGACCTGTACGCGTTTCAAAATACTGTTGATACGCAGAACCAGCTCACGTGGATCAAATGGCTTGGGCAGGTAATCGTCGGCACCAGCCTCAAACCCCTTGATACGGGCTTCCGTTTCACCCAAAGCCGTCAGCATCAAAACCGGAACGTCCATTTCCTCACGGATTGAACGGGTAAACTGAGTGCCGTTTTCCCCAGGCATCATCACATCGACCACCAGCAAATCGAAGCTAAGCCCCTTCAATTTGCGACGGGCGTGCAGAGCATCAGCTGCGGTTGATACCCGAAAACCCTGATCCGTAAGATAGCGCGACAGCAGATCACGAATGCGGCTGTCATCGTCGATCACCATGATGTGGTGGGCATTATCTTCCAGAACATCGGTTTCCGGCAAAATTTCTTTTTGCATTTCAGCTTGTGCAACCTGCATAAAACATCACCTCTTTTGCGAACAAAGACCGGACCACCTGGATACAATCAGCGTTCGCTCAACATTAATCCTTCAACAAGATCGCGTTCTTCCGGCTCGATCATGCCGAACAGGAACGCTTTGATGCTCTCGCGGTCCCGGTTTTCGAGTGTTTCAATAGCACTCTTGATTCTGCGCGACTGCATCTGAGTCAATTCAATGGAAAGATTGCGGCCTTTTTGGGTTGGATACAAAAGCCGCTGGCGGCGGTCCTCTGGGCCAGCAACTTGAACAAGATGACCGCTCTCGATCAACTGGCGCAAAACAGGCCCCAGACTCTGTTTGGTGATGCGCAGAATGTCCAGCAATTCCGCCACTGCCAGACCCGGCCTGCGGTTCACGAAATGAAGAACCCGGTGGTGGGCGCGACCAAATCCATAGTCCGCAAGCGCCTGATCAGCGTCGGCAATAAAGTCGCGATAGGCAAAGAAAAACAGCTCAACCAGGGGGAAATCGAGACCTTCCTCCGGCTCAGGTGCCTCTTTCACCGGCGTTTGATCCATGTCACCTATGGGGCCGGACATAATTCTTATATCAATCCAGTACGCAATTTAGGTCAGGAGCCTTGACATAAATTTGTCTCGGTCCATACTCATTGAAAGTTTTGATAGGGCCGGGTTCGCCCGGTGACAACAGCAAAAGAGGTGCCTCATGGCTGGCGTTTCCTTCGACAATATGGATGGCGATATCTGGTACAACGGCGAGTTTGTCGCCTGGGCGGATGCCAACGTCCACGTGTTAACCCATGGACTGCACTATGCAAGCTCGGTGTTTGAAGGTGAACGCGCGTATGGCGGCCAGATTTTTGAACTGACCAAACATACCGAGCGCCTTCACAAATCAGCCGAATATCTGGGGTTCGAGATTCCCTACACAGTAGAGGAAATTGATCAGGCATGCCGGGACACGCTGGAGAGACAGGGGCTGTCCAATGCCTATATTCGGCCGGTCGCATGGCGCGGAAGCGAGATGATGGGCGTTTCAGCCCAGAAAAACCGCATCAATGTTGCCATCGCCGTTTGGGACTGGCCTTCCTATTTCGACCCGGAAGAAAAAATGAAGGGCATACGCCTCGACATTGCCGAGTGGAAACGCCCCGATCCCGCGACAATTCCGTGCAAATCAAAGGCCGCTGGTCTCTATATGATCTGTACGCTGTCCAAACATGCCGCAGAAGCAAAAGGATATGCTGATGCGTTGATGTTCGACTACCGCGGTCAGGTAGCCGAAGCGACTGGCGCGAATGTGTTTTTCACCAAGGATGGTGTTATTCACACGCCAACACCGGATTGTTTTCTGGATGGCATCACCCGACAGACCGTTATCAATCTTGCAAAACAACGCCAGCTGGAAGTGGTCGAACGGGCAATCATGCCTGATGAAATGGCGACATTCGAGGAATGCTTCATCACCGGTTCTGCCGCGGAAGTGACACCTGTTTCGGAGATCGGCCCCTACAATTTCGTTCCCGGCTCAATCAGCCAAGCCATGATTGAAGACTACGAAAAGGCCGTCACCCCCGGCTGATATACCCCGTTTTTGACCTCAAAGATCGGTTTTACCCGCACTTTTATGGTTAACCATAAGTTACGAAATATCCCAAAATGTGGGAATTTCGATCACGAGGATTTGACTCGTTACGTTAGGTGAGGGTTAATCGGGTGGAAATTCGTGCGGTGCGGATTTGTTGTCTATAGGGAGATACTTCATGGAAGCTCTACTACCACTTATCATTCAAGCTGTTGCCGGTGCAGCCGGAGGCGGTGCCATTGCATCCGTTGTCAAATCGGTAGGGATGGGCGGCATTGGTAATCTCATTGCCGGTGCCATCGGTGGCGTTGGCGGTGGTCAGATCCTTGGCCTGCTGGGTGGTGCCGGTGCAGGCGCTGTTGCCGGCGATGCAGCCGGAGGCGGCATGCTGGGCAGCCTCATCGGTTCTGCCGTTGGCGGAGGCGCCGGAGGTGCGGTTCTGACAGGAATTGCAGGTACAATCATGAACGCGATGAAACAGTCCTGATTAGTTAAAGGAACAAGTTTCATCTCATCTTTGATGTGTTATCGAGGAAGGGTGGCCTGACAGGGCTGCCCTTTTTCTTGTTTGGCAGAGGAGAATGCCGTGTCTCAACTCAAGCTCGCCATTGTGCCTGTGACAGCCTTTGAACAAAACTGCACTCTGATGTGGGACGAGAGTTCCGGCAATGGTGTGGTTGTCGATCCAGGCGGTGATGTCGACCGCATTGAAGATGCCATTGCCCAGACCGGCATGACCCCAACCGCCATCTGGCTGACACATGGTCATATTGACCATGCTGCGGGAGCGATGGATCTGAAAGACAAGCGCAGCATCGAGATCATAGGATCGCACCGCGACGACGAACCATTGCTCCAGGGCCTTGAAAAGCAGGCGCAAATGTTCGGCCTTGGTGAGGGAGCGCGCAACGTGACACCCGATCGCTGGCTCGAAGAAGGCGATACTTTATCTATTGAAGCCCATGATTTTGAGGTTTTCCATTGCCCCGGCCACGCTCCCGGTCATGTGGTTTTCTACAACCGGGCCATGGGGTTCGCCCATGTAGGAGATGTCTTGTTTAACGGTTCCATTGGCCGAACCGACCTTCCCGGCGGCGACCATGACACACTGATCAGCTCCATCACGAACAAGCTTATGCAATGGCCCGACACTGTGCAGTTCATCTGTGGCCATGGACCGGGCGGAACAATAGGACAGGAACGTGCGTCAAATCCGTTCCTGAAATAAAAAACCCGCCTCCAAAACGAGGCGGGTCACCATTCATGTTCGCCGGGTACGGGTCTACTGAACCGCGTATTTGTCAATCTGATCCTTCAGCATGACATATTCGCGGCAACCGATGCCGCAACGTTTTTCAATTTCAGTAAGCTGTTCCCGCGCTTTGTGGACCTTGCCGAGCATCAGGAAAGCTTCGCCCATATATTCGCGAACCAAAGTGTAATCCGGATCAGCTTTTAGCGCCGCGCGATAATAGGAAAGCCCTTCTTCGACCCGCCCCAGTTTGCGGGTAGAGTATCCCAGATAGTTCAGAATTCGTGGGTCATTTTGATTTTCAGCCAGCCTGAGAACGTCAATCGCCTCGTCATAGCGACGATTATAGGCCAGATCGCGCGCCGCCTGATAAATGTTGTCGTCATCAAGATAGGAATCACGCTGAAACCACCATTTTCTTTTCTTCTTGGCGGCTTTCTTGTCTTTATTCGACTTATCCGCCTTTTTGAGTTTGCTGGTTTCAACGCATTTCTTGCGTCGGTTGCTCCACACAAACCCCCGCTTGCAGGTTGGCGTAACAACAGAGGAACTGTCCCCTGCGGAATAGGCGGGAACCGTGGTAAACAAGGCAACACCGAAGGTGGCCACGATACCAAGGCTGGCGGTCTTGATTTTGGCAGACATGGGTCTCTTTCTCCTGATCGAAAACCGGGCAATTTCCAAACCACTATAGAACGGTTTGATAACAAAACCAGTTACGTCATTTATAGCACTTAGTTTCGGCTCATGAGTGTGAAATGGCACATGTTTGAGACACAACTGTGTCGCCGCCCTGTCTTGATTGCAAAACACCGATCCAAACATCGCAACATGAGGAACAGACTTGGCGCAGCCGACTTACCAGCCACCCCCTCCCCCACCGCCGCCGCCACCGCCCGAGGAACCACCCGAAAAACCCGAAGAACTGCTTTTCGGTGCCGGTGTGGCAGCGGTCAATGAGCCTGCAATGCTGGAGCCGATATCCGACATGCTGTCGCCAATACTGTCTGCTTCAAAACTTGACCGACCCCTATACCAGCGAGGGCCATAATAGCCGGCGGCAGCTGCACCGCCCGCAGCCACGGCTGCCGCCAGCCAGGTCTGAAATGCACTCGACCAGGGCTTTTCAACTCCCAGAGCAACCGCATAAGGCAGCAGTTTTTCATAATGCGCGGGCGACATTTCCGGTGCCCCTTGCATATTCATCCGGCTTTCCTCGGCAACAGAAAGATAGCGTTTCAGACCGGCAATCTCATCCGAACGCCGCTGTCCCAATGGCGTTGGGGCACCCATCAGGAAATAAAACAGCACATTGACGATCAAGAGCGTCAATGCGGCACCAATGAACCAGGGCCTTTCAAGAACTTCTGTAAAACTTGAAAGCAAAGCCGAACCGGCACTGGCAAAAATGAACATCATTACGCCGACACGAAATACCGCACCTATTTTGGATGACATTCCGCCCGACTTCTTGTTGCGCACAAGAAGAAAAACGGCATGAGCGCCAAAACCACCGAAAAGAACCGCCGGAACCAAGGCATTTGCGGAATCTCCAAGGCCGGTTCCAAACATCAACGCCAGAATAATCGCGACAACGGAGATCAAGATACCCGGCAGTAAAAACCACCAGTTGGACCGGTAGAAGACCGAGCGGTGCTCCCCATCCATCGCCTTTGCAAACCCGTTCACAAGAACCGCAACCTTCTCCTTGTTCGCGATATTGATGGCCACATCACCGTTGTAGAGTTGCAATTTTTGCAGCAACAAACGTTCACCAACCGGCAGTCCGGCCGGGTCCACTGTCGATGCAATCTGAACCGTCACGGTATCACCGATATTTTCAAGTGTGACAGCTCCCTTGACCGCAAGGTTGAGCAGAGCCGACGACATGGCCGTAAATCCCTTGCCTTCCAGCCCCTTGTTATCGATGTAGTTGACCAGTGCCGGTGAAATACCGTCCGGCATATCCCAGCGCGGAACCACCACGCCCTTTTCCGGATCACGGCCAACCCTGTTCCACGCAAACAGGTAGTAGAAAAAGGCAAGGACAGCGCCGCCATATAGAGCAATTTCGACGGCAAAATCTCCAACGAACCAGAAAATGCGATCGATGGTGGTCGGTTCCAAGACAAACTTCTTATCGAACGAAACGACGACCGTCAGCCCTTCGCGAACGCCAAGCGGACGGGTCGTCATAAATTTTACGCCATTGCCTGAAGAGATCCGGTCTGACCGCGCATCTTGACGCTGCGATCCCTGGCTTCCTGTATAGTAGGTGTTTTCGCGCGCGGTCGCGCCATCAGGAAGAATAACTGTCGCGGTGGCCCTGTCGATTGGAAAATCCCAGAAGTTACCGGTCGCGTTCCAGTAAACTTCGGCATGGTCGTCAAACCGCCGCAACTGACGGTCTGTGCGATAGGTGATCTCATAGGTGTAGACACCCGCTTTGAGAAGAACCTGCGGATCACCAAGATAAATGCGCAGGGCTCTGGAGGCCGAGTCTATTCGCGTGTTTTCCTGGTTCCCATCGCGCTTTGCCGACAGGAGTTTGAATCCAACCCGGCGTTCACGTCCTGAATCGTCCTGATAGACCGTTGGGAAATCGCGGTAGATACCACGCCTGATTTTCCGGCGCTCAGAACGAACCCTGATGGTTTCGGTGACGATGAAGGCACCATCGGGCTGAACCTCAACCCGGCTGTCAAATTGAAGGATACGTTCATCAGCCTGCGCCAGCGTCAGGCTTACCACCACCCAGAAGATTACAAGAAGCAGCCGCATCTCATTCACTCAACCAGCAACCGATGGCGTGGGGAGAAACTAGCCATTGAACGACACTTGCGGATTTTCGCGATCCTGCGGATCCTCAAGCTCAAAGTAAGCAGCCATCTGAAACCCGAAATTATTGGCTATCAGATTTGATGGAAAACTCTCCACGCGCACATTCAGATCCCGCGCCGAACCATTATAGTAGCGGCGGGACATCTGGATCTCGCCCTCCACGGTCTCCAAAGAACGCTGCAACTCAAGAAAGTTCTCGTTGGCCTTCAGATCCGGATAGGCTTCCGCAACTGCAAAGAGCTTGCCCAGAGCCTGGCTCAACATTCCCTCGGCAGCAGCACGTCCGGCAACGTCGCCTGATGCAACGCCCTGGGCCTGCGTGCGCATTTGAATAACCTGGGAAAGTGTTTCTTTCTCGTGAGATGCAAAACCTTTTACGGTTTCAACAAGGTTTGGAATCAGATCAGACCTGCGCTTCAGTTGGACATCAATGCCTGACCAGGCTTCCTCGGCCATCTGCCGGGCTTTCACCAGACCGTTGTAGATCGAAATACCGTAGAAGGCCAAAATCGCTGCGACGACGAGTATGACTATACTTGTAATGGACATGCGCGAATCCCCTCAAATAGGGGAAGACTAGAGGTTCCGGCCGTGCGTGTCACCGCACAGACAAAAACGGTGCTGTCTCAGTTCGAATTTCCGGGTCGATGAGAACTGTTAATCAATGCCGTGTCGCGGATTAGATGATGTTGCAACCAGAAGACCGCCAGAGTTTTGCCCGAAGTTGACGTTGATCAAAATTAGTCAAAGGCAATAATGCGGACGAAGTTACTAGATTTGGGTAGTGCGAGTGCTCCAATTACGACCTTCTTACATTCCGTCTTTGACAGCACCAATCCCGCCTGGAAGGCAGATCTTTCAATTGGCGTTGTACATTCATCGCTAGAAGGCGCATGGTGGCGTTGTTGTTCGCCCGCCTCCATGCGTTGGCGTATTCTGAATGTGGCCTGAGCTCAGCTCTCATGCTGGCACATTGGTTCACGATCAGTTTCCTACAATAGGTTCTACAGGCAAACTTTGCGCGGTGCATTGACCCGGCGTGACGAGTTTTTCGAAGGACGGACAGCGGCCTGTTTCTTCATAGACACTATCCTTTGCGTGGTCCTTTAGCAGGCGCCGAGGCAGCGAATTTTCCCGCTTTGATGGCAACCGTCATCGCCCAGCCCAGGAGCCCATATGTCCGTAGTCCCGTTTGACGAACCGGTAAAAGCCGAAAACATCATCCATGTTTCCTTCAAGCCGGGGGTCGCGAAGCCTGTTATCGATCCGACACCTGCGTTGGATGAAGCAGAAACGGCGACCGCGATTGTCTACTGCGAGGGCAATTTCGGACTAATTGATGGCAAGACCGCAAACGGGCTGGTGCGGCATTCCCAAAAATACAAAATCTTGGGCGTCATCGACAGCACGCAGGCCGGGCGCGACGCCGGCGAGGTGCTTGACGGCGTAGCCAACGACATCCGCATCTTCGGTACACTCAGTGAAGCGTCTCCCAATGCGCTATGTGCACCCGACTATTTCATCTACGGTATGGCGCCAGCGACCGGCATGTTGTCACCCGGCGAACGGACGTTGGTTTTCGATGCGTTGGCATTGGGCATGAATGTGGTGAACGGGCTTCACAAATTTCTCAATGACGACCCCGAATTCGTGGCCGTTGCTGCGGCCCACAATGTCGAGATCATCGATATCAGAAAGCCACGGCCTAAGAACGCCCTGCGGCTGTTCAGTGGCAAAATACACGATGTGACCTGTCCGAAAATTGCGGTGCTCGGAACGGATTGTGCCATCGGCAAGCGAACGACCGCCAGTGTTTTGGCCGCGTCCCTCGTTGAAAGGGGCATCAAGGCGGTTCTGGTGACGACCGGTCAGACCGGCATGATGCAGGGTTCGCGCCATGGTGTCGCGCTCGATGCCGTGCCGTCGCAATTTTGTTGCGGAGAACTGGAAGCGACCATAGTAGAGGCCTTTGAGATGGATGATCCCGACATCATCATTGTCGAGGGGCAAGGCGCATTGAGCCATCCCGCCTTCAGCACTTCATCCTTCATCCTCAGAGGAAGCGTTCCGGACGGTGTCATCTTGCAGCATGCGCCAAAGCGCGAGCATCGCTGCGACTTCGAGCAAATGAAAATGCCGACGCCTGAATCAGAGATCCGTCTCATTGAGGCATTTTCGGACACCAAGGTCATCGGCCTGACGATCAATCACGAGAACATGTCCGATATCGAGATCGACACCAGCATGTTGCAATATAAACAGCAGCTTGGCGTTCCCGTGACCGACGCGCTGGCCCGTCCTGCGGAATTGCTTGTAAATATGGTTCTGCAGGCATTCCCCGATCTTGAAGGGAAGCTGACCGTCAGCGCCGAATGAGTGCGCCAGGACTGGAAATCGATCTCGACAAAATTGAGCATAATGCATCGGTTTTGGTACGGCGCTTGAACGTTGGCGGCATTTCCGTAACCGGGGTTACGAAGGCATTCTCCGGTGCGCCACAGATCGCACGCGCCATGCTTCGTGGAGGGGTCACATCGCTCGGCGACTCCCGCGTCGAAAATATAGAACTTATGCGACAATCAGGCATACGGACACAGATGATGCTCATCCGCTCGCCGATGATGAGCCAGGCCGGCCGTGTGGTCGCCTCCGCCGATATCAGCCTCAACACGGAAATTGATGTTGTGTCGGCTCTCTCCGTCGAAGCCGTAAAAGCCCGCAAAACCCATGGCGTGTTGCTGATGGTCGAGTTGGGCGACCTTCGCGAAGGTATTATGACCGACGATGTCGAAAAAACCGTTCTGGCAGTTCGCCAGTTGCCCAATATCACCTTCATGGGTCTGGGATCGAACCTCGCCTGTCGCAACGGTGTTTCTCCGGACAATCGCAACATGGCCGAACTGTCGGCATTGGCGAATCGCTTCGCAGCATCCAGCAGTTCGAATCAGCCTATCATATCGGGCGGGAACTCCAGCAATCTGAATTGGGTATTCAGATGCGGCAGCTTTGGCCGGATCAACAATCTACGGCTTGGCGAAGCGATCCTGATGGGAAGAGAAGCGCTAAATCGTAAACCGATCCAGGGTCTTCATACAGATGCAATCAGCCTGATTGCTGAGGTCATCGAAAGCAAGTCCAAACCCTCCAAACCATGGGGCACGCTTGCACAGTCGGCCTTCGACAACGCCCCGAAGAACGGATCGTATCCGCCCGATCACGGTAATATCAATCAGGCCATCCTTGCGATCGGCAGACAGGACACTGATCCAGATGGGCTCCTGCCGCCTGTTGGCTTCGACGTACTCGGTGCAAGCAGCGATCATCTGGTGCTGAATGCCGGTCATAAACAACTGTCCGTTGGTTCAAATGTGTCATTTCAGCTCAACTACAGCGCGTTTCTGAGGGCTATGACTTCACCCCATGTCGCCAAGACATTTAACGGAGAGGGCGCAGATGCTCCGGCAAATTGCGAGGTCCGCCCTTTACCCCACGCAGCGTGACGATCTCAATGCCATCGTCAATCTTCACCGCCATGGCGCACGGCACAGTCTCGAAACCCCACCAACGGAAACCCATCGATGATCAGATATGAAAAGAAGCGCGAGCCATCCAAGCCAACAGACGAAAACAGGTTCAACCGCATCAAGGAGAAAGCGCTCTCACAAAGGAAGCAAGCGGAAGCTGCATCGCAAGCAAAACGGAAGAAAAATCCAATTGAGCAGTGAGAACCGCTCTGATCGAATTATCCTGTGAAAGGGAAACACGATGAATATAGAAAAGAACCTGTGTCTGTCACTGCTCACCATCGCCGTCGCTTTAACAGTCATGCTATCGCTATCGACCATTGTGTCCGGGGCGAGTGATATTCCCGCCAATGCTAGCGCGAGAACCTATGGAGAGGGTTGGACATGCAACCGCGGTTATAAAAAATATGTCCAAACCTGCACTGCAATTGAAGTGCCGGAAAACGCCTACTTGACGGACGACGGCTACGGCAGCGGTTGGAAATGTTCCAGAGGCTATCGCAATGTCAAGGACAAGTGCATTCAAATTGCCGTTCCAAAGCACGGATATCTTGACGGTTTGTTTTCAGGGTCGAGATGGAAGTGCAAGCGCGGCTATCGCAAACTGGACAAAGACTGTGTAGCGGTCGTGCTTCCAGAACATGGGTACCTGGCAGACGTATCCGATGATTCCGGATGGAAGTGCGCACGACCATACAGAAAGGTCGATACGGAGTGTAAGCCGGTCAATCCTCCCGAAAACGCATTTCTTACCGACTCCAAATACGGTCAAGGCTGGGAATGCGCGAGAGGATTCAGACAGTCCGGTGAAGTCTGCATTCAAATCGTTGTGCCGAAGAACGGATATCTAACCAACTCATCCTACGGGATTGGATGGAAATGCGAGCGCGGCTATCGCAAATCTAGCGATAGGTGCAAGCAGTTCGATGTGCCGCAAAATGCCCACATCGACTACTCGGGAAGAAACTGGAATTGCGACAAGCCTTTCAGGAAATCAGGAAACAGATGCGAGAGGAACTGACTCACTGACTCTATGCCACCTTGGTAACATCAATGATCAAATGGACTGTGTTGACTATAGGTGACCTCAGAAGAGACCGAAACCACTCCACTAGTGACATGTCATCAACGTCTCCGAAGAGCTCGAAATAGCCATTGCCTTGCGTTTATGAGGGGCCGTATTATGGCGCAAGGTGATGTTGAGCGGTGCGTCGCAGGGTGGACAGGCGACCAATTTGGGGGTGCTGGTTAATCCCACGGCTGAAAAACAGGTGCAAAAAGCCGGACATAGTGGGGTTTGTGACAAGAGACTAGCAATTTCATGCCCTTGCCGACGACAGATTAGTTTCCGCTAGGGCATCAGAATCTCCAGAATTTCTGTAAAAATTACTTGCACATGCGGTGATTTGTCGCTCATAACAAGAGCATTCGGAGCAATCCACTTGCCCGGAGAACGGAAATCGGATCGCGGCTTATTGTACAACAACTTGCCGTAACCACAGGAAAGACTTCTGGTCGTCCGCGAGCCAGATGCGTGATGCCCCCTTTTCTGTTGTGGATGACTCTTGTGCATCACTTCACTTCCCTTCCCCGAGGGTTCGCTCCCGATACCAAAGACGCCTCCGCAAATGTTGGCACTACCAACGGGAACAAGGAATCCCCAGATGCAAGGCACCGTAAAATTCTTCAACTCGGCAAAAGGATATGGCTTCATTACGCCCGACGATGGCGGCAATGATATTTTTGTTCATATTTCGGCAGTTGAACAATCCGGCATGACAACACTGACAGAAGGACAGAGTATCAGTTTTGAAGTGGAACCGGACCGCAAAGGCAAAGGGCCCAAGGCCATCGAGCTGAAAGTGCTGTGATCCGCCGGGCAGGAAAAGCGGCACCTGGATAGGGCCAGCACCTGGGAATCGCCGTTGAAAAGCGGTGGTTCTTTTGTTTTCAAAAAGTGCGGTTTCTAAGCCTTGCCAAAGTGAGCAATAGCAGCGCGCGCAACCGGTCTGCCCCACTCCTGAACAAAATGACCGGCCTCCTCGACTATCATTGGTTCGGGGCAGTTGCGGATAACCTGTTGCATGACATTCATCACACCGACACCCAACACCGGGTCCTGAGCTCCGATGGCCATGAAGGTATCGCCTTCCCACTCCTTACTCCAGAACTCCAGCGCCCGTTTGCTGGTCTTCACACCCTCCATATCCGGTTCAACCATCACCATTTCGGGAAAGCGGCGCACACCACCTTTATAGCGAATATCGGGAAACGGTGCATCATAGGCAGCAATCTCTGCATCGCTTAGATGCGGCGTTGAACGCTTCATCAGATCACCAACAGCCATGTCAGGCTGGCTGGCGGCATAGGCCTTCCATTCAAGAAATCCCTTTCCCGGCGAAACACCGGTGGCCAGCGCCGTGTTCATGATGATCAGACGATCAAAACGGTCCGGCATTTCATGCGGCAACGTAAGACCCAGCACCCCACCCCAATCCTGAACGACCAATGTGATGTTCTTCAGATCAAGTCGCCGAATGAGTTCCAGCAACATGTTGCGGTGAAAATGGAACCTGTAAACCTCATCATCGACAGGTTTGTCTGATCTGCCAAAACCCAGAAAATCGGGGGCAACGACCCGTGCGCCTGTCGCCAGGAATTCCGGAATCATGTGTCGATAAAGGAAAGACCAGGAAGGTTCGCCATGCAGGCACAGATAAGTGGTTGTTGCGTCCTTTGGCCCCTCATCAACCCTGTGAATGCGCAGCCCTTCATAGCCCTTCAGGTCATCCACATAATGTGGCGTGTAATCGAAATCCGGCAGGTCGGCAAAACGATCTTCCGGCGTGCGCAAGGCTTCTATGGTCGGGTTCACGGCATACCTCTTGGCTGCGAGGGAGGTTAGCGACCCATAGCAGATAAGGCTTCACCAAGAAAATCAAAAACATAGCGGACCCGACGGCTTGTTTTCAGCGCCGCATGGGATGTCAGCCAGACAGGAAGAACCGGCAGAGACAGATCACCAAGCAAACGCACCACCCGATCATCAGCACGAGCGACCCACTGCGACGTAAACCCAACACCCAGTCCGGCCAGAACCATATTCCAGGCAACCACCTGATCATCGCAGCGATAGGCAAAGAACTCGCGGTCGACCTCCCAGCCAAGCTGGCGGGCGCCCTCGATTATCAGTGTTGAACGGTCGTAACCAATAACACTGTGCAGTTGCAGGTCATCCATGGTTTCAGGGGCTGGTCGCTCCGCAAGATAGGCATGAGATGCATAAAGGCCCAAAGGCATATCGGCGACATGGCGGGCAATAAGATCAACCTGCGTTGGCCTGACCATCCGCAAGGCAATGTCTGCTTCGCGAAACAGCAGGTTCTCAACCGCATCCGTTGCCACAACTTCCACCTGTATGCGCGGTTCGTTTCGTCGCAAACGCGCCAGCAGTGGTGGCAGGATATAGGTGGCAACAAGCTGGCTTGCGGTAATACGTACATTTCCCGCCAGGTCATCCGCTCTTCCCGCCGCTGCTAAAGACAGGTTAGCAGCCGCAACCGCCATAGTCCGCGCGTGGAAAATCAGGTCTTGCCCCTGCTGGGTCAATCTCAACCCCCGGGCGTGACGTTCAAACAACGAGACACCAAGGTCCGCTTCCAGGGCTTGTATGACACGCCCAATGGTCGGCTGACTGACGCCCGTTTCACGCGCCGCAGCAGAGAGCGACCCCTGATCCGCCACGGCGACAAACAGGTTTATATGCTCCCAATTGAAGTCAAAACGATTATCCATTCATTTTTGAATATCATAATATCATATTTTGGCAATATCACTTCATATTTGAAATATTAGGCTATGTGGACCGAAACCAAATGGAGATCCATCATGCCTGTAAACAACAAGACAGTTCTCATTCTGGGTGCCAGCGGCCGTTTTGGACGCGCTGCAACCCGCGCGTTTGCGCAACATGGCTGGACCGTTCGGGCTCAGGCCCGGTCGGAAAAGAAAACCAAAACCTCCGCAGGGGTCGAAACCCTGATCTTTGATCCGCTTGATCAGGCTGCTATGGCCAGGGCCAGCAAACATTGCGCTGTTATCGTCAATGCCCTCAATCCCCCCTATCAGGCCTGGAAACGCGAACTGCCGCGCCTCACCAGGGCCGTCATCGACGCTGCCCACGTATCCGGTGCCACCATCATGCTTCCTGGCAATATCTATAATTTTGGCGTGAACATGCCACCGCGCCTTACCAGCGAAATGCCGCAACACGCAAAGACCGGCAAGGGCAAACTGCGCATTGAGATGGAGAACTCTTATCGGGCTGCAAGCGCAAAGGGCATTCAGACCCTCATTTTACGTATGGGCGACTTTCTCGAGCGCAAAGCAACGGGAAACTGGTTCGATACCCACATGACGCCCAGGCTTGGCAAAGGAAAATTCCTTTACCCCGGACGGACGGACATTCCCCATGCCTGGGCCTATCTGCCGGATGCGGCGCGCGCCGCGGTGGCCCTCGCCGAAAAAAGACAAGACTTGCGGCTGTTCGAAGACATCCCCTTTGGCGGGACCGATCTCACCGGAGAGCAAATGCGTCTTGCGATAGAAAATACCCTCCATCGTCCCATCGGGTTCGCAGGTTTCCCCTGGTGGGCTCTCCGCCTCGCGGCGCCCTTTAGCCCGTTGATGCGAGAGGTGCTGGAAATGCGCTATTTGTGGGACACGCCCCACAGTCTCGATAATTCAAAATTGGAAGAAATCTTGCCGAACTACCGGCCAACGCCGCTTGACGAAATCATGGGCGACATTCTGACAAACCACCTGCCTGCCGCAACTTCCATCCGGCAAGAACCGGCCCTTACATAAGGCGCTCGCCGTTCGGCACCACCTTGCCGGGTTGTGCCAGAACAACTGCTCCCGCCACATCTGCAAAGCCCAAAGTCAGAACTTCCGACATAAAGGGGCCGATCTGACGTGGCGGGAAATTCGTAACCGCCATCACCTGACGACCCACCAATTCTTCGGGAGCATAGTGAACGGTGATCTGGGCTGATGACTTTTTTTGCCCAACCTCATCACCAAAGTCGATAACAAGCTTGATGGCTGGCTTACGGGCTTCGGGAAAGGGGTGCGCCTCAACCACCGTTCCAACCCGGATATCGACTTTCAAAAAATCATCGAACGAAATTGTTTCGCCGGTCATGAACCTGCAAGCTCCCGCGATCTTTCTGTCGCGGCAGCAACAGCCTGCTCCATGAGGGCCGCAAGACCAGCTTCATCCATCAGGACTTCCAGCGCAGCCGCCGTTGTGCCATTGGGCGAGGTTACGTTTTTGCGCAATTGCGCAGCGGAAAGATCGGACTGCCGCAGCAATTCGCCAGCGCCGCTCACCGTAGCCTGCGCCAGAAATGTCGCCAGAGGAACCGGCAAACCCGCTTTCACCCCGGCAGATGCCAGCGCTTCCGCCATATAAAAGACATAGGCAGGCCCGCTGCCGGAAACTCCGGTCACCGCGTCCATGAGCGCCTCATCGTCAATCCATTCCACCTGTCCGATGGACGACAGCAAGTCGCTGACCATAACCTTTTGCGCGTCGCTGACGGACGCACTCGACACGCAAACCGTGATGCCGCGCCCTATCTGGGCCGGTGTGTTGGGCATAGCGCGAATGACACGAACAGGGTCCCCCTGAAAGGAACCAAATGGCGCAGACAATTGTGCAATTGTGGTCCCCGCAGCAACCGACAAGAGAGCATTTTCCCTACCCATCAAAGGCACGAGTTGCGGCAAAACGGCATCCATCATCTGCGGCTTGACGGCAACAATGACAATATCCTGCTCACCTGCCTGCTCGACAGATGTGAAATGCCTCAAACCGTGGTCCGCGATCATACGGGCAATAGGCTCCGGCGGATCAGGATCAATGACTGTTATTGAGTCCCGCTCATTGCCGGCGGCAAGCCAGCCCCCCAACATCGCACCTCCCATATTTCCAGCACCCACCAGACATACCATCGGCGAGGCGAGCACGTGGGAGGAGTTCATGCTCAAGCCTCGCCGACCGTGTCGAACAGCACGCTGTCCAACGCATCCGTCGCCGACTTCCCAGCCCAAACGACGAATTGAAATGCCTGATAATAACGTTCGCAGCACGTCAGTGCGTTCTGCAAAAGACACTCGATTTGCGCTTCATTGGCCTCCGCCCCACCGGCAAGCGGCACGGCATGACGATACATCACCGAGCCATCACTCAACCAAAGGTCGAAGTGACCAAAAAGCATTTGTTCATTGATGAGAGAAAGAAGCCGCATGGTCTCAACACTGCGACTCTCCGGAATGCGCATATCGAACGCGCTGGCAATATGAAGCGCTTCAAAATTGGCCATCCAGGAAAACGACACGCTGTAATCGGTCCAGATTCCCTGCACCATAATGGCGATCTCATCTTCGGTGGCGCGCTCAAACGACCACTTCTTGAAATCGGCAAACTGCTCCACGGCATCCACCGGATTACCGTTGCGCCCGAACTCATGTTCCTGAACTTCCATCTGACCCATCTGGTGCAATACTTCCCTATTCACCGAGAACAACACTGCGCTGCTGCCAGCCAAAAGACCGACCCGCACCAACGCAACAACTCGAAAAACCTGATCGGATGGAACAATTGACCAGCAAGCCATCCCGAATCATTCAATAGATTCAGAATATAACGAGACACCGGGAAACAAAGCCCCGGATTAGCCACCACCCACAGAATCACTAGAACAACACTGAATCAGAATACTCAAAACCACCGACAAGTGATTCAAAGGAATCAGAAATCCGGCACGACCGGCATAACAAGCAAGTCGTGGATAACTTTTTGGAAGCTCGAATTTTAGCTCTTTGAGGCGGGCTTTTTCTTTGTCGTTTTGGATTTAGCAGCAGATTTCGCATCACCAGAACCGGCAATCTGCTCCTTCAGACTATCCAGTTCAGCGCGCAATGCGTCGTTTTCTAGCCGCGCCCTGGACGCCATCTCCTTGACGACTTCAAACTCGTCACGCTGGACCAGATCCATCTGGCCGATCAGTCGTTCAGCCTGCCCCTTGAGTGCAGTCTCAACCTCGCGGCGCGCACCCTGAGCCACACCCGCAGCGTCAGTCATCAGTTTGGCAAACTCGTCAAATACGCGGTTGGGGCCCTGTGACATGCTCTGCTCTCTCTTACTCGTCTGATCCAACCATCTATCTAGGACCTGTTACGGTTTGCTTCAACACCAGGGCAGAATGACTGCAAGAATGGTTTACGCAATCTTCCGGCACACTCAGTCAGGCACACAATACCGGCAAGCTACGGAACCCTGCTGCATGCACCGCTGCCAGCCCTGTAAACACAGCAGCCATTTACAGGGCATTGCGATCGTGTGTTTTTGTTCAGGAGAATTTTTCAAAAAAAGCAAAACTTGAAGCAACGACGAATAAGAGGCAAAGAAGCATCATATTCAACCGGGTCAGATGTCCATGAATCCTCTTGCCCAGACTGCTCTCGCACTCCCCTTTCCTGCCATCGATCCGGTGCTCATTGAAATCGGCCCCCTGGCGGTACACTGGTACGGCATCGCCTATGTCACAGGCATCCTGCTGGGGTGGTGGTTTGCCAAGCGTGTTGTCTCCAACGCAAAACTATGGCCTCCAACGGGTTCACCCATATCGACGGATGAGCTTGATGATTTCCTGACCTGGGCGGTCATTGGCATCATCGCGGGGGGACGGCTGGGCTACGTTCTTTTTTATAACCCAGCCTTTTATGCATCAAACCCGCTCCAGACCTTCGCAATCTGGGACGGCGGCATGAGCTTTCATGGCGGAGCCTTGGGAACCATCATCGCCATGGTGCTCTTTGCGCGCAGCCGCCAGTTCTCCGCTTTCTCGTTGCTCGATGTGGTGGCCGCGGCGTCCTGCTTTGGCCTGTTCTTTGGCCGCATCGCAAATTTCATCAATTCAGAATTATGGGGTCGCCCCACGGATGTGCCCTGGGCGTTCATCTTTCCCACTGGCGGCCCGGACCCTCGCCACCCCAGTCAGCTCTATGAAGCGGGCCTGGAAGGTCTCGCATTATTTTGCGTCCTTATCGTATTGATTTATGCCATGGGCAAGCTGAAAACCCCCGGCTTTGTTGGTGGAGCCTGGGTCTTTGGCTATGGCATTTCGCGCATCACAGTCGAATTTTTCCGTGAACCCGACGCACATCTTGGCTACCTGGCAAATGGTTGGCTGACCATGGGCATCGCGCTTTCCATTCCTATGCTGGCCATCGGCCTGTGGGGGATGGTGAATGCCGCAAGCCGCACACCCTGGTACACCAGACAACCGGAAACTGACGCCACGTGAATCCACTGGAACTGGAAATCCGTGCATTGATTGAGCAGGATGGTCCGCTTTCAATTGCTGACTACATGGCGCTGTGCCTCGCTCACCCGCAACATGGCTATTACACAACGGGACACCCCGTAGGGGGACGTGCATCCGCCAACAGGACCGGCGGAGATTTTATCACCGCTCCCGAAGTCAGCCAGATATTTGGCGAGATGATTGCAGTCTGGTGCATGGAGATGTGGCAGAAACTGGGGTCGCCCCCCTCTTTCAATCTGGTCGAAACAGGCCCCGGGCGCGGCACGCTCATGAAAGACCTGTTGCGGGTTTCACGGGCATTGCCTGATTTCCTGAAGGCAGCAGAAGTTTATCTCGTTGAAATCAGCCCCACTTTGAGCGAACAGCAGAGCCTGACGTTGTCCGACAGCGACCTGCCGGTGACCTGGGTTCGTGACGTGCAGACAATCCCTCAAAGACCAACCATCCTGATCGCCAACGAACTGCTTGACGCGCTGCCCTTCCATCAATGGGTCAAGACAGATCAAGGCTGGCGGGAAAAAGCTGTTGGCCTGAAAGACGGCGCGCTTGTTTTCACCACCCGTCCGGCGACCCTTGCCCCAACCAGCCTTCCAGCGGATCATCACGCCGCACCTGTTGGTACGATCTATGAAACCGCCCCCGCACGGGAGGGCTTTGTCGCTACCATTGCTCAGCGATTGAAAACGGACACCGGTGCCGCGCTTTTCATCGACTATGGACATATTTCCACAGGCTTCGGTGACACGCTTCAGGCGGTGCGGGGCCACGGCTTTGCAAACCCTTTGCTGGAACCCGGCAAAAGCGATATCACCAGCCATGTTGACTTTGCCCCTCTTCTCTCAACCGCCCGGCTTTCAGGCTGCGTCGCCCCCGAACCAGTTACTCAGGGCGCATTCCTAATCTCCCTTGGACTTCTGGAAAGGGCCGGCAATCTTGGGACAAACAAACCGGCATCCGTTCAGCAGACCCTGCAAAGCGCGGTTGAACGACTGGCAGAACCAGACAAGATGGGCGATCTGTTCAAGGTCATGGCCTTTGGCGCTCCAGCCAGTCTCGACGCACGATGGCCGGGTTTTGCCTAACAGGTCTTGCGACACACTATGGGTTTGATACCCTGTTTCTCAACTTCATTGGAACTGTAATACCTCTTGGAAAACTCAAATTCTGAACACCCCGGACAGATCAGCGCTCCGTTTATCGACGCCATGGAGGGTATCAACCACGCCTTCTTTTGCCGCAGCGGCGGCGTGTCGACCGGAATTTATCAGGGACTGAACGCAGGCCTTGGGTCGGGTGACGACCGCCCGGCCGTGGAAGAAAATCGTCGTCGCATGGCAAACAGCCTTGGCGTTTTGCCGGATCATCTGGCCACGCCCTATCAAATCCATTCAGCCGATGCCCTGATTACCGACACCGCCTGGAATGATGAACGCCCCAAGGCCGATGCTGTGGTCACAAACAGGCCCGGCCTTGCGGTCGGCGTTGTTACCGCCGATTGCGGCCCTGTTCTTTTTGCAGATCCACAAGCCGGTGTGGTCGCAGCCGCTCATGCAGGCTGGAAGGGTGCGTTGGGCGGCGTGCTGGAAAGTACGATTGAAAAAATGGAGCAGCTTGGGGCACAGCGAGACACAATCACGGCCATCCTGGGCCCGACGATTTCGAAAATGAACTATGAGGTTGGACCAGATTTTCCCCGGCCTTTCATCGATCTCGACAACGACAATGAACAGTTTTTTACCGCATCGCGAAATGCCGGCCATCACATGTTTGACCTGCCCGGATACATCGTTCACCGTCTTGAAAGAAATGGCGTAAAAAGCGGAACCGTCGGTGAGTGTACCTATGACGATGAAACCAACTATTATTCTTACCGCCGCACCACGCACCGCAAAGAGGCTGACTATGGCCGCCAGCTCTCCGCCATCGTTTTGAAAAGCTGAGTTCCCGATGTTGCATTTCAGTGAAGAAGAGTTCGCAAACCGCATGTCCAAAACAATGCAGGCCATGCAGGCCCGCAATCTCGACGCCATGCTGCTTTTCGCGCAGGAAAGCATGTACTGGCTGACCGGATACGACACGTTCGGCTACTGTTTCTTTCAGTGCCTGGTTGTCACCAAAGACGGACAGAAGGCCCTGCTGACCAGATCTGCTGACCTGCGGCAGGCTCGTCATACATCAAATATCGAAAATGTCGTTATCTGGACCGACAGCGGCCATGCCAACCCGGCTGTCGATTTACGCGATCTGCTGGGTGATCTGGGACTGCTTGGTGCCCGGCTGGGAGTTGAATACGACACCCATGGTTTAACCGCCCACAATGGCAAACGTCTTGAGGACACTCTGCGCACCTTTGCCGACCTTGAAGATGCATCCGACCTTGTTCATACGCTGCGAGTGGTCAAAAGCGACGACGAAATCGCGCATATCAAGAAGGCCGCGAAATGGGCAGACGCAGCTCTTGACGCTGCAATCAAGCATACAAAAGCTGGTGCTGATGAAGGCAAAATACTGGCCGCAATGCAGGGCGCAGTCCTGGAAAATGGCGGGGACTACCCCGGCAATCCATTCATCATCGGATCGGGAGCAGATGCCTTGCTGTGCCGTTACAAATCGGGCCGCCGGCAACTGTCAAAAAACGACCAGCTGACGCTCGAATGGGCAGGGGCACATGCGCAATATCATGTGGCGATGATGCGAACATTGGTAATTGGAAAACCAAAGCCGGAACACGAGCAGTTTTTTGAAGCCGCTCATGATGCCTTGCAGGCTGTTCAGGCCGCGATGGTGCCGGGAAACACTTTTGGGGACCTATTCGACGCCCATGCCCGCACTCTCGATACAGCGGGTCTGTCTCGCCACCGCCTCAACGCATGTGGATATTCTTTGGGAACCCGCTATGCGCCCTGCTGGATGGATGGCCCTATGTTTTACAGGGACAACGCCTTTAAAGTTCAGCCCAATATGACGTTATTTGCCCATATGATCATCATGGACAGCGACAGCGAGACAGCCATGTGCCTGGGGCAAACATACCTCACCACCGAGGGCACACCCATGGATCTCTCCTCTCACAAACCGGAATTCGTGGTTTTGTGACAGCTTTTCGTTGATAAGCTGCAATCGGCGCGATTCAGTTTTGCGCTTCCGGCAAGCTGTTGCTAAGACACCGCCAAATTCTCCAGGTCGCCGGACCCAGACCCGCATGAAGCTCTTTTCAGGAAACGCCAACAAGAGCCTGAGCGAGGAAATCGCCAAATACCTTGAGACGTCTCTTGGTAAATGCGATGTGCGCCGCTTTGCCGATCAGGAAATCTTTGTCGAAATTCAGGAAAATGTGCGCGGCGAGGACGTGTTCATTTTGCAATCGACCTCCTATCCGGCCAATGATCATCTTATGGAGATGCTGATAATGATCGACGCTGTGCGCCGGTCTTCAGCACGACGTATCACCGCCGTTCTTCCTTATTTTGGATATGCTCGACAGGACCGCAAAGCCGGCCCCCGCACACCGATTTCCGCCAAACTGGTTGCCAATCTAATCGCAGAAGCCGGGGCCGACCGGGTTCTGACGCTCGATCTCCATGCCGGGCAGATCCAGGGATTTTTTGATATCCCGACCGACAACCTGTTTGCCATTCCCGTCATGAGCCGGGATGTGAAGGCGAACTACAAGATTGACAATGTGATGGTGGTGTCGCCAGACGTTGGCGGTGTGGTGCGGGCCCGCGCGCTTGCCCGTCGTCTGGACGCCCCACTGGCGATTGTCGACAAACGCCGCGACAAGCCCGGCGAATCCGAAGTCATGAACGTGATTGGTGATGTCAACGGCAAGGACTGTCTGCTGGTAGACGATATTATCGATTCAGGCGGCACGCTGTGCAACGCGGCTGATGCCTTGCTCGCCAACGGCGCTACCAGCGTGACGGCCTACATATCCCACGGTGTGCTCTCCGGGGGCGCCGTTGCACGCATTACGTCGTCCAAGCTGAAAGAACTTGTCATTACCAGCTCGATTGAACCAACCTCAGCCGTAGATAACGCTCACAACATCCGCGTTATCTCAATTGCCGACCTGATCGGTGAAGCCATTAACCGCACAGCGTTGGAGCAATCGGTTTCCAGCCTGTTTGATTAAACTATTCCCATTTTTACAGAATCAGCCCGACTGGTTTTCGCTCACAGCAACTAGGCAACACTATATGCTTGGCGATCTCGACACATAAACACTAAACGTCTCTATGTGGTTCCAAATTACCCTAGCCTGGAGCCAATCGCAACAATCTGAAGGTTGGTATAAAGTTTATCACCTCCAGATCATAAATATCTCCATTGTGATCTGTTTTTATCAAAATATTAGAAAATTTGCCCAAAATATTTTAAAAATTTGAGCAAGGTTTATACTATGTTTGATGTTGCGCCACTTTTTAAGACAAACGGCCAAATTGGAAGAGGTCAGTTTTTCTGGACCTATCTGACGGCGAAAGGCATTGCTAGCATAGCATACCGGATAGAGAACGCGATGTTCTCACCGGATGATTATAGCACCCCGGCAATCTTAATGAGCTATGTTGCTTTTTTTATTGCGATGGCCGCTCTTGTATCGATAGTGACGCTTGTGATGCGGCGGCTGCGGGATATTGGTATCAATCCGTATTTTGTATCCATCTGGATCATCATTTTATTGGCAGATACCTTTGTTTCCTGGACATTTTTCAATCAGATTGCCAGTGACTTCGATGACCTCTCACAGCCAGCGATTATTGTCTTGGCGATGAATCTTCTTGTTGTCTTATCAGTCATTCTTCTAATGGTGTGGCCCACCAGTTCGACACCCGCCACAACGGAGGCAAAATTTTCAAGTGCACAGGGAACTGCCCTGTTGAACGGATCAGGGCCTTCGCGCAAAATTCTGTTTGGCGCGGGAAAGCGAGCATGAATTTGGCGGCACCGCTGATTAATGCACAAAGTGCATTTTGGTGAACTGCTTTCTGTATGCGGCAACCTCTTTGGAAAGCGATTGAGGGTCGTTCGTAGTCAATCCCCTCGCAATCAGGCTGGCCAGATCTGCGGTTTGATCTCCTTTCAGCCCCCAACGAACGAGTTCGGGCGTTCCAATCCGCAATCCATTGAGGTCGCCTTCTACGGCAGCAATAGGAAGCCCGATTCCACAAGCAAGGAAACCGGCCTGCCGGAGCCTTTTGGATGCCGCCTGCCCGCCACCATAAGAAGCGGCTTCAACAGCAAACTGATGCGACTGGGTAATGCCCTGCTCCGTGGCAAAAACCGGAATTCCGGCGCCTTTCAATTCTTCGGCGAGACTTCTGGATACATCCACCATGGCCTTTGCATATGCCGCGCCAAATGATTTCCAATCCAGCATGGTGATAGCCAGCGCAGCCGATTTAGCCGCATCGAAATTGGCGGTCATTCCAGGAAAAGCAATTGCATCCAGCCGCTCTGCCATATCAGCTTCATCGGTAACGATAAGACCACCCGCCGGTCCTGCCAGACTTTTATAGGTGCTCATCGTCATAATATGAGCACCCTCTTTGAGTGGATTTGGCCACGCCCCTCCTGCAATAATCCCGCATTGATGCGCTGCATCAAAAAGCACTTTCGCACCGACCTCATCGGCGATTGCCCGTGTTTCGCCGACAGGATGGGGGAACAGATTGAGACTGCCGCCAACAGTGATGAGCTTCGGCCTCACGTTCCTGGCAAGATCACGCAACGCCTCGACATCAAGTGTAAATCCATCGGCGTTGACAGGAGCCTCATGGATCTGCAACCCGAACAGCCCCGCACATCCCGCATCATGGTGAGTAACATGCCCCCCGATTGATGCTGGCGGGACAATTATCGGGTCGCCTGGCCGACATGTTGTCATAAAGGCATAGAGGTTTGCCATCGCACCTGACGCAACCCGGATCTCTGCATATTTGGCTTGAAAGACTTCCGCACAAAGTTCAGCACAGATGACTTCGATTTCCTCAATGGCTTCAAGACCCATCTCATATTTATCGCCTGGATAGCCAAGAGAGGGCCGCGACCCCAGTCCCGCCGCCAGCACCGCCTCGGCACGCGGATTCATGGCATTCGTAGCGGGGTTTAAATTGAAGCACTCCTGCTCATGAATTTCCCTGTTGCGGGCAACAAGTGTGTCAATGCGTTTCGCAATTGCAGCCGTGTCAGAGCGCGTGGTCGCCTCTGCCAGTTCCTGAACATACGCCTCACAGTGCGCAGGAACCCAGGGACGTTTTTGTAGATTAGCCATCTCGAACTCCAGGAAGTGCCGGAAACAGGAATTGCCTGAGCAATCCACTCACAAAACTCATGCTCATGCGGTATCCGCCACCAATTGCCGTTCAACCATCTGCACCCAAAACGAGGAACCCGGCACAAGCAACTCATCATTGAAATCATAGTCAGAAGAATGCAGCGGCTGACCATGGGGCCCCTCTGTTCCGTTCCCGGCGAAGACAAAACAGGCCGGGCGTTCTTGGGCCATGTGCGCAAAATCTTCCGACCCAAGAACAGCAGGATAGTTTCCATCCACATTTTCAGCCCCGACCACAGTGCTGGCGCAGTCCACAGCCTGCTGTGTTGGCCCGGACGCATTGGTTAAAACCTGAAATATCGTCTCGTAAGTCACGGTGCCAGCCACGCCGTGGGCCAGGCAAATTCCCTCAACGATCTGCCGTATTTTTGTTTCGATCCGGGCGTTTGTTTCCACGCTCAATGCTCGCGCATCGCCGCTCAACAAGGCCCGGCCCGGCAAGATATTACGCTGGCCATCGGTTTTGAAATCTGTGACTGAAACAACACCGTTGAGACCCGGATTGAGCTTTCGCGAAACGATGGTCTGAAGTGTTCCAACAATTTCGGCGCCAATCGTCAGAGCATCAGCCCCCTGATGAGGCATCGCCGCATGACCACCCTGTGCCTGTATTTCAATTTCAAAAAGAGCCTCGCTTGCCATCATCGCCCCGACACGGGTGCCGAACTTCCCAACATCCAAACCGGGCATGTTGTGCATGCCATAGACTTCATCGACCGGGAACCGATCGAACAAGCCATCTGCGATCATGGCAGGGCCGCCCTTTCCATGTTCCTCAGCCGGTTGGAATATAAACACGGTCCGCCCCGAAAAATCTCCGCTTTCAGACAGGTGCTTGGCGGCACCAAGCAGCATGGCGGTATGGCCATCATGTCCACAGGCGTGCATCACTCCCGCGTTTCTGGACCTGTGACCAAAGGTATTTTGTTCCTCGATTGGCAGCGCATCCATATCAGCACGCAGGCCAATCGAATTGGGCCCGTTGCCGCGCTGAAGCACCCCGACTACGCCTGTTTGTCCAACTTGACGGTGCACCTCAAGACCGAAGCCTTCCAGCAGAGTGGCAACCTTTTCTGACGTACGGTTTTCATCAAACCCAAGCTCCGGATACTCGTGAAAATCCCGGCGCCATTCCTGCATTTCCTCAAGGAGATATTCAGTTTTCATCGAAGTCCTTCCAAATCAGCAGCGCTATCACGACCTCAAACCTGTGGCAGGTCAAGCCGACCCATCAATGACGACAGATCACATCGCAATCTTGCACAATCGCGACATGTATTTCGTTTTGTGAGAGAGGTCAGTCTGAGCCGACCGTTTTTAGCGGGTGTTTCAACCAAAGTGCAGCGCCCGATATTTTTCTAAGCTGGTATTCCAGTGCTCTTTCAGCCGCTATGATATGACGTTGAAGTCCGGCCCATAGGGATAGCCGGTAATGTTCTCGTTCCCGGCTTCAGTGATCACCAGAATATCGTGCTCGCGATAACCACCGGCTCCGGGTTGTCCTACAGGTATTGTCAGCATCGGTTCCATGGAAATGACCATTCCCGGCTTCAAAACGGTATCAACGTCCTCCCGAAGCTCAAGACCGGCTTCGCGACCATAATAGTGAGACAACACGCCGAATGAATGGCCGTAGCCAAATGTGCGAAATTGCAGCAGGTCACGATCGGCGAAGAAAGAGTTTATGCTCTCCGTCACCTCAGCACAGCTGACGCCTGGTTTGAGAAGGCTCATGCCATATTCATGTGCAGCAACATTGGCTTCCCATATTCTGAGACTGTCTGGATCGACTGTTTCGACAAACATCGTGCGTTCGAGCGCCGTGTAGTAGCCATTGATCATCGGAAAGGTATTCAAACTCAGGATGTTACCAGCTTCCAGCCTGCGGGCGGTGACAGGATTGTGCGCACCATCCGTGTTGATGCCAGACTGAAACCAAACCCACGTATCGCGGTATTCAGCTTCAGGAAACCGTTCGGCGATTTCCAATTCCATGGCATCACGCCCAGCCATGGCGATGTCAATTTCGCGGACACCAGCCTTGATGGCTTCCTTGACGGCGTAGCCGCCAGCATCGGCAACCTGTGCGCCTGCCTTGATCAACTCAATTTCAGCGGCAGATTTATGCATACGCTGGCTCATGGATGCGTGCGCAACATCCACCGTTTCCTTCGGTTCAAGAAATTGGTCAAGAAGCGATTTTTGAACGAGCGTCACGTGGTCTGCTTCAAAACCAATCGTCTTGCCTGTACCCACAACGGAGCAGATGGCGCGCCAGTAATTGTTTCGCTGCCAATCTGTATAAGTGATGTTGTCGCTATGGCTGCGCCGCCAGGGCTGCGCGGCATCAATACCGGCGCTGATGCTCACACTGTCTGATGCTGTAACCACAAGCGCGTAGGGCCGGCCAAATGCGCAATAGAGAAAACCGCAGTAGTATGCGACACAATGCATCGACGTGAACACGCAGGCATCGATTCCCTGGCTCTTCATGTGTTTTCTCAAAATCGAGAGGCGGTTTTCATACTCCTCTGGCGAGAAAGGAAGAACTTTCTCTCCCTGATGAAAGCGATAGAAATCTGGACGATCCATTGCATGGCTCCTTCGGTCCGTATGCCGCATTGGGTCGAAGGAGCAGGTCCCCTCCCAAACCGCATCAGCGGCAAAGAAAAGTCCCGGCGTTCAGGAATGTGATTACGGGGAATGCGCACATTGCGCTGGCGACGCCATCGCCCGCCCGCAAAACCTCTATCGTATAAATGATCAAATTCTTCAAGCTCAAACAACTGACATCAGCCAGGTTGATGGTCCTGTTGTTTTCAGCCAGTCAGATACCCCTGGCCCTTCCAAATGGAGCCTGGACGGCTTGCCAGGACAGCCACTTGGGTCTATAGCAGCGCCACCGTGTCGACACCCCTGGAGGGAACACGGGTCAGAACTCCCCATTTTGCATAAACGGGAGGCGGCAAAGGCCGCAACGGTCTGGTTTTGCGAGCCGGAGTTCTGAGTTCGGAGCAGGAAACTGCGCTCGGACAACCTCTGATAACGCTAAGGAACATAAGATGAGCGACGCATTACAGCTCAAGGCCCAGGCGCGTGACCGTGTTGGCAAGGGGGCCGCACGCGAACTGCGCAGACAATCCATGGTGCCTGCCGTCATTTACGGCGACAAGAAATCCCCCCTCGCAATTGCGCTTCCGCAAAAGGAAGTCACAATGGCGATCCATGCCGGTGGTTTCATGACCACAATTCTCAGCATCGATGTTGATGGCGAGAACCACCGGGTTCTGCCAAAGGACTATCAGCTGCATCCGGTCAAAGACACGCCCATGCATGTCGATCTGCTGCGCGTTTCGCGCAACACCGTGGTAACAGTTGAAGTGCCTGTGCATTTCGAGAACGAAGAGATTTGCGCTGGCCTCAAAGCTGGCGGTGTTCTCAACGTGGTTCGTCATACGGTGGAAGTAAACTGCCCGGCAGACTCCATTCCTGAAAACTTCGTTTTCGATCTGGAACATTTCGACGTTGGCGATTCCATCAACATCTCCAATACGCAGATGCCGGAAGGTGCCTCACCAACCATCACCGACCGTGACTTTACCATCGCGACAATTGCTGCACCGGCTGCCCTGCGGTCTGATGATGCAAGTGATGACGAAGGTGAAGAGGAAACACCAGAAACAGAAATCATCAACCAGAAGGGTGATGATGAAGGTAAAGAAGGCGACGACAGCTAAAGGTCGTTCGATTTCAGTTACGATACGAGGACAATTCCATGATCCTCATCGCTGGGCTTGGTAATCCAGGCAAGCAATATGAAAAACACCGACACAATGTTGGTTTCATGGCGGTGGACGAGATCCACCGCCATGAGAATTTCTCGCCCTGGCGCGCTCGTTTTCAGGCGTTGACGGCAGAGGGCATGCTGGGCGGAAGCAAGGCCCTTCTGATCAAGCCCACCACATTCATGAATGAGTCCGGCCGTGCGCTGTCCGAAGCCGCACGCTTCTATAAAATCGATCTGAGTGATGTTGTCGTTTTATACGACGAACTTGACCTTTCTCCCGGCAAGGTGCGCGTCAAGACCGGCGGCGGAGCCGGTGGCCACAATGGCATCCGCTCCATCGATGCACATCTGGGTAAAGACTACCGGCGTGTCCGCATCGGCATCGGACATCCTGGCGACAAGGCCCGCGTGCATGGACATGTGCTTGGAAACTTTGCCAAGGCAGATCAGGTCTGGCTGGAACCAGTGCTGGATGAAATTGCCCGCAATGCAGACCTTCTGGCGAAGGGCGAAGACGCAAGTTTTATGAACCGTCTCGCCCTGCGCACCCAATCGGACGAACCGCCCGGTGCAAGGGGCCAAAACAGCGCCAAGTCAAAAGGTAAAAGCCATATCAGGCAGGCTCGCCCAAGCGGTCCCAAACCCAAACCGCCTAAAACCGGACCAATGGCCGATATGCTGAAAAAGCTGTTTGGCAAAGAAGAGTAATTCGGCGTAAGAGCCTGTTTAACAAACCAACCATCAGGAACTGTCATGGGCTTTAAATGCGGCATTGTCGGTTTGCCAAATGTCGGCAAATCCACCCTTTTCAATGCATTGACACGAACAGCCTCAGCGCAGGCTGCCAATTATCCTTTCTGCACAATCGAGCCCAATACGGGCGAGGTTGCAGTACCCGACCCGCGGCTGGACCAGATCGCGTCCATCGCGGCATCGAAAGAGATCATTCCAACGCGCATTTCCTTTGTGGACATCGCCGGTTTGGTGCGGGGCGCATCGAAAGGCGAAGGGCTTGGCAATCAGTTTCTGGCCAATATTCGCGAAGTTGACGCGATCATCCATGTTCTGCGGTGTTTCGAGAATGACGACATTACCCACGTCGAAGGCAAGATCGATCCCGTTGCCGATGCCGAAACCATTGAAACAGAGTTGATGCTGGCCGATCTGGAGAGTCTGGAACGGCGCATTGATCAGATGCGCAAACGCGCCACCGGCAAGGACAAGGAAGCGATCACGATTCTCCCCATGATGGAAGCGGCGCTGGAACAACTCACACAATCCAGACCCGTTCGGGTACTGCTGGACGGTATCGCAGCCGAAGATCTGAAAATTCTAAACGGCCTGAACCTCCTGACCGCAAAACCTGTACTTTATGTTTGCAATGTCGCGGAAGATGATGCCGCCACCGGCAACACACTGAGCAGCGCCGTCGCCACCATGGCAAACGATCAGGGAGCTGCCAGTGTTGTTATTTCGGCGGCCATTGAGGAAGAAATTGCGCAACTGCCAGATGACGAACAGGGCGAGTTTCTGGAAATGAACGGATTGCAAGAGTCAGGTCTCACACGGCTGATCCGTGCCGGTTATGACCTGTTGTCGCTGATCACCTATTTTACTGCAGGTCCCAAGGAAACCCGGGCCTGGACGGTCTCTACCGGCACCAAAGCACCCGGTGCAGCCGGTGTCATCCACACCGATTTCGAACGCGGTTTCATTCGCGCACAAACCATCGCTTTTGAAGACTATGTCGCCCTTGGTGGTGAGGTCGCCGCCAAAGAGGCAGGCAAGGCGCGAGATGAAGGTAAGGAATATGTGGTTCAGGATGGCGATATCATGCTCTTTAAATTCAATACCTGAACAATGATGCCGCTTTTCGATGTGGGACATTTTGCGCGCTTGCAATCATGCAGGCCAGTCTCCACCTTGGAGGCGGGGGAGCAAATAAAGAAATCCGTATGGGCTGCACCTCCACATGCTTCAAACCGTAGACGATAAAGAGGTTCCAACCGTGGAACGCCATTTCTCTCCGCCGTACCCGGAGGGGCGCGACGGGCCCTATAAGAATTTCATCCTGCTTCGCACTTTCCTCACCTTGCCCCGCATGGTGAGAAACCCGCTTGAGGCGTTTGCCAAATTCCAGTTTGACTACCCCGTCTCCCGTTACAGACTGTTCAAGATGCCATTCGCTCTTGTCAGCGAGCCAGAGCTGATCCGTCATATCTTTGTTGAAAATTCAGACGCACTGGAAGCCGAGCCACTGCGTCAGAAAATTCTGCGCCCTGCCTTGCGCGATGGAATGCTCACGGCGGAAGGGGATATCTGGCGGCGTTCGCGGCGAACAATTGCACCAATCTTTGCCCCCCGTCATGTCAACGGTTTCGCCACAGCCATGCAGGATGCCACCCAGAGTTTCCTGGATGATCTGGCGCAACAACCGGGTGATCTTGAAGTCGCCCCTGTCCTTTCGCGCCTCGCATACCTCGTTTTGTCCGAGACTTTATTTTCCGGCGACATCAATGAAGACGGAGAGCAGATACTGGCCGATGTTGCACAGTTTCTCCAACACCTCTCCAATGCCGATCCGCTGGACCTGATGGGGGCACCCGATTGGATTCCCCGGCCCACTCGGCTTCGGGGGCACGGAGCAACCGGGCGTCTGCGCGACGTGGTGCGCAACACCGCAAAACGCCGACAAGCGCGCATCAAAGCAGGCGAAAGGGTTCCTGAAGACTTTCTCACCCTTCTTCTGCAGGCCGGAGACAGCGAGACCGGGCGTCTTACCATCGACGAAATTGAAGACAACATCATCACCTTCATTGCCGCTGGTCACGAAACCACAGCACGGGCGCTTGCCTGGACGCTCTATCTCCTCGCTCACGATCAGAAGGCACGGGGCCGCGCCGAGGCGGAAGTCGACGCTTTGGATATGGACAAAATACCGCCGCAGGACTGGGGCAACCACCTGCCCTGGCTGACGGCTTGTTTTGAAGAATCCATGCGGCTCTATCCCCCCGCTGCGGTGATCCTGCGTCGCCTGACCAGGGACATAAGTTTTGGAGAATACGAGATTCCCTCCGGCACCAACGTTTATGTCAGCCCCTGGGTGTTACACCGTCATTCGACGCTATGGGAAAATCCCGCTCAATTTCAGCCCGACCGGTTCTATGGCGAGAACCGAAGCAAAATTGACCGCTTTGCCTACCTTCCTTTTGGCCTGGGGCCCCGGGTGTGCATTGGCGCAAGTTTTGCCATGCAGGAAGCACAGATCATTCTGGCACTTTTGCTGCGCCGCTTTCGGTTCGACTATACAAGCGACAGGCAGCCCTGGCCGGTCATGAAAATCACCATCCAGCCAGATAACGGTATGCCCATGAACATGCAGCTTCGCTGATAATCATCAACACCTGCGTTCAGGTAATTGAACTTTTGCAGCGCGGCCCTATCCTGATCACTCAAAGACGACGCACCTTTCAATACCCAAAAAGGCCTGGCACTTGTTCACCTACGAAGACCTGGAAATCGGACACGTTTTCGATCTCATTCCCCGGACAATCACGGCGGAAGAGATCATTGCATTTGCCCGGAAATACGATCCTCAGCCGTTTCATACCGATCCTGAAGCACCACAAACCATTGCCAATGGCGGACTGATTGCCTCGGGCTGGCACACATCGTCAATCCTGATGCGCATGATGTGCGATTCCTATCTGCTCGACACCGCATCGCAGGGATCACCCGGCCTTGATGAAGTGAAATGGATGAAACCAGTGCGGCCCGGCGATACGCTAAGTGGCACCGCCACTGTGGTCGGTCGCCGCATTTCCAAAAAACGTCCTGATCTTGGCCTGATCGATTTTGCCTATCGCCTCTTCAATCAAAACGATGAACAGGTAATTGCCGTCAAGGGCATCGGTCTGGTTAAAGTTGCCGGAACACCGCGAGAGGCCTCATGAGCACTGCAAGCTTTTATGATTTGCTTCAACCCGGCACCGTCATCCCCATTGGCAGTCATACGTTCGAGCATGATGAGATTGTCGAATTTGCTTCCCAGTTCGACCCTCAGCCCTTCCATCTGGATCATGAGGCCGCAGCCGAAAGCCATTTCGGCGCTCTTTGTGCATCCGGATGGCATACCCTGTCCGTCTGGATGGGGTTGAATGTACGAAACGGCCGCGATGCCATCTTGAAAATCACGGGATATGAAGGGCCGGACCCCGAATTTGGACTGTCGCCCGGCGTGCGGGATCTTAAATGGCTGAAACCGGTCTATGTGGGCGACACCATTTCCTATACCTCGACCTTGCTTGAAAAACGGCCATCCAGCAGTCTTCCGGGCTGGGCTGTGCTGACCAATCTGACCGAAGCGGTCAATCAGAACGGAGAGAAGGTCGCGGAGATGAAGGGGGCTGTTTTCCTGCGCATGGACTGAAGAAACTGGCTCGCCCGTTTCTTATCCAAACTGTTGGCGTCTTCGCGTCATCCCAAAACGGGATCGCTCTATTCACCCTCAAATTCAATCAGAGTCCGAACAGGAACACCATGAGATTCGATCTTCTTGCGTCCTCCCAGATCCGGCAGATCGATCACAAAGCAGGCCGCGATCACGTCTGCCCCGAGTTCTTTCAGCAATTTGACCGCAGCTTCCGCCGTGCCTCCTGTTGCAATCAGATCATCAACGAGCAGCACCTTATCGCCCGGTGAGACCGCATCGCGATGCATCTCCATTTCGTCGACACCATACTCCAGACTGTAAGCTATGTTGACCTTCTCGCCCGGCAGTTTGCCTTTCTTACGAACCGGAATAAAGCCAGCTGTCAGTTGGTGAGCAATGGCGCCACCCAGAATGAAGCCCCGCGCTTCAATACCTGCCACCTGGTCAAGACCAATGCCGATATAGGGATGAACCAGCGCATCAACCGAACGCCGGAAGGCCCGCGCATCCTGCAAAAGAGTTGTCACATCACGAAATACAATGCCCGGTTTTGGATAATCTTGGATGGCACGTATGACATTCGACAGTTCTTTGGTCAGCGATTCTTCCATTTGGCTTCAAGCTCCCTTGAGCTGTAGTCGCTCATTGCAAAAAAAAGACCCCGGAATGCGAACATCCGGGGTCTGTTTGTGTCAACTTTCTACGGGTTGCTAGTGAGCAACGTCGGACCAGATTTTCTTCTTGGTGAAATAGAGCAGTCCTGCCAACACCAGAAGGAAAATGATCACAATGAAACCGCGTTGCTTGCGATCCGCCAATCCAGGTTCAGCCGCCCACATCAGGAATGCAGAAACATCCCGGGAATATTGATCAACAGTCTGCGGAGTGCCGTCTGTGTATTCAACGAGTTCGTCGGACAAAGGCGACGCCATGGCCAGTGCCGAACCAGACACAAAATACGGATTGTAAAACAAACCATCACCAGGTTCCTTGCCTTCCGGAGCATCTTCGTAACCGGTCAACAATGAATGGATATAGTCAGGCCCGTTTTCAGCATACATCGTGAAAATATCGAAAATGAAAGTCGGGAAGCCGCGCTCCGGTGCGCGCGCTTTGGCAAGCAATGACATATCAGGTGGAAGCGCACCATTATTTGCTGCAGCAGCTTCCTTATCATTTGAATAAGGGCTTTTGAAACGATCGGTTGGCAAAGCCGGACGCTCAAACATTTCACCGTCGTCGTTTGGTCCATCTGTCACTTCATATTCGGCGGCAAAGTTCTTTATTTGCGCATCGGTATAACCAAGCCCGGCCAGATTGCGGTAGGACACCAGCCGCAGTGAATGGCACGCTGCGCAAACTTCCGAATAAACCTTGAGACCACGCTGCAATTGCCCAATATCCCATTGGCCCAAAGGACCGGCAAAGCTCCAGCTCTGCTCTTTTGGTTTCTTAAGAGGATAGTGTGGCGTCGCTCCCTCCTCGTCAGCAGCCGAAGCTGCGCCCAGCGAGATACCGGCAGCAAGAACGAGAGTGGACGCAACAGCAGCCAGTCTGGTGAAAACCTTCTTCATATTTTCATTCTCTCAATTGAGGCGACTTCCAAACTGTTGGCTGTCGCCTTTTCATTATCCCGGCACATGGCCTGGAAAATTCACTAGCCTTTGCTTTGCGGTGCAGCAGCAGCGCCTTCGAGCTGACTGGTTCCGCCCCCACTTCCATCGCCATCCGGATGCTTCGCCAGCACCGCATCAGTAATGCTGGCAGGGCGTGGCAACGGTTTCTCGAACCATCCCAACAAGGGCATGATGATGAGGAAATGGAAGAAGTACCAGAAGGTCGTCAACTTCATCAGCGGAATCCAAATGCCTTCCGCTGGACGGGAACCAAGATATCCAAGGAACACCGCGTTCGCCGCAAACAACCAGAAAAAGATCTTATACATCGGGCGGTAGTTTGCTGACCGCACCTCAGACGTATCAAGCCAGGGAACAACGAACAGCACGGCAATAGCGCTAAACATCGCCAGAACGCCACCAAGCTTGGAGTCGATCAAAACAATGTCTGTAAAGGGTATTCCGATATTGAAATCGACCGCGCGCAGAATTGCGTAAAATGGCAGGAAGTACCACTCCGGCACAATATGTGGCGGTGTTTTCAGCGGGTCAGCAGGAATATAATTATCGGCATGGCCGAGATAATCCGGCATGTAGAACACGAAATACGCAAAGACGATGATGAAACAGACCAGCGCAAATGCATCTTTGACAGTCGCATAAGGCGTGAACGGGATGACATCCTGTTTGGACTTCACTTCTACCCCGGTCGGGTTGGTCTGCCCTGTCACATGCAGGCTCCAGACATGCAGAACAACGATACCTGCAATCATGAAGGGCAACAGATAGTGGAGCGAGAAGAAGCGGTTGAGCGTGGCATTGCCCACCGCATAACCGCCAAGCAGATACTCACGCACAGTCTCGCCCACCAGCGGTATCGCCGAGAAGAAGCTGGTGATCACCTGAGCACCCCAATAGGACATCTGCCCCCATGGAAGAACGTATCCCATGAAAGCTGTGGCCATCATCAGCAAATAGATCAGCACACCCAAAATCCACAAAATCTCTCGCGGCGCCTTGTAAGATCCATAGTAAAGGCCACGGAAAATGTGGATGTAGACCGCCACAAAGAACATGGATGCGCCAACCGCATGCCAGTCCTGCAGCGTATCGCCGTAGGCAACATCACGGGTCATCGCATGCACGCTGTCGAAACCCATTGTGGCTTCCGGCGTATAATGCATGGCAATCACGATACCGGTCACGATCTGTGAAACCAGCATCAACATCAGGATCCCACCAAACGTGTAAAACGTGTTCAGATTGCGTGGAACCGGATAGGAAACAAAACTGTCGTGAACCAGCCGGTAAAGCGGCAGGCGGTCATCAAACCATTTCCCAAATGCAGTTGTCGGTTGATAGGTCGAGTGTCCACTCATCATCAAGCTCCTGCTTTATCTGCACCGATAACCAGAGTGGTGTCGGAAGCAAAATTATAGGGGGGCAATGGCAAATTGGTTGGTGCCGGGCCTTTGATCACCCGACCCGTTAC
The DNA here is from genome assembly GCA_937930635.1 of uncultured Rhizobiaceae group bacterium. GTDB lineage: Bacteria > Pseudomonadota > Alphaproteobacteria > Rhizobiales > Rhizobiaceae > Pseudahrensia. The sequence continues at coordinate 161,847 of CALHCF010000006.1, forward strand.
ATCGAACTTCGAGCCGTGGCACGGGCAAAACCAGCCTTCAAAACCAGTGTCGACCTTGGTGGGGATACAACCCAGATGGGTACAATTGGCGGCGACAATGGTCCACTTGCCTTCTTTGCCATCAGCAGGTGCTCCAAGACGGACATCAGCGGCTTCAAAATCGCTAAACCCTGATTCTTCTGCTGATTGAGCGGCGGCAACCTCTTCATCAGTCAGATGACGGATAAAATACGGCTTGCCGCGCCAGACTGCAACGATGACCTGACCTTCCTCGATAGCCGAGATATCGATCTCGACAGGAGCACCAGCAGCCCTTTCGGCAGCATTTGGCCCCATTTGACTAACCAGCACCGTTCCAACGCCTACGGCAGCGACTGCGCCTGCGGCTCCGGTTGCTATGTAAAGAAAATCGCGGCGCGTAGCGTCCTCCGCGTGTGGTGCACTCATGGAGTTTCCTCTCCAGCCAATGTTTTTCAGACCTCGGGATGGTTCGAAACTCGTCGTTATCACCCCGAAAGCCGGGCCGCGCACAACTCTGCATGCACTCCGGCTGCCTCGTGCGTCTCTCTAGTCTTGATGGCAGGTGTTTGTCCAGACTTTACAGCACCACAAAGCCAACTTGTCGCAAGATTTCACAGCCCATATCGGTTAATCGCCACAAGTTGCTTACATCGAGCGGAAATTGCCAATAAACGGAAGCCTTTAGCCCGCTATTTCAGGCGGCCATGCACACCATTGGCCTTGAAAGAAACATCTGGATCGTTTTCCTCGATATCAAGCGACAGCATAAAGTAACCGGAAGCCAGTTCCTTCTCAAAATATCCGCTTACAGCATCAAAAACCGTCTGACCGGCCCGTTTTTTTGTGGCCAGATCTCTCCCGGCCCCCATGCGCACCAAAATAGCGACAAATGCATTATCAGGGTGTTTATCGGCAATCGATACGACAGATGAAGAGTGTAACCGCACCCGAATACCAGCCAGCGGAAACACACCCGTTTCAATCGCCGCATCGCGAATTATGTCAGCCAGCGCCTGCATGTCATGGCTGTTGGAGAGATTATGTGAATGCTCGACAATAAAATGGGGCACGGGGACTTCCTCTCGAACTTTGACGTGTCAATGCGCCGACCTGTGGCGGACAGCGTAGCGGCCTGACTTCTTCGATAGCTAACGTTGCGCCAGGTGGGCAACCACATTTTCAATCATCCGCATTCCCGCGTCCTGACCAAGGCTCATAATGCTTTCGGGATGAAACTGCACCGCAGCGACGGGTTCACTTATGTGTTCAATTCCCATAATCACGCCATCGCTGGTCTGAGCCGTCACCCGAAGAGTGTCAGGCAGGGTATCGGCATCAGCAAACAGTGAATGATACCGCCCCACGGTGATTTCCCGGTCCAGCCCTGAAAATACCAGAGAATTTTCCTGGGTTTGAATACGGGACGGCTTGCCATGCATGGGTGTCTCCAACTGCGCCAGTGTTCCACCATAAGCTTCTGCAATGGCCTGCTGGCCGAGACAAACACCAAAAATCGGCAATTTTTGCTCGCGGAGCTTCTTGATCGTTGCGGCACAATCAAAATCGCGGGGGTTACCGGGTCCAGGAGACAAAACCACAAGATGGGGATCGACCTGCGCCAGCGCTTCATCACGCAGGGGATACCGAACGGTCGTTACCTCAGCGCCGGTCTGGCGAAAATAGTTTGCCAATGTGTGGACAAAACTGTCCTCATGATCGACCAGCAACACACGCACACCACTGCCAACGCCAGCCACCGCACGGTCGGCTCCCCCGGCGTTGCCGGTTGACGTATCCCTGATCGCAGACAGCATGGCTGACGCTTTAAGTTCGGTTTCCGCCTCCTCTTCGTCGGGATCGCTGTCATAGAGCAATGTCGCACCGGCACGCACTTCGGCTATGCCGTTCTTGATGCGAACGGTGCGCAGTGTCAGCCCGGTATTCATGTTTCCATTAAACCCGACCATTCCGACCGCACCGCCATACCAGGCGCGGGGGCTCTTTTCATTTTCCTCGATAAACCGCATGGCCCAGAGTTTAGGAGCACCGGTTACCGTGACCGCCCAGGCATGGGACAGAAAACCATCGAAAGCATCCATATCCTCACGCAGTCGTCCCTCGATATGATCAACTGTGTGAATCAGGCGCGAATACATTTCAATCTGGCGTCGCCCGATAACTTTGACAGAGCCTGCGTCACAAACACGGCTTTTGTCATTGCGATCCACGTCCGAACACATTGTGAGCTCTGATTCATCCTTCTTTGAGTTCAGAAGCTTGATGATCTGCTCACTGTCCTCAATCGGATCACGCCCTCGCCTGATTGTGCCGGAGATTGGACAGGTCTCGATACGCCGTTCTTCGACACGCACGAACATTTCAGGGCTTGCACCAACCAGATATTCGCTGTCCCCCAGATTGATAAAAAACGAATAGGGCGATGGGTTGATGATCTTCAGTTTACGGGAAATTGCAGACGGTGAATTGACACAACGTTCTGTAAAAGTCTGGCCCGGCACAACCTCAAACAGATCACCCCGCAGGAACTTCTCCTTGGCCTTTTTGACAAGCCGGGCATATTCACCGGGTTCGTGATCCCCCCGCCCCGGTTCATAGTCTGCCGGAACAAAAGGTGTGTCATCACCCGTGCGTTCCAGCCCTTGCGTGGACAGATCACCTTTAGAGAACTCATAACGCTCGTGCCACGCTTCGGCGGCATGGTGATCAACCACCAAAATCTCGTCCGGCAGAAACATCACCATATCGCGCTGATCTTCGGGCCGTTTGAGCTTTGTTTCGATGGCATCAAACTGAAATGCAAGGTCATAACCAAATGCGCCATAAAGGGCGAGATTGGGATCAGCATCGCTTCGAAATAAATCGACAATTGCACGCAAAACGGAAAACACGGTAGGCGACCGGGACCGCATCTCCTCAGACACAAACCCTTGCGGCTCTTTTATCCGCAGTTCAATTGATGCATCCGCGGCTGCAAAAGAGGCTACATGAGAGTGCCCTTCAAGGACCTCGCCGATGATGGGAAGCAGGACCTTCCCACGCTCGTTATAAGCCTCTATGTGCACCACCCGGCCTTTTGAGGTGATGCCCAAAGGCGGGTCAATCATCGCGGTATCCCATCGTGTGTAACGTCCAGGATACTCATAGTTTGATGAAAAAACCGCCCCCCGGCGATTGTCCAGTCGTTCTACGTAAGACTGAACGGCATTGGCATAGGGCGTTGAAAATCGCTGACGCGTGATCGTTACACCGCCACGGGTTTCAAATTCAAAAATTTCGTCCTGCGAAGACATCGCTTTCACTTTCTCTCGCGCTGACAGCACCAGCTAAAAACAATTCCGGCTCGATCAGACACAAAAAAGCCGCCCGTATCTGGGCGGCTAACGATTGGATATGCATGTTCCTCACGTGGCCGCACTTAACACGACCACCACCAAAATTCACATGTTCCAATTGATAACATGGCAATTTTATTACGGTTGCAGCGACCGTAACGCAAGCGCCAGCACCGACAAAAAAACCGCACGTGAACATAGCCACGCGCGGTGAGGAGAAGTCGCTGTCGTTTCGCCCACTGGAGAAGAATTAGATTGTTTGAGGATCCGGATCGGGCGGATTGACCCGGATCCTCGATTAGTCCGCTTGTGGCGGACCACTGGCTACGCTGAGGAAAAGCAGGGGATCAGCAGCAGCAAGGTCGTAGAAGCGAATCATGGAAGAATATGATTCGCTTCTACAAATACAATTATGGGTTGTATTTGTAAACAAAAAGCTACTTATAAGTGTAGTTTTCGACTTACAACCAAAATGCTGAACAGCTTCCATGATCAGCCATGCCTTCGGTCAGTCAAAACCGCCGCATTTCCTGTGCTGGTGAAACAGCCTGTCCGATCTGGCAGTCTAACGATCCAGGATGTCTCGCATCTCTGTCATGTTTGCGCGAACCCGAAGCAGGTTGAACCCCATAGTTGAAAGATGGGACGGCATGACAAAAGCGTCTTCTGCGCCATTGGAAATTATCAAAGGATCAATATCCAGCGCAGCACGCAACTGACGCTGCATTTCGTCCCATGTCTTGGTGAGGTTCTTCTCTCCAACCACGTCGATAAAATCAGAACGCGCGCCCACCATGATACCGTTCAGCGCGTAGAGCTGGCCATATGTAAACCAAAAGCGGTCATCGGCCCGGGTATCAAACCAACCGGCATTGCTTGCAGAAATCCGACGGCTCAAAATGTCCGATGTCGACCCCAGGGTATTGGACATCTGATCCAGAAAGCGCAGCAGGTTGTCCGCTCTTGGATCAAACAAGGCCGTACAATTTCCCAACTTGCCGTTGAAGTCAGAAAAGTTCTCGATTGCAGCGCGGTAAGAAGTTGGCGTGGGAGATTTTGGTCCGAAAGGATCCATCGAGAAATACCAGAAATCTTCTGCATAATTGATGTTGGTCCGTGCTGATTGAAGGCTTTGGTCGATCTGCGATGTACCCCGCACACGGCCAAGGCGATCTACAGCCTCAAAGGCTGCACGACGGACAACATTGTTGATGCCCAGTTGAAATGCTGCCTTGTTGTCGAACCATGGCGTATATTTCCAATCCAGGCCAAACAGTCCCATCTTGGAAAACAGCATGGATGGTACCCAGCCATTCTTATTCACATTGAAGTCCGTCAGATCACCAACAACCTGAATAATGGCAGACTGTCCGCAAACCCCCTGTTTGCCAGTAACGGCTTCTCCAGGACCCGCTTCCCTCTTCTCCAATGCATAGGCCTTTGAGTAATCCGGGTCGAAGCCACGCCAGAACTGGGTCTGATAAAACAGCACGGCATAGCTCAGCACAATAAACAGCAGGATCAGACCGATTGGACCTTTGATCAACCAGCCGCGCTTGCGATACCAGTGGCCAAAGGCAACAAACGGCCAAAGAATAGCCGCAATAAACCAACCGATGCCCCGCCCAATCCGGTTGAACACCCACACAAAAAATTCGATTACCGGATCAAGCATAGATTTTTCCCCTCAAACCGATGCGCCGGCTGGATTAGTCATCCAAACCATACAGGCGCTCCCTCAGGTCTTCCTTGTCTTCCAAATAGGTATCCACCACCGTTTCCACAACGTGCTCCCTTAAACCTTCAGACCATTTTTCGTAGTCCTGATAGAAGGTCGGTTTGTTGAAAACAAAGCGGGAAACAAAATCAAATGGCACAAAATCAGAAATCAGGCGATTGACCAGCCAGGCATCAGGATGGTCCGGCTTGGCCCGGGACAGGATGAATTTTCCCCGTCCATCCACCTCATCAAGATCAAGTCCTTCCCAGGATTCATACTCCCGCGAGGCCCAAAGCAGAAAGGGCAATGTTCCCTCTTCATCCACAAGGTCCGTGTTGTTGTTGATCCAGGATTTTATCCATCGCCGGTCCGAAGGGTTATGCCTGCGATCCGGCTCGGCGTGATGAGCCAGCATGGCAACAAGCATTTCAACGCGATGTTCCAAATAGCCGGAACGCTCAATCCACGATCCCCGGGGCATATCAATACGGCCGGTATCTACCAAAAAACGAAAAACCAGATCAGAGTCCCGTCGATCAATATAACTGACCTGCCAAGGCCGGGACCGTCGAAATCCGGGGGCTGATGCATCACCGATCACCGTTGTCTGATCTTCATCTATAAACACATAAACCCCACCAAAATGGCTGGACCAGAATGTGTTGTGACGAAAAACGACTTCAGTCGGCACCAGGTCATTTGTACGAATATCACCTGTCGCCTTGGCCAGTTGGACCATCTGATTGAGCATGGCATCATCACGCCATGCGTTGGGCTCTTTCTTCAGCCGATCAATCAGCAATCGCAGCTCCAGCGCCTGGCTGGCGAGGTTCTCGCCGGTAAAAACCTTGAACTGAACCTGTTCGATGGTCAGCAGATCTTCAATATCGCGGGGTTCCAGCACAGGATCATCAATCTCACCATAAATTACATCTTTGATGGTCAGCGCATTGATTGCCCGTCGATTGCCATCAAAAAACTGGTGCATCAGCTGGCCGGTGTTCGAAAAGGCGGTGTGAACCACGGGCAGATATTGCTGTTCAGGTGACAAGATTATGAAACGGCGGTTGATTCCGTGAGGATCGAGATATTGCGGATCCTTCAATTCCTTGGCTACTTCTGGCGAAAAGCCAGTCATATCAAGGCGAAAATTGTCCAGTTTGGTTTGCGGCAAGCCGAATCCAGCCAACGCCTGATTGTAGCGGGCGATGAGATGAGGCTCGGAAACCGTCATCATGCGCCCAAAAATCAGCTCGGATTCTTCCAGACGTTTCATCAGTCCGCTCCACCACCACGCATCATCAGATACGCGCCAAGAAGCGCTCCGGTGCCGAAGAAAATTACCATTGGCAGAAGAAGGACTTCCTTCGTTTGCCGGATACGCTGACTTGCGTCATTTGATAAACCCTCCCCGCGAACAACCCGAAGCAAGTTGATAAGCATCCACAAAAGCGTAACTACGGAAATGCCGACGAATACGATAGCGGTGATAACGAGATCGAGGTTCTCCATCACCACCGTCCGTCTTTCTTCATCGCGTCCATCTCAGTGATGGCTTTTTCCCGTTGCCTTTCCCGCCGGATGATATCCTCCACCGCGGCATTGTCGCTTTTATCAGTGTAGCGGAACTCTGAATCTGCGTACCGGTTGATCTCCTGCATCACCATGTCCATCGTAAATGGCTGACGCAGCTCGGCAATCATGTCGCGCTTTTCATCGTAATTTTTATGCATGAAGGCTTCCGGCTTTTCGAACCATTCATCCGGCAGCTCTATGTCCATGGCCCGCATCTTGATGGCGTCTGTAATGTTTTTGATCGCCCTGCCGGTGAAACGCGGTTCTGCAATTTTGATCATGTGCAGATAGGCGCCAATATCTGCCAGAGATTTGGGGTCGCCGACATCGTTCATGAAACGCTCATAAACGGAAACCAAACCGTCTTCCTGCGGTTTGGATAGTTGCTCATAGGCTTCGCCCACCGCCTTCTGTATCCCCTGCGCTTCAAAGAGGTCATGATCCCCCAGCGGTATCTCGTGGTTTTTTCCAGCCAGCAGCGCGAAGATGTCTATGTAATCATCGCGGGTCTGAGGCCCGTCTACCAGCCAGCGCGCACCGGCACGCTGACGAAGGGCATCATCAACATTCTCGGGATAATTGGAAAACATTCCAAACGAGCAATTGCCGCGCACCACGGTATTTGCTCCGGCAAAGCTTTCCATCAGCACCGCAGTCACTTCCTGCTGTCCCGCAGACGAGCGATCGTCGGAGCGTTTTGCTGCCACCTGATCAATATCGTCCACGGTACCAAATCCGATGGTTTTGGGATTGAGAACATTGGAAACAAACTGCTTACAGTTTTGACCTGACTTGCCCTGGTAGGACGAAATCTGATCCACCCCGAAATTCTCATAGGTGAAGCCGTAACCTGCGACCTGACAATAGTCGTTGATCAATCCCGCAATCATCTGAATCAGAATTGTCTTGCCCGTACCCGGCGAGCCATCACCGATAAAGGTGAACAGGAACCCACCAAGCTCGACAAAGGGATTTGACTGACGCTCGAAATCATAAGCCATCAGCATCTTGGCAAGCTTGATGGACTGATACTTGGCAATGTGGTTGCCGATGATCTCACCGGGCTTCTTGAACTGCATCACAAGCTTGCTGCGTTTGGCCCCTGGAGCCACATCAAAGCCATTCAGTTCAAAACCGTCGGTTTCCAGCCGCAGATGTATGTTTTCAAACGGACCAAGAGCCGTGAACCGCGCTCTGCGTTGCAGCAATTCATCCAATGCCAGTCGGGCCGCCGCACGGGCCCGCGCACCCAAAACCTTATCGTCCGCAGCCCCTTCAATGGCTTTGTCCACACCCGTCACCAGGCCCTTAAGCGCATCCTGTGGCGTATCAAAAAGAAAATCCGGTTCGGGAACATCTGTTGCGGGTTCTTCTTCGTCGGGCAGAAATTGCAGCAGATAAGCTGCCGCCGTGAAGGCAGCTATGTATGAGGATGATTCAACAAGCCCACGAAACCGCTCTGTTTCTTCGCCCGACAAATCACCCGAAACGTTCTTGCGGGTCAGATCATCAAGGCCGGTCTGTTCCCCAAAAAGATCAGCAACAGCAAGCGAAACAGCAACCGCTCGCCGGGTCTTGTAGAGCAACCCATGCTTCGCCAGCGACAACATCCCATCACCCGCACCAAGCGCACCGATTGACTTGCTCAGTTCAACCTTGTTGGTGGATTTTGCTCCTGCAGTCGAAACTGTTGAAACAAACCGACGCCGTGTGCCAGCCAGTTCGGTTTTGCTCTCGGCTTTACCGGTCGTGACGATCACAAACTGGGTCACCATCGACTGAGCGATGGGGAGATGCTTTTCGATGTCCGACTCATTGAGGGTCGTAAGCGCTGAATCCATTGTCTAAAAATCCCTCAAAACCTGGCCGCCACTCACCACATGTGTCTTGTAACCGGCAAAAACCTCATCGCGTTTGCCGCTGGCGTAAATCGCCTGATATGCCTCGTGCGGAACCAGGGCATGACGTTCAAAACCGCTCACGCCCTGCCGGACGGCCTCTAGATCATCAGTATCAATGTGATACACCTGTTTAGCCGGCGTTGAAGCCCACAGCCCCCATTTGGCAGGTGTCTCGGAAATTGAAAACAGTTCCTGCTGCGTCCAGGTCAGCATCCAGGCATTTTCGACGTTGCGGACATTCTCCAGTATGCCTTCGACAACCCGTCCGTGGCTGGTCACTCCGGCGGAATAGAATGGCCCCATAACAATACGTCGCAACTGGGTCGGGTGAAGTGCGGCAAAATCATTGTCCATATTGTCCGCGATGGTGGTCAGTGTAAGGCCATAGCTGGAGTTCTTTTCGACAAAATCATCAAAGGCATGAGCAAGTTCAGGGTTGAGCAAACCACCAATGGGAAAGGGGATATCCAGATCACGCTTCAATTCTCCACGGCCATCGACAAGCAGTTTCGTCATATTGGGAGCTGAATCCTCAATGACCGCCGTGTAGACCAGCGGCAAATTGGAAGATCCGTCAAAAGCTCCCCAATGGACCACGTAAAATGGACGTTTTGTCTTTGGATTAACCGATGCTTTGACCGTCTTGGGCAAAACCAGCGGTGAGAAAATCGCCCCTTGCTGGACCTCCTCCAGGTACAACCGCTCTGCCATAGACTTCTTGATTGGCGCAGGAAACTTCTTTTTTAGAAGGATGTAGTCAACCATGTCCTGCCGCAAGACATCAGCTTCCGGGATCTCAGCAAGCCGGCTTTTGGCACCTTTGGCATCGGCATCCAGGTCCATGACATTTTGAAAAACCGGGTAGCCACTTTCCGCCTGACTGATGCGAAACCTTTCGGCAAACGCCACGCGATTTTCCCAGGCATCAAACGAATGGCGCAACCTCTCTATGTAGTCAGACAGAATCCTGCCCGTCATTTCGTGATGATAGAGAGGAGAATCCTGCTCGTCGCGCAGGAACACATCAAGCCCTTCAAGCGCTGAGTCGATTGCCCGAAAATAGCGGCCAATTTTATCGGATTTTACTTTCGCATCAGCCATGGCGGCAAACTCTGTGCTCTGCCAGCATCACGCTTAACCCTGAGCGACGTAGTCGGCCTTGTTATGCTTGTCCATCACTTCCTGGAAGCGCCGGGCAAAGGCTTCATCAGCCAGTTGTTTACGCCGCTGTATGTCTTTGGTGGAAACCATATTACCTTCATGCATTTCCAGAAGATCTCCAATATGGCTCTGCGCTGCAGCGCCAATACCGGCCATTGTGGTTTCAGCAGCCGTGTCAACCTGCGTTCCAAGCGTGTTGATCTTGTGAGCAACGTCCTGCTGAGCGGCAGTTTTCAGAGAATCTTCCAGCGCCTTATAAAGAACAATTCGCTGTTCAGTATCGATGGTCAGCTTGTTGATCAGCGTTGCCTGAGCGGCCTTTTGATTGTTCAGCGAGTCAACGAAAGTCTGGAACATTGAAGTGTAGCGCTCCAGCGTTTGGCTTTCGGCCAGCAATTCCTGTTCCTTGGCCTGAGACGCATTATATTCGGTCGCGAGTTCGGAGCGCTGGCCTTCAAGCTCCGCACGTTTGTTTTGATCGGTTGCCACCGAGATCTGGTTCTCCAGATCAAGCAGCATAGGATTCAGTTCTTCAATACGTTGCTGCGTTTCCTCCAGCTCACTGACCGTGCTTTTACGCCGCTCGATAACCTCGCGCAGACTGGCTTCGGAACTTTCATAGCGCTGGTTGAGGATCTCTTCCTGCTCTTTGAGAATGCCGGTAATCGTATCCGACTTTGAGAGCAGTTCCTGAAGATTGCCGGCCAGAGACATGTTGCGCACACGGTCGGTGCGCATTCGCGTCGCCCGTTGTTTGGAGAATATGCCAACCACCTTTTCCCAGGTTGAATAGCTTTTCATCGATTCAAATTCAGAACCAAAAACATTGGTTGCGTCTTCAAGGCCAATAATGAGATCGGCGATATTGCCTTCCATTACTTTTTGCTGTTTCAGCACATCCTGAATGCGGGCGTTTTCGATGTCGAAGTCGGCGTCACCAATTGATTCAGCTTTCGCGACTTCTTCCAGAAGTACGCCACTCTTCTCAACCTTGCTTCTCATCTCATTGATGGTGGCGCGTGTCTTTTCGATCTCCTGATCGAACTTCTTCATACTGGCCATGGAAATAGGCTCCCTCTTTCCTGCCCCGGCAGGCATGTCTCTTTAAATGACTATAGGGATTGTCATCACAATTTCCAGAAATAACCCGTGGGTAAGCTGTCCGGCCTGTTAGGATTCACACACCCATCTCGCGCACGAGAACTTTCAGGACCTGACGTTTGGCTCGTGCAAAAAAGCTTTCAGGGTCGCCGGAGATAACCGAAACTCCCCGGATTGCCTTTTTGGGGAGAGGAGGCTGTGTCTGCGATGCAGGGATCATGGACACAGGATACGCCGCTTCCATGGGTCGAAGGTCTTCCTTGCGAGCTTCTTCGATGGGGATTGATCCCCCATAGGGCAAGGCGAGATAGGGCTCATCCAACCGCTCGGCGCTCGCCTCGGCAACCTCGGATACCGTTGCAGGAACAATCGGCAAGTCCGGATCATCTGGGATGAACCTGACTGCCGCCCCCTGGCCAAGCCGAAACACGTCACGTTCAGCAACATAACCCTTGATTCTGGGCGTGGTGCCACCCTGTATAATGGCCAATGGCGTTTTCGTATTGATCCACAAACCTTTGTGGAGTTCGGGATCAACATCGGCCACCACTCCATCGAACGGTGCTCGAATAACAAGCTCTGCCGCGATGCGTTTCAGTCCGGCAAGCTCCTCACGTACTTCTTTCAACTCGTTGGTCAGCACAATGAGCGAGGCGCGGTCCTTGTCGTCCGATCCGGTTCGTCCGATCCGCGATTCAAGAAGCGAGGCCCGTTCTTCTGCAAGCTTCTTGTCCTGCATAAGCTTGGGAGCATCCAGGGTTAGCAGAGGATCGCCTTTGCGAACCTTCACACCGTCAGCAACATTCAACGAAGATATTTGGCCTGCAAAAGGCGCAAAGATCGCCTGCTCGTGTTCGACCGTCATGATGGCGGGAACAGACACGCGGGTGGACCAGGGAATGATCGCGAGAACGGCCAGAAAACAGGCAATGCCCGATGTGATAACGAAACGTTTGGAAGCCATGATTTTACTCTTGATTTCCCACCAGCACTTCATCTCGCGCCAGATAGGCATAAGGATGAACCAGAGGATCTCGACAACAAAAAGAATGATGCCGATCAGTTTGATGAAGAAGGCATAGACCAGAATGGCAATGCCCAGGAAAAGGAAGAACCGGTAAATCCAGGTCGCCCATGCATGCAAAACAACAGTTCGGCGCATGCGGGCGGAGAGCTGTTCGGGCGGCTCTTCGCCAAGGCCGAAAAGCAACTCGCGCAATCGCCAGCGCGCCATGTCAAAACCTCTGCTTTGCAGGTTTTGAAATCCAAGTGTATCGGAAAGGATGTAATAGCCGTCAAACCGCATCAACGGATTTAAGTTGATAATGAGCGAGGTCACCCAGGATGTGGCCGCCACCGCAAAGACACACCGACGCAAGCCACCATCGGGCAAAAAGACCCAAAGCAGGGTCGCGATGGCGGCGAGTGCCAGCTCAGTAAAGATACCCGCCCCATCGATCATCAGCCTTTTGCGGCGCGACCTGAGACGCCAGGCCCCACTAGTATCGGTATAAAGCACCGGCATAAGCACCATGAAGGCAATACCGATGGTGGGGACACGCAAGCCGTAGCGCACGGCCATATAAGCATGGCCCAATTCGTGAAGTGACTTCACCAGCACCAGGCTCACACCATAAAATGCAGCCCCTTGCCACGACAGCATATACTGGAATGTACCGGTAAACTGATCCCACTGCCGAGATACCAGATACAGGCCTGCTATGGCGATAAAGATATAGGCCCAAACAGCCGTTCGGGTAAAAAGCGGCGCAACAAACGGCCAGGTGGCGTGCAAAAAACGGTCCGGCCGAAACAGCGGGATGCGGAAAAACAGGTAGGAATGCATGGCGGTCTGAAACCAGGACCTTTTCTCTCCCTGCACTTTTTCAGCCATCATCCGATAGTCGTCTTTAGGGATATCACGAACCAGAGCATTCGAAATGAGGAAATGAATGACCTCTGCAACTTCGTCGGTGGTGATCGTCCGGCCCAGCTCGGTGCGGACCCGCGAAACCAGCATGTCCACAGTGCCGGTTCGCCACAACAACAACATATCGAGAGTTTCGCGGCCAATCTCGAAATAGCGGTTGGCAACCGGATCAAAAATCACCCAGGCAGGTGCCCCATTGGCCAATGGTGCAGTGGGAACAATCTCCAGATCATCCCTTAGAGTTGGAAGCGGAGCCTTTTGAACCTCTGCGTCATCACGCAGAATCTCAATCGTCTCCTGAACTCCGGGTTCATCTTCTAATACCCGGTCCATTGCCGAATCGCTGAAAGGGGTTTTCTAAACAGGTAGTAGGCAAGTGAAACGGTCTCGCCCGATACTTTGGCCGTTCCACGAAGGCCAATTCTGGGTGTTACATCGCCTTCAGAAGGCATAAATTCAGCCCGCACCTGATAACTCAACACACCCTGCCCGTCCGGCTTGGCGTGAAAGCTGGCGCTGACCAATTTTGCATCAATGGACTTCAAAGGATTGCTGTCCAGATAAAGCTCTACCGGAGCTCCTTCCTTTAAAACAATAGCGTCCGACACGGGCAGGTTGACCGTGATTTCCACCTTCGATGGGTCGGCAATCCGCATAATCCGTTCACCGACGGAAACAGGGCGGCCCGTCCATGAATCCTTGTCACTGAAGATTACCAGCCCGCTTGTCGTTGCCCGCACCTGTGATTTTGACAGCAATTCGCGTGCATAATCATACTCTCCAGCCTTCAGCTGCAGTTCTGACTGAGCGATGGCGAGTTCCCGTTTGGCACGGGGGTCGGAGAATGAGGTGCGAAGATTTTGCTGATAGCGCGCCTCTGCAACGCTTACTGCCTGACCGGCAAGTTTCAGACGATTGCGCAATTCAGTATCAGAATATGTGAAAAGCAGATCGCCTTCCCCAACACTCGTATTGGGGTCCACCTCGACCTTTTGTATCGCACCGTCAATCGGCGCTGCCACGACAATTGGATTGGCCGGCGTTACTTCTGCGGGCGCAAGAGCCGTCAGCGATACGGGAAAAAATCCAATGACAATGACCGCTATCGCGGCGCAGGCAACCAGCAGGTTTTTTGAACGCAAACGGCGTTTGGCACGTTTGGGGCCCATCAGGGCTTCCCACGCATGGGAAAAAGTTTCGCAAAGCCGGGCGGCAGCAACAAAGCTGCGCTCGTCCCACTCACTTTCGCGAGTCAGCATCAGATGGCCGAAAACCGTGCCATCACGCAAAGTCAGTGGCAGAAAGACCACCTGAGCAAAGGGATAGGCCGTTGCATCAAGATCATCATCCTCGGCTTCCTGCCGGGCATCAAAAGCCACAATCTTGGATGCATTTTCATCGGATAGTTTTCGATCTGTCAGCCTTTCGACCCAGCGAATGAATGTCGAATTACGGTCAAAAGCCGACAGCGAAGAAACGGCCTGCACCCGGTGTTTCTTCGGACCGGATTTCATGATGAGAATGGCCTGACGGTATTGAACCGCCACACGCGCACCGTTGACCATCAGATAATTGAGTTCGGCTTCGGTCTCGGCTCGCCGGGCTTCCCGCTCCAGATTAAGCAGGGCATTGGCAACATCGGAGCTGCGTGCAGCAGCAGGCCCTTTAGCCCGTTCATCAACCTGACCGGATACTTTGGCACTGTTTTGAACTTTCAGTTCATCGTCCACCGCCAGGCCTTCTGCAGGAACTCCAGAGTGTTCGCGAGGTTTACCCTCTTGCGATGATTGGTCTTGAGTGGTCGCTGCTGAAAGCGTCATTGATGTTAATTCTTCTTATTCTGGTTGCTGTATCTCTGCCGACTTTGAATCAAATGTATGGCACGCGGGGTTTTGAAGAATGGCAAAAAGCCAGTCTATCAATTTGTCGGTGGAGAAAATTTCGCCGTCCCGCTCATCCCGGCCAGAATGTTGGGCGGACGTTTGATGAACTTGCCGGTGATCTTGATTGTCTGGCTGACCGCATCAATCTTGGCCCCCATACGATCAACACTGGCCTGATAGGTTTCTCCCAGTTCATCGGCTGTAAATTCGAAGGTGCTGCCCTTTTTTACCCAACGAAGCCATGTCGAGGGAACGATAAGATCAAGCTCGAGCGAACTGTCATCAACAACCGTCAGGAGCGGTGCATTTGCAGCCGGAATTTCATGCGACTCTGCATGGCGTTCCACAACATGACCATCAAACGGCGCTGTGATTGTGCAAAGCGAAATGACAGCGCGCAAGCCATCAACGGTTGCGCTTGCAATGGCCATGTCTGCGGCGGCCTCGCGTACTTCCTGGTTTCCCGCAGCGCCCCGCGACTTCAAACGCCGCTTGCCTCTGTGGAGAGTTGCAGCCTTGTTCAGATTAGCTTTGGCACCCCGAAGGTCAGCCTGCTGGCGACCGCAGTTGAACTTGATCAGGGTATCTCCGGTTTTGAATGCCTGACCTGCCTTAAAGGGCATCTCGTCAATTTTGAGAGCAAGGCCCGCGCCAAGTGTCACCTCGGCATTTGGCATCACAACACCCCGGGCTTCCAACTGGCCCTGCAAACCATTGGTGTTGGCTGAGTGGGCCTGACTGCTAGTCACATTGGAGGCGGCCTCAACCCGGGCTGCATCCTTCTTGGCCATATTTGCCACGGCGCTGGAGGCATCTCCCGCACTGGCGGGCGAAGCCATATAAGCGATTGCGGCAAACATGCCAGCAGAAATCAGAATACCGTTGTTCATTTTCTTTTCCCTGAAAAATGGTTTGCCATCGCTCTATCAACACGGGTTGCTTCGCCGGACGATATTACCGGCTGGACTCAACCGACCCGTGATGTTTCCACGCAGCTTCATTGTTGGTCAGGAACTGAGTGAACACATTGGAACTGCTGCTGGACGGTCTTGCCGCAGGAGTTTCCGTGGCAACGCCCTGCCAGCCATGGGTCTCCTTGGCAATCGGATCAGATATTTCCGCCCGAACAACCTTTGCCGATGAGGTGCGATAGTTGCGTGCTGACAACAAGGCCCGATCAACACCGGAACGGTCGCCACGCTCAATCCAAACCTGCTGCAATTTGGCCGACAATTCGCCAACGCTGTCATTTTGCAGGAAGTCATCCTTGTAAGGATCAAGACCAATGGACGCAAAAATGTTGGCGTATGAATTCTGCAGGTCTGCATAGGCAATATCGGTAGAAACCTGGCTTGCCAGCGTGTTCATCTCTTCGCGGATGAGTGTCTGCTCGCTGGCCTGCCCTTCGGCATGGCTTGTGCGGATTTGTTTCAAAATGCCACGCTGGACACCAAGATGCTTGGCCGCAGTAAGATACAGTTTCTTGGAATGACCATAGCGCACCCGGCTGACATGAACCTGGGTCATGATGGCCATTGTTACCGCAAGCGCTCTGGCATCAAGCACTTCTTTTTCTGCCTCAATAACCCGCTTCTTCGACGGATATTTGAAGACATTCAAAAGATTCCACGTTGCTTTGGCACCCCAGCCAACCCAGTTTTTGTTCAACAGATAATCGTCAGAATCCAGGTTCGCATTCGCAAACACATTAACACCTGGAAGAAGCTCCAGAAGTGCGGCACGTGTCTCTTTGTCGTTAATGCGTAACTTGTATTGAATATCCCGGATTTCGGGCCGGTTCTCCAACGCAGCAAAGACCATCTCTTCACCCGAAAGAACCAGTTTGGTGCTGGCAGCACGCCGACGCGGCTGTGCCAGAGTAAAATGTTCGCCCGGCCGTACGTTCATGAGCGCTGCAAGCTGAATTTTTGCAAGCGACAGGTCTTTTTGAAGACGCTGGATGCGCTGTTGAATTTCTACAAGCTCACGCTGATAGGTGAGCGCGGTAAGCGGTGAGGTTTCACCACCGCGTTGCAGAGCCTTGGAATTTGAAAGAGCTCTTTTTGTACGCCCTTCAAGACGACGAAGACCCGTCACAAGACGGTCCGCGGACACCGCACGCCAGTAAGCTGTACGAACATCTTCGATCACGCGGTTGATGATCTTGCGCCGGTTTTCCTGAGCAATCAGCACATGATCGGCGGCTTGCTTGGCACGAACACGGCTCAGACCAAAATCAAGAATATTCCAGGACAGCGTAATATCATCCTGAAACTTATGGCGGTCAGGGAACACCGTAGAGCCAACGCTGCCACCAACCCGGTCACGGCCGACATAGCCCGCTGAGGCCACAAGGTTTGGAAGCGTTTCCAGACGAGCAGCACTAAATTTCTTACTTGCCAACGCTTCGTTATAAAGCTCGACATGAAAATCCAGATTATACTTCAGCGCACGCGCCATCGCATCATAGAGTGTCACCGACTTTTCGATGGGCTGCTGATCAGCCGTTACGCGCGAAAGCTTGTCACTCGCGAAATTTGATACCGCACCGGTCGTCAATGGTTTTGGTGTGATAGTGCAGGCCGACAAACTCAGTGCAAGCACTGATGAAAAAAGGATACGCACCACTATTACTTCCTCACAAAAAATAAATTGCCCCAAGGAAGGAGTTCAGAGGCACCCCCAAAGCTCTCCCCTCGCTTGGGCAAATATCAACTCTTATGACTAAGGAAGGTTTAACATCGGCGGGATTTTTAGCTTTGATTCACCAGGAATCGAAACAAGTAGTCAAGGATTTCGCACAGCGGAATTTCCGTTGCCGGTTAATCTAAGCCAGTCGCAGGAAACGCAAAAAACCCGCTCCGGGTTCATGGTCAGTGTGCGGTTACAGCCCGTCTCTCAACAGCAGCATCAACAGGCTGTTGTTCCACCGCAATATCAGCCACGTCTGTCGAAGGTGATGTTTCGACTGCGATAACTTTCGCATCCACCAGGTCAACCCGAACAGTTTTTGACAGCTCATTGCCGTTTCCAAGAATGAAAGCGATCTCGATATCTGCGAATTTCTCACCTGTCGGAGGTCTGGCTGAAATCTGCCCCTCGCGAACCAGCTTCATCCAGTCCGGCAAAGAACCACCATCAGGCAACCGCATGATTGTCTTGACCACATAACCATCAAGAACCGGATCCAACTTGTTTATTACCTTGATCAGGAAGGCACCATCCTCGACACTGACATCAAGCAATAGCCG
Organism: uncultured Rhizobiaceae group bacterium; assembly: GCA_937930635.1. GTDB lineage: Bacteria > Pseudomonadota > Alphaproteobacteria > Rhizobiales > Rhizobiaceae > Pseudahrensia. Next base: position 179,743 of record CALHCF010000006.1, read on the forward strand.
GTTGAGGCGATCATCGGCAGCCCCTACATCGCGCGCCGTCTTTTCATCAATCAAAGATTTGTATCCCGAAACACCATCAACGTCCCAATTGCCATTGCCGTCCCGCCCGGAGACAGTCAGCCAATCGGTCGACATTGTCATCTCATTGCCCACATCGACAAGGTCCGGCACACCGGCATCCGAACCGCTGGAAACCGAGCTGTTAAGAGGATCGATTGAGGAAACGGCCGACAACAAAATTCCATCAGGCCGATCAAGCGATGCCGTGCTGTTGAGATCAGCAATGCTCGAGATAAGATCATCGATGGTAAGCTCGGTGCTGTCGGTTTCCTCGTCAATTTCAAAAGGTTCAACAGTTGAATCAGTCAAGCTGGCAAAGACATCATTGTCTTCAAGGAAACCGGCATTCCCAATGCGAATTGCGAATGTATCAACCAGAATACCGCCCTGCCCGTCATTTGCGGTCAGCGTGATCACATAAGGCGTGATCGATGCCGAACCCGGGATGGTGGTTCCACTGATCGTACCGGTTAGCGGATCATACTCGATACCTTCGGGCAAATCAGACACCGTGACAGTCAATGTATCGGTATCCATACCACCGTCGACAAAATGGGCTGATATATCGACATCGATCATGTCACCTTCCTGAACCAGTAAATCAGGGAGGTTCCCCACAGCCACCGGCGCAACATTTTGCGGATCAATGGTCAGTTCAAATACTGCCACACCACCTTCGTTATCGTCAGCAGTGATCGAGACAACTGACGGACCGAAGGTCGATGCATCACCTGGCGCTGACCCTGTGATCAAACCCGTTGCGGCATCAAAACTGGCCCATGGCGGCAGGTTCGAAACCGTAAAGGTCAGCACATCTCCATCAGCATCATTGATTTGCGCTGTGGCATCGAAGCTGAAGTTATCGCCGTCATTGACAATCACCGTTGCCGGAGGTGCTGCAACTGGCACAACGTTCAAAACATCAATCGTAAATCCGGTGACAACCGTGGAGGCTACGCCGTCAAACACAGAAACATTGATTGTGTAAGGCCCGAACTGAGATGCCGATGAATCCAAAGTGCCGGAAACCAGGCCGGTTGACGGGTTGACCGTGAGACCGGCAGGCAATCCCGTCACGATGAAATTCAAGGCATCATTGTCAGGATCGTTGATGTAATCACCAAGTGGAATACTGACCGTGTCAGAATCGTTAAGAACCATATTCGGCGGGGTAGAGATCAGTGTGATAGGATCATCCACGCCGGTTACATCAAAGATAATATTGGCAGTATCCGTATCCAGGCCATCGCTTAGCGAATAGTTCAGTACAGTACGGCCGAAGAAATCAGGCGCCGGTGTAAAGCGTAGTGTACGGCCATCTGGATTGAGGAATACTTCCCCATCAGCAACCGTGATGGTCCCACCTGGCGCAATCGGCATCCCGTCAATTGCAACAATAGAAAGAGGATCGCCTTCAACATCACTGTCATTGGTTGATACAGGATCATAAATGGCAAAGGTATCTTCCACCAGCACAACAGGGCCATCATCAAGCGCAACCGGAGCATCATTGACAGCAGCAACATCAATGTTGACCGTCGCAGTATCACTCAGCATTCCATCGCTGATCCTGTAGACAAAACTGACCGGCCCATTGAAATTGAGAACTGGCGAATAGGTCAGCGTCTCTCCATCGCTTGCAAGAGCAATCGTGCCGGATCCGATATTAACCGACCCGCCGGGAGTAATGGCGGCACCATTGATTTCGGTGATGGTAATCGTGTCGCCTTCAACATCAAAATCATTGGATGATACCGGATTGAACACAAACGGAGTATCTTCCACAGCCGTCAATGCGACGGGGTTGCCGTCATCAACCGCGACCGGAGCATCGTTGACACTAATGACATCAATGGTGGTGTTTGCGATGTTGGAATTCACCGCACCATCATTCAGCACCACGGCAACGACGCGTTGCGTCGTATCGGGATTTTCTGACACCGAACTATATGAAACCGCCAGGAGAGCGGCCTGGTAATCAGCCAGCGAGGCGTTGCCCGTTAAAGCAACCGTAATCGTTCCAGCTGATGTCATTGCAATCGGCGGTGTTATCGTTACACTCACACCTGCCGGCAGCGTACCAACCGAAAGAATATCCCCGGTCTGACCATTGGTTAGCGTGATGGTGGCACCCTGGAGATTGGTGTTGTCCACATCACTCAGCGCCACACTGGCATCAGTAACGGCAACAGCCGCAGCATTCTCCGTATAACTTGTTGAATAGTTCACACCGCCTGTCGTTGCATCCAGGTCGATGAGAGGCGCATCATTGATTGAGGTAACCGAGAGGTTGACGGTTGCGGTATCGGTTCCGCCATTGCCGTCATTGATCGTATAGGTGAAGGAGGCAGGGCCGAAGTAGTTGGCAGCAGGTGTGAAGGTGATCACACCACCGGCCAGCACAA
>CALHCF010000007.1 GCA_937930635.1 uncultured Rhizobiaceae group bacterium
CAAACGGACGCGACTTTAACTCTGGATGATATTGCACTCCGATAAACCAGGGGTGCACGTCGCGCGAATATTCGATTGTTTCAGGTAAAAGTCCATCGGGGCTCATTCCTGAAAACACCAGACCCGCACTTTCAAGCTGCTCCTTGAAATCGATGTTGACCTCGTAGCGATGCCGGTGACGTTCCGAGACTTCGGTAGCGCCGTAGATCTCCGCAATCAACGATCCTTTGGCCAGCGGATGCGGGTACGCCCCCAACCGCATGGTCCCCCCCAGATCACCAGATTTCTCCCGTTGCTGAAGCTGGTTTCCCCTCAGCCATTCGGTCATCAGCCCGACAACGTGAGTGCCTTCTTCGCCAAATTCGGATGATGTCGCGTCCTCGATACCTGCAAGATTGCGCGCTGCATCGAGAACGGCCATCTGCATACCAAAGCAGATGCCGAAATATGGAATTCCATTTTCACGGGCAAAGGTTGCGGCCCGGATCTTACCCTCACTGCCACGTTCGCCGAACCCGCCGGGGACCAAAATCCCATCGACATGGCTGAGATGATCTCCCGGCGCTTCCTGATCGAACACCTCACTCTCAACCCATTGCAGATTGACCTTCACGCCATTGGCGATGCCGCCATGGACCAGCGCTTCCATCAGGCTCTTATAGGCGTCCTTGAGCACGGTGTACTTGCCCACGATACCGATGGTGACTTCGCCTTCCGGATTATGAATACGATATGAAATTTCTTCCCAGACCTGCATCTGGGGTTTTGGCGCAGGATCAATACCAAACGCATCCAGCACCTGCTGATCCAGGCCTTCATTGTGATAGGCAATTGGCACATCGTAGATCGAGCGGGCATCAAGCGCCTGAATAACCGCCTCAGGCCGCACATTGCAGAACAGAGCCAGCTTCTTGCGTTCTGAAGCCGGTATTTCGCGGTCCGCGCGCACCAAAAGGATATCCGGCTGGATACCGATCGAGCGCAGTTCCTTGACCGAATGCTGGGTTGGTTTGGTTTTCAATTCACCGGCAGCAGCAATATAAGGCATATAGGAGAGATGCATGTAGATGCATCCACCCCGCGGCAGATCATTGCCCAATTGCCTGATGCTTTCGAAAAACGGCAGGCCTTCGATATCACCCACGGTACCACCAATCTCAACCAGCACAAAATCGTAGCCGTCATTACCGTCAAGCACGAAATCCTTGATCTCGTTGGTAACGTGAGGAATCACCTGCACCGTCGCACCCAGATAATCACCACGCCGTTCCTTGGTGATGATGTCCTGGTAGATACGGCCCGTTGTAATGTTGTCGCTTTGATTGGCAGGACGCCCCGTAAAACGCTCATAATGCCCCAGATCCAGGTCCGTCTCGGCACCATCGTCCGTCACAAAGCACTCCCCGTGCTGATAGGGAGACATCGTGCCTGGATCAACATTGAGATAGGGGTCAAGTTTGCGCAGCCGCACCTTGTACCCACGAGCCTGAAGGAGAGCGCCAAGGGCCGCCGAAGCAAGACCCTTGCCCAGAGAGGAAACCACGCCGCCGGTTATAAAAACAAATCGCGCCATGGGAGCCGAGGAATAGACCGATTGGCGTAATTTGCAAAACCAAAATACCAACTAAAGGCGGTTATGCACACGCATCATTGGCTGAGGCGGAAAACACACCTGCTCTATCGCAAACAAACGGCCACATCCGGTATCCAGTGTTTCGAAAGCAAATGAACTCTATTCATGCGAAACTGTGTCCGCCTCTTTGCGGAATCAGTCCAATTGATTATCGCTGGCAGCAATCGGCTGTACCGAATGCCTTTACCTGGGCGCTACGCACTAGTTGGAGTTAGGAACACCCGTAGCTGGCGTCTCAGGCTGGTCACCACCTTCACGTTGAAGGTCTTCAAGCAGAGACCCTGCCGGTGATGTCGGCCCTTCTCCAGCCGCATCGTTCGGCACACCTGTTGATGGGGCACCTTCAATCCGGTCAATAATGTTTTCCGTGCGATTTGACTGCTTCGCCACCACACCAAGGGCCACAGAAGTCAGGAAAAATCCTGCCGCAATAATCGTGGTCGTTTTGGTCAAAGCATCAGCTGCACCGCGGGCCGACATAAAGCCGCCACCGCCACCACCGCCTCCGCCGATTCCAAGCGCACCGCCTTCCGAGCGTTGCAGCAGAACCAGCACAATAAGCGCCAAAACAAGCATGATATGGATGACAATGAGAACGGTCGTCATAAAAAATCCGGTCCAACTTCAAGAGACGTGGCTCGATCGCCAATCTGCACGCGACGCGGCTTACTAGCCGAAGTCACAGCTAAATCCAAGGCCCGATAGTTCAAACCTTGCGATATGACTCGCATATGGCAAGAAAGTCCTGCGCTTTCAAGCTGGCACCACCAACCAGCGCGCCATCAACATTGTTGACCGACAGCAGTTCGGTCGCATTGTCGGGCTTGACCGAGCCGCCATACAAAATGCGCATCCGCTCGCCATGGCCGCCAAAGCGTTCCACCAACACATCGCGGATGAATGCGTGAATGTCGCGAATGTCATCCGGGCTGGGTGTCTTACCCGTCCCGATGGCCCAGACAGGTTCATAAGCAATGACGGTATCTTTTTCCGTCGCCCCCTCCGGAACCGACATTGCCAGTTGTCTTCCAAGCACTTCCTCGGCACGTCCCGAATCGTATTCTGCCTCAGTTTCACCAATGCATATGATCGCAGTCAGTCCGGCACGCCAGCAGGCCTGGGCTTTTCCGGCAACATGGAAATCAGTTTCGCCATGATCTGTTCTGCGTTCGGAATGTCCAACAATACAGAACTCACCAAGACAGTCGGCCACCATTTCAGCAGAGACATCGCCGGTATGCGCGCCCTTGGCTTCTCTGTGGCAGTCCTGCGCTCCAACCATAAGCGGCGTATCCTCGCTTAACGTGGTGGCAACATAAAGCAGCGTGGCAGGCGGACAGACCACAACATCAACCTTGTCAAAAAGAGCTTCATCCACTCCCCGTGCCATCAAAGCCAGCTGGTCGAGGCTGTCACGCTGGCCATTCATCTTCCAGTTACCGGCAACAAAGGGCTTGATATCGGGTGTCATGGCGGGCCATCAATCCAGAAAAATGAATATTTATTATGAGTTACGGCGCAATCACGCCAAAATCAACATTCCACCCGTCGCGAACGCTTGCCCGCTATCCAAGCACACCATATGTTGCGGCAGATTGAACACTCCCAAACGGAGACCTGAAACATGCTCGAATCTTTGAGATCATTTGTTGGCAGCTGGGTTGCTAAAATTCTGCTGGGATTGCTGGTCATCAGTTTTGCAGCGTGGGGTGTCACAGGCAGTGTTTTGACGGGGGGGGATTCCTATACGGTCGCAACCGTCGGCGAAACCAAGGTGTCCGTTTCCGATTACCTGTCAACCTACAACCGCAATCTGCTTGAGGTTCAGCGCCAGGCCAATCAGCGGCTCACCCGCGATCAGGCCCGCATCTTCGGTGTCGAAAACCGCACCATGTCGAATGTGGTCTCATTTGCGGTGATGGACGAGTTTGCCCGTCTTCAGGGACTGGCACTGTCAGAAGATACACTGGCCCGCATGATTGCTGAGAACAGAGCGTTTCATGATTCAACCGGCAAGTTCAGCCGTGAAACCTTTCGCCAGGCGGTCTATCAGGCGCAAATGCGCGAAAGCGACTTTATCGCCTCACAAAATGCTTCGGCAATTCGAAGCCAGCTGGCCCAGGCATTTGCCACGGGTCAGGTGCTCCCCAAAGTATTCTCGAAATCGATTGCCACTTATATCGGTGAGGAGAGGAAATTCTCCTATATCAAGGTTACCCAAAAAATGGCTGGTGAGCCGCCTGCTCCCACTACGTCGGATCTGAAATCGTATTTCGACGACAACAAAGCCACCTACAAGGCTCCCGAATACCGAAAGATTGTCGTTCTGAAGCTGGAACCTGCCGACATTGCCGACGAGAAATCTGTCTCGGACGATGATATCGCCAAGGATTATGAAGAACGCAAAACAAGCTATCACGAACCCGAAAAACGCCGGGTCCAGCAGATTGTTTTCAAGAGCAAGGAAAAAGCCGACGAAGCGGTCAAAGCTCTTGAAGAAGGCGCCGTTTTTGAAAGCATACTGGAACAAAACAACCTGAAAGCATCAGACGCCGACCTGGGGCTTTTGGCCCGTGACCGGCTTCCCGAAGCAATCAGAGAGACAGTTTTCAAGCTTGAGTTGAATACCGTCAGCGATATTGTTGATGGTCCTTTTGGCCCAACCCTCGTTCGTGTGACTGAGGTAAGTGCTGCCAAAACCACGCCGCTGGCTGATGTCAAAGATGCGATCCGCAAAGACATCGCCCTTCGCCGCGCGGCAGACGAGATCAACAATCTGCAGGAAACGGTAGAGGATACACGCGCTGGCGGAGCAAGCCTTGTCGAGGCGGCTCAAAAACTTGGGTTTACGGCCCGCACCGTCGAAGCCGTAGACCGCACCTCCCGCACGCCGGATGGCAAGATTTTGACGGACCTTCCCGGCTCACGCGACCTGCTTGAACGGGTATTTCAAACCGAGATTGGCGCTCAGCCAAGTCCCATTGACGTTGGTTCCAATGGATATGCCTGGTTTGAGGTTATGAAGATCGACCCCAGCCGGGACCGCACCTTTGACGAAGTCAAAAACCGGGTAACAACGGACTGGACAAAGTCCGAGCAGGCCAAGCTGGTGACCAAGAAGGCTGAAGATCTGAAGAAACAGCTTCAGGAGGGAAAGACCCTCAGCTTCATTGCTAACGAAGTTGAGACAGAAGCAAAAACAACAGGTCTTTTGAAACGCGCAGGCGAAGAAGCCGGTTTCCCGCGTACTGCCACACAAGCTGGCTTTTCGGGAGACAAGGCGAACATCACGATCGCCGATGCCGCCACCGACGGTGAGAAACTTCTGATCACCGTAGCTGAAATCAAGAAGTCGAAACCTGAAGACGATGCCACAACCAAACAACAGGTTGATATCGCCAATCAGGGGGCAGCAGATGATCTGCTCAATCAACTGGTCACCAAGCTGCAATCTGAATATACGATCACTCAAAATCAGGCGCTGATTGATCAAGTTCTAACGCGCCGTTGACCGGGTATTTTTGAGGGACGATGAGCGATTTCAAAAACCTTATTGGCCATGTCGCTTCTGGCCAGCCGCTGACACGTGCACAGGCTGAATCCGCTTTCAGCATCATGATGTCCGGCGATGCCACGCCAAGCCAGATCGGCGGTTTTTTGATGGCCCTGCGGGTTCGCGGCGAGACCGTTGATGAAATCACCGGCGCTGTTACAACCATGCGGGCAAAGATGCTGCCGGTCGATGCTCCTGCTGAAGCCATCGACATTGTCGGGACCGGAGGAGATCAATCCGGCTCCTATAATGTCTCAACCTGCTCTGCCATCGTCGCTGCCGCAGCCGGTGCCAAGGTTGCCAAACACGGCAACCGTGCCCTGTCTTCGAAATCAGGAACCGCCGACACGCTGGAGGTTCTGGGCGTTAATCTGGAATGTTCACCCTCAGCTATTTCGCGGTGTATCGACCAGGCTGGTGTCGGTTTCATGTTCGCGCCGGCCCATCATTCCGCCATGCGGTTTGTGGGACCAAGCCGGATGGAACTTGGAACCCGGACAATCTTCAATTTGCTGGGCCCGCTCTCCAACCCTGCAGGTGTTAAACGGCAGCTGATAGGTGTTTTCGCACCTGAATGGGTGGAACCGCTCGCCCATGTTCTAAAAGAACTGGGGTGCGAGCGTGCGTGGGTTGTCCATGGTGATGGTATGGACGAAATTACCGTTACGGCCCCCACCAAAGTCGCTCAACTGGAAAACGGTGTCATCACCAGCTTCGAGATCACACCAGAAGATGCTGGTGTAAGGAACCATAAATTCGAAGACCTTTTGGGGGGAGACGCTACGCATAACGCAAAGGCGCTGGAGCGCGTGCTGGACGGTGAAGACAATGCTTATCGAGACATCGTGCTGATGAATGCCGGGGCTGGCCTTCTTGTTGCCGGGCTGGCTCAGGACCTGAGGCAGGGCGCGGAACGTGCAGCCGAAGCAATAGACAATGGCCGGGCAAAAGAAACCCTCGCCCGTCTCGTTGCCGTCTCTAACGAAAGCGCCCCATGAGCGATATCCTGGCAAAAATCGAGGCATACAAGCGTGAGGAAATTGCCGCCGCCAAAGCCGCAACTCCTTTGGCTGAACTGGAGGCACAAATCGGTGATGTCGCTCCACCCCGCGGATTCCTCAAAGCCATTGAATCCAAGCTCGATGCCAGTGACTATGCGCTTATCGCCGAAATCAAAAAGGCAAGTCCGTCAAAGGGCCTTATCCGCGCCGATTTCGACCCAGCGTCCCTCGCCCAGGCCTATGAGCTGGGAGGCGCGGCCTGCCTGTCTGTCTTGACCGATACCCCATCCTTTCAGGGCGCACCGGATTATCTGCGGCAGGCCCGTGAAGCGACCGCACTGCCCTGTCTGCGCAAGGATTTCCTCTACGAACCCTACCAGGTGTTCGAAGCACGGGCCTGGGGTGCTGATTGCATTTTGATTATCATGGCGGCCGTTACTGATGATGAAGCTGTTGCGCTGGAGGAAACGGCCTTCGAACTGGGCATGGACGTTCTTTTGGAAGTCCACAATGGCGAGGAACTGGACCGTGCCCTTAAACTGAAGTCTCCGCTTCTGGGCATCAACAACCGCAATCTGAAAACTTTCGAAACCAGCCTGGCAACCACTGAGATGCTTGCACCAAAAGTTCCTGCTGAACGCATCATTGTTGGTGAATCCGGTCTGTTCACACCTGCGGACCTTTCCCGGATGGCGAAATGCGGTGTCTCGACTTTCCTGATCGGTGAAAGCCTGATGCGACAGAACAATGTTGAAGCAGCGACGCGGCATCTGCTGACCGCGCCACGCGCAGAAACCAGCGTGGCCTAGACCGCTATGGGCGACACCCTGACCCATCTCGATGAAGCCGGTGCGGCCAATATGGTCGATGTCGCCGACAAGGAACATACGAGCCGTGTGGCTGTCGCCGAAAGCGCTGTGCGAATGCAAGCTGCAACACTGGATCTGATTATTTCCGGCAATGCGAAAAAGGGCGATGTCATGGGCATTGCTCGATTGGCGGGTATCATGGCTGCAAAGAAGACCCATGATCTGATTCCGCTTTGTCACCCTCTGGCGCTGACAAAGGTGCAACTGGATGTTGAACCTGATGCTGGCCTTCCGGGCCTGCGCATTCGCGCCATGGCAAAAGTAACCGGCCAGACCGGGGTGGAGATGGAAGCGCTTACCGCCGCCAGCATCGCCGCTCTCACGGTCTATGACATGGCAAAGGCTGTTGACCGTGGCATGGAAATCGGACCGACAAGGCTGATCGAAAAGAGCGGCGGCAAGTCGGGTGACTGGAAAGCAGACAACGCCTCATGAGCGGATTGATCTCGGTTGATGAAGCTCTGCGCCGCATCCTCGCCGATGTTGATCATAGCGATACGGAAACGGTTCGCCTTGACCAGGCCCATGGCCGGGTTCTGGCCCGCGACGTTGCCGCAACCCGCACACAGCCGCCCTTTTCTGCCTCAGCGATGGATGGCTATGCCGTGCGCGCTGCCGATATTGCGACCATCCCCTGTCAATTGACGGTAATCGGCGAAAGCGCCGCCGGACACGGTTATTCCGGTTCGGTTGGACCGGGAGAGGCCGTGCGCATTTTCACGGGTGCACCAGTGCCCCCAAACGCGGACACGATTGTTATTCAGGAGAACGTGATCCAACGCGGTTCTGCAAATATTGAGGTCACAGAGGGGGCCACCAAAGGCCGCTATGTTCGCCCGGCGGGGCTCGATTTCTCAAAGGACAGCGTATTGCTTCGCGCCGCAACACGAATTGATCCGGCCACTTTGTCTTTAGCCGCCGCGATAAACCATCCTTCCCTGCCCGTCATGCGCAAGCCCCGGGTTGCGGTAATCTCGTCGGGCGACGAACTGGTCATGCCCGGCGGCAATCCGGGTCCGGACCAGATCATCGCTTCCAACAGTCTTGGGGTGAGCGCAATCGTCAACGAAGCAGGTGGTGAGGCCAAAGACCTTGGCATCGCGCAAGACACGCTTGAGGCGCTTGCCGTCAAATTCGATCAGGCAAAGAGCGATAGCGCAGATATCGTCATCACCCTGGGCGGTGCTTCTGTCGGCGATCATGACCTGGTTCATCAAGCCCTTAAACAGAACAATGTCGTGCTGAACTTCTGGAAACTGGCAATGCGACCGGGCAAGCCGGTCATGTTCGGCATTGGCGAAACCGATGGCCGCCCTGTGCGCTATATCGGCCTTCCCGGCAACCCGGTTTCCAGCCTCGTTTGTGCCATCATTTTCGTCGCGCCGCTGGTGCGGCAAATGCTGGGCCTTGTTCCACGGGTAGAGACACTGCCAGGCGTTCTGGCGGTCAATCTGCCCGAAAATGACCAGCGCGAAGAATATATGCGCGCGAGCATGGAGGTAGTCGACGGTGTGCGCCACGTCACCCCATTTGATAGCCAGGACAGTTCCATCATCACACTGATGAGCCAAGCCGATTGCCTGATGATCCGCCCCGCACACGCCCCGCCTGCAAAAAGCGGCGACACCTGTGAGATCATTCCATTGTAGCCTCAACGGGTGCAGCCTTATTAGGTGTAACGTCATCAGACCCGCCGGCTTAAAGGTCAGAAATTACCGCCTCTTCCATGGCTCACAATGACTAACACGGCACCAGCCCAAATACGCCTCCGACGATAGCCGCGCGAACAGAATTGAAGCTCATTTGGCTCCGGATTTGCGACCTAAAATCGGGCCGTGCCTTGGTTTGAATTATGGCGGCAGGATCGACTAACACGCCCAAATTGATCAGCTATCCAGCATGCGACATACCATTCAACACCACCCTGCGCCATGATACGGCCCCTCACAAACGCTCAGCAATGGCTCCTTCGAGGCCTTAGTTGCCGCTCGCTTGCTGTCGCAAATTGAGCTATGATTCTAACGGCACGTCTCTTCTGACCCATACCAAGCAATTGGGCGATGCGGATTTTCTTCTTCCTGTGGGATATGAGTATTTACGCGGTCTAAGCATTCTGATATTCGCCGCTCTTAATGGGGTGGCAACGCCGATTATCGGGGGCAGAAAGATGTGGATTATGAGAACAGTTTCGGCCTTCGTGCTCTGCGTGGTTCTCGCAGCCTGCGTTGGTTCAGGTAGCGGTGGATTCACCAAAGTGAACGGGGTGGATGTAAACTGGGGCCCAACCGAGCTGAAATATAGAGATCAGGGTGTGCAGGCGCTATTTCAGTTCAAGCGCGGAGGTACACGCTCATTTGAACAGCGCGTTGCTCTCGCAAAGTCAGCTGTGGCCAATTCTCGCCGCTGCAAATGGGTGGATGTTCCCTTGCCTCAATTACGTGCATTGACAATCAGGCAAACAAGCCGAAATTTCGACATCTTCCTGATTGCCGTTGTAAGTTGCTGAAAGCGGAGATAATCGATCCTGTTGCTCAACCCAACTTGCTGCTGAGCGGATAGTTGAAAGGTCCCTTGTTGGTGATCTGTCGCAGGTTCCCTCTTATCGAAACGGGAAAGCCCGGTGCCTGACTGTATGTCAGTGTGACTGCCGTGCGCTCGATGTCGCCTTCCTTCAGTTTGGAATGAGGCGATTTTCTAAAAGCCCAAGCGTTTGTTCCCGGCCGAAGTAATTTTCCGTCCGGTAAATCACATTTGATTTCGGCCTGGCTTGGCGCATAGGTCTCGTTTTTCACCTCAAATTTGTTGCGTTGACTAGTGCACGCGACCAGAAGTCCGACGCTTGTTAGGGTTACTATACTATTCAGGAGCTTACGTTTCCTGGTGTCGACCAAATTGTTCAAACTTGACCGCCCGTAGCAGGCTCCTTGCACAAAGGCAAAGTGCGAAAAAGTGTGGTGTGGTGTATTGAGAGACATTTTTCCAGCAACATATGCCTATGGACCGCGCTGAATTGAACTTTCAACATGTCGCTCAAAGAACATTATCGCTTGGCAAACAACGTCACTTTGTCCGCTTAGTTGCCTTTGACTAATTCTGATCAACATCAACTTCGGGCAAAACTCTGGTGATCTTCTGGTTGCAACATCATCTAGCCTGCGACACGAAATCGATTAACAGGCTGGCATCAATCCGCAAAATCAAGCTGAAACACCCGTCAAAATCGAAGGGACTTGCGGAACATATTAAGAACCTGTTAATATGTTCTTGTTTTGTATCCCTTGGAAGCTGCGAATCAGCAGTCTGCTCTTTTGATTGGAATGACCCATGCTTACCCGCAAACAACACGAATTGCTGATGTTCATTCACGAGCGGTTGAAAGAATCTGGCGTCCCGCCTTCCTTTGACGAGATGAAAGACGCGCTCGACCTGAAATCAAAATCAGGTATCCACCGGCTGATTACGGCGTTGGAAGAACGCGGGTTCATTCGCCGGCTGCCCAACCGGGCCCGGGCGCTGGAAGTGATCAAGCTGCCGGAGTCCTTTGCACCAAGCCCGGCAGGCCGCAAGCCTTTCCAGCCCAGCGTGGTGGATGGCGGTCTGGGCCGCACCCCCGTACGCGAACCTGTCAGCGCGAATGACGATGATCCCGGCTTTGCATCGGTCCCGGTTATGGGGCGCATTGCTGCGGGGACGCCAATTTCAGCGATCCAGCATACAAGCCATACAATCGCCGTTTCCCCGGACATGCTGGGCGGGGGCGAACATTATGCGCTTGAGGTCAAAGGGGATTCCATGATCGAGGCCGGTATTCTGGATGGCGACACGGTGGTTATCCAAAAAGCAAATACCGCAACTCCCGGCGACATCGTGGTAGCACTGGTTGATGATGAGGAAGCCACGCTGAAACGCTTTCGCCGCAAGGGTGATTCAATCGCGCTTGAAGCCGCCAACCCGGCTTATGAAACCCGCATCTTCGGCCCCGACAGAGTGGACGTTCAGGGCAAGCTGGTCGGGCTGATCCGCAACTATCACTAAATGCCCAGCCACTAAATGCCCACTAAATGCCCGGGGCAAATTTTATGGCTTTTGGAACCGATGCCGCGTCCACGGACGGGGATTGGTGCCAATGGCAGACTGTACCGCAACGATACGACCTCCCTTTCCGGTGCCAGCCTTGACGTCAGCAAAGGTGATGGTATGGGCACCATATGTCCGCAGCGTCTCTCCTTCGATGATCAACGGGCGTTGGTCTGCTGGCAAAAAAGTACAGGCATGGGGCATTGAATAAGGAATAATCAGGACATCCGCCGCACGGCAGTCTTGTGTCAAATGTGCTGTGTTGGTGACATGTGCAACCACCGCGCCCTTGATTTGCGTCACACACCCGACATCATCACAGCGAAACCCTTTTCCAGGTTTCCCCCGTTTAACGGGAGTATCCGCCACAACGGCACCCGCTGGAGAAAAGGCATGTTTCCAGATGGTCGTGCTAAATTTGTCCGCCGCAGGCCGGAGCAAGCGCATACCCTTTTGTTCAATGGCTCCAAACTGCCGCCCGCTCTCCAAAATCACGAGATCCGGTGTTGCCCGGTCAGCCAGCAAAAAGGCTGCAATACCGACACAAGGCAAGGCAAGAAGGCGCAGTCTCGTTCGGCCAAGGGTGCATAAAAGCAGGGCACCAGACACAGCCAGCAAAGCAGCAACAGGAATACGCCCCGTATTGCCAGAGGGTCCCAGACGCGCAACCCAGTCAGCAACGTCGACCACCCCTCCGGTGGCATAGGCCATCAGGATCAACGGCCCCTTTTCGAGACCAAAAGGCATAGCCAGAGTGCTAAGCAGCGCCAGCGGCATCACCGCTATCGACACCAGCGGCATAGCAAGCAAGTTGGCCAACAGGCCAAACGGTGCAACACGGTGAAAGTGATAAGCGGCAAAAATGCCCGTCGCGATTCCGGCCACCAGCGATGTCGTAGCCAGTCCCCCCAGATCCCGAATAATCAGACGTTTGATCAGCCCAAGTCTTCCAGGCTTGACAAAAGTACCCTTGCGTTGAGAGCGCTTGGACAGAATTTCATAACTCGCAACCAGTGCCGCTACCGCTGCAAAAGACATCTGGAAGCCCGGCGACAGAATAGCCTGTGGTGCAAGGATAAGCACAACAAAGGCGGCAACAGCCACATTGCGCATGGTCACGGCCCGACGATCGAGCATCACAGCCATCAGCATGATGGCAACCATGACAAAGGCGCGCTGCGTTGAGACGCTGGCACCTGAAATCAGCAGATAGGCCGATGCCGCAAACAACGCGCCACCAGCCGCCCATTTGCGTATGGGCCAGGCCAGCGCAACAGCAGGAAACAGCGACAGGATACGCCGCAGCAAAACGATAACCGTCGCCGCCACCAACGCCATATGCAGGCCGGAGATTGCCAGAATATGCGCAAGCCCGGAGCTTCGCAGAGACTCAGCGGTTTTTTCATCTATTCCACTGCGGTCTCCCACGATCAGTGCCGCAGCAAGGGCACCGCTGTGGTTGGGCAGTGCCTGGCGGATAATGTCGGAAATACCCTGTCGTATCCGCCCGATAACCAGGTTTGGGTCAAATCCCTGTTGCTGAGCACTGGAAATTCTGACCGGCTTTCCAAGAAAAAACCCGGAACCACCAATTCCCTGAAACCAGCTATGAAAGGAGAAATCATAGGCACCGGGATAGACCGGTCCCGGCGAAGGCCCAAGCCGGGCTTTCCCGGAAATCTTGTCCCGAACCGTAAACACGTCGGCCTGCCTACGCGCTGTCAGCCGAACACGGCTTGGAATCGTATCGCCAAGGTCACGTCCTTCAAGCGCCCCTGAACCGTTCGAGACATCAATCGTATAGCGCACGCGACCATTTGCACGGCGCTCGACCCGTTCTACAATTCCAGACAGGCCCACAATGACAGCGCGCGACAACACAACGGTATCAATCCAGCGGGTTTTCAACTGAGCAACGGACGCTCCTGCCGCTGCCAACGCAAGGGCAACAAAAAGCCCTGCTGCCATGTGGCCTCGACCAATACGCCATGCCAGCAGCGCTGACACAGCGGCAAGTGCGGGAAACGCACCAATCAACGGCTCGCGCGGCAGGTTGAAATAAATCAGGCACCCAATTCCAAACCAGACGGGTGCCCACAAAAAGGCAGCACCCCGATCTCGCTCGGTTGCCAGCGCCTCCGCCAGAATATCCAGAGGACGCTCAAACAATGATAGTCCGCTGACACGCAAACGCTGCGGAACTGTCGCTGGCGCGTAAACGAAATGCAAAGCCTGACGGTCGGTGTCGTTGAGTGGTGAAACGATATCCTTACCGGCATCCTGCGCAGGGGTAGCAGGCAACCAGACATCGCTTTGGCGATCGCTTTCTTTTCCCATCTTTTCGGCCATTTAATGCGGCCTCCACGCTACTCAACTTCCGCTGCACCGGCAGCGCCGCCTTGTATGATTGCAATCCTGTGCTAGAGGAGCAACGTCCCCTTTTGTTCTGCCCTGCCGCGTGGTCGCGCCCGGGGCCTGTTTATACCAGAAAATGCAATGAGCCAGTCCAAACCTGTCGTCACCCGTTTCGCCCCCTCACCCACCGGCTTTCTGCATATCGGGGGTGCCCGCACCGCGCTGTTTAACTGGCTGTTTGCCCGTGCAAATGGCGGGAAAATGTTGCTGCGTATTGAGGATACTGACCGCGAACGCTCCACTCAGGCCGCGACCGATGCCCTTCTCGACGGTCTGACCTGGCTGGGCCTGGACTGGGAAGGCGAAGCAATCTCGCAATTTGCCGGGGCCCAACGGCATCGTGAAGTTGTCGATGAAATGCTGGCAGCGGGCCAGGCTTACCGGTGTTATGCGA
Source organism: uncultured Rhizobiaceae group bacterium (assembly GCA_937930635.1). Taxonomy (GTDB): domain Bacteria; phylum Pseudomonadota; class Alphaproteobacteria; order Rhizobiales; family Rhizobiaceae; genus Pseudahrensia. The sequence goes on from CALHCF010000007.1 coordinate 13,943, forward strand.
CACCGCAGGAGCTTGAGGAAATGCGGGAGAAAGCCCGGGCTGAGAAACGGCCGCCTCGTTATGACGGCCGCTGGCGCGACCGCGACCCATCCCAGGCACCTGAGGGTATTGACCCCGTCATCCGCATCAAAACGCCACGCGACGGCGAAACTATCGTCAATGACCATGTTCAGGGAGAGGTTCGCTTTCCCAACAAAGATCTTGATGACCTGATCCTGCTGCGCTCGGATGGCTCTCCAACCTACATGCTTGCAGTCGTGGTGGACGATCACGACATGGGTGTTACCCATATCGTGCGGGGAGACGACCATCTGACCAATGCTGCACGCCAGAAAATTATCTATAATGCTATGGATTGGGATGTCCCGGAAATGGCGCATATCCCTCTCATCTACGGCCCGGACGGAGCAAAGCTTTCAAAACGTCATGGGGCGTTGGGCATGGAAGCTTACCGCGCTATGGGCTATTTGCCTGATGCCCTGCGCAACTATCTTGTCCGGTTGGGCTGGGCCCATGGCGACGAGGAGTTTTTCAAAACCGAAGAACTGGACAAATTGTTTTCGCTGAAAGGAATCGGTAAATCACCGTCCCGTTTCGACTTTGCCAAACTCGAGAATATGAATGGTCACTATATCAGGGCGACAGACGACGCCGAGCTGGTTTCACGGATCCGTGATATTCTTCCTGAAATTGAAAACGGCGACTGGTTTTTGCAGCGCTGGAACACCACGGTCGAAGATCAACTGAAAACTGCGATGCCGGGACTCAAAGAACGAGCCAAGACGCTGGTGGAACTCATCGAAGGTGCCAATTTCCTGTTTGCCGAGCGTCCCCTCAAGATCGAGGACAAGGCGGCAGCAATTCTTGAAAACGACGACAACGCCGGGCGCACCGTGTTAGCCGCCCTGCTCCCCAGACTTGACGCCCTCTCCCGCTGGGACCTGCCGTCAATTGAGGCGCAAGTGCGTGAATTTGCCGCTGATCAGGACCTGAAATTGGGCAAAGTTGCGCAGCCGATCCGGGCCGCATTGACCGGCCGCACCACGTCTCCGGGCGTCTTCGACGTGATGGCCGTGTTGTCCCGCGAAGAATGTCTGGCACGGCTTGCAGACCAGGCCACAAAGTAATTTAGACTTTAGTCATTTAGGGCATTTGAATCAGTGTATGGAGCCATTTTCATAGCTTCACGCGCCCCGCCACCTTGTTCGACAAGGACAAATCGACTATTACACGCCTACAACAGAGCATTCATCAGACGCGCAAACTGATCGTTATGCGCACGACTTGATCGAATGCGAATCCCATATTCTGTTCGGGGATTCCCCGGCATCGACATGAAATGTCGGAGCGGGTTCGAACTGCTATTTTTGAAAGGGTGAACATGGCTGACCAAAAAGCTGAACTGACAATCGGTAAAGAAAAATACGAGTTCCCCATTCATCAGGCTAGTGTTGGACCCGACGTCATCAACATTGGAACTTTATACAAAAATACCAACCGGTTCACTTTTGACCCAGGTTTCACCTCCACGGCTGCTTGCGAAAGCGCAATTACCTATATCGACGGCGATGCTGGCGTTCTGTTGCACCGCGGCTATCCAATCGATCAGCTGGCGGAAGAAGGCGACTTTCTTGAGACCTGCTATCTGCTGCTCTACGGCGATTTGCCCAACAAGGAGCAGCGGGCAGATTTCAATGAGCGTGTCACCTATCACACGATGATCCACGACCAGATGACGCGCCTTTACAGCGGCTTTCGCCGCGATGCGCACCCCATGGCCGTGATGGTTGGCGTTGTGGGTGCCCTGTCAGCATTTTATCACGATTCAACCGATATCACCGACGAGAAGCAGCGAATGATTGCATCTCTCAGGATGATTGCGAAAATGCCGACAATTGCCGCGATGGCCTACAAATATTCGGTTGGTCAGCCCTTCGTCTATCCGCGCAATGATCTGGGTTATGCGGCAAATTTCCTGCACATGTGTTTCGCGGTCCCGTCGGAGGAATACAAGATCGATCCCGTTCTTGCCCGTGCGATGGATCGCATCTTTATCCTTCATGCCGATCATGAGCAAAACGCCTCAACGTCGACTGTTCGCCTGGCCGGTTCATCAGGTGCCAACCCTTTTGCCTGCGTTGCTGCCGGCATTGCCTGCTTGTGGGGGCCAGCGCATGGCGGAGCAAACGAAGCCGCGCTTACCATGCTCAACGAAATCGGAACTCCGGACCGCATTCCTGAATTCATCAAACGGGCAAAAGACAAGAGTGATCCGTTCCGTCTGATGGGCTTTGGTCACCGCGTTTACAAGAACTACGATCCGCGCGCCAAAATCATGCAAAAAACAACACACGAAGTCCTGGGTGTGCTGGGTATCAAAGATGACCCGATTCTGGATGTGGCAATTGAGCTGGAGAAAATTGCGCTTGAGGACGAGTATTTTGTCGAACGCGGTCTTTATCCCAATATCGACTTTTATTCCGGCATCACGCTGAAAGCGCTGGGTTTCCCCACCGATATGTTCACTGTGCTGTTTTCACTGGCGCGTACAGTAGGCTGGATCGCACAATGGAAAGAAATGATTGAAGATCCAAAGCAGAAGATCGGACGGCCCCGCCAGCTGTATACCGGCCCTACCCAGCGCGACTATGTTCCAGTCGACAAACGCTGATTGATCGCTTTACCTGCCGGGATCATTCATTTTCAATCAGGCACAGGTTGGCTGATTGGCCAATCGGACTTTGAGCTTCTTTCAGGGGCACACTGTCAGCCTGTTGAAAGGGAGCTCAATGCGGAAACTTGCGTTGAATCACTGCGGTCTTTCCTTGACGTGGTTCAACACGACTTCAGCTGCAAGTTCACCGGGAGCTCGGTCGGTTTCCATGGCTGAAATGATCTCATCAAAACCATCCAGTTGGCGCTGACGTTCGGGAGTATCTTCCCATATTGCCTCGATACGTCTGGCCAATCGTTCTGGAATAACGGTCTCACTATAATCTTCCTGCACAACCACGCGGTCAGCGATCAGGTTGGGCAATGCTCCGCTCCAGACGTCAATGAGAAAACGCAACATCTTGGCAACGGGATCGAACTTGTAAGCGATGGTTGTGGGGACACGATGAAGCGCGAGTTGCAATGTAACGGTTCCAGATGTTGCCATGGCCGCACGCGCTGTCCGGAAATACCGGTCATTCTCACCGCTATCAACAAGGGTTGGTTTGACCGACCACCCACTAACGGCCTCGGCGATGCGCGCCTTGAGACGGGGGACAGCGGGTAAAACCGCTTGAAATTCGACGCCCCTTTTCTCCAATACTTCAAGCATTTGCCCGTAAATATGGAGATGGCGTTTTATTTCGCCGCCACGAGATCCAGGTAATATGAGAAGAATGGGCGGATCACTTGCGACAGGGGATGGTTCCTGCCTCAATTTGGCAATGGAGCGAGACATGGGGTGGCCAACATAGGTCGCCGGCGGGCCATTCAAGCGAGCCAGTGCTTCCGGTTCAAAAGGCAGAATGGTCAAGACATGATCTACATAGGCGCGCATGCGCTCGGCGCGTTTTGGCCGCCAGGCCCACACGCTGGGGCAAACATAGTCAATGATTGGCAGATCAAGCAGTTTCCTGCGCACACGTTTGGCCACAGCATGGGTAAAGTCCGGGCTATCGACCAGTATCAAAACATCAGGATCTCGCGCCACGACATCGGCAACGGTTTGATAAACGCGCCGGATAATCTTCGGCAATCTCGCAATCACCGCTGAAAACCCCATTACCGCGATGTCTTCAATATCAAAGAGCGAGTTCATTCCCCGCTCTCGCAAACGACTGCCCGCCAGCCCGTGAAACTCGACCTCCCGCCCCTGTTTCGACGCTCTCACGATCAGCGCATCATGCAGATCAGCAGCCAGGGCATCACCCGACTCTTCCCCCAACACGAAACAAACCTTAAGAGGCGCATGACCAGCCATCACGCCGGTTCCATGCCTTGTATGAAAAGGCCAAGCCCCCGGGCCAATTCAAGCGTTCGCTCCATTTCGACGATGATGGTCTTTCCCGCCTGAACGCCAATGCCCTTCAGACCGGCCTCATGGGCGCGCTGAACGGTTTGAGGACCGATGGCGGGAAGATCCACACGCTCGTCCTGCCCCGGTTTCACACACTTCACGAGCACACCGCCTCGCTTGTTTGGCAAGCGCCCCTGAACCCTAAGTTCTCCAACGCGCTGCAACATACCGTCCGTACCTTCAACACCCTCGACCGCCACAGCACGCGTTCCAATCACCACGCAAGCCTGACCGATATCAAAACGCCCCAGGGCCCTTGCCACTTCAAAACCCTGATCGATCCTGCTGATGTCTTTTGAATTGGCTTTTGTTGACGTGTTTGGCCCTGGTCTTACCAGCATTTCAGGCACCAGTTCCCCAACCCCGCTGACGCGAACGCCGCGCTTCTCAAAGACGTTGATAACACCAGACAATATCGTATCGTCGCCTCCCATAACGGCGGTCAGCAAACCAGGCGCGGCACGCATCGTCCCCCAATCCATCCTGGCCAGGCTGATTTCCGGGCGACCGACAATGCCCCCGGCCATAACGATTTCTTCGATATTGTTCTGCTTTAGCCGTTTGAAAAGATGGCCCATCTGGCCCCATTCAAGAAACTCATGCTCGAATTTCTCAACACCGCTGGAAAAACTGGTTCCAAACCCGAATATTGAAACCTGTCGACCTTTCCTGCTCAGGTTCTCAGCGACTTCTACCGGCAATTCTCCATTGCCGGCTATTATGCCGATCGGATCGCCTGATTGCTCACCCACCGACCCGGTCCGCCTACTCGCTGGAAGGTGTGCAAAGAGCCCGGTCTGCCGATGCAGTGATGAACTCAACCATATCGATCACATGCGGGTCTGTTGCCGCAGCACCCAGCTCTTTTGCCGCTTCCAGGACAACAGTCTCGCCGGAAAAAAGAGCTTTATAGGTATTGCGCACTGCATGGATGCTATCGCGGGCCACGCCTGACCGTTTCATGCCAATCAGATTAAGACCCGCCAGGTTCGCCCGATTGCCAATCGCCATTCCAAAAGGAATGACATCACCCTCAACACCAGCCAACCCGCCAATGAAAGCGTGATGACCGATACGACAAAACTGATGCGCAGCGGAGCCTCCGCCAAAAATGACATGATCACCGACCACACAATGGCCTGCCAGCATGACATTGTTGGAGAAAATGACGTGGTTTCCCACCACGCAATCATGCGCCACATGAGAATTTGCCAGAAATGCGCAATTGTTACCGATACGGGTTTGCGAACCGCCGCCAGCGGTACCGGGATTGATGGTCACTCCTTCGCGGATGATACAATTCTCTCCGATATCAAGCGTCGTCTTCTCGCCCGAAAACTTCAGATCCTGAGGTTCATTTCCAACAGAAGCAAAAGGAAAGATACGGGTTCCCTTGCCAACGGTCGTATGCCCTTGCACGGACACCTGCGCCAGCAACTCGACACCGTCTTTCAGCACAACATCGCTGCCAACATGGCAAAACGGGCCAATTTTGACATCGGAGCCAACACTGCATCCGTCTTCAAGGACGGCACTAGGATGAACTTTGGCGCTGGAATTACTGGTCATCAGGAGCAACCATCATCGCGCCAATATCAGCTTCTGCAACCTTCTGTCCTTCAACCTGCGCAATACAGGAATATTTGAAAATATTGCGCTTCTGGCGCGTTTTCGTGATCAGAAACTCCAGCACATCGCCCGGAACAACAGTCTTTCGAAACTTGGCATTGTCGATCGTCATAAAAAACACGCCGCTCTGCCTCCCGCCATAGTGCTTTTTGGCGCATATCGCGCCGGCAGTTTGGGCCATCCCCTCGATAATCAGAACCCCGGGCATGATCGGATTTCCAGGGAAATGCCCGGTGAAATGAGGCTCGTTTAGTGTCACATTCTTGATCCCACGAGCCGATTCATCACTGACAATATCAACAATCTTGTCGATCAGGAGAAATGGATAGCGATGGGGCAAAATTGCCATCAGGCCCTGTATATCTATCGTGTCTAGACTATCGCTTACGTCACTCATCACGCCCCTCCTTTGTCCCCGTATCTGAAAATGCTTCCCGGCGCAGGCGTGCAATTTCCCGCATCCAGTGTTTGATAGGTCTGGCTGGAACACCACCCCAGCGCGAACCGGGCGGGACATCACCAGAGACACCACTCAATCCTGCAATCTGGCAGCCATCGCCGATCTTGATATGACCGTTGATTGCAGCTTTACCGCCCAAAATCACAAAATTTCCAATCTCCGTGCTGCCAGCAATACCAACCTGGCCCACGATCACGCAGTGCCTTCCTATAACGACGTTGTGGCCTATCATGACCAAATTATCGATCTTCGTCCCCTCACCGACTATCGTGTCACGGTTTGAACCCCGGTCAATACAGGAGTTGGGACCAATCTCGACATCATCTTGAATGACGACCCGGCCAATCTGCGGAATCTTCGCGTGACCTGTAGGCCCCATCGCATAGCCAAAACCATCTCCACCGATGCGAACACCAGAATGGATAAAGACCCGGTCACCGATAATCGCATGCGTCACTGATGCGGAGTTACCAACACTCGTTTCCCGCCCGAGACGAACATTTGGTCCAACCACGGCCCCAGGACAGATTATGCTACCTCGGCCAACATGGGCCCCTGGGCCGACAACAGCACCGTGCTCAACGGTCACATCATCTTCGAGTGAAGCCGATGGGTGAACCAGTGCGCCCGGTGCGATGCCGGGCTCAATCATCGGCTGAGGCCTCATCGCCTTTGGAAACATCCACGCCGCAGCTTTTGCAAAGGCCTGATAAGGCTGTTCCGCTATCACAGCCGATATATGAGCTGGTACCTTGTCGGCATAGCGGCTTGAGCAAATCACAGCAGCAGCTTCAGTCTCTGCGAGAGCCTTCACATATTTTCCGCTGTTTAAAAAAGTAAGCGCCCCCTGTCCTGCCGCTTCAAGGGGACCAACAGAGGTGATCAGCACGGAGTCATCATCGCCGTCACGTATGTTGCATTCCATACGCTGCGCCAGATCTCTCAAAGGAGCAGGAACAGGAGCGTCAAAAAAGGAGACCGCGTCAGCCAAGCCGAATCCATATTCTCGATGTCAAAAAAAAACCGCCGCAGATGCGGCGGCTTATGAATTCAATTATCTTATCAGAACTTCGTGCTTACGCCAAACCGGAAGAACTGAGTTCTGTCAAAACTTTCCTCCAGCAGCGTCTGGGAAAAGTCAGCCCGCAAGGGTCCAAACGGAGAATCCCAGATTATTGAGGCGCCTACAGAGGCCCTGATATCCGAACTATCGATAACGGTAGGACTGGAGAAGTCATTGCCATACAGCGTACCACCTTCGGCAAACAACGCACCTCTAAGGCCCGAACTACGTGCCAACAGAGGCAACGGGAACTGAACTTCAGCGGTTGCATTGACAAAGGTTGTACCACCCAGGGGTTCGTTTGTCAGGGAGTCACGAGGTCCAAAACCACGTACATCGAAACCACGAATTGTCTCGCCGCCCTGCAGGAAGTGGTCGGTGACACGCAAAGTATCAGACCCAAACCCTTCGATATGCCCTGCGCCAACCGCCCCAAGAAGAACGATGTCTGCATCCTCAGCAGCGAGATAATAGGCCGTAATGCGCCCGGTTGTTTTGACGTATTGCGCGTCTCCCGCCAATCCCGCGAAGTCCTGGTTGAACGTAGCGTGGATACCTTCTCTTGGATTCTTGAAGTTGTCGATTGTGGAATATACGAGGCCGTAACCGATCGAAGAGGTCGTAAACGGGCTGCGGTTGACGGTATCAAGCGTGGCAGGAGACAACTCTCCATTCGCCGGATTACCGTCGCTAAGATTCGGATCCACCGATGTATCTTCGCGTCGATAGGTATAATTCACAGAAGCCGAAAAGTTATCAGTCAACGGTGCCTGGGCTCTCAGCCGGAAGGTCGTGACGTCACTGTCGAACAACGTACCATTGTTGGATGTAATTTCCTGACGCGATGCATCGAAACCGACGGCAATTCGGTTGCCGAGGAAATAAGGCTCCGTGAAGGAGATATCATATTTGGTGACATCTTCACCAAAACTACCTGAAATCTTCAGGAACTGGCCACGACCAAGGAAGTTGCGCTCCGTCAGAGAAACTTCACCAACAGCACCGGCGGCGCTGGAGAAACCACCACCGAACGAAATATCCCCCGTTGGCTTGTCCTTGACATTGACCACAACAATGACCCGGTCCGGCGAAGACCCGGGGCGGGTTGTTATGCGAACTGTTTCAAAGAAACCCAGCGCATCAAGACGGCGCTTGGCGCGATTAACGAGAACCCGGTTGTAAGCATCGCCTTCCGAAATATCGAACTCACGGCGAATAACATAGCCACGTGTCCGCGTGTTCCCCGACACTTCGATGCGTTCGATGTAGGAACGCGGCCCTTCATCAACAAAGAAAGTGATGTTGATTGTACGGTTGTCGAAATCGCGATCACCGCGCGGTGTCACTTCTGCAAACGGAAATCCGGATGATGCAATGGCTTCTGTCATCGCAACGAGCGTCTTTTCGACATCCCTGGCGCTGTAGACATCTCCGGAACGTACTTTGAGTGAATCCTGAAGAATCTGAGGATCAACATTTGTCAGGGCATTGTCGATTTCGATATTGCCGAAGGCATAACGCTCGCCCTCATCGACAGTTATCGTGATGGTATAATTGTTCTTCTCTTCATTGAAATCACCGACAGCAGAAATCACCCGGAAATCCGCATATCCGCGGTTGAAGTAAAAGCGTCTCAAACGCTCTTCATCAGCTCTCAAGCGATCCGGATCAAAAAGGTCGTCGCGTTTCAGCCAGCTGAGGAAATTACTCTCGTTATGGCTGATGATTTCCGTCAAACGGCGGTCACCATATGCATTATTGCCGACGAAGTTGATATCAGCAATGCGCGTACGGCCGCCCTCATTGATCTGAAACACCACGTCAACGCGGTTGTTTTCGAGCTCGTCCACCTGAACGGTGACGGTTGATGACGCGCGACCGGAGCGCCGCACAACTTCGCGAACGCGAGCCAGGTCGCTATCAACTTTTTCTTGACTGAAAATTTCAAGGCTTTTGGACTGAACAATATTGGACAGCTGATCATCGCGAACCTTGTCATTGCCGACGAAGCGAACAAGATTGATCGTCGGATTCTCATCGACCTCGACAATCAGTGTACGACCATTACGGGATATCCGCACATCGGAAAAAAGACCCGTTGCAAACAACTGACGCAGAGATTCGTCGGTATCAAATGATGTAAAGTTCACACCGGGCTTGACCGTCAGATAACTGCGAACCGTCTCACTATCGACGCGGCGATTCCCCCGCACGACGATCGAACTGACGACAGCAGCCTCAGCCTGTGAAGAAGCAGCGCCCATCAACACGGCACCTGTCATCGTTGAGACCGTGATAAACATGGTCGAAACGATAGCAAAACATGCCATCAGGCTCATACGCTTAATGAAAATTCTCATGAAGCTCTCTTAATTCCCGTTCAAGCCCTTAACCAACCCCCAAGACTGATCAGGCACCTCTCTGATTACTGCACAATGTTAGCCCAAAAGCAGGCAAAAATCGTACAATTAATGAATGTTTGTACAGTCTTTTTTAACCAGCGCAACCACTGTCAAACCCTTCCATTGCCAAATCGTTCATATCACCCCCAAAACGCCCGCTTGCGTGGCCCGATGGTAAATAAAAAGTTAAATTTTACCCCGCAGGCCACCACTCTCGCATCACATCGTTACTGGTCGCAAACACCATCAGCATCAAAACACACACAAGGCCGATTCTAAATGCGATTTCCTGATTCTTGGGCTCCATCGGTTTTCCCCGGATAGCTTCAAGAGCGTAGAACACCAGATGCCCCCCATCGAGGACCGGCAGAGGAAACAGGTTCATCAGGCCAATACTGACAGACAGCACCGCCGCCAACGATATGAGCTGAAGAATACCAAGCGTCGCAACCTGGGATGTCATTTGCGCAATACCAAGAGGTCCACGCAACTCACTTGCATCCTGCTTACCGACGATGAGTTCTTTGATAAAATTGAATGTTCCGGCAACCACCAGCCACGTCCGGTCAAGACCTTTGACAAAAGCCTCAACCGGTCCAAGGCTCGTACGTTTTATATTTTCCGGCTCAGTGCTGGGCGATATACCTATCATGCCCACCTTGAATTTATTGCCGAAACCGTCTTCGCGCTCTGTCATGCGCGGGGCAGCCGTCATCGAAAGCTCTTTTCCGGCACGGGAAATCACGAAGGTCAGCGGCGTGTCGGTATTCAACATGGTGCTGCGCTGCAAATCGCTGAATTGGGTAACGGCAACACCATCAACACTGACAATGCGGTCACCAACCTGAAGCCCGGCTTCTTCCGCAGCAGACTGCTCGACAACCTTGCCGATCACTGGCTCGATTCGCACATCTTCATAGTACATGAAAAGGCCGGTATAGATGACAATTGCCAGAATAAAGTTGGCAATCGGTCCTGCCGCAACAATCGCTGCCCGTTGCCATAAGGCTTTGTATTCAAAGGCACCTTCGCGCTCTTCAGCGTTCAATTGCTGCAAGGCTTCATGGTCTGGTCGACTGCTGGCATCATCATCACCCAGGAATTTCACATACCCGCCAAGCGGTATTGCACACACCTTCCACCGGGTGCCTTGCCGGTCATTGAAACCAAACAGTTCAGGCCCAAAACCAACGGCAAAGGCATCAACCTTCACACGGTTCCAGCGCGCAACGAGAAAGTGCCCCAGCTCGTGGAAAAACACGACAATGGTCAGGACAAAAATAAACGGGACGACTTTCCAAATGACAAAGTCGAGAAGCGCGCCAGGCGCAGACAGCAAATCCATGAAGTCCCCGTTTAGTCACTCGGTCCGGCTGAAATGGCGCGGACACAGAAGCCGAATTAACCCCTACAGATAAACATCATAGCAGAAAACATGGCTGGTTTGTGATCCCTTTTGGATAACGATTTATGTCATAAAGAGTCAGAAAACCGATACTTCATCACGCCACATTTAACGCCAGTATGACCGCAACAGGCACCGCTGCTGCCACCAATCCGTCAACACGATCCAGAAACCCACCATGTCCTGGGATAAGATTACTGGAATCCTTGACGTCAAATACACGTTTCACCCAGGATTCAAACAGATCTCCCATCTGCGAGACCGTGGACAGCACAATGGCCGCCATCGCGATGCCCAACACCGACCATCCCTGAAACACGGCCAGAAGAACTGCCACCACAAAAGCCCCAATGATTCCGCCAAACGCACCCGACCAGGTTTTTTTGGGAGACACCGAAGCCAACAGCTTCGGGCCGCCGAAGCGCCGTCCAGCAAAATAAGCGGCAATATCTGTTGCCCATACAATCAAGAAGGTCAGCATCAAGACTGCAAACCCACCTGCATCACGGATCAGCGGGAAGCATAGGGCCGGTATTGCACAATAGACCGCCCCCAATCCGATCCAGCGCACATCCGACTTTTCATCCCCGTGGCTGGTCAATTCCAGAACCAGCCCGAGTGCCAGAAACAGCAGCAGCGCAATCGGCCAGAAACCCAGCAGAATGCCCAATAATATCAGCGCAAACCCAAGCGTCAGGGCCGCTTCTGTGCCATCAAAGCGAGTTAGTCGTACTATTGACTGCCATTCATAAAACAGCACGGCTGACAAGGCTATCGACAGCAGGGTGAAGGGCATTCCCCCCACCCAACTGACCGACAGAACGACCAGCAGCATGACGATTGCGGAGGCAACCCGTTTCCCAAGCTCAGATTGCAGAATTCGCGGTTCAGATACCACCACGGTCAGGCTCCCGCACCGGCAACAAGCCCACCATAGCGGCGGGAGCGGTTGTTATATTCAGCCAAAGCCTGTTCAAGCGTCGCCTTGTTAAAATCGGGCCAAAGACAGTCAAGAAATACAAATTCCGCATATGCAGCCTGCCATAACAGGAAATTCGACAGTCGTTTTTCGCCTGAAGTTCTAATAATCAGATCCGGATCGCTCCAGTCAGCGGTATCAAGAGCCGATGCAAAATCATCATCCGATATTGTATCGGGATCCACATCGCCATCACGCGCCTGCTCTGCAAGTTTACGGGCTGCACGCACAATTTCATCGCGTGAACCATAATTGAACGCAATGACAAGGCGGGTATCCATGTTGTTGCGCGTCAGGTTCTCGGCTTCTTCAAGTAACGGCAGGATGTCCGATGGAATATTGTGGCGTGCTCCAATAATCGACACCCGCACATTTTCCTTATGGAGGTCAGCAAGATCACGGCGGATAAACAGCTTGAGCAAGCCCATAAGCTCGTTCACCTCAGCTTCAGGACGGGTCCAGTTTTCTGACGAGAATGAAAACAATGTCAGGGTTTTGATGCCCAGCTCACCGGCCGCCCGTACAGCTGCCCGGACCGCTTCAACGCCTTTGCGGTGCCCATGGGAGCGCGGCAGCCCGCGTTTTTGAGCCCACCGGCCATTTCCATCCATAATGATCGCTACGTGCTCCGGCACCTGCATGTCGGCAAGCCCACCCGCAACCCTTTGTCCAGCTCCTGCGATCATTCTACCTGACATGCGCGTTCCCTCGCCGCCCCTTCGACACCCTGGCGGACGTCAAACCTGCATGATTTCAGTTTCTTTTTGCGCCAGGACCTTATCAATTTCGGCAACCATCTCGTCGGTCATCTTTTGTACCTTTTCAGATGTTGCTCTTGCTTCATCCTGGCCAATCTCTTTGTCTTTTTCGGCCTTTTTCAGGGTTTCCATACCGTCACGGCGGACATGGCGGATGGCAACCTTTGCATTTTCAGCATAGCCATTGGCAACCTTAACCAGTTCACGGCGGCGTTCTTCGTTCAAATCCGGCAAAGGAATGCGAAGGTTTTGCCCGTCCACCACCGGATTGAGGCCAAGCCCTGCATCTCTCACAGCCTTGTCGACCGGGCCAACCATGGATTTATCCCATATCTGCACCATAATCATCTTGGGATCGGGCGCATTGACATTGGCAACCTGATTGATCGGCATTTTCTGCCCATAAGCATCCACCATCACCGGGTCGAGCAATGAGGCTGACGCGCGGCCCGTCCTCAGTCCTCCAAGATCCTTTTGAAATGCGGAAACCGATCCCTCCATGCGGGACTGGATATCCTTGAGATCAATTCCATCAGCCATTTTTTCTTCCCGTTTCACCGCCATCTTTTCTCGACAGCGTATAAAGTCTTCTGGTTTATTTTTTACTCTTGGGCGTATTTACAAGAGTGAAGGTCCCCCCGCCACAAAGAACTCGTGCAAGCTCACCCTTCTCGTGGATGGAGAATACCACCAAATCAATTGAATTGTCTCGTGCCAACGCAACCGCCGAAGCATCCATGATGCCCAATTGCTGTTCCAGCAGGTCATCATGCGCAAGATGATCGTACCGTTTCGCCCCCGGATCCTTTTTGGGATCGGCACTATAGATACCATCAACCTGGGTACCTTTGAAAATTGCCTCGGCACCAAATTCGGCTGCCCGCAAGGCCGCGGCCGTATCGGACGTGAAATAGGGGTTTCCCGTCCCACCGGCAAAGATGATCACGTCGCCACGATCCCGCGCTTCAATCAGACCCCGCTGGGTAAAAGTCTCGCAAACCTGAGGCACAGCAAGGCCGGACAGAACTGTCGCAGCAACACCACGCTTTTCAAACTCCATACGCAACGACAGCGCATTCATGACGATAGCGAGCATTCCCATGTGATCGCCCGTTACGCGGTCTGCACCTTTGGATGCCAAAGCCACGCCACGAAAAATATTGCCGCCACCAACAACCAGAGCAATTGACGCTCCCAGATCGCGCGCAGCCGCAATATCATCCACCACCCGAGAAACCATATCCGGGTCGATGCCAAACGACTGATTACCCATCAGCGCTTCGCCAGAAATCTTATACAGAATACGGGCAAATTGCGGTTTGCTCATCGAATCTGTTGTCCCGTAACGGCTGCTAAACTGGAGCAGAAATACAGGAAGGGCGCAGCGTTGTCACGCCGCGCCCCCGCTGAATCACATGGACTATTGCGATCAAACAGATTCAGACTACTGCTTGTTCATCGCTGCAACTTCAGCAGCAAAATCATCTTCTTCTTTCTCGATACCGTCTCCCAGCTGGAAGCGAACGAAACCCTTAAGTGCGATTGGAGCGCCAACATCGGCTTCAGCGTTCTTCAAAGCCTTTTCAACGCTGTTCTCGCCATCGATCACAAAGGTCTGCGACAGAAGCACGTTTTCTTCATAGAATTTGCGAACCCGACCTTCGACCATCTTCTCGATAATCTCTTCAGGCTTACCCGATTCACGGGCACTCTCGGAGAAGATCGCCTTTTCGCGCTCAACAACAACCGGATCCATTTCTTCTTTGGTTGCGGCAAGCGGGTTGGTCGCAGCAACGTGCATAGCAACCTGTCGGCCAATCATAGCGAGTTTGTCGGCATCGCCGGTAGACTCAAGCGCGACCAGCACACCAATCTTGCCAAGACCATCAGAGATTGCGTTGTGCACATAAGATGCAACGGCACCGCTGCCCACTTCCATGACCGCCCCACGGCGCAGGCTCATATTCTCACCAATCGTGGCAATATTCTCGGTAATGTTTTCGGCAACGCTCTTGCCCTCCAGATCGGCGGCGTTGATTGCATCGCCAGAACCGTCAGTGCCGAGCGCAACCTTGGCAATTCCAGAAACCATGGCCTGGAACGCTTCATTGCGCGCCACAAAGTCTGTTTCGGAATTAACCTCCACAATAGCGGCACGGTTGCCATCACTGGCCACACCCACAAGCCCTTCAGCTGCAGTACGGCCGGATTTCTTATCCGCCTTGGCAATACCCTTGGCCCGAAGCCAGTCGATTGCCGCTTCCAGGTCGCCATTATTTTCGTTCAGCGCGTTCTTGCAGTCCATCATGCCTGCGCCGGTTTTATCGCGCAGTTCTTTCACCAATGATGCGGAAATAGCCATCGCATTCGCCTTTCGGTTGTGCGCCGCACTCAACAATATTGCTGCGGCACATGGGGTGATTTTCGTTGATATGTAAGGTCGGCGCGGTTTCAGCCGCACCGAATTATTGCTTGATCAGGAGGGTATTAGCCTTTGATCAGTTCAGCCGCCTGAGCTTTCCAGTCTTCAATCTGAGCACTGGAAAACGGCATATAATCATCAACCCGCTGAATGTCTTCTGCACTCAGCTCGGCAATCTGCTTATAGGTCGTGATGCCCTGCTCATTCAGCTGGCCTTCTGCAACCGGGCCAATACCATTGATTTTCTTGAGGTCATCAGCATCGCCGGAAGGCGCCGTAAACAAAGGTGCTGCAGGCGCTTCAGCGGGAGCTGCTTCCTTTGCTTCCTCAACCGGCGCAGCGGGTGCTGCAGCTTCCGGGGCTTTCGCTTCCGGGGCCGCGGCTTCTGGCGCAGGTGTTGCAGCCACCTCTGGTGCAGCCTCAGCAGCCACTTCAGCAGCCGGGGCAGCCTCAAGAACCTCTTCTGCAGGCGCTTCAGCCTGCGCACCCAGATCCACACCCGAAGCACCCTGCTGGCGTGCAATACCGTCGATCGCCGCTTTGGCAACCAGATCACAGTAAAGAGCAATTGCCCGCGACGCGTCATCATTGCCAGGAATAGGCAAATCAACGTTGTCGGTGTCGGAATTTGAATCAAGCACGGCACAAACCGGAATTTTCAGCTTGCGCGCTTCCTGAATAGCAATGGCTTCCTTGTTGGTATCAATTACGAAAATCAGGTCAGGTGTACCGCCCATATCCTTGATACCGCCCAAGGCCCGCTCAAGCTTGTCTCTCTCGCGAGTGAGGTTCAGCAGTTCTTTCTTGGTAAAGCCCTGCTGATCGCCGGAGAGAAGTTCCTCCAATTCCCGCAATCGTTTGATCGAATTGGAAATGGTCTTCCAGTTGGTCAACATGCCGCCAAGCCAGCGGGCATTGACATAATACTGGGCCGAACGGCGCGCAGCATCGGCTACCTGCTCGGACGCTGTCCGTTTGGTGCCGACAAACAGCACCCGGCCACCACGGGCGACCGTGTCTGAAATCTGTTTCAGTGCGTTGTGCAACAGCGGCACAGTCTGCGACAGGTCAAGAATATGAATGTTGTTGCGTTTGCCAAAAATGTAGCGGTCCATCTTTGGGTTCCAGCGGTGTGTCTGGTGACCAAAATGAACGCCTGCTTCCAGCAATTGGCGCATAGAAAAATCGGGCAGAGCCATAGCTCGCATCTCCTGTTTACCGGTTAAACCTGGCGCGGAAAAGAACGACGCATCATAACGTCGCACCGGAAGTGCTGATCAGTGCCATGTTATCGCTAACTGGAGGCTGTTCGTTCCAAAGAACGTTGATCAACACGCATCCGCGTGTGGAATGGGCGGCGTTATAGAGGTTTTGACACAGAGTGCAACAGGCTATTTGCGCTCCGGTTTTGTCTCAACTCATTTGGCTGTCGAATGAGCCTGTCACAGTGCATCATCGACCGGAAACAGCCGTTCCACGTTCTGCACCAAAAATGGCGGTTTGGCTCAGCACCCGCCCTCGCTTTTTCTCCAGACCAGAAACCGGTTGTTGGCTGGCATGGTGACATCTTCCAAAAGGCTCAGCCCGTTGGCCTGGGCCAGATCATTCACCGCTTCAAAATCACGAATCCCGCCGCCCTCGTAGGTTTGCTTCAACGTTTCATCAAAAGAGGCGTTGCCTTCGCTGGTATAGGCTCCGCCATAGTTGAAAGGCCCATAAAGCATCATCAGCCCACCCGTTTTCAAACTGCGCGCTGCACCTGAGACATAAGCCACAACCTTTGGCCAATCGATAACATGCAGGCAATTGGCGCTGTAAACCGCATCATAAACTGGCCCGGTATCCGGCCATCGGCTGATATCCAGTGTCAGAGGGGCGGCCATGTTGGCCCGTAAATTTTCTGACAGTGTGTGCTCAAGGCCAAAGGCTTTCAGATCAAGATCACTTGGCTGCCATAACACATCCGGCAAATGATCGGTAAAATGCAGGGCGTGCTGCCCTGTACCGCTCGCAATCTCCAAAACATGCCTGGCTCCAATGAGAAACCGTTGCAGCTGCTCCAGAATATGACCTTTGTTTCGATCTGCCGGCTGACTGAACGGCGCAGGGCCGGACAAGTCAGACAAGTTCGACATCCACGACCCCGGGAATGGACTTGATCGCCCCGGCAACCTGAGGCGAAACCATGCGCTTGCCGGGCAGGCCAATCTCGATTTCACGTTCCCCCTGCCCCTGCATGACAATCAGGCTGACGCTGGCCTCTCCCCGTTTTGAGATCAGCGAAGGAAGGCTCGCCAGAGGAGCCTCGTCGCGCAGGAAAATATACAGCTGACGCTGCACTTTGCTGGCTTCAACCTCCAGCGATTTCACAGAATTGATGCGCAGCGAAATACCCTCGGGTTTGTCTTCAGCGGCGACGTTCAACACCACCGAGTTCCCGGCCTGCAGCAACTCGCGATATTGCTCCAGCGACTCAGAAAACAGCACAGCTTCGTATTGGCCGGTAGCATCAGATATCTGAACAATGCCCATCCGGTTGCCCGTGCGGGTTTTGCGTTGCTGAAGACTTGTCACAGTCCCCGCCAGATTGCCGGGAAGAGACCCCCTGCCCTTCACCGCGCGCTCAAAATCGACCCAGTTCTGTACCCGCATTTTCTCCAGCGTTTCGGCGTATTCATCAAGAGGGTGAGCCGACAGATAAAAGCCGACCGACTGAAACTCACGAAACAGCTTTTCAGCAGGCATCCATGCCGGAGTTGGAGCCAGCGTAACTTCCGTCTCTCCCGTATCACCACCAAACATGTCCGTCATGCCAATCGCGGTGTTGTCAGCAACACGGTTGGCGTGGCCGATCAGACGGTCCAACCCTCCCATCATCTGTTCCCGGGGGAAACCAAAACAATCAAACGCCCCGGCATGGATCAGATTTTCCAGCCCCTTACGGTTAATCTGGCGCGGGTCAATGCGGGAAAAGAGATTGGTGGGGCTGGTAAAGGGTCCGCCCTCGTTGCGCATATCAACAATATGCGCCATGGCCTGCGCCCCAACGCCCTTGATTGCCGCAAGAGCGTAATAGATTTTGCCATCGCGAACCGAGAATGTGACATCTGAGGTGTTAACCGATGGCGCAACCACCTCGATCTCAGACCGCTTCGCTTCACGATAGAAATCATGAAGCTTGTCGGTATTGCCCATATCAAGGGTCATGAGCGAGGCAAGAAACTCGACCGGGTGATTTGCCTTCAACCAGGCCGTTTGATAGCTGACCAACGCATAGGCGGCGGCGTGTGATTTGTTGAATCCATAGTCGGCAAACTTTGCCAGAACATCAAAAATGAAGTTCGCTCGGTCTGCCGTCAGCTCACGCTCGACCGCACCATCAACAAAACGCTTGCGCTGAACTTCCATTTCAGAACGAATTTTCTTACCCATCGCCCGGCGCAGCATATCGGCTTCACCAAGGGAATATCCGGAGAGGATCTGCGCAATCTGCATCACCTGTTCCTGGTAGATAATCACGCCCTGCGTTTCTTTCAAAACATGCTCAATCTTGTCGTGATAAAAATCTGGCTCCTCCTCGCCATGCTTGCGCGCATTGTAGACGGGTATATTTTCCATCGGGCCAGGCCGGTAAAGAGCAACCAGCGCGATGATATCCTCAAACTGGTCCGGCTTCATGCCAAGCAGCGCTTTGCGCATGCCCATCGATTCAAGCTGGAACACTCCAACAGTTTCACCCCGCTGCAACATTTCGTAGGTGGTTGCATCGTCTAGCGGCAGTCCATCAATATCGACGGTCACATCACGTTGTTTGAGATATTCCAGCGCCTTCTCAATAACGGTCAGTGTTTTCAAACCCAGGAAATCGAACTTGACCAACCCCGCCTGTTCCACCCATTTCATATTGAACTGGGTCACTGGCATGTCTGATCGTGGATCGCGGTAAAGCGGAACGAGCTTGTCGAGTTCCCGGTCGCCTATCACGATACCTGCGGCGTGTGTCGATGCGTGGCGGTAAAGACCCTCAAGTTTCAGCGCGATACCGATCAGGTGGTCAACCTCAGGCTCCGCCTTCCTCGCCTCAATCAGCCCCGGCTCAGTGGTAACGGCGACGGCAAGCGATGTCGGATTAGCCGGGTTGTTGGGCACCATTTTGCAAAGTTTGTCGACCTGGCCGTAGGGCATTTGCAGCACACGGCCCACATCACGCAGCACAGCGCGCGCCTGCAATGTTCCAAAGGTGATGATCTGCGCCACCTGGGAACGACCGTACTTTTCCTGAACATAGCGGATCACTTCATCCCGCCGGTCCTGACAGAAATCAATATCAAAATCCGGCATCGAGATACGTTCGGGATTGAGAAACCGCTCAAACAGAAGCGAAAACTTCATCGGATCAAGATCGGTGATCGTCAGCGACCAGGCAACCAAAGAACCGGCGCCGGAACCCCGGCCGGGGCCGACGGGAATACCCTGCGCTTTGGCCCACTTGATGAAATCGGCAACGATCAGAAAATAGCCGGGAAACTTCATGTTCTCGATGACACCAAGTTCAAATTCCAGCCGCTCATCGTAATCCTTGCGGGTCATCCCTTCGGCAAAGGGATTGGTGCGCAATCTCTCCTCCAGACCCGTCAGGGCCTGATTGCGCAATTCCGCAGACTCCGCCTGCAAAGGGTCATCCCCCTCCCCACCTGTAAAGAAAGGCAGGATGGGATCACGGGTGGGTACCTTGAACGTGCAACGTTGTGCGATCTCCACGGTATTTTCGATGGCTTCGGGCAGATCACTGAACAGCGCATTCATTTCTGCCATCGATTTCAGATAATGGTCCGGCGTGAGCTTGCGCCGGTCATCCTCAATCACCATGCGCCCTTCAGCGATGCAGATCAGCGTGTCATGGGCTTCAAAATCATCACGCACCGGGAAATAGGCTTCATTGGTTGCAACCAGAGGAATCTCGCGCTCATAAGCGAGCGAAATGAGCCTGTCCTCGACCCCTCGCGCATATCCGTCATGCCGCTGCAACTCGATATAGAGGCGATCATTGTATAAAGCGCTCAACGTATCCAGGCGCTGGGTGGCGGTATCATGCTGCCCCTGAGCGATGGCCTGATTAAGCGGTCCTGTCGGACCACCAGTCAAAACAATCAGACCGTCGCAATAGTCACGCAGCTGCCCAAGGGAAACATGGGTGCGCGCGGTCGCGTCGCCATCAAGATAGGCCAGACTTACCAGCTTGGTGAGGTTTGCATAGCCCGTTTCGTTAGCCGCCAGAAACACAAGCATCGGCATCGCCTGCATGGCGGCCTGCGAACTGCTGCGACTGGCAGCTTCAATGTCGCCGCTTCCCTCACCTGCTGCATCGAAATCCACTTCTAGCGTACAGCCGATTATGGGCTGAAGACCGTCCTTTCCCGCCTTTTGCGAAAACTCCAGAGCACCAAACAGGTTACTGCGATCGGTAACAGCCAGTGCCGGCTGGTTGTCTGCTGACGCAAGCTCGATCACCTTCGCCAACGGCAAAGCGCCCTCAAGAAGCGAAAACGCTGAGTGAACATGAAGGTGTACAAACGGCCGCAGCTTTTGTGCATCCGCAGAACCGGACGCGCTCTTACCGGCAAGCGCCGCATTCATTTCTTCGCGTTTGACCACGCTTCACCGCCAGATATTGGGTCACCGCGGCACAAAAAAAGCAAATCAGCAATCTGGCCGCACATATTCCAATCATGCGCGGCGTTCGCGTAATTCTCAAGGTGTCAGGCGGCCAGAATGTTGATCCAGGCCAGCATCATGAACAGAAAAAGCGACATTGAAAACGCAGGGGCAAGGTTACGCAGAACAAAGGACATGAGAAACTCCAGAACAAATTCAAACTCGGGAAGAACGTTGCTTTTGCAGCGTTTCCACCTGAATGTTCACTATATGTTCCGATTTTGGTTGTCAAGAAATGTTCTAATTTTGTTCTTGTTATCCCAGTTTTGGTTAACGTGGTGCCGACAACTGCCCTGGCCGTTCAGCTAACAGCGACAATCTTGTTGTCTTCAATTGTGACAATGCGATCCATCCGGGCGGCAAGTTCGTGATTGTGAGTTGCAATCAGGGCGGCCAGTCCGGTCGCGCGCACCAGATCGGTCAGCGCATCAAAGACCAGATCAGAAGTTGACGGGTCAAGATTGCCCGTTGGCTCGTCGGCCAGAAGAAGCTTGGGCTGATTGGCGACCGCGCGAGCGATGGCCACACGCTGTTGCTCACCACCCGAAAGTTCGGAAGGCCGGTGTGTTGCACGTGCTGCAATGCCCAGATGGTCCAGCAGATCATTGGCCCGCACATTGGCGGCAGCCTTGCTCTGCCCTGCCACCACTTGCGGAAGCGCAATGTTTTCACGAGCATCCAGCTCAGGCAAAAGGTGATGAAACTGATAGACAAACCCGATGTCGATCCGCCGCATTCGAGTGCGGTTGTCATCATTGAGTGCGCCACACTCGACACCACCGATGGTGAGCGACCCCGCATCCGGGCGTTCCAGCAGACCAGCAAGATGCAACAGTGTCGATTTGCCCGCTCCTGAGGGAGCAACCAGCGCCACAAGTTCTCCGCGTCGGATGTCCATTGCCGCATCATTCAGCACTGTCAGTGCATGTGTTCCCTTTCCATAAGTCCGCTGGATACCTGACATGGAAAGAACGGCGGGAGGTGCAGAGCCGTCATTCATATCGAAGCGCCTCTACAGGATCGAGACGCGCAGCACGCCAGGCTGGAAAAATGGTGGCCAGCAGGGAAAGCCCCAACGCCATCGCCAGAACCATGAGCGTTTCACCAAAATCAAGGCGGGCAGGTATTTCACTTAAAAAACGGACCGTAGGGTCCCACAGATTGGTCCCCGTAACCGCATTCAGTGCATCCTGAATGGGACCAATATTGAGACATATGACAACACCGATTGCGAAACCAGCCAGTGTCCCAAACACACCGATGCTGGAGCCTGTAATCAGGAAAATGCGCATTACGGCACCGCGCGTTGCGCCCATGGTGCGTAAAATTGCGATATCGCGCCCTTTGTCTTTTACCAGCATGAAGAGGCCCGAAATAATGTTCAGGGCAGCGACCAGAATGATCAACGCCAGGATGAGGAACATCACATTGCGTTCAACCTCCAGCGCCTGAAAAATCGTGACGTTGCGTTGTTTCCAGTCCGTGAGAACAATTGGTCTTTCTGCGGCTTCCTCCACGGGAACCCGCACGTCCTCGACCTTGTCCGGATCGCTGACAAATGCCTCGATAACAGTCGCAACACCTTCCTGATTAAAATAGAGTTGCGCCTCCTTCATCGGCATGAAAACAAACGTGTTGTCATACTCCGACATGCCCATCTCAAAAATGGCGGTCACGGGATAACTCTTCACCCGGGGAGAGACACCAAAGGCCGAGACATTTCCTTCCGGTGTTATCAGCGTGATGTCTTCACCCAGCGCAATATTGAGATTGTAGGCCATGCGGCTGCCAATCGCGACGCCAACTCGGCTTTCAAGAGCGGCATCATCCTCACCCTCATCCGCGACCGTCACATTGCCGTCAGCATCCACCACCACTTCATCATCGCCAGCTTCTCCACCAGCGGTTTCTACAGCAGCATCAAACCCATCAAGCGTGCCTTGTTTAATGTTGTCACCGATCGCAGAAAGGCGGCGCAGGTCCGCCTCCCTCATTCCCCGCACCAGGGCGCCCTGCCCGCCTTTGCCGCCGGAAGCCAGCACCTGACCTTCAACAAGAGGCAAAGCCAGCGTAATTCCGTCGACGCCCTCAATACGGCGGGCGACGGCATCATAATCCGTCAGACCGGAATGAGCCGGTTGAATGATCAGATGGCCGTTTATGCCCAAAATGCGGTCCAGCAATTCGGTGCGAAACCCGTTCATGACAGCCATCACGATAATCAGCGTCGCAACACCCAGCATGATGCCAATGAAGGAGATGATGGAGATAACGGAAATAAATGTCTCCTTGCGACGGCTGCCAAGATAGCGGCGCGCCAGCATCCATTCGAATCCGGCAAAAGCTCCCGTACTGCCCGGCAGTTTGGCAGCGACTGTTTCTGCCGGCGCTGGAGTGGTGCTCACATCAACCACCAAAACGTTCCTTAACCTGCTCACGCCAGGCTACAAGCCTGTTTATCGCTGCCTCCATCGAAAGCGTTTCGCGCTCACCGCTGGCTCGTTTCTTAATCTCGACCTCACCATTAGCGAGGCCGCGCGGCCCCACGATAAGCTGCCACGGCAATCCAATCAGGTCAGCCAGTGCAAATTTGCCGCCGGCACGATTGTCGGTGTCATCATAAAGTGGATCAAGCCCCGCATTCGCCATCTGCTCGTAAAGAGCCGCACACGCAGCATCAGTCGCCTGATCTCCCACACGCAGATTGATCAGTCCAACATCAAACGGTGCGACAGAATCCGGCCAGATAATCCCGTCATCGTCATGACCAGCCTCAATCAGCGCTGCTACGACACGGCTGGGCCCAATGCCATAAGACCCCATAAATACTGGTGTCTCCTTGCCGTCGGGTCCTGTGACCGTCGCTCCCATGGGCTGCGAATATTTGGTTCCGAAATGAAATATATGCCCCACTTCAATACCACGCGCGTTTACACGGTCGCCTTCAGGCACCGCGCTCCACAACGCTTCATCATGCATTTCGTCAGTACGGGCATAGGCGCGTGTCCAGTCATCAACAATACCGGCAATCAGCGCATCATCGCCGTAATCTACCGTGCGGTCCGGCACAGGCAGTTTCATCGTATCCGCATGGCAGAAAACTTCACTCTCGCCCGTGTCGGCCAAGATTAGAAATTCATGCGACAGATCACCACCAATCGGCCCTGTATCGGCCCGCATGGGAACAGCCTTCACACCAAGCCGGTCGAACGTGCGCAGATAGGACACGAACATACGATAGTAGGCTGCCCGCGACGAAGCCTCGTCGATATCGAAAGAATAGGCGTCCTTCATCAGGAACTCGCGCCCCCGCATCACGCCAAAACGGGGTCGCACCTCATCCCTGAACTTCCACTGGATATGGTAGAGATTAAGAGGCAGGTTCTTGTAGCTTTTCACATAGGCCCGGAAAATGTCGGTAATCATCTCCTCATTGGTCGGGCCAAACAGCATATCGCGCTCATGCCGGTCCTGAATGCGCAGCATTTCCCGGCCATAATCGTCATAGCGTCCAGATTCCCGCCACAGGTCCGCGCTCTGGATTGTTGGCATCAACACTTCAATCGCGCCTGCCCGGTTCTGTTCCTCGCGCACCACCTGTTCAACCTTGCGCATCACGTTCAGCCCCAGCGGTAACCAGGAGTAGATACCCGCAGATTGCTGGCGCACCATCCCGGCACGCAACATCAGCTGATGAGACGCAATCTCGGCCTCTCTGGGAGCTTCCTTGAGAACCGGCAGGAAATATTGGGAAAGCTTCATGGACGTTTCCAGTCGAAACAGGCAGATTCGCCCGTAAAATTGGCTGCGCAACTCAAACCGCAATTGCATTGGCAATACAAGAGGGCACAAGAATGACAAACGTGGATGAAACCGAACGAGCAAGACAGCTTCACCATGTTGACTGGTCCACTCTTCCCCAGCCGGAAGACGACGGCGGGGCCGATCATCTTCGCGGTAGCAGGGTGCCGTCTCTGGACCTGACCAGCAGCAAAGGCGCGATGGTCAATCTTGCTGCGCTGTCCGACCTTACAGTTGTTTTCGCTTATCCACGAACCGGGCGGCCCGATCAGGCGTTGCCACAGGGCTGGGATATGATACCCGGCGCTCGGGGCTGTACACCACAAGCCTGCGCCTTTCGTGATATCCATGACGACCTGCGGCAAGCCGGTGCACAGCATGTCTTTGGGTTATCGACGCAAAACAGCGCCTATCAAAAAGAAGC
The DNA here is from genome assembly GCA_937930635.1 of uncultured Rhizobiaceae group bacterium. Taxonomy (GTDB): domain Bacteria; phylum Pseudomonadota; class Alphaproteobacteria; order Rhizobiales; family Rhizobiaceae; genus Pseudahrensia. The sequence goes on from CALHCF010000007.1 coordinate 39,070, forward strand.
CGCAGAAAGGCTTCATCTTCCCTTCCCGCTTCTCTCGGATTCTGAACTCGAATTTACCGCCGGGTTAAACCTGCCAACCATGCAGGTTGAAGACTGGACGCTGATCAGGCGCATCACGCTTATTATCCGTAATGGCATTATCGAAAAGACGTTTTATCCGGTCTTTCCGCCCGATGAGAGCGCCGACATGGTCCTGAACTGGCTCAACGAACGCTCTAACCACGCTCAAACAGATGATGCGCCATAATGCCAACACGGTCTTCAATTGCCTCGCAAGCATCGAATATCTGATCTTCGCGGAAACGGCGCCCCACAATCTGCACTCCAACCGGCAGGCCGTCGTTGAAATTGGCAGGAATGTTGCCAGCCGGAAGGCCAAGAAAGTTGATTGAAACGCTGTAAATTCCTGCCAAAAGAACATCGCGCGCACCCTCCAACCCTTGCAAATCCCGGTCCCAGGCCCAGGTCTCGCCGGGCATAAAAGGGGTCAGGGCCAGCGGATAGTCCTGTAAAAACAGATTCCATTGCCGCACATAGGAAGAACGGCGCGCCATGGCCTGGAGGAGTTCATCTCCCTCATAAGGTGGCATAAGTTCATAGTAGGCATCGAACACCTTGTTGATGGTTTCACTGCCATGTTCGCGGACCTGTGCATCCATCAGCACTTTAACTTCACCAAACAGAGTTCGTGCAGCTTCCTCCGCAATCTTGCGAATATCAGGAACATCGACCTCTACAACATCGTATCCCGCATCGATGAGCGCCTCGCGTGCCGTTTCGAGCGCCTTTTCAACGGCTGGATGCAAATCGAATTCAAAACAGTTTTTGGTGAAGGCAACCCGGGGCCTGGTCCCATCATCATCGCCGAAAGGATTGTCTATCGGTAGCGGCACCATCCATGGGTCATGGGGATCATAGCGGACCAGCGCCTCCATCCCCAGCCGGACGTCTCTGATTTCCCGTCCAATGACGCCTTGGACAGACATCAGTTGAGCGACCAGTCCCCGTTCAGCAGTCTGGCTCGGGTTCCAGGCAGGCACACGGCCCAGAGACGGTTTTACCGATGTTGCTCCATTGGCCGTGGAAGGATAGCGCAGCGACCCGGCAATATCATTGCCGTGGCCCAGCGTTCCCATACCGGCCATGACAGCAGCCCCTGCACCACCGGATGAACCACCTGCCGAAGCCCAGTCATTCCACGGGTTGTAGGTCCTGCCGTGAAGCACATTGTCAGTGCTGCCGCGAAACGAAAATTCGGGAGTGTTGGTGCGCCCGATAACCACCGCACCGGCTGCTTTCAGGTTTCGAGCAACCGGCGAGTCGTCTGGCGCAATGATATCCTTGAAGGCCACCACCCCATTGGGTGTGGCTTTGCCTTTCTGGTCAATATTTTCCTTGATGGTAATCGGCACCCCATGAAGAGGCCCCACCGGACCGGATTGCTCCATCGCTGCATCAAGCCGGGTCGCATCCGCCCTCGCATCCTCGCGCAGATCATCGACGATAGCGTTGAGTTTGGGATTCATCCTATCGACCCGCGCAAGGGTTGATTCCAAAGCCTGCGCAGCCGTGATCTCCCTTGTCGCAATGGCCTTCGCAACCTGTGTTGCACTCATCTGCCAAAGCGCGCGTTCACTCATGATTTTGACCCCGGTCACTGCAATTTGGACCAGAATGCACCCCTTAATCGAATTGGTCGAGTGCCCGGCACTGGCATTTTTGACAACCTCATCCTAAATTGGAAAGAGAAGTCGCGCCGAGGCGACAGCAACAGGATATCCTCCCATGAGCATGAATGAATTTATCGATAATGAAGTGAAGTCCAACGACGTGGTGGTTTTCATGAAAGGCACACCGGCTTTCCCTCAATGCGGGTTTTCCGGTCAGGTTGCTCAGATCATGGACTATCTCGGGCCTGAGTGGAAAGGCATCAACGTGCTTGCAGACGACGATCTGCGGCAGGGTGTCAAAGACTATACCAACTGGCCGACCGTCCCCCAGATTTACGTCAAGGGTGAGTTTATCGGCGGCTGCGATATTGCCCGTGAGATGTTTCAGTCCGGCGAACTGAAAACCCTCTTGGAAGAAAAAGGCGTGCCACTGGCCGGTAAAGCCTCAGCTTAGACGGAGAATTTGTGAGCGACAGTTCCTTTCAGGGTTTTGGCAAAGAAGCCTTGCCGTTTCTCAAGGCGCTTGGTTTCCACCAGAACCGTGACTGGTTTCACGAGAACAAGAAACTCTATGAGAGCGAATTGCGCGAACCGCTGATCGCGCTTGTCGAGGATGCTTCTGCCGCGCTGAAGCGTGCTGATATTCCGCTGTACGGCCAACGTAAAACCTCGCTGTTTCGCATCAACCGCGATATTCGTTTTGCCAAGGAAAAACATCCCTACAACACCCATGTCAGCGCTGTGCTCACCCGCACCGGCACCAAGAAAGACACGGGCGGCGTTTATATGCATTTTGGGCCGGACAAATCCTTTCTTGCGTCAGGCCTGTGGTTTCCACCCGGCCCTCAACTGAAAGCCATGAGAGAGCAGATCGTCGCGCGCGAAAAAGACTTTCTGAAACTTGCCACTACGCTGGAGAAAGGCGGATTGCGCATCGGTGCAGACCACATGGTCACACGCGTCCCTTTGGGGTTTAAGGGTGTCACCGACGAAACGCTGTTGTTCTGGCTGAAACACAAGAGCTTTATTGTAGAACGGGAATTAACGGCAAAGCTGATTGGTTCGCCCAACCTTGTTGCAGAAATCGTGGATTTCGCAAAACAGGTCAAACCGCTGATGGAATTTATCTGGCGCGCAACCGACCCGCTGCGCGAAGATGATGGACACGCCTAAGTTCTGGGAGCAAGTCCGGCAAAATCAAAAAGGTCGCTATCGAGCATATGGCTTGGATTGATATTGCCAAGAGCACGTATCATCGTATCCTTGCGACCCGGCATTTTCTTCTCGATATCAGCAATCATCGCTTTCATGGCATTGCGCTGAAGGCCATCCTGCGATCCGCACAGATCACAGGGAATAATTGGAAAATCCATCAGGGTCGCGAATTTTTCGAGATCATCCTCCGCGCAGAAACTCAGTGGGCGCAGCACCATCAGATCACCCTCGTCATTGACCAGTTTGGGCGGCATGGCAGCAAGTTTCCCGCCATGGAACAGGTTGAGAAAGAAAGTCTCCAAAATATCCTCGCGATGATGCCCCAGCACCAGCGCCTCACACCCCTCTTCGCGCGCAATACGATAGAGATTGCCCCGACGCAGGCGGGAACAAAGAGCGCAATAGGTGGCGTTTTGCGGCACCTTCTCCTTCACTATTGAATAGGTATCCTGATACTCGATGCGATGATCAATGCCGTTGGTCTCAAGCCATTGAGGCAATATGTGCTTGGGGAAATTTGGTTGCCCCTGATCAAGATTACAGGCCAGCAGATCGACATTCAGCAAGCCGCGCCACTGCAGGTCCAGCAAAAGCGCAATCAACCCATAGCTGTCTTTTCCGCCAGACAGACCCACCAGCCATTTTGGCCGGTTGCCGTCCTCGCGTTTTGTCACCATTCCATAATCATGAACAGCTTCGCGGGCATGCCGCAGCAAACGCTTGCGCAGCTTGTTGAACTCCACGCCGGAAGGTGCAGAGCGGAACATGGGATGACAGGTGTCAATTTTTGCGTGAACATTCATGGCTCTACTTAGGCGCGCCTTCTTTCCAGGGACAAGTCCCCGCAAACAAAAAAAGGCTGCTCTTTCGAGCAGCCTCTGGTTGTTTCGTCACAACAAATTCCAAATCCCGATCAGCGGGAGTAAAATTCGACCGTGAGGTTCGGTTCCATCATCACCGGGTAAGGCACGTCACCAAAGGATGGCACGCTTACCAGGCTGCAAGTCATCTTGCTGTGGTCAGCCGATACATATTCTGGAACATCACGTTCTGCCAGTTGGACGGATTCCAAAACGATAGCCAGCTGCTTCGACTTCTCGCGAATTTCGATAACATCGCCCGGCTTGCAACGGTAGGAGGGAATATTGGTGCGCACGCCGTTGACCATGATGTGGCCATGGTTGATGAACTGGCGCGCTGCAAAAACCGTTGGCACAAACTTCGCGCGATAGATGATCGCGTCAAGACGGCGTTCCAGCAAGCCGATCAGGTTTTCACCGGTATCACCCTTCATCCGGTTGGCCTGTTCATAGGTCTTGCGAAACTGTTTTTCTGAAATGTTGCCATAGTAGCCCTTGAGCTTCTGTTTGGCTTTCAACTGAACACCAAAGTCGGACAGCTTGCCTTTACGGCCCTGACCGTGTTGTCCGGGGCCATATTCACGACGATTTACCGGGGACTTGGGACGACCCCAGATGTTTTCGCCCATACGGCGGTCAATTTTATATTTCGATGATTGGCGCTTGCTCATGGCATTTCCTCGCACGTTGCACCCCACAGACCATCCGCAGGGTTGAGAAAACGCACCCTCCTCTGCCAGGTCTTTTAACCGGGCTGACAGGCCAGATCGCGCACGCTTTGCGGATGCTGACCACGGGATACGTAGGTGCGGCAATGAAGCCGCGACGGGCGACTGCTAGGCACTTTGCCAGGAGATGTCAACACACGCCATTACCAGCCGGCCGCAGTGGATGCATCTCGTCTTGGGATCAGCATTCTCAATGAACTTCTCATGGGCGTGCAGTCGGTGCGATTCACGGCACAATAGCCTTTATGATATTCACACCACACAAGGATAATTTTTCTTGTAATTTCATCCAATCACGGCATATGTGTTAGCCGGTTGGGGAGTGACAATCGTGACATCGGAAACACATAAGACAGAGTGGATAACACTGGCTTTGACCATCTTTTGCATGGCGCTATGGTTTGGCGCTGGCATGATGTGGCAAACGGGCTTTTGGCCTGTGTCCCTGGTGGTTTTGCCGGTCCTGGCTGCATTTCACACATCGTTGCAACATGAGACCATTCATGGTCATCCAACCCGATGGCCGTGGCTCAATGAAGTGCTGGTGAGCCTACCCATCGCAGCGGTGTTTCCCTACAGACGTTACAAGGACCTGCATCTCAAACACCACGACGACATGAACCTGACAGACCCCTATGAGGATCCGGAGAGCTATTTCTGGCCCCTCCAAAAATGCACCACCATGTCGCCCCTGCTGTTTCGAATGTTTGAAATCAACAACACCTTTGTCGGCAGACTGATGCTTGGGCCCTTTCTGACGATCATTGGCTTCGCCCGCACAGAGTTCCACCGCCTTATCCGCAAAGAACCCGGTGTCGCGCTGGCCTGGTTTTACCATGCAATAGGCCTGGCCTTGCTCGCGGCGATCATAATCCAGGTATTTGCAATGCCAATTTGGATTTACATGATCTTCGTGATCTATCCTGCTTTGTCGCTAACCGCGATGAGAGCCTATGCCGAACATCAGGCTGCAGAGAATGTCGGAGCCCGAACCGCAGTTGTCGAAACCCATCCCGCGGTCGCTCTGCTTTATCTCAACAACAATCTGCATATTGCTCACCACGCCAGCCCGCGCGTGCCCTGGTATCATTTACCGCATCTGTATCGGGAGCGGCGCACGCAATTCCTCAATGCCAACGGCCACACGATCTTCCACGGTTACGGCGATATCGCCCGTCGCTTCGCCTTTACCGCCAAGCAAAGTGTCGATCATCCTTACATGCGGCGTGAAATAACGGCCCCAGAAACTGATCATTGAGGCGGCCTGCGGCGACACCTGTTGTTTGCAAAGAAATCTCTCGATGAGCGACGCTGGAATTTGCCTTCTCAAGCAGTGATGCTATAGACGCTCGAATCCAAATTAACCCTGCACTGTTGCGCGGCATATCTGTCGTGCACGGCACAAATCGTTTTCAAAACAAGGGCTGTTTTCATGTCGAAAATCAAGGTCGAAAACCCGCTCGTCGAACTCGACGGCGACGAGATGACACGTATTATCTGGCAGTTTATCAAAGATAAACTGATCCACCCCTATCTCGATATCGATCTGAAATATTATGATCTCGGCATCGAAGCGCGCGACGATACCGATGACCAGATCACAATCGACGCGGCCAACGCCATCAAACAATATGGCGCCGGTGTGAAATGCGCCACCATCACGCCGGATGAAGCCCGCGTAGAAGAATTCAAGCTGAAGAAGATGTGGCGTTCGCCCAACGGTACGATCCGCAACATCCTGGGCGGCGTGATTTTCCGCGAGCCCATCATCATGCAGAACGTCCCGCGCCTGGTACCCGGCTGGACCCAGCCCATCATTGTTGGCCGTCACGCCTTTGGCGACCAGTATCGCGCCACTGACTTCCGTTTTCCCGGCCCCGGCAAACTGACAATGAAATTTGTTGGAGAAGACGGCAAGGAGATGGATTTCGACGTCTTTGAAGCGCCAGCTTCTGGTGTCGCCATGGGCATGTACAATCTCGATGAATCAATCCGGGACTTTGCCCGCGCCTCGATGAACTACGCACTCAATCGCGGCGTCCCCTGTTACCTGTCGACCAAGAACACAATTCTGAAAGCCTATGATGGTCAATTCAAAGACATCTTTCAGGAAATTTTCGATGCGGAATTCAAGGCAAAGTTCGACGAGAAGAAAATCACCTATGAACACCGCCTGATCGACGACATGGTGGCCGCAGCGCTGAAATGGTCTGGGGGCTATGTCTGGGCCTGTAAAAACTATGATGGTGACGTTCAATCCGACATCGTTGCTCAGGGCTTTGGATCACTTGGCCTGATGACTTCTGTGTTGATGACGCCCCATGGGAAAACGGTTGAGTCCGAGGCCGCCCATGGCACCGTGACCCGCCATTACCGCGCCCACCAGAAAGGCGAAGAAACCTCAACCAACTCGATTGCGTCGATCTTTGCCTGGACACGCGGGCTTGCCCATCGTGCCAAGCTTGATGACAATTCAGCCCTCAAGACATTCGCTGACACGCTTGAAAAAGTCTGCATCGACACGGTAGAGGGCGGACACATGACCAAGGATCTGGCTCTGCTTATCGGCCCCGATCAACCGTGGCTTTCTACCACCGGCTTCCTCGATAAGGTGGACGAAAATCTGCAGAAGGCTGTGGGCTAAATCCAAGAGATTTAAAAGAAGAAAGGGCAGCTTTTCAGCTGCCCTTTTTCGTTTACCAGTCGTCTTCGTCTATCTGTCGTCGCCCTGGCCTTTAGCAATACTCAGTTCAGCGCCCTTGGGTTTCGACCCTGTGTTAACCCGCGATCCGGGCTTCGACGGCTTTTAGAGCCGCCGCGCACTGGTCGCCATCGGGTCCGCCAGCCTGTGCCATGTCGGGCCGGCCTCCGCCGCCTTTGCCGCCGACGGCCTGCGACGCCACACGCACCAGATCAACCGCATCAAAACGGTCGGTCAGATCGTCCGTCACACCCACCACTATTGCCGCTTTGCCATCTTCAGTTTTGGCGGCAATAGCAGAAATACCAGAACCAAGCCGTTGCTTCTCCTCATCGACCAAACCTTTCAGTTCGCGTGGAGCAACGCCTTCAACGATACGCGCGGCAAACGAGACGCCCCCTATATCCACTGCGTCCTGGGCATCAGCAGAACCACCGCCCATGGCAAGGCGTTTGCGGGCCTCCGCCAGTTCACGCTCCAGCTTCCTGCGCTCTTCAACCAACACAGCCAGACGGGCCGGCACATCGGCTGGCGTGGATTTCAGCACGGCAGCGGCCTCCCGCAACCGGGCGTCTTGGGCCTGCAAATGCAGCCGTGCCGCCTCGCCCGTCAGCGCTTCCACCCGTCGCACGCCCGATGAAACGGCACTTTCACCAAGGATCGTAACCAGACCAATGTCACCGGTATTCTTTACATGTGTTCCGCCGCACAGTTCCAGCGACCAGGGTTTACCTTCAGCATCTCCATTGAACGTTTTGCCCATGGAAACCACGCGAACTTCATCTCCGTATTTTTCTCCAAACTGGGCCTGAGCGCCCAGAGCGATAGCATCATCAACCGCCATCAGGGTCGTGGAAACAGGGCCATTTTGCAGCACATAGCTGTTTGCCAACGCGTCTACCTTCTCCAGTTCACCATCGTCCACAGCTTTGGAGTGAGCAAAATCAAACCGCAGTCTTTCGGGTGCAACCAGCGATCCGCGTTGGGCGACATGATCGCCCAGCACCTGTCGCAGCGCTTCGTGAACAAGATGGGTGGCAGAATGGTTTGATCGAAGTCTGGCACGTCTGGCGTGATCAACTTCCAATGCAACGCCATCGCCGGTGTTCAGCGTACCCGACTGAACGGTGCCGATATGAACGAACAATCCCTCACCGCGTTTGCGTGTATCGCTGATCTCAACAATAGCGTCACCGGCTGTAATTGTACCAGCATCGCCCATCTGACCGCCAGATTCGGCATAAAAAGGTGTTTGATTGACGATAACCGACACGGCATCACCAGCCGCCGCCTTGTCAATCTCTTCACCATCGTTGAGCAGAGCCAGAACGACACCTTCCGCCTGTTCCGTTTCATAGCCCAGAAACTCGGTGGCGCCGTGTTTTTCGCGAAGAGAAAACCAGATGACCTCATCGGCTGCACCACCGGCCCCGGCCCAGGAGGCCCGCGCCTCCGCCTTCTGGCGTTCCATGGCGGCGTCAAACCCATCGGTATCAACACTGATATCGCGGCGACGCAATGCGTCCTGTGTCAGATCGAGGGGGAACCCATATGTGTCATAAAGCTTGAAAGCCGTTTCACCATCAAGCTTTTCACCCGCAGTCAAATCGGCGCTTGCCGTATCCAGAAGATCAAGACCCCGCGACAGGGTTTTGCGGAACCGGGTTTCTTCCAGTTTCAACGTCTCGGTAATCAGCGACTCGGTACGCCCCAATTCGGGATAGGCCGCCCCCATCTGGACCATGAGAGCGGGAACGAGGCGCCACAAGAGAGGCTCCTGCGCACCCAGCAGGCTGGCATGCCGCATCGCACGGCGCATGATGCGGCGCAATACATAACCGCGCCCCTCATTGGAAGGCAGAACACCGTCAGCAATCAAGAAACAGGAAGCACGCAGATGGTCCGCAATCACCCGGTGGCTTGCGCGGGTCTTGTCATCAGACCCAACACCCGTGGCTTCCTCGCTGGCAGCAATAATAGCGCGAAACAGATCAGTCTCGTAATTGTCATGCGTCCCCTGCAAAATGGGCGCCAGGCGCTCCAGCCCCATGCCGGTATCAATGGATGGTTTGGGCAAATTGATACGCTCATTCGCGCTCACCTGCTCATACTGCATAAAGACCAGGTTCCAGATCTCAACAAAACGGTCCCCGTCTTCATCAGGACTTCCAGGAGGCCCACCGAAGAGATGATCGCCATGGTCAAAGAAAATCTCCGAACACGGCCCGCAAGGTCCGGTGTCCCCCATCGCCCAGAAATTATCATGGGTGGCAATACGGATAATGCGATCATCACCAAGGCCCGCAATTTTCTTCCACAAATCATAGGCTTCATCATCTTCATGAAAAACAGTGACTGTCAGCCGTTTTGCATCAATGCCAAATTCCCGGGTGATGAGGTTCCAGGCGAGTTCAATCGCATGATCCTTGAAATAATCGCCGAACGAAAAATTACCCAGCATTTCAAAAAACGTGTGATGGCGGGCCGTATACCCGACATTGTCAAGGTCATTGTGCTTGCCGCCAGCGCGCACACATTTTTGGACCGTTACAGCGCGGGTGTAGTCGCGTGTCTCTACCCCGGTAAAAAGGTTCTTGAACTGAACCATGCCCGCCGCCGTGAACATCAATGTGGGATCATTGCGCGGCACCAGGGGCGATGAATCGACGGTCGCGTGCCCGTTCTTTTCAAAATAGGACAAAAATGTAGACCGGATTTCATTGACGCCGCTCATGACCGACTTCTTCCCTATTGGATGGCTGAAACTTTGTTCAGCCGTTCTGCCGTGTGGTGTCCAGCTCGTCCCTGCCGGGAAGCGAAACAGACAGACTCATTGTGTAATTTCAGGCACGTTGCAGTTAATTCTATGATACGAACGGCACCTGAAAGGAAGGTTATGACCAGTTTCGGCGGACAATTTCAACCGGTCAGAACCGGATAAAATACGGCAAATATTCATCTGCCTTTGCACGTCATCGTATTGAGCATCTGCGCCACACGAAAAAGGGCCACTCCCTGAAAGAAGCGGCCCTACGGATCAACCTAAAATCAGTGATGAACTAAACGATCAGCCTTCGGCCGCTTCATCGTCAAAATCGGGTTCAACACCCTCTTCATCTTTGCCGGTTGGCTCATCAAGCAATTTCTCACCAATTAGCCCGGCATTCTGGCGTATTGCCTGTTCAATTGTAGCTGCGATCTCCGGATTTTCCTTCAGGAAATTTTTCGCATTCTCGCGCCCCTGCCCCAGTCTTTGACTGTCATAGGAAAACCACGCTCCGGATTTCTCGACAATTCCAGCCGTAACGCCAAGGTCAATGAGTTCCCCCATCTTCGAGACCCCTTCGCCATACATGATGTCGAATTCTACCTGTTTGAACGGAGGAGCCAGCTTGTTCTTGACGACTTTGATGCGAGTCTGGTTGCCGACCACTTCATCACGATCCTTGATCGCGCCAATGCGGCGGATATCCAGACGAACGGAAGCATAAAACTTGAGTGCATTACCACCAGTGGTGGTTTCGGGTGAGCCAAACATCACACCGATCTTCATACGGATCTGATTGATGAAAATGACCATCGTATTGGACCGCGAAATCGAGGCTGTCAGTTTACGAAGCGCCTGGCTCATCAGGCGAGCCTGAAGACCGGGCAGAGACGCTCCCATTTCCCCTTCGATTTCGGCACGCGGCGTCAATGCCGCCACAGAATCCACAACCAGAATGTCACAGGCCCCTGACCGCACCAGCGTATCGGCAATCTCAAGCGCCTGCTCGCCGGTGTCTGGCTGAGAGATCAGGAGATTTTCAAGATCAACCCCAAGCTTGCGGGCATAGACAGGGTCAAGCGCATGCTCAGCATCAACAAAAGCGCAAATGCCCCCCTGTTTCTGTGCTTCTGCAACAGCATGAAGCGCCAACGTTGTTTTACCCGACGATTCAGGCCCGTAAATTTCAACAATGCGGCCTTTCGGCAGACCACCGACACCCAGAGCAATATCAAGGCCAAGGCATCCGGTTGGAATGGTCTCGATTTCCACCGCCTGCTCATTGGCCCCCAACCGCATGATCGAGCCTTTTCCAAAAGCTCTTTCGATTTGACCGAGAGCCGCTTCCAGCGCTTTGGATTTATCCACTTTGTTTTCCTCGACCAGTTTCAGGTTCGGTGCAGCCATGTTGGTTTCCTTATTTCACGGGTCAGATAGCGTTGCAATTTCGTTAGTATGTACCTCTTTTGTTCTCATTTGTAAAGATCGGATTAAGATTTTGATATCATTGATTAAACACATACACGTTCTAATTTCGTTCACCGCCATCTTTGACGCACTTATCCCCAAAGCACGGAAACAGGTTTGTCCGCAGTCGCAGCGAAGCCTCGAATCACTGCGGCAGACCGTGTTGGTTGCGGCCCCGTGTCTCGCGGCTGTGATGATCAGCCAAACAGCGCGGATTATCGGCACGGGAGTTGATTGCCGCTGTCTGACGTGTAAATGCGGATGTCATGTCCATGGCTCACCACAAGTCAGTTTCGTCTGCCCCGTCAAAGCGGTTGTTTTTTGTCGGTGCCGCACATCTTGACCGCGTGGGGCGGCTGGATGAGAGTGCCGATTTTGAACGATCAAACCCCGGTTCGGTGAAGGAATGGCCCGGTGGCGCTGCGTTGAACGTTGCAAGCATTGTCGCCAGCCTTGGCGCAAATGCCGAACTGGCAAGCATTAACGGCAAGGATGTGCAGGGAGACCAGATCGCAGCCAACATGAAACAACGTGGTGTGGGCTTCCACCAACAGATCAGCGCACACCACCCTACGGCCACTTATTCAGCGATACTACAACCGGATGGAGAGCTTGTAATCGGCCTGGCCGATATGGCCATCTATGATGACTTCAAGATTGAAGGCATTGCCGATCTGCTTGCTGGCCTTGCTGATGACGACTGGCTGATCGTTGACGCGAACCTCCCCGGCGCGGCTTTCGGCCCCCTTCTGGAGGCAACGCGGGCAAACAAGGCCGCCATCTCCACTTCCGCTGCCAAGGCAGGCAGGCTCACGCCACACCTCCAACAGCTTGATGTGCTGCTGACCAATCGCGCAGAAGCAGCGGCCCTTTGCGGCCTTGAAAACTCAACACCCACTGTCGACATCCTCAGCAATCTTGAACAAATCACACCTTCAAGAATCGTTTGTTCGGACGGGGCATCGCCCATTTGGTTCGTGGAAAATGGACAAAGACAATCCCTTAGCGTGCCAACGCAAAACGACATATGCGATGTGACCGGCGCGGGAGATGCACTGGCCGGAGCGTGCCTCTATGGCCTGTCATGCGGGTGGTCTCTCCACGATGCCGTTGAACTGGGAATGAGAACGGCGCATTTAATTCTGGCCGTAGACGGACCATGGCGCGACGACCTGCACACCGTAACAAAAAGCGCAGACCTGAACGGAAAGCCTGTTGAGAAATGATACCGAGATGATGGTCTTCACGGCGCCGGTTCGGGCCGCGCTCGACAGCGGCAAAGCGGTTGTTGCGCTGGAATCGACAATTATTACCCATGGAATGCCGTGGCCCCGCAATGTCGAAACCGCTCGTCTGGTGGAACAGACCGTCCGCGACACAGGGGCGGTTCCCGCCACGATTGCGGTCCTGGACGGCAAACTGCATATCGGACTGAATGATGATCAATTGGAAAACCTTGGACAGACCAAAGACGTGATGAAGCTTTCACGTGCCGACTTCGCTTTTGCGCTCTCGCAAGGGCGCACGGGTTCCACAACTGTTGCCGCCACCATGATCGCAGCCCAACAGGCAGGCATCATGGTTTTTGCAACCGGTGGAATTGGCGGCGTGCATCGCGGCGCTGAAACCAGCTTTGATATTTCAGCTGACCTTGAAGAACTGGCCCGGACCGATGTGATGGTCGTGTGTGCCGGCGCAAAAGCCATACTCGATCTGAACAAGACGATGGAGTTTATCGAAACAAAGGGCATTCCGTTTATCGCATACAGAAGTGACGAAGTTCCTGCGTTCTGGTCACGCGAAAGCGGCATCGATGCGCCGCTGCGGCTCGATTCTCCCCGCGAAATTGCCGCCCACAAGGCTATACGTGACCGTCTTGGCCTCAGAGGCGGCACCCTTATCGCCAATCCCGTTCCCGCAGATGATGAAATTCCTGCGGCCACGATGGACAAGCTGATCGAACAGGCTTTGAACGATGCAGCAAGTGCCGGTGCAAGCGGCAAGGCCGTGACCCCTTATCTGCTGTCGCGCATATTGGAGTTGAGTGACGGGAAGAGCCTGGACACCAATATCTCTCTTGTCGTGAACAATGCACGACTGGCTGGCGAAATTGCTGTTGAAATCGCGAACAGCAATTGAACATGTAAACAGTGTGTTAAGTCACGCCTCATATGATTGTGTTCACTTTTTGCGTTGCCCAGCAGACAAGGAGCATCGTAAAAGGTGCTTCGGGGCATGTGATTGATTCATTTCGACTGGGGGACGCAGTGCGTTTCAAAGGGCTTTTCTTCTATCAGGCTGTCAGGCCGGTTGTGCTGCTGACCAGTGTGCTGCTGTTTCTTTCAGCCTGCACAGCCAAAAGCGCGCTAAACGTCGCGCCCTTCTCACCCCCGTCACAACGCTATGCAGCCATTGTAATGGATGCGAGTTCCGGTCGTGTTCTGCATCAAAACAGGGCGGACGCTATTCGGTTTCCCGCCTCGTTGACCAAAATGATGACCATGTACATGGTCTTTGAAGCGCTCGACCGGGGGCAGTTGAAGAAATCAACGCCGATCCGGGTTTCTGCAAGGGCGGCGGCAAGACCCGCGTCCAAACTGTGGCTGAAGGCGGGGCAAACCATCAGTGTTGACAAGGCGCTGCAGGCGCTGGCGGTAAAATCTGCAAATGATGTTGCTTATGCCGTTGCCGAGAAGATGGCGGGCAGCGAAGCCGCTTTTGCCAGACGCATGACCAGCAAAGCCCGCTCGATTGGTATGAAGTCAACGACTTTCCGCAATGCTTCGGGCCTTCCCAACAAGCATCAAGTTACCACAGCACGTGATATGGCAAAGCTTGGCATCGTCTTGCGTCGTCGCTTCCCGCATCACTTTCACTACTTCAAGAGAAAGTCTTTCAACTTTCGCGGACGCACAATCCGCGGCCACAACCGGGTCCTTGGTCAATTGCCCGGAGCAGACGGGATCAAGACCGGATACACCCGCGCCTCGGGCTTCAATCTTGTAACATCTGTGCGCCATCGTGGCCGCAACTATGTCGGCGTTATTCTTGGGGAGAATTCAGGGCGCAGCCGCAACAAGCACATGGTTCAGTTGATGAACCACTACGCCCTGCGCCAGTCTCCACGATAAGTTTCTTACTTTCACGCTGTCCATCCATCGATCGCATCGGTAAACTCTGCAAACGCAAATTGCTTCGGTGCCCGTGATGTTGTCGGTTTTTTCATCTGTTTTGGTAAGGCGAACAGTCGCCGTGGGTTTGATGGTCTGCGCATCATCGCCAGTATCCGCACAACAAAAAGATGCGATGAGATCCGCCGCAGAAGCGCGGCTGGCAAATTCTGCGGATGTTTGTCCAAATGCCGGGCAAGGGATTTTGGATGAATACCGCTTTGATGTGACCTTTTCCCAAAACAGCCATCCGACCCGATATTTGCTGGCCAGCGCATCTTGTTCGCTTGCCGCATATAACAGCCTCGATATCTGGATACTGGTGGATGAATATGGCGATGCTCAAACCTTATCGTTCGCATCGCCCAGCTTTGACGTATCCTATGAGGATCCGCAGGAGACCACCAAAGTCAAATCCATCACCATCACCAGCTACGCCGCACAGACCACACTGAGCAACTCAAGCTTTGATGCTCAAACCAGAACGCTAACGTCATTGCACAAATGGCGCGGGCTGGGCGACGCGTTTTCAGCCGGTACCTGGCAGTTCAGGAACGGCCGGTTTATCTTGAAACACTACGAGGTGGATGCATCCTATGACGGGGAGATCAGGGCCTCGCGCATTGTGGAATTTGGAAAGGCTAAACCGTGACACCATCGCGAGACGTGGCCCGGCTTGTCGAAATCATGGCCGCCCTGCGCACCCCGGTAACAGGATGCCCCTGGGATCTGGAACAGGACTTCCGTTCGATCACGCCCTACACAATTGAAGAAGTTTATGAGGTCGTGGATGCCATCGAGCGCAATGACATGGAAAACCTGCGTGAAGAGCTGGGTGATCTGTTGTTGCAGGTGGTCTATCATGCCCGGATGGCGCAAGAGGAAGGCGCTTTCGATTTCGGTGACGTTGTTGATACCGTCACCAGCAAGATGATCCGCCGCCACCCGCACGTCTTCGGCGATAAAGAGGCGCGAAGTGCCGGAATGGCCAAGGGGATGTGGGAAAAGATAAAAGCCGAAGAGAAAGCTGAGCGAGCAGAGCGACGGGCCACCATGGGCCTCGCCCCGCAAGATGATCAGCATTCTTTGCTG
Organism: uncultured Rhizobiaceae group bacterium; assembly: GCA_937930635.1. GTDB lineage: Bacteria > Pseudomonadota > Alphaproteobacteria > Rhizobiales > Rhizobiaceae > Pseudahrensia. The sequence continues at coordinate 54,740 of CALHCF010000007.1, forward strand.
GACGATGTTCCCGCTGCGATGGAGCCCATGCTTGAGGCTCTCAAATTACAGCAAAAAGCGTCAAAAGTCGGTTTCGACTGGAACGACCCCAGAGCCGTAATCGCCAAAATTCGCGAAGAACTGGACGAAGTCGAGGCGGAGCTCGATGCCGGCAGCGATGACCGCCGTGAGGATGAGATCGGCGATCTGCTGTTTGTCGCCGTTAACCTCGCCCGTCATGCCAATGTCGATCCGGGAAACGCCCTGCGCCGCTGCAACGCCAAATTCCGGCGCCGTTTTGGCTATATCGAGGCCAACATCGAAGATCGCGGCCATTCGATGGAAAGCGCCGATCTCGAAACCATGGAAACGCTCTGGATTGAAGCGAAGGATGCAACGTGAGCTATGCAACGGGTCATGATCACAGGTGGTCCGGGGAGCGGGAAAAGCACTCTGGCAAGACAGCTAGGCAAGAAGGCCGGATTACCGGTCTATCACATTGATCAACTTGCCTGGTTACCCGGCTGGGAAATGCGCAAGCGTGAGGATACGGCTTCGATCATGCATGATATCCAGAAAGGCGATCAATGGATCATTGATGGCAATTACTCTGGATCAATAGAGGATCGTGAACAACGCGCAGACACCATCATCTTTCTCGACTTTCCGGTATCTGTACGACTCTGGCGTGTCTTGCTGCGTATCATCAACTCTAACGGAGTGGTCCGGCCTGACATGGCGCCCGATTGCCCGGAGAGATTTGATTGGGATTTCATGAAATTCATTTGGAAGACGCGCAAAACTTACCCCAAGAGCGGAATTACCCGCATCAAACGCAACAGAGGCACCAAAGAATGCCATCACCTGCGGCGTACTCATCAGGTAAGAGCATTCCTTGAGCAGGTTTCACCAATCGTCCTTCTCGTTCATGCGATTTAGGACAGTCTTTTCCTGAAATCACCCCGAAGCTGGGGCGTGACGCGGACCTTGAGGCCAACCGATCCGTCACCATGGTCAGTGCGTTCAATAACGTGCGCGTTTTCGTAGATCCAATTGAGATTGCCTAATGCATCGACCGGCAATTCAACATCCAATATGTTGTCGGATCCGGCAATTTGGTCTTCAATCAGAGCCAACAGGCCATCAAGCCCCTGCCCTGTTACGGCTGAAACAAGCAATGGCGAACGCTCACCATCTCTCGTCTTCTCGATTGCAAAATGCGTTTCCTTATCAAGCAAATCAATCTTGTTCCAAACCTCCACCACGCGATCATGCCCCTCTTCATCAACACCAAGCTGCGCCAGAATGGAATAAACATCCTCCGCCTGCGCTGCTGTATCGGGATCAGCAATATCGCGTACGTGCAGGATAAGTTCAGCTTCGATGACCTCTTCCAGAGTCGCCCTGAATGCGGCCACAAGATGGGTGGGCAGATCGGAGACAAACCCGACCGTATCTGACAGGATAACCTGTGTGCCCTGCGGCAGGTGTAGCTGACGCAGGGTCGGGTCCAGTGTGGCAAAGAGCATATCCTTCGACATCACCTCTGCTCCGGTCAGACGGTTAAAAAGCGTCGATTTGCCAGCGTTTGTATAACCAACCAACGCAACAACAGGATGCGGTATCTTTTTGCGCTGCGCCCGGTGCAAAGTTCGGGTTCTTCGAACTTTTTCAAGCTCTTTTTCGAGTTTATTGACTCGATCTTGTAACTGTCGCCGGTCGGACTCGATCTGTGTTTCCCCGGGGCCGCCCAGAAACCCGCTACCGCCGCGCTGTCTTTCCAGATGGGTCCACGACCGAACGAGGCGGCCTTTTTGATAGTTGAGATGGGCCAGCTCAACCTGCAACCGGCCTTCCCTGGTTTGAGCACGGGCACCAAAGATCTCCAAAATCAGCCCTGTACGGTCCAGCACCTTTGCGTTCCAGGCCTTTTCCAGGTTGCGCTGCTGCACAGGCGTTAAGGGATGGTCTACGACAACCAGTCCAGCATCCAGGGCAGTAATCAGGCCCGTGAATTCATCGACTTTGCCCGTACCAAAAAAAGTGCCCGGCTTGATCTTGGAAACCGGAACAACACCGCTGTGAACAATTTCAAGATCAATTGCCCTGGCAAGCCCAACGGCTTCCTCAAGCCGCGATGCATCGGTACGTGCATGAAGGCGCGCACCCTCAAAAAGAGAAACCGCACGCTTCCCAAGCACCGGTACAAGCACAACCGCCTTCGCAGACGAGCGTTCCTCGGTATTGTCAATTTGAAAACGGGCTTTGCCAGCCTTTTGCGGTTCACTCAAAACGAGGTCTAGTCATCCTTATCGGTGGTTTCCCCATCTTCGAACATGCGCAGAGGTTCCCCCGGCATAATGGTGGAAATCGCATGCTTGTAGACAAGCTGCGAATGCCCGTCGCGGCGTAACAACAGGCAAAAATTGTCAAACCACGTCACTATTCCGGTCAATTTAACGCCATTGACGAGGAAAATTGTGAGCGAGATCTTGTTCTTTCGGACATTATTTAAAAAGGCGTCCTGTAGGTTTTGTTGTTTTTCAGCCATTGACGTCCGGACTTTCCTCCCCGTGCGCATCAGTCTCCCACTATATGGAGTGATGGGGATACCAGCAATCGAAAATTCGATTGTTCACGCCCGGTGCTGTCGCTCTTATCGCTGTTGCCAGTAGCGAATACTAAAAAGACCAATAATTGCCAGCACTTCAAGCCGCCCCAGAACCATAATCACCATAAGAGTGACTTTCGCGGTCGTGGAAAATGCCGAAAAAGGTGCCCAGGGTTCGGTTCCCGGTGCCGCCCAACCCGCTTCATAAACCGGACCAGCATTGGAAAATGCGGCGATAGCCGCCGTTAAAGCCGCATCAAACGGAATACCGGTTGTCGCAACAAAGATCGTACCAAAGCCAATGGTCAAAAACGCGACCACGAAAAAGCTCCAGATCGCCTTGAGCAATTCAATATCGTAAATCTGCGAACCGAATCGGGAGGGCCGCATGGCATTGGGATAAACCAGCCTGTCGAGTTCGCTCCAGGATTGAACCAGCATACCCCCCAACCGGTAATGCTTGAGGCCTCCAGATGTCGAGAATGCACTCCCGCCTGCAAGAACAACAAACAAAACGACGATCAGTGGAAGCAGAGAGAAGATACCCGGGCGTGTTTCAATCCCGCTGGTTGCCACCAGCGATGCAGCGTTCAAGAAGCTTTCTACAAAAATTCCAACAACTTCCTGCGCCGCATTTGCCGATACAGCAACCAGCGACAAGGCAAATACAACCGTTAGAAACAAGATGAGCAGAATAACAGAATAGCTCTCGCGGTGTTCTGCCAACCGGGCAAGCTTTCCGCCAATCAGCATGCGTTGCCAAAATACGCTTGTAGCCCCAATCGTCAAAAACAGGCCAAATACAAACAGACCAAAAACCCCAAGGATTTCATCAAGACTGTCATCAAAGGGCAAAAACCCGCCGGTTGATACGGCAGACATCGCAAGGGTCATCGCGTAAAACGCTCGTGTGCCTGACAAAAAGAATGCCAGAAAACAAATGCCGGTAACAACGGCATAAAGCAGCCCCATATTCAGAGCGAGGACAAATACCCGCATCTGACCCGCCACGATTTCGCCTCCACCGCCAATCGATGCCCGGCGATTTGTCAGCCCCCCTATGCCAAGAGGTGCCAAAATCAAGACAATCGTCAACAGAGTGAGATAGCCACCAATCCACTGCAGCTGCGAACGCCAGAAAATCAGGGGCTGCGGCCATATTTCCACTGTGTTTAAGGTTGTCGCGCCCGTGGTCGTCAAACCCGACACAGCTTCAAAAAGCGCATCCAGCGCATCCAGATCCGAAATATCGGCTATGGGAATAGCTGCAAGTGCGGGAACCACCGTCCAGACAAGCAAAACCAGCGCCAGATGGGCGATTTTGGGAATGCGCCGTTGCCGCCCCGATATAGCCAGTGCCGGGCCGCCAAACAGGAACACCCCAAGCAGCAGATAAATGGAAAAGCGCTGCGCAAGCTGATGGTCGCCAGCCAGCAAACTGACAACAACCGGACCCAGAAGAGATGCTGTAACCAGCAATCCCACGCAAGCCAGATAAAACAGCACAGCCAGCATTAGAAAAATTCCAGGCTTACCCTGAACATCTGCTCAACCTGTTTGACACTGTCGGCGGTCGCGAAGACCACAATACGGTCCTTGGCCTTGATTGCTGTATCACCATTGGGAACCACGACCTCGCCATCGCGAAAAATCGCCCCCAGGCGCACGCCATCAGGCAGATCCAGATCACGCAAAGGCGTTCCAACAAGCGTTGAGGTTTCCAATGCCTCCGCCTCAATGATCTCAGCAGCACCGTTTTGGACAGAATGAACCCCCCGAATACGGCCACGTCGAACATGCTGTAAAATTTTGGAAATCGTTACCGACCGCGGGTTCAGGTGCGCATCGATACCCAAAGTTTTGGTAAATTCATAATAGCTGGTGTTGTTAAGCAGCGTCAGATTTGCAGCACAACCAAGGCGCTTTGCCATCACACTGGACAGGATATTGACCTGATCATCATTGGTCAGCGCAACCATCAGGTGGGCGTGTTCGATATCAGCTTCCACCAGCAATTGCTGATCAAGCGCATTGCCGTGCAAAACCACCGTCCGATTCAACTCGTCGGCAATCGACACGGCTCTCTCACGCGAATTCTCGATAATCTTTACCCGCGCCTGGCTTTCCCGCTGTTCAATGGCGCTGGCAACATAAAGCCCAATATTGCCGCCACCAACGATGACGATGCGGCTGGCAGTAGGTTCCTCATGACCAAAAATATTGAGTGTTCGGCGCACCTTGTCTTCGCGCACAATCACATAGGCCAAATCCCCTGCCACCATGGCATCGTTGGAATGGGGTATGAACAGGCTGCCGGAACGCCAGACACCAACAACAACTGCCGACAGGTCGGGAAACAGCTCACTGAGCTGCCCAAGAGGCGTATCGATAACCGGGCAATCTTCATGGCATTCAATCGCCACCATTGCCACTTCGCCATCGGCAAAACGGACAGCATCTGTGGCTCCTGGAAGAGAGATGCGGCGCAACACCATCTCACCCACTTCGATTTCGGGTGAAATAATCACATCAATCGGCATATGTTCACGCGAAAACAGATCACCGAACTGAGGTTGCAGATAACTTTGCGCGCGAATACGGGCGACCTTTGTGGGAACATTAAAGAGGGAATGCGCCACCTGACAGGCCACCATATTGACCTCGTCATACAGCGTGACAGCGATGATCATGTCGGCGTCTTCTGCACCGGCAGCCTGCAGAATATCGGGTTGTGACCCGTGGCCGACAAAGCCGCGAACATCCAGTTGATCGCGGATGGTCTGCACAAGTGTTGGCGTATTGTCGATAACGCTAACATCATTGCCCTCGGCTGCGAGCCGTTCGGCAATTCCATAGCCCACCTGCCCGGCGCCACAGATAATGACTTTCATTTAAGTTCAGCCGTTCTTGTCGTGAGCGTTATCTCACTGATCACGGAGACTATATCCCAAGTGATTTGAGTTTACGATGCAATGCGGAGCGTTCCATACCAACGAAAGACGCGGTACGCGAGATATTTCCACCAAATCGGGTAATCTGCGCCATCAAATAGTCTCGTTCGAAAACCTCGCGGGCATTCCGCAATGGCATCGACATGATATGCTCATTGTCTTCCCCCATTCCCGGAGTCCTGGGAAGCATATCGCTGATCTCACCGGGCAAACGATCTGCACTCACCGGCTCGCCGTCATCTCCACGCGATAGTATCATCAGCCGCTCGACGTTGTTGCGTAACTGGCGAAGATTACCGGGCCAGTCATGGGCCTGGAGTACGGCCATGGCATCTGATCCGATCTCACAGCCCTTAACCCCTGTTTGTGCTTCAATCTGCTTCATGAAAGCCGTTATCAACTCACCGATGTCTTCGCGACGCTCCGCCAGCGCAGGCACCTGCAGCGGAACGACAGCAAGCCGGTGAAAAAGGTCCTCGCGGAATTGTCCTTCTTGAATCCGTTCTTCCAGATTGATGGATGTTGATGAAAGAACCCGCACATCAACCGACACTTTGTGATTTCCGCCTACCCGTTCAAACTTCTGCTCAACGAGAACCCGCAAGATCTTGTTTTGGGTATCACGCGGCATCTCGCCGACTTCATCCAGAAGCAGCGTGCCCATATGCGCTTCTTCCAGGGCACCAACTTTGACTTCACGTCCGTTCCCGCCTTCAATACCAAACAGTTCTGTTTCCATATTGTCTGGCGTAATTGCCGCCGCATTCAACACAACAAACGGCCCTTCATGGCGTGCAGAATGACGATGGATTGCCCGTGCGACCGTTTCCTTGCCGGTTCCGGACAAGCCCACGATCATCACGCGTGAATTGGTCTGAGCAACCTTTTCGATATTGGAGCGCAGTTGGTTCATTGCCAAAGACGAACCAATCATCTCCGGCATGTCCGGTGTCCTCTTTTCAAGGTCCTTGACCTGTTTGCGCAAGCCGGCAGTTTCCAGAGCACGTTCAGCAATCAGGATCAGACGATCCGCCTTGAACGGTTTTTCGATGTAGTCATAGGCCCCGCGCTTTATCGCCGACACTGCCGTCTCAATATTGCCATGCCCGGAAATCACCACCACGGGAAGGTCGGGGTGCTGCTCCCGGATAACATCCAACAGCCCTAGCCCGTCAAGGCGGCTTCCCTGCATCCAGATATCCAGAAAAATCATCGAAGGGCGACGGTCAGCAATCGCCGCCAGCGCGCTATCGCTGTCATGGGCCGTGCGGGTTTCGTTCCCTTCGTCTTCCAGAAGACCCGAAACCAAATCGCGAATATCTGCTTCGTCATCAACAACCAGAATGTCAGACGCCATCTACAACTTCCTCAACTACTACACCAACCGCACTCTCTTGCGATTTGTTTTCACTAATTTTTCTCGTCTCAACAGGCAGCAAAACCCGCATCATCGCGCCGTGCCCGCCTTCCGCAACGTTGGGTGCATCCAGCAACTCAATACGCCCGTGATGTTCCTCAAGAATTTTACCGACAATCGCCAACCCCAGACCTGTCCCCTTTTCGCGGGTGGTCATGTAAGGCTCCAACAGGCGCTGGCGGTTTTCGACAGGCAGGCCCCGGCCGTTGTCGATGATTTCAATACAATGCATATCACCTGCCAAAGCAGCGCGAATTTCAATTCTCGGCTGCTCACCGTCCGGATACTCAAACCCTTCAATCGCCTCGGTGGCATTTTTGATGAGGTTTCCAAATGCCTGAGAGAGCAGACGGTTATCAAACTGCGCGATCAAGGGCTTGTCTCCCAATGAATCGACAAATTCGATTTCCGGGTGCCCAACCTTCAAAAGGAAAACCGCTTCCCTGACCGCTTCAGCAATATCGCCTCTGCTCATCGTCGGTTTCGGCATTCTGGCAAAGGACGAGAATTCGTCGACCATCCGCCCTATGTCGGACACCTGTCGCACAATGGTATCAGTACACTGATCGAAAACTTCCCGGTCCTCGGTAATCACCTTGCCGTACCGCCGCTTGATCCTCTCTGCCGAAAGCTGAATTGGCGTCAAAGGGTTCTTGATTTCATGGGCAATCCGTCGGGCGACATCCGCCCACGCTGATGTTCGCTGGGCCGAAACCAAATCGGTAATGTCATCGATGGTAATGACGTTAGAGTGGGTTTCCACGTCACTGTCATCCACTGTAACCCGCACGTTCAACGTCTTTTCGCGCCCGTCACGCAGCAGTGAAATCTGCTCCCGATATTCAGAGCGGTCACTCGCCTCTGCCTTTTTCACCACTTCGGCAAACTCAGGACCAACCAACCGAAGCGGCTGGCCGATCAGGGTATCATCGGCCCCTTCCAGCAAGTCTCTGGCTGTTGAGTTTGCAATCGCTACACGCCCCTCGCCGCTGACCCCGATAACACCGGCTGTTACGCCAGATAAAACCGCCTCAGTGAAACGGCGACGCCGGTCGGTCTGCTCCTGATTGTTGAGAATTTCATCACGCTGGCTGCGCAGCTCACTGGTCATCGAGTTAAATGTATCATTGAGTGACCGCAGCTCACCTTCTGAGCGTTTGAGTGGCACTTGAACTGCAAGATTGCCAGCCGCCACGGCATCTGCCGCCGAGATGAGGCGTCTGATCGGTTCAACAAGGCGGTCAGCAACCGCAATTCCCATCCAGATCGCTGACAGCAAAATCGTCAGACAGATGCCGACATAAAGCAATGCGAAGGCAATCTGAAGGCTCAGACGCCCACCTTCAAGGGTCTGATATTCCTGCGTAATCTCTTCCATAAGCTGGATGGAATTCAAAACACTCGCATCAACTGCGCGCAAAGTATAAAGATAAATATCATCGCCGAGCTCCTTTACCTTGACGACACATCCGGCAAGATTTCGCGTTCTTGGGCCGCCACAGGCAGGCCTCCCGTCACTAGCAAGCTTGAGCAGATCGGCTGGCGCTACCGGAAGGCGATCAGAACCGGGAACTACCGCAGTCAGAACTCTGTCACCTCTCCCATTGATCAGATCCGCCTTCAACAGGCCCCGCGCTCTGGCCTGCCCGGTCATGAAATTGTTGAACTGGATCTGATCGAGCACGAACTGACTGCGCGCTCGGCCCAGCACAAAGGCCATGTTCACCGTGTTGCCATTCAGGGCTGTGGCAGTCTCATTGACATATGACTCGGCAACCGAGACGGAGTTCTCAACAATCGTCCGGGTGCGGGTATCGAAAATGCGATCAAGACCCAGGTCCAGGGTAATTCCAGCAACAATTGCCACCACGATTGCTGGAAAGGCAGCCACGATGCCAAACAAACCGACGATCCGAATGTGCATTCGCGCGGCAGCGCGGCCGCGTTTTCTCGCCTGCACCAGAGCGTAGATTTCCCGCCCCACGAGAAAAACCATCAACGCGACAAAGATAGCGTTGATCGCCAACACTGTTGAAATCACCTGCAGGGAAGGTTCAATTGGCGTCAGGCCAAGAAGGATCAGAAACGACGCAGCACCAAACAATATGGCTGCGATAACAAAAACGATCCCCAGCCTGCGTGCATACCGCAAAGTTGAAGTGCGTGTTGCAGCCAGAGAATGAGACTGCTCCTGGTTAAGCTGCGACGCCTCTGTCGGTGGAATATTCGAAGCGGATAGCTCAGCAGATGTCATCGTCGCAATCAGCTTCCAGACCGGAGAAAATCAGAATGGAAGCCAGCAGGCAAATGCCGTGACTATCCATTCAACCGTGACCATACTGCAACAACTTGTGGCTCAAATGCAACAGATTATATGCAAGTCAAAAAGTCTTGTTCGAACGGCCTCGACATGGAACCAGCTCCCCTAACCAAAGCCCCGCATCACCTCGATATCAAGGTCGCGGATTTTCTTACGCAGGGTATTGCGGTTAAGGCCAAGCAATTGTGCCGCCTTGATCTGATTGCCCCGGGTCGTCCGCAAAGCCATCAGGATCAGCGGCTGCTCAATCTCGCGCAGAACTGTGTGATAGAGGTTCTCGATCGGATGTTCGCCGGAATGTTCCTCAAGCAACTGCGCCGTGAAGGCGGATACAGAGGCCTGAAGCTGTTGATCACTGACCAGCCCAATATCAACACCCTGAGAAACCGGTCGAACTGAGCTCAACTCATTCTCCACCAATTCAGCGCTGATCTGTTCCTGCGGATACAAAGCGACCAAACGCTGAACGAGGTTCTCCAGTTCACGCACATTGCCGGGCCAGCGATATGCACGCAGAAGGTCGAGAGCACCCTTGTCGAAGGTCTTTCGTGGCAGGCCACGCAACTCTGACTGATGAAGGAAATGACGCGCCAGATCGGGGACATCTTGTCCGCGCTCCCGCAGGGGCGGCAGCCGCAGAGGGACAACATTCAGCCGATAATACAAGTCTTCACGAAAAAGCCCTTTGCCGATCAGCATGGCCAGATCCTGATGGGTCGCTGCCACGATCCTCACATCTGTGGTGATGGGCGTACGGCCACCGACCGTTGTGTATTCACCTTCCTGTAAAACCCGCAACAGGCGGGTCTGTGCCTCCATCGGCATATCGCCGATTTCATCCAGAAACAAAGTTCCGCCATTGGCCTGTTCAAAACGGCCTGCGGAGCGGCTGCTGGCGCCGGTAAACGCCCCCTTTTCGTGTCCAAACAACTCTGATTCAATCAGCTCCCGCGGGATGGCAGCCATGTTGATGGCGACAAAAGGGCCGGACTTGCGCTTGCCAAACTCATGTAAGGCCCGCGCCACCAGCTCTTTTCCGGTTCCCGACTCGCCGTTGATCATCACCGTCAGATCGGTCTGGGTCATGCGTGCAATAACCCGATATATCTCCTGCATTGCCGCAGATCGCCCCACCAGCGGCATGGTGGGCGCAGCATCATCAATCAGGTTTTTTTCGACCTCTTTGGGCTGCTCAAGCGCCCGGCCAACCGTGCTGATGAGTTCCTTGAGATCAAAAGGTTTGGGCAGATAATCGTAAGCCCCAAGCTCCGTTGCATTGATTGCAGTCATAAAGGTGTTTTGCGCACTCATTATGATTACCGGAAGCTCCGGCCGCAGTCGCTTCATACGGGGCAGCAGGTCAAAGACATTTTCATCCGGCATCACCACGTCACTGACAACCAGGTCTCCTTCGCCGCCCGAAACCCAGCGTGCCAGAGTGGCCGCGTTTGAGGTAACCCGAACATCGTACCCCTCCCGCGACAGGGCCTGAGAGAGCACCGTACGAATGGCCGCATCATCATCTGCAATCAGAATTTCAGTCATCAGTTCCATCCATCTGTGCGGACCATGTCGGCATCAGCACGCGAAAATGTGTTGCTCCAGGCTGGCTGTCACAAGAAATCACCCCCCCATGATCACCTATCGTTTTGGCAACCAGGGCCAACCCAAGGCCCGAGCCGTTTTGTTTGGAGGTGACAAAGGGATCAAAAATATAAGACTGCATATCGCGGGGGACACCCGGTCCGTTGTCTGACACGGTAAGAGCAATGGGCAGCGAAACCCTTTCGCGCGATCCCGGCGACGCCATACGCATCCCAGGCTGGTACGCCGTGCTCAGCGTCAACACAGGCTTCTCAACGCCAGACATAGCCTCGCAGGCGTTTTTAGTGAGATTGAGGAAAACCTGAACGAGTTGATCACGGTTGCCCAGCACAGGAGGCAGTGACGGATCATAATTCTCCACAATCTGGACTTCGCGTCCAAATCCACTGCGCGTCAACTCCTTCACATGATCGAACATCAAATGAACATTAACCGGATCACGTTCGACCGGGCGTTCATCGGAGAAGACTTCCATCCGGTCCACAAGGCGAACAATCCGGTCTGTCTCATCGGTAATCAGACGCGTTAGTGTCCGGTCGTCTTCACTGCCCGCAGCTTCAAGCAATTGGGCCGCGCCTCGGATGCCCGACAAGGGGTTCTTGATCTCATGAGCCAACATGGATGCAAGGCCCGTCACCGTGCGTGCGGCACCGCGATGTGTCAGTTGCCTGTCCAGCGTATCGGCCATGGAACGCACCTGAAGCCAGACGACCACATTGACCGGGTTTTCAACCAGCGGCGCAACATAAACATCCACCCATTTATCTTCGCCCAACCGGGGCGATGACACATCAACATGATATTCGCTGACGGGCGAACGGGAGTCCCGCACCTGCTCGATTAGCGTACGCATCGGGCTGCTTTGCGAGAGGTAATAATCAAGCGGACGTTTCTGCAAAACCGCAAAACTTGCCTGAAAAAACTGCTCCGCAGCCGCATTGGTAAATTCAAATCTGCCATCAGGGGCGATCACAAATACCGGATGCGGCAATGCATCAAGTACTGAAACAGGCAATTGCTCAAGCTGGTCAGGATGGCGTTCCATCAGGCCGCCTGATTGACCGGCATGACCTCAGGCAGAGCAAGCGCAAACAGGTCCTCAACAACGCTCAAAACCTCTAACGGTTCGCAGCTGGTCATCATCACCCGCCGCTGCCGCGCAATATCGAGCTCGCCTGGCAAATGACTGCAATACCAGCCCAGATGTTTACGGGCATTTCGAACACCCAATTCCACACCGTAAAGGCCAAGGATTGCCTCATAATGACGAGCCACCAGATCGGCAAAATCTTTGCCATGGGGACGAGGTTGCACAGGTTGACCAGCCAGAGCCGCTCCAACCTGACCCACCATCCAGGGCGCGCCATAGCTTGCCCGGCCAACCATCACACCATCCGCACCGCTTGCCGCAATCGCCGCGCGGGCGCTTGCCGGATCTGAAATATCGCCATTGATCACCAAAGGAACCGACACGACTTCCCGCACGGCTGCAACCTGATCCCAGTTGGCCTGTCCCTTGTAAAACTGGTTACGGGTGCGGCCATGGACCGTGACCATCTGAACTCCGGCGTTTTCAGCACGTCGTGCCAGCTCAGGCGCGTTGATAGAGTTCTCGTCCCAACCCAGACGCATTTTCAACGTTACCGGGACCCGCGCCGTTGCGACAACGGCATCAATCAGGGTCACGGCATGGTCCAGATCGCGCATCAGGGCAGACCCGGAATAACCATTTGTCACCCGTTTCGAGGGGCAACCCATGTTTATGTCAATAATATCTGCGCCAGCCTCTTCAGCAATGCGGACGGCTTCAGCCATCCATTCCGCCTGTCGTCCGGCAAGCTGCACCACATGCACCGGTAAACCGGCTGCTTCAGCCTTTAGGCGCATTTCCTCCTGGCCTGTGGTGAAAGCCTCGCTGGCAACCATTTCGGACACCACCATTCCGGCTCCAAACTCCCACGCAAGGCGGCGAAAGGGCACATCTGTCACACCAGACATGGGCGCCAGAAAGGCCCGGTTTCGCAGCGAAACAGAGCCAATCATGACGCTTGCAGCTTTTTCGTGTTCAAGATTTGAGCAGGCCTTTGACATGACCATTTATTAAGCAGATCACACGCCTCGCTTCAAGAGAACCCGGTTGCGACGCCGTGCCTGTCGTGTCAAAGCGATATCATGAGATCAGTAAATGCGCCCATCAACGCCGCCATCATTGTCGCCGGAGGCCGTGGCCAGCGAGTTGGCAACGCAGGCGGCCCCAAGCAATATCTAGACCTGGCCGGAAAGTCCGTCCTTGCCCATGCAGTTGCGCCCTTTCTCAATCATGAGAATATCCATCAGGTGGTGGTGGTCATACATGAAGACGACGGCGAGCTTTATAAAACAGCACTCAACGATCACGCCAGCCTTTTAGCCCCCGTAACCGGCGGAGAAACAAGGCAACTTTCGGTTTTTGCAGGGCTGGAACACCTTTCAAAATCAAAGATCAACAAAGTTTTGATCCACGATGCCGCCCGTCCATTTGTCGATGAAAACACGATCTCCCGCGTTCTCGCCGCGCTGGACGATTCTTCCGCGGTTCTTCCTGCTATCGCGGTCAGCGATACAATTAAGCGGGCAGATTTGGATGGAAATGTCGAAGAAACCGTATCCCGGGCCGGTTTGTTTGCGGCCCAGACCCCGCAGGGCTTCGACTTTGATACGATTTACAAACTGCACCGAAAGGCCAGATCCGAGCTTGCCGGTCGATCCGACTTTACCGACGATGCCGCCATCGCAGAATGGGCTGGAATTCAGGTACAGCTTGTTGAGGGCTCGACAAAAAACAGGAAAATCACCACAAAGACCGACCTTGAGGAGGCGCGACGATATATGAATGGTGCCCTACCGGATGTTCGAACCGGCCATGGCTATGATACCCATCAACTGGTGCCTGGTGATGCTGTCACTTTGTGCGGGGTCCTTCTTGCCAACACAAAGAGCCTCAGCGGCCATTCAGATGCCGATGTCGGGCTCCACGCACTCACCGACGCTGTATTGGGCACAATTGGCGCTGGGGATATCGGCTCCCATTTCCCACCGTCAGACCCACAATGGAAAGATGCACAATCCCATCAGTTTCTGCGCCACGCTGTCGGCCTTGTGGAAGCCAAGGGCGGAACAATCACCCATTGTGACGTTACACTGATCTGCGAAGCTCCAAAAATCGGGCCTCATCGCGATGCGATGCGCACATTTGTTGCTGAAATTGTCGGGTTTGAAATCGACAGAGTGTCAGTAAAGGCCACGACCAATGAAAGAATCGGATTTGTGGGACGCGAGGAAGGTATTGTGGCCCTTGCGACAGCAACAGTAGTCATGGGCAGTTCATGACCGTCGAACAACTGGCAAAAACCGTTATCGAAGGCGGTCGCCTTGCAGGCTATCTGGTGGCGACCGCTGAATCATGCACCGGTGGCCTGATCGCCGGTGCTTTGACCGAAGTGCCCGGTTCGTCTGCCGTTTTTGACCGCGGGTTTGTTACATATTCCAACGAGGCAAAGCACGAGATGCTGGGGGTGCCCCTGTCTCTGATTCAGACCAAAGGTGCTGTGTCGCAGGAAGTGGCGGCGGCAATGGTCGGTGGAGCATTGGAAAATTCAAACGCGGATTATGCAGTTGCGGTGACAGGGGTTGCAGGCCCCGGCGGTGGAAGCGCTAAGAAGCCCGTCGGTCTGGTATTTATTGCCGTTCAGAAAAAAGGCGGCGCTGCACAGGTTCGGGAATGCCTTTTTCACGACACTCAAAATGCGGAAACCAGGGCTAAAATTCGCGAAGAAACTGTCCTAACTTCTCTTACTATGCTCTTGAAAAAAATGAGTATTAATTCTCTCTAAGCACCGTAAATTACATCAGCTCTTTCTTCAAAGGCCTGTGTAAATTTCGCAAAAGCACGGTCGAACATCGACCCCATCAACAATGCGAGCGCTCGGCTCTTGAATTCATAGTCAATCGAGAAATGAACCTTGCAGCCCTCGTCGCCGTCTGGCTCGAAATACCACTTGTTCTCAAGATATTTGAAAGGGCCATCGATATAGCTGGCCGTGATGCATCTGGCTTCCTGATCCAGAACGACCTGGCAGGTGAAAGTTTCGCGAATGCTTTTATAGCCAACGGTCATGTCTGCAACACGCACTTCACGCCCGGCCTTGTGACGCTTTGAACGGGTGACCAGAGCCTGACAAAGCGGGACAAATTGCGGATATTGCTCAATGTCGGCTACCAGATCGTACATATTACCGGCATCATGGGATACCGGATGGACTTTCGAGAACTGCGGCATATCTCAGCTCTCGACCGCCTCAATCTGGGCTTGGCGAGCAGACCGCAATCGGGCAAAGTCTTCATCCGCATGGTATGAAGATCGCGTCAGCGGGCTGGATGAGACCAGCAAAAACCCTTTGGAATAGGCCGCTGTCTCGTATGCCTTGAATTCATCAGGGGTCACAAAACGGTCGATGCGGTGATGTTTTTTGGTGGGTTGAAGATATTGGCCAATTGTCAGGAAATCCACTTTGGCTATGCGCAGATCATCCATCAGTTGCAAAACTTCGTTGCGGGTTTCCCCAAACCCAACCATAAGACCGGATTTCGTAAAGATCGCCGGATCAAGTTCTTTCACCCGCTCCAGAAGCCGGATTGAATGATAGTAACGGGCACCGGGCCGCACGGTGAGATAGTGCCCCGGTACGCACTCCACATTGTGGTTAAACACATCAGGGCGTGCCTTGACGACGATTTCTAGCGCCCCGTCCTTGCGCAGAAAATCCGGCGTCAGTACTTCAATTGTGGTGCCTGGAGAGGCCGCACGGATAGCGCGGATCGTATCAGCGATGTGCTGAGCACCGCCATCGTCGAGATCATCACGATCCACCGAGGTAATCACAACGTGGTTCAGACCGAGCTTTGCAACAGCATTGGCTACATTGGCTGGTTCATCGACATCAAGCTTTAAGGGCTTACCGGTGCGAACGTTGCAGAAAGCGCATGCGCGGGTGCAAATCTCTCCCATGATCATCATGGTCGCGTGCTTTTTTGACCAGCATTCCGAAATATTAGGGCATCCAGCCTCTTCGCACACCGTTACCAGATTGTTTTCACGCACTATTTTAGCGGTCTCTGAAAAAACGGGATTGGCTGAAATCTTGACTTTGATCCAGTCAGGTTTCTTCAACACGGGTTGATCGGGCCTGTGCTCTTTCTCAGGATGCCGCGGTCGTGCGCGATCCTCTGAAACCGTATCGAGAAGATTGACCAAAGTGACCTCTGTTTTGTTGTCTTTCGCGAAGCTAGTCTCCTCTAGTTAAGTAATTTCACAGCATCCTTCCAGCAGAAAATTTCTGCAGATCAAGATCGGGTCTCTCCTCCAAGAAAACCGCGAGTTGCCATCTTGCAACAAACTTGGAAAAACGAAATCTGTAGATGGAAACAGGCTCAATCGCATTGACGCCAACAGCCTGTTTATTCACTCTGTCTTGGGGGCGCAGAGTATGAGGGTTGTTGTGCGCAGTTTTGTCCGCACATTTTGTATATTTCTGCTGCTGTCTTTTGCGCCGTTTTCTGAGTCCTCTGCTCAGGTTGGTAACGGATCGACGGGCAAACAATCAGCGCCGACCAATCTTGGCGGCGCAACCAAAGAACAGATTGAACAGCAACGTTCCCTCATGTTTCAGCAAATGCTGAGAAATCCGCAGGACCTTGATACAGCCTTTGCCTATGCAACCCTTTCTGTCCGGGTGGGAGATATCGAAGCCGCCATAAGCACACTTGAACGCATGCTGATATTTGCGCCGGGCCTGCCCCGTCTGCAACTTGAACTGGGCGTTCTGTATTTCCGCGTTGGCGCCTTTGACACAGCAAAAACATATCTTGAAGCCGCCTTGGCGGGACCGGGTGTGCCCCAGAATGTGCAAGACAGGGTTCAGGCCATTCTGGACAGGATTGCATCGGCCAATGAGCGGGATGTGTTTTCTGCCGAGTTGCGGACCGGTATTCGCTACCAATCAAACGCCAACCGCGCTCCTGGCTCTGCTGACGTTTTCCTGAACGGATTGCCGTTCAGGCTTGGCGCAGGCTCCACCGAAGACGATGATTTCAATGTCTATCTGGCAGGGAGTTTCCACTACGCAAAAGACCTAGAGTCGCAGGGAGACACGTTTGAAGTTGACTTCGTCGGCTATGGCTCAAACCAGTTTGAGCGCAACCAACTCGATCTGATACAGGGCGAAATCACGGTAGGCCCGGCATTCGATCTTGGACGTTTTGATATCGACGATGCGAAACTTGGCATCTATGCCATTGGGTTTGGTGTTGTTCTGGGGGACGAGTTTTACAGCTATGGCGGCGGGCTGGGCGCCCGCCTGGCAGCAAGGCTCAACCCGCAGACCACTCTCGTCGTGAAGGGGGAATATCGTCGGCGCCAGTATGAAAATTCAACATCTTTTCCAAGAGCGGACGACCGCGACGGCGATGAATTTCGCGCCGCGGCGCTGGCCCGTCATATTGTGAACCCCAATCTGCTGGTCAGTTTGGGTGTGCAGGGACAACGCTCCGATGTGGATCAGGATTTCCTGTCCTACAACGAAGTCCACGCATGGGGCGGCCCGACATTCTCCATCCCCTCCCCTATATCCAAAGATTCCCAGGCATGGATTGCCAATCTCACCGCTGGTTTTGTCATCCGGCGTTTTGACTCACCCGACCCCGTTATAAACCTGACCGACGAACAGCACGACAGCGAAGTTTACGGGCGCGCCAGCCTGTCAATTCCATTCAGGAATGGCTGGTCGGTTCTTGCCGAAGCCGAATATCGAAACGTGAATTCAAACTACGACACCCGTCAGTACGACAATGTTCTGACCACATTCTCAATTGTGAAGAAGTGGTAATACAGATGCCCGTTACATCCTCGTTTACCCCGACAAACAAAGCCAGTCTGATACTCAGGACCGCATTGGCAGGATTGATGATCGGCACGTCGCTGTTGCCTCAACAGGCCAGCGCAGAAGTGGGTGTCGCATCTGCAGTCAATCAGGATGCAAAGAGCACAGAGCCCGGCCGGCCAACCCGGGTTATATCAATTGGTAAATCGGTCGTTTTCAATGAGAGAATTTCAACCGATGGCGCCGGCCTCGTTCAGATTCTGCTGGTGGATGGCACAACCTTTACGGTTGGACCAAATTCACGGCTCACCATTGATCGGTTTGTCTATGATCCCGACCGCAACACAGCCGAAGTCGCCGTTACCGTTGGCAAAGGTGCGCTACGTTTCGTGGGGGGACTGGCCAGCCGCAGAAAGGGCACCGCAACCGTAAAGATACCAGCCGGTACAATTGGCATCCGGGGAGCCATGGTTGAAGTTGGTATTGACGGCCCGAACTCGATTATTTCGATGATTTTCGGTCAGGAAGTCACCTTCGACAGCACGACCGGCAAGCGCTCGCGCCTGTACGAATCCGGCTATACAATGGAAGTAAAAAACCGGGGCCGCACCACGCGCATCCGCCGCCGCAATGGGGGAGACGCCAAAACATTTCAGGTCGGGTTAAGCGGGCGACCCGGAACGACTGGCGGTGCCACCCGCACACCCACAAACACAGTTGTCGCAACCAGCCTGGTGCCCCGTGTTAACTCTGCAGCCCCCCGCCGGATCACAACCCCCACACCACGTCCATTGCCGGTAAAATCATCCACAATCGAGGAAGTCGAGAAGGAGATTGTCGACATCAACATCGTGGCGCAACAGGAAGTGCGTAACAATATCAGAGCTGCAGCTCCACCTCCGCCGCCGCCTCCACCGCCTCCGCCTCCACCGCCGCCTCCGCCGCCTCCACCGCCGCCTCCGCCGCCGCCTCCGCCTCCACCTCCACCGCCGCCTCCGCCGCCGCCTCCTCCTCCGCCGCCTCCGCCGTCGGACAACCTGACCCTGCGGTTCAGGACGGCGCCAACAGGCTATGTTGACACGGCCACTGGAACGGTCTTTGGCAATACCGGTACGCGGGGACTGGTTGGATCCAATCAGCCGGTCAATGACTTCCAGACTGAATTAGAGATTCGGGGAGAAAGACTGACAGGGCCGAATTTCGACCTGCCATTTCCCGAGGCAAATCGCCCGACCGGGCAAGGGTTGGTGAATCTGCCTGTGACCAACGCCACCGTGAATGGTGCGCCGGCTACCGGGCTGGTGTTCCTGGGGGCGGATGACTTCACGGCCTATACGCTTTTTCAAAACGGCTCACCGACCGAACCGATATATATCTTTGGCGGAACGGCTACGGATATTGCCGATCTGGTTGACCTGGATAGCGGAACATCTATTCGCGAATACGAACTGACTTCCGACCCTCTGCGCCCAACACCCGCAGCGTTTTTCGCGCCAGAATTCTATGGGTCCCTCGATAATTTCAACGCGACGAATTTTATGGTGGTCGAACCCAACCAGTCAGCAAGCGGATCGGTCCCATCCTTCTATCACTGGATTGATATTTCCGGCACAGGCCTCAACCAAAGAAGCGCCGCTCTGCTCTACACAAGTTCTGATCTTTCGAACGATGGCTCGGTTCCCCGTTTCGCGGGCGCCCGGCGGGGCGGAATGAGAACGAGTTCAGATCTCGCGAGTTTCAGCTTCGGCGGACTGGTTGGTTCTGTCGAGGGGCCGGACCGGTCAACTTTCTTTGGCGAAAACGCCGAATATTTTGTCATCGGCAACAGAACAGACGCCGATGGCAACAGCACTTTTGTAGACTCACCACTGAATCCCTCTGAGTTCGACCTGACGTTCGACCCTTCAGGAAATTATACAGACGATGGTGTTTTCGGCAGTTTCCATATTGCTTCTTTGGCATCGGAAGTTGAACAGGCAACATTCTCAAGAACAACGCGGACGGGCCGCGGCTTCGCGGTCGGTCTTCTGGAACCTGCGACAGAGGGCACCCCATTTATGGTGAGCTCGGTATTCAGCGCGCGCGCCACTTCAGGTGCTGAGGTGGTTCCCAATCTGTTTTATACTCTCAATGCAGAAAACCACACGGCAGAGTTCGATGTGGTTGCCATCGATGCATTCGATCGAAGTCAGGTTGTACTCGCCTATCTTCTCGCCTTTGGCGGCAACGACAGCAGCGTTGGAGATAGCGCCTTTGTGGACGACAATACATTCGGCGCGGTAGCAAGCGACGACAACACCGAAACACGCTTGCTGACAGACGACGGTCAGGACCTTCCCAACAACGCAACGGCTCCTGGAAGTTTCATTGTTTCAGGTCGGGCAGCGCCCATTCCCGGTTTCCAGCATTGTACGACTTGTGAGTATGTCGACTGGGGCTGGTGGGGCACCCGCGTCACTGTCGACAATGACGGATCAATTGCAGATTCCGCTTTTGCCAACAGAACGGACCAGGTTCATCTTGGAACATGGGTCGCTGGAGACATTACGCAAAGCGTCGATCTGCCAACTCAATCTACGGCAACTTTCAGCGGAACGGCACTTGGTACCGTCATTGAAAACAGCGTTGCCTCCGGCACCTATATCGCCCGTGGCGATGCCAACATGAACTTCGATTTTGGATCAAGACAGGGACAGCTCACCATTTCCAACTTTGGCGGGTTGAACGCAACGGGCACGGTCAACCAGGTCACCGGCAGCGCCGATGCCTTGTTTTCTGGCACTCTATCGGGAACAGCGGGAGAGTTTGGAAGTGCCGGAGGAGCCTTCGTCAACGGCAATGGCAATATTGCAGAAGGCGTGATTGGGCAGTTTAACCTGAGCACAGAAACCAGAACTGGTTTTGGTACATTTGTGGCGGGTCGCCCCTGAATGTCCTGCCGGATTTGAGTGGCGTCAGTTCCCACTGCGCTGATAAAATGGGACGCCGCGTTGGCGTGTTCCAGATCAGCGTCCTGCAAGCTTCTCAGCAAATCCAGCAATAATTATTCAGCTGATAAAACCCACTGCTACTGACCTGTTTTGAAAAATCAGGCGTCTTGAAACCCTGCGGGTGGAGCCGCTGGCACGAGCGTCACGCTTTCACCACAACCACAAGCAGAAGTCTGGTTTGGATTGTTGAACACAAAACCCGAGCGCAATTTTGTTACCTCGTAATCCATCTGCGTTCCCAGCAAGAACAGCGTGGCGGCCGGATCGATAAATACCGCTCCACCATCAGTCTCCACCTTATCGTCTTTAGGGTTCGGCTCCGTCACCAGATCGATCGTATATTCCATTCCGGCACAGCCGCCATTTTTCACGCCAATTCGAATGCCCTCAGCACCTTTATCAGCATTCTCCACGATCTCAGCCACGCGGCCGACAGCTGCTTGCGTCAATGTAACTACTTCAAAAGCCATAATCACCTCTTGGGTTTCGTTACCAGCCTAGACATACCAGCCAAGCGCAACCTGCGCTTCTTCAGACAAACGGTCCGGCGTCCAGGGCGGGTCATAGACCATATTGGCTGTCACTCCCGACACACCTTCTACCATCCCGACCGCATTTTCCACCCAACCCGGCATTTCCCCTGCTACCGGGCAACCGGGTGCCGTCACTGTCATGTCGATATCCACCATCCGGTTATCATCGATATCGATGCGGTAAATGAGGCCAATTTCGTAAATGTCGGAAGGAATTTCGGGGTCATAGACAGTTTTGATAGCCGCAACGATATCTGTCGTTAGCCGGTCCAGTTCTTCCTGCGAAAACACGCTGGCCGTATTTTCTCCAATGGCGGGAGCATTGGGGCCGGTTTCCATCTGGGCGGCAGTAGGCACTTGCTGTTCACTCATATCCTCATTCCCTACGAAAAGAATTTTATCGCCTTTTCAAGCGATTCAACCAGAACATCCACCTCTGCGCGGGTGTTGTACAGTCCAAAACTTGCCCTGCATGTGGAGGTTGTACCGAAACGCGTCAAGAGCGGTTGCGCGCAATGGGTTCCTGCCCGCACCGCCACGCCAGACCGGTCGATCACCATCGAAATGTCATGGGCATGGATACCTTCCAGTTCAAAAGAGAAAATCGCGCCCTTATCTGAAGTATCACCAATCATCCGAAGTGAATTGATTTTCTGTAGTTTTTCACGTGCATAGTCTCGCAACCCGGCTTCATGAGCAGCGATGTTTTCGCGACCAAGGCTTTCCATATAATCCAGAGCCGCGCCCAGTCCGATTGCCTGAACAATAGGCGGTGTACCTGCCTCAAAGCGATGAGGCGGGTCGTTGTATGTGACACCATCCAGCGTCACATCAAGGATCATTTCCCCTCCTCCCTGATAGGGCTGCGTTTCCTCCAGCGCCTCTGCGGTGCCATATAAAACGCCAATTCCCGAAGGTCCGTAAAGCTTGTGACCGGTCATGCAGTAAAAGTCGCAGCCGATATCCTGCACATCCACCGGCATATGCACCGCGCCCTGCGAGCCGTCGACCAGCACTTTGATGCCCCGAGACCGTGCGTTGGCACAAACCTGCTTCACGTCAACAATGGTGCCCAAAACATTGGACATATGAGTGATCGCAATCAACCGGGTCCGGTCAGTACAAGCCGCATCAATCGCCTCTGCTGTTATAGCGCCATCATCCTCGCAGTCCACCCAGACAAGCCGCACACCCTGCCGTTCCCGCAAGAAATTCCACGGCACAATGTTGGAATGGTGTTCAGCGATGGACAGGACAATCTCATCCCCCTCCTCTAGTCGCGGCATCGCCCAGCCATAGGCCACCAGATTGATCGCTTCGGTGGTTCCCTTGGTGAAAACTATGGTTTCATCGTTGGGCGCATTCAGGAATTTCCGCACCTTGCCCCGCGCTGCCTCATAGGCATCCGTTGCGGCGTTGGAAAGAAAATGCAATCCGCGGTGCACATTGGCATATTCATGAGAATAGGCGTGGGAGACCGCATCAATAACTGCTCGCGGCTTCTGGGCGGAAGCACCATTGTCCAGATAAACCAGCGGCTTGCCGTGCACTTCACGGGCAAGAATGGGAAAATCAGCGCGAACCGCATCGATGTTGTAAGGGGCAGCCACTATGATTGGATCCTTATTGGTACAAACAAATTCATCGGATTATTCCAGAAAATAGAGAGGCAGGGAGATCAACACGAAAAGCGGCACAAACCAGATGAACAGCCAAAGCGAGGCCGCCAAGAGCGTTCGCCCCAATGCTTTTTTTAGCCGGATCTGCAGCACATCAGCGAAATAGAATGCACTAAAGGCATTGATCCCGATAAAGGTGAGCAAGGAAAACCCTAGCCAGACAGCCTCATATTTTTCGAATAGATCGTGAATGCTAAAGTCTGGAGTAGAACTGATTGTTGCAAATGCGAGTATCGCTTCAAAAGGGTAGACGACCAGATACAACGCTTGAGTAAGAGACACTGCGGCGCATATGCCCCGGTCGGAAAACCCGTCTCCATACCGAAATCCCCAACACCAGATCGCTCGAAAAAGCAAAAAACCTGCAATGATCAGCAAAAAGAAAACGGGAAGAAACCACGCCATGTATTCTGTAGGTTGCGTCATTCCCAATGCAACTGCGATCACCTCGCTAATGTACTCATAAATGACAAAAATACCTGCCGTTATGAGCACCAGAAACCATGCCTTGCGATACAAGTTTGTATCCTGCGAGAATTCATGGGCCACACTGCGCGGAGCGGTAAAAGACCGGTAGAGATAATATCCTACACGTCTGTCGGGCAGAGGTTCCCCTTGCCCAAAAACAGCATCAAGTTCTTCACCAACGGGTATTGAGCCCATGGTATTGCTCATATTGCGCGACTTCCAGAACAACAATGGGAAAACAGGGACACCATCAGGTCCCTGTCTGTAACCAGATCAGACATGGCGCTCCATCCAGGCATCAATGCGCCCTTCCAGTGCCTCGATCAGTGCCTCATTTTCCAGTTCCTCAACAACTTCCGCAACAAAAGCGCGGATCAGCATACGACGAGCCGTACTTTCAGGAATGCCCCGCGCCATGAGATAGAACAGATAACTGTCCTCCAGGTCCGTTACCGTGGCACCATGGGCGCACTGGACATCATCGGCAAAAATCTCCAGTTCGGGTTTGGCAGAAAAATCACAATCGTCCGACAAAAGCAGGGTGTTGCAGGCCATCCGCGCATCAGTGAGCTGTGCAGGTTGCGCAACATTTATCTGACCCTGAAAAACGCCCTGCCCCGCACCGGTCGCAACATTGCGGAACGTCTCGGTCGCGTTGGTTTGTGGCACGTGATGAGTAATACGCGACGTCACATCAATATGCGCCTTGCCGCCGATAAGGTTGACGCCGGAAATATTGAGTTCGGCACCTTCGCCTTCAACGTCGAAATTTATCTCCTGGCGCACCATTGATCCGCCGGCATTGAGAATGAAAAGATTCAACGTCGCGTCCTTGCCAAGCGACACGTTGAACCGCGCAAGGCGCTGTGCCGCATCACCCTCTTCCTGAGCGATCACATAATCTGCGGTCGCACCTTCGCCGATAGTCAGCGTGGTCACCGTACTGGTGAGATAAGAGAGATCATCCGGCCCCACCGCGCGATCCAGGAATGCCGCATTTGATCCAGCTTCAAGCGTGATAAAATTACGGGTCGCCGCAATACCACCGGCCTCACCGGCAAATGTGTTGGCAATGCCGATCAAAGCATCAATTTTCGCATCTGCAGCAACCGAAATGTTGAGACCATCCGTCACAAACGCCGTGTTGATGGTATCAACCACATCGGCCGTCTCGCCGGTTCCGCTTCCAAAGCCTTCCAGAAAACTGGGCATCACAGTCAATCCGCTCGGCAGATCGTCAGCCAAGTCGGCGAAGTAGTGTCCATCCATAACAGGAAGACGCACTGCGTTCATCAACCGGCTGTAGTTTGAAGCACGTTCTGCGGCAGCCGTGGCATCGGGGCGCGGCGATGCGCGAAACCCTTTGGCAAGCAGAGCACGCAGATCAGTATAATGGAAAGCTTCGACTTTGCGGGTCGGCAAACCATTATTTTTTAGCGCTTCCACGGCCAGTTGACGGGCACCTTTGACAACACCTTCACCGGGAAGCCAACCACTTGCACCGGCGTAGGCATCGACCAATGATGTTTCGGCATCTGTCAGGATGCGGGGAGTTTGAGCGGTCATGATTATGCTGCAGCTCCAATGATATCGGCATAGCCTTTTTCTTCCAGCTCCAGGGCCAGCGACTTGTCGCCGGATTTCACGATCTGTCCTTTGGAAAGAACATGCACGGTGTCGGGCACGATATGATCGAGCAAACGCTGATAATGCGTAATGACAATGACGGCCCGGCTGGGGTCGCGAAGGAGGTTCACACCGTCAGAGACCACTTTCAGCGCGTCAATATCGAGACCGGAATCGGTTTCATCGAGGACACACAGCCTGGGTTCCAGAAGCGACATTTGAAGAATTTCCGCACGCTTCTTCTCGCCGCCGGAAAAGCCGACATTAACGGGGCGTTTTAACATGTTGAAATCGATTTTCAGGTCGGCTGCCGCTGCCCTCACCCGCTTGATGAAATCCGGCGTTGTCAGTTCTTCTTCACCGCGTTGTTTGCGCTGAGCATTCATCGCCTCTTTCAAGAACGTGAGAGTCGGCACACCGGGAATTTCAACCGGGTACTGGAAAGCGAGAAACACACCGGCAGCGGCGCGTTCGGAGACATCCATCTCCAGCAGGTCTTCTCCATCATAGGTAATCGACCCCTCTGTCACCTCATAGTCTTCCTTGCCGGAAAGCACATAAGACAACGTCGATTTGCCGGACCCGTTGGGGCCCATAATCGCTGCAACCTCACCGGCTTTAACCGACAGGTTCAGCCCGTTGATGATTTCAGTTCCATCTTCTTCAATGCGAACGTGCAGATTTTTGATTTCAAGCATTTCGTTTTTCTTCTTTCAGTTTTCGGTCGTCTGTTTTGGTCGCCACGCGCAATACGATCAACGCGGCAAACCATATCGCAAAATTAGTTCGCCCTCGGGCGATGGTTTTTCCTCACGGACATAGCTCATCAATCCATTTGTCTTTGTTGGCTCCGCGCCAGCACGTGAATTGGGTGCCACTGGCTATCACCCGGTAGCCGCCCTCTTCGTGGGGCGCGAGGACGTGGCGAATACGCTCTCCCTTGACGGAGTCGTCGGCAAAGCCGGTGGCTTCAATATTCAGGATGGCCACTCGATTGACGCTTCCATCAAGCCAACGGCTTCTTTCCCAACCGACAGTGATGTCCTGACTGTCCTCTTCAAGGCTCAGACTGAAATGCCGGAACTTTTTTACCAGTTCCATGGGATCAGCAAGAACATTGCCAACATATTCGTTGACTGGCTTGAAACCCGTTAGCGTCTTCGCCGCAGCCTCCTTGGCTGTTTGTGCGAATGCTGAACAGGTCAGGAAACCACCACAAATTACAATCACGCCCAATTTGGAAAACATCACTCGCTCTCCCCTCGGGGTTGCGTGTATTTCAACAAAATCGTCACAGCCAGCGGGCTTAAGATCCAGACCGCAAATGCCCAGACCGGCCGCATATCAAACGGCGCCTCACCCATCGCAAATTTCAACGCAGGAAGCGCAACGAAAACGATGGGGAACACGATTCCCCAGAGGAAAACAATGACCCGCACCCACGCTTTCGCCAGGAAGTTATTCTGCGTTTTCATTTTCTCTTTCCGTACGCATCTTGATTACATCAGCCGACCTTTTTCGATCCTGATTGCGCAGCCCTTTGAACTTCAGACCGACAAACATAATCAAGGCAACGGTTGCTAAAGACATGGCAACCCACCCATAGCCCATAAATCCGAGGATCAGAGCAACCAGCACCCCAACAAAAACAACGCTGGTCCAAAAATCATATTTCAGATCATCCTTGAGATCATCGTTGACCGCACGGGAATGTACTTTCTCTATAACGCTATCGAGGTAACTTCTGTCTTCGGGCATTCTTATTTCTTTCCAGCCTGGTCACCCGACGCTGCCTTCCAGTGAAATACCGATCAGCTTTTGTGCTTCTACGGCAAATTCCATTGGCAGTTCCTGGATCACCTCTTTGACGAACCCGTTTACAATCAGCGCAATGGCTTCTTCTTCAGGGATACCGCGCTGCAGGCAATAGAACAGCTGGTCGTCGGAAATCTTTGACGTGGTGGCCTCATGCTCCATCTGGGCGTCGGGGTTTTTCACTTCGATATAGGGCACGGTATGCGCGCCACACTGATCGCCGATCAGCAGCGAGTCGCACTGGGTGAAATTGCGCGCTGTCTTCGCCTTGCGACCAACATTGACCTGCCCGCGATAGGTGTTTTGTGAACGCCCTGCCGAAATTCCTTTTGAGATGATGCGGCTCGTCGTGTTCTTACCAAGATGCAGCATCTTGGTACCGCTATCGACCTGCTGCATCCCGTTTGAAACAGCAATCGAATAGAACTCGCCACGCGACCCGTCGCCACGCAAAATACAGCTTGGGTATTTCCACGTTACCGCCGACCCGGTTTCAACCTGGGTCCAGGAAATCTTGGAGTTCTTGCCCCGGCAATCACCGCGTTTGGTGACAAAATTATAGATACCGCCTTTGCCCTCCGCATCACCGGGATACCAGTTCTGGACAGTGGAATATTTAATCTCGGCATCATCCATCGCGATCAGTTCCACCACAGCGGCGTGAAGCTGGTTTTCATCGCGTTGAGGCGCGGTGCAACCTTCCAGATAGGAAACGTAGGCACCTTCTTCAGCGATGATCAACGTGCGTTCGAACTGCCCCGTATTTTCCTCATTGATGCGGAAATAGGTCGACAATTCCATCGGGCAGCGCACGCCTTTGGGAATGTAGACGAAGGAACCGTCCGTAAAGACTGCGCAGTTGAGTGTCGCGAAATAGTTGTCTGTCACGGGTACGACAGACGCCATATATTTCTTGACCAAATCAGGATATTCTTTGATCGCGTCGGAAATCGAACAGAAAATCACACCGGCCTTGGCCAGTTCATCCTTGAACGTTGTCACCACCGAGACCGAGTCGAACACCGCATCCACGGCAACCCGGCCGGACTTGTAAATATTGTCACCAAGATCCTCTTCGCGCTCAGCATTTTTCTTTGCCAGCGCTTCCTGCGTTTTGGTAACACCCGACAAAGCCTCTTGCTCCCGCAACGGAATACCAAGCTTCTCGTAGGTGCGCAGAAGTTCAGGATCGACCTCATCAAGTGATTTTGGTCCATCCTCAAAATTCTTGGGTGCGGCGTAGTAGTGAATATCCTGATAGTCGATCTTGTCGTAGGACACCCGCGCCCAGTCTGGCTCGGTCATCGTTTTCCAGCGCTCAAATGCATCCAGACGCCATTGCAGCATCCATTCCGGTTCATCCTTTTTGGCGGATATGAAACGGATTGTGTTTTCATCCAGTCCTTTGGGGGCTTTTTCAGACTCGATGTCCGTCGAAAACCCGTACTTATACTGGTCGATATCCAGTGTTTTTACGGTATCGATGGTTTCTTGAACCGCTACCATGGGTGATCTCCATACCTGTTTGTCGGCGCCACTAAGCTGCGCCAGAAATTTTTTCGTCCTGCATTTCAGCAAGACGGCGTGTTATGCGCCCGAAGGCTGCAGTAAAGTTATCAACATCGGCGCGGCTGGAACTCCATCCAAAACTTACCCGGACGGCCCCTCTCGCAACATTGTCGTTGACACCCATGGCCGCCAGCACATGGCTGTTGCCAACCTTGCCTGATGAGCAGGCTGACCCACTGGACACCGCCACTCCATCAAGATCAAAAGCAATCAAAGCCGTCTCTGCCTTCAGTCCGTCGACGGAAAATAAAGTTGTATTGCCCACACGATCGACAGAGCCGCCAAATATCACAAGCCGGTCTGCCAAGCCGCTCTTTGCGCATATAGGGTGCAATTGCGCTTCAAGCGAGTCCCGAAGTGCAGCAATCTCGTTCATTTTTCCCAACTGGCCCATGGCTTCCTCTGCAGCCGCACCAAAACCGGCAATAGCAGCCACATTCTCAGTTCCGGCGCGTTGATTTTTTTCCTGCCCTCCGCCCACAAGAACCGGGGGCAGATCAAGAATTGAATGCGCCTTGATCAAAGCACCCGCGCCTTGTGGGCCGCCAATCTTGTGAGCCGACAGAAGAACAAAATCGACGCCCAGTTCCGTTATATTGATGGGCAAACGCCCAGCGGCCTGCACGGCATCGCACAGGGTATAGCCGCCGCGAAACCGAACCTTTTGAGCAATCTCGGCGACCGGCTGGATGATTCCGGTTTCACTGTTGGTCAACTGAACAGCCACATAAGGCGCACCAGCACTCTCGTCATGTTGATCCAAAAGAGCATCCAGGGCCGTCAAATCGACAATACCGTCGTTTCGCACGGGAATCATTGTCACGGCACTGGCTGGGAAACGCCCTCCGGCAAGAACACACGGATGCTCGGTTTCCGCGATATACAAATGAGAAGCAGGGCGTGAAATTCCATCGCTTGAAATTTCAGGCGAGAGCGCAAGACAAGCCGCTTCGGTTGCACTGGCCGTAAAAATCACATTGTCAGCTTCTCCGCCGACCAAAGCCGCCACCTTCCCACGTGCAGATTCCACGAGCCGTCGCAAATCCCGGCCTTCGCCATGAACAGAGGACGCATTGCCGAAACGCGCCAATGCATCCGTTATCGCCTCCCGTGCGACCGGACGCAGTGGAGCGCTGGCATTATGGTCCAGATAGGTGCGCGTTTTGCTCATTAAACCGGCTCGCTCAGACAAAATCGCCATATGGTAAGATTCAACATGAGCGTTCGTTCCAATTTTCTTGAAATTTGGCGTGTGAATGTCCTATGTACGCTCACATATGAGCAAGATTCTGGTCGCCAGATTGGATCGACCTTCCACTTTTGAACAATTCTAAACTAGGTTATGAATTGCCCGCCGTTCCGTCAAGGTGGGTCACGCATTTTTCAGTCCCGTTGGCGAGGTAATGTCTGCCTTTTAAAACGGTGCCTGATCTGACCGGTAGCTTAACCAGGTTTCAGTAGGAGTTATGAATGCCCGAAGTTATTTTCGCCGGCCCCGAAGGCCGACTTGAAGGCCGCTATCAACCCTCGGAAGATAAAAACGCACCGATTGCAATTATTCTTCATCCCCATCCGCACCCGTCTTTTGGCGGCACGATGAATCACCCCATCGTCTACAAACTGTTTTATATGTTTCAGGAACGGGGCTTTACGACACTGCGCTTCAATTTTCGCGGTGTTGGTCGCAGCCAGGGCGAATTTGATCATGGTGCTGGCGAACTATCGGATGCTGCAGCCGCTCTGGATTGGATTCAATCACTCCATCCCGATTCAACAGGGTGCTGGGTCGCAGGCTTTTCTTTCGGTTCCTGGATCGGAATGCAGCTTTTGATGCGGCGGCCCGAAATCGAGGGCTATATGTCGATTGCGCCGCAACCCAACATCTATGACTTTGCCTTCCTGGCGCCCTGTCCTTCCTCTGGTCTCATCATTCATGGCGAAGAAGACAAGGTATCACGCCCCGAGCATGTCCAGACCCTTGTTGACAAGCTGCGGACCCAAAAAGGTATCACCACAACCCAGATTACGCTTCCGCAAGCCAATCACTTCTTTAGCGAGCATCAAGAAGAGCTGCTCGACGAATGCCAGATCTATCTCGACAAGCGCCTTGGCCTGATCGAAGGCGGCATTGAGGAAACGATGCTCCTGCGTTGATCAGTCTGCGCAATATTTGAATAAACAGCCATTTCAGGCTTTTGCTAAAACGCCACCGGTCACAGGTTCGCGGCACCCTGTGGTTCCGGGAAATGTGAGCGGCATGCCATCCTGGCTCAGAAGAGCAAGATAGGCGAACGCCTGGGCTTCAAGCATATCGCCCTGCAGACCCACATCTTCTGCCACAAGCACCTTGCCGCCAAGAGTGTCCGCAGCATGTTTCAGCTCATTCATAATCACCGTGTTTTGGCGCCCGCCGCCACAAATGATCCAAAGCCGCGGAGGCTTCGGCAGATGGTCGCAGGCACGCATTATTGAGATCGCCGTGACGTGAGCCAGTGTCCGGGCACCATCGGAGAGTTCGGCCTCACCGGCTGCCAAAGGCGCAAAGTCACCCCGGTCAAGTGACTTTGGAAGAGGAGATTCGAAATAGGGAGAAGCGAGATAGCGCTGAGCAATCGACGAGATAACGACGCCTTCAGAGGCAACCCGCCCGCCCTGATCCATGGGAACACCAGCTTGCGTCACCATCCACTGATCAATCAGCGCGTTACCAGGCCCCGTGTCAAAGGCAATCAGTTCATCGTCTTTGCCGACACAGGTGATATTGGAGATCCCGCCTATGTTGACGAACGCGACTGGCCTCGCCTCATGGCCGATCTCATGAACGGAGGCAGCTAACGCCTGATGAAAGACCGGAACGAGCGGTGCGCCCTGTCCACCTGCTTGCATATCCGCAGCGCGCATATCGTAGATCACATCAATACCAGTAGCAGCAGCCAGGGCGTCGCCATCGCCCAACTGCACGGTTAACCCGTCTTCAGGTCTGTGCAACACGGTCTGCCCATGAAAACCAATCGCGGAAATGCCCCTTCGATCAAGTTTTCCAGTCTCAATAAACCGATTGACGGCGTCTGCATGCAGATTGGTAATCAGTGCTTCAAGTTCAGCCAATGACCCCGGCCGGTCCTCGCGGTTTTCAATGCTCTGCGCATCCAACAACCCTTTTTCGATTGCCCGCCGCACCGCAGGGGAATAGTCAACCGCCATGCTGGGGCCAAAGCCGATATCGCCACCATCATCCAAAGTCAGCAATGCCACATCGATCCCGTCCATCGATGTGCCGCTCATCAGGCCAATTGCCGTTTTCATGAGACACGACACGACGAAAAAATTTCTTCGCACTCAGGGCGTGATATCCGCAGCCAGAGTGTGCTACAGGCTCGCGCAACGGCGTGACGGAATCCCCGCACAGAACTGGCAAGATCGACCCATGACTGCATTTAAATCCGACTTTCTTCGCACCCTTAGCGAACGTGGTTTTATACACCAGATTTCCGACGAGTCTGGTCTCGATGATCTGTTGTCCAAGGAAACCGTAACGGCTTATATCGGCTTTGATGCAACGGCCAAAAGCCTGCATGTGGGAAGCATGACACAAATCATGCTGCTTTACTGGTTTCAGCAAACAGGACACCGCCCTATCGTTTTGATGGGTGGCGGCACCTCAATGGTTGGCGATCCCTCCGGCAAGGATGAGGCCCGCCAGCTGATGACACAGGACTTTATCGAAGCCAACAAGCTGTCAATAAAGTCCTGTTTCTCGTCATTGTTGAATTTTGGCGACGGTCCCCTTGATGCCATTATGGCAGACAATGCAGATTGGCTCCTCAAGCTGAACTATGTTGAATTTCTGCGCGACTACGGCAAGCATCTGTCGGTCAACGCCATGCTTGCACGCGACTCGGTAAAGACCCGTCTCGACCGGGAACAGCACCTGTCGTTTCTTGAGTTCAACTACATGTGCCTCCAGGCCTATGACTATGTTGAACTGAACCGCCGCTACGATTGCCGCCTGCAGATGGGCGGCTCGGATCAGTGGGGCAACATTGTCTCTGGTGTCGATCTGGGCCGGCGTGCAGGCGCGAACCAGCTCTTTGCACTTACCACCCCTCTTTTAGCCACCGCCTCAGGCGCGAAGATGGGCAAGAGCGCAGAAGGTGCTGTCTGGCTTAACCCGGATATGCTGCCGGTTTTTGAGTTCTGGCAATACTGGAGAAATACTGAAGATGCCGATGTTGGTCGCTTCCTGAAATTGTTTACAACGCTTCCCATGGATGAAATTTCCAGGCTGGAAAGGCTGGAAGGTGCAGAACTCAACGACGCAAAGAAGGTCCTGGCGACAGAAGCAACAAGCCTGATTCATGGTCGTGAGGCAGCCGAACAAGCTGCTGAAACGGCACATAAGACGTTTGAGCAGGGTCAGACAGCAACGGATCTGCCCTCGGTTTCAGTTCCCCGTGAAGAACTGGATGCAGGAATGGGACTTCTTTCGCTGATGGTAACCGCAGGTCTGGCGAAGTCCAACGGCGAAGCGCGACGCAGCATCCAGGGAGGAGCGATCAGGGTCAACGACAATCAGATTACCGACCCGGCAACGAGCCTCGACAGCACATTATTAAATGCCGACGGCGTGTTGAAACTCTCTATGGGCAAGAAAAAGCACATTCTTATCCGGCCGCAATAGTTCGCTCCGGCGAGAATAGTCCGCCTTTCCCCCACGCTTCCCGTCAGAACTTGAACAGCTGACGGAAAACACCCGGGGCGATGACAGAAAGAGGGTTCACGCTGATTTGCGGATTGTCATAACGCCCTCTGAGGCGGAATGTGATGCCCAACAGGCCGTTCACCTTACCTTTGCCAAAGGCCAATCCAAGAATCGGTATTTTAGAAACAAGACGGTTGAGAGTTTTTGCTGGCAGATAGGTACCGCGAATATTGATTCTGTTGTTGCGGTCGTAGACGGTTCCATCAAACGCAGCGCTCGCATCACCGCCCGAGAGGCGGCCTTTCTTGAGCAGCAGAAACCCTCTGCCCTTTTCAATGCGAGCCAAAAGATTTTGTACCTTCACTTTGCCCGGATCGACAGGCGGTAGTTTGGCGTTCAGTCGGCGGCCGTCGATATCAAGAGGTTGGCTCGGCGGCCTCAGCAGTTTTGCCAGCCTCGGCTCGCCAATCAGGGTGAAATTGTAGGCTTCAATATCCCCGCGAAACACCTGCGATTTATCGCGAACCAGGTTGGCTTCGAGCTGCCCGCCTCGCATCTTGCTGTAGAAATCCAGAAATCTCAGAGTTGAACCCGCATTGGCTGTCGACATCTTTGTCTGCATACCACCAGATGTCGGGGTCAGCACAAAGGCTGTTGCAGCGTTGCCAGGCGCCTTTGCCCTCAGGGATGCGCGGCTGATGCGACTGCCCTGCAACACAAAATCCACCGATACGGCGGACAGACTCTGCCCGCCAAAACCCACAAGTTTTGCAATTTTCCCGGTAACCTTCACTGTCTTGCCCTTGCCCGCCTGCGCCACTTCATTGTTGAGCAATGAGCGAATTATCGCCCGACCATCGTAAGAGCGCGCATTGATGGCAACATTGTATCCACCCTTCACACGGGAAGTTTTGACATCAAAATCGTCAAGTTTGTTGAGCACGACATCCCGCAGATCCGCCTTGACCAGACCAGCCTTGTCGAAACTCAAATTTCCTTTCGCTTTGAACCTTTTACCATTGAGAGACAGGCGCTTGAGAGAGATCTTGTCCTTGGATCGCTCAAGGACAAAACTTGCGGTCGCGCCAATTCCCTTTCCTTTGGACCAGTTCACCCACGGCAGGCTCAAAACAGCCTTGCGCATGTCAACATCAACCTGCTGAACACCGTCCTTTGTTGTGGTAACGGCAACCTCGACCGGGCCGGTTAGATAGGGCGACGAGTCAAACCCCATTTTCTTTCGCGCCTTGGCATCAAGCGTCATGGTGAAAGAACGCTGGCCTTTCGATTTGTTGGCACCGAAATGCTCGACCATCGCAAGCTTGGCCTTAACACCATCGACCGTGGCAACGCCGTCAATCTTAGCAATTCCGGGTTTTGCCTTGATACTCACATCGGCATTTCTGACATCACGACCAAGAAATGGTGACGTCGACGTAACCTTGGCCAGTTTGATAGAGGCACTCCAGTCGACCTTGCTTGAATCGGCTTCCCGGCCAAGATTGAAGTTTGTCTTGATGTCAGCGGCGACTGTTCCTTTCAGGCTTTTCGGCTTAAGGCCAAGCGTGTGGCTGAAGCTAAGCGGCTTTAGCTGGCCCAGATAAGCCATCGACGAGGCGTCGCCCTTTGCCGAAAGGGTAAGTTCTGTCGGTATTCTCTTCTTGTAAAAATCGCCGACCTTCACCCGCCCCCGGGCCACATTGACCCTTCCAAATTTCCCAAGGTCAAGATGCCCTTTATCCAGCACAACATCCGTCTCCATCCCCTCGACATTCACAACACCGACAGCCGAAGAAACGGGGGGCAATTCACCCAGGGTCTTGATGCTGACTCCGCTAACAGGAATGCGCATCGTCAGATTTTCAGGGGCGAAAGGGATCCATTCAACCATATATTGCGGCGGCAAATCGACGTTGATGGACCCATCAATGATCTTTCCGCCGCGAAGCCCTTCCTGCATCCAGCTGTGAAGCCGTGGCGCAATAATGGGAGGCCATAACTGTTTGAAGTCTCCCATCGCCATGCCAGCGATGTTGAGGTCAAATTTGAAATGAGGATACACATCGTTGAGATCGGCGCTTGCAGTCCCCTGCAAATCGCCATCAGGTGTCTTCAACAACACCTTGTTTGCAAGGAGTGTTCGCGCTTGAGGGTCAATTTTACCTGCAATCTGCAAGGCACCGCGTCCGGGAGCGTCATCTTCTGACAATCCGTAAGCTTCGACATTGTTGGCAAGCAACTCGAACAGCGGTTGTGAATCCTCCCCTTCCTCTGACGATACGGGATAGCGGATACCACCCAGCAAAACGGCGCTGGACTTCGCAAATTTCACCGGAGAGCGCTCAAGCTCTATCTGATTTTTGGAAGGCAGAAACCGCAGGTTCAGATCAGCTCCGGTAAGCCGAGTCGAATATCTTTGACCAATGGCAAGCTCACCTTCTGCCAAACGCATATTCACGACAGCCTGTTGTGGAGCGCCCGAGGGCGAATAAGGAATAAGCGCAGAAATCTTGACCGGACTGTCAACATCGACAAAACGAGCACCGGTATCCTGCCGATGAAGCAGATCCCGCATATCAAGACCGGAAACATCAAGTTTCAGATGGTCACCGCCGCCCTTTGCTTTTTGCCAACTGCCTTGAACGGCCCAGCGGCTGTGCTGTGTATCCAGCTCTCCGCGAAAGGTCAGTCCATCTTGAAGACTGGCGTCCCGTTCAACGACAAAATCAATCAGCTTCCCTGTTGGGGATCGCAGGCCCAGCGCCTCAAACCCGATAAGCTTTGCATCGCTCATGCGGATATATCGCAGACCGGCATTTTCCACCGACTGTGCCATCCCCCGCAAAAACGTTCCCAGTGCGCGAAACTTTCCGTTAAAATCAATCGTCCTGCTCCATTGAGCGGGTTGTGAACCATCCGTTCTTGTCAGGCTCTCCGGCAAAAATGGTGCAAGTGCCAGGCTGGCCCCGCGAAAGCTCATGCTTTGGGCAACAACTTCACCCCGCATCAGCGGAAGCGCCTTCACATTGATGGCAACAGCCTCCGCCACCCCCAGATTGATTTTTCCGGCCTCAAGAATATTCACATCACGAACATCAAAGGCCAGCAAACCGCGTTCGCCAAAGGCAATACGCGTTTCGCCTATGCGCGCTTCGCGCCCGACCCCAAGAAGGGCGGTGATCTCAGACTCCATCTGAGCGCGCAACTGCTCATTGGGCACAGGCCCTTTCGACAGTATGAAAAACAGGACTGCAATCGATACAACTGCCATAACCGCGAGCACCGCAACTGCGCGCACCAAAAGACCAGCGACCTTTGACAGGCGCGATCGGGAACCGGCACGTTTGGGAAACCGGCCACGCAGTCCAGTGCCCGGTGATACGTCATCGGGATCAGGCAGCGCTGAATTTTGGCGTTCTGACATCATTTCTATGTTGTGTTGTCACCCCAACGACCCCCCGCGAATCGAATCCCGGTTGATGGTCGTCAACGTTTCCTTGTGCCCCTAAAAACGAAAAGACGAAAGTGTCTGTATCTGTGTTTTGTCAGCCAAACTTTAAGACGTGACCGAATGACAGCTTGACTACGCGCAAACTGTGGTAACATTTGGGACCTTAACTTTCCTTTTTCTGCGACACGCCCAGATGCCAGACACCGGTGACCAAGCCCCGTCCTTCTCGCTTCCAGCCAACAATGGCGCAACCTTTTCCATGCCAAATGGCAAGCCGATGGTTCTGTATTTTTATCCAAAGGATGACACACCCGGCTGCACGACCGAGGCGGTCGACTTCACAAGCCTTAAACCTCAGTTCACCGCTCTGGATGTTGAGATAGCCGGCCTGTCTCCTGATCCGGCAAAGAAGCACGACAAGTTCATACAAAAGCATGGTCTCGGCATCACGCTAATTGCTGATGAAGGCAAAGAAGTTCTTCAGTCCTATGGCGTCTGGGTTGAAAAAAGCATGTACGGCAAGACCTATATGGGGGTTGAGCGCACAACATTCCTGATTGACGAGAAGGGTGCGATTATCCAGGTCTGGCGCAAGGTGAAAGCCAAGGGCCACGCCCAGGCTGTTCTTGAGGCTGCACAACAGCATTTGAGTTGATCCCAACACTCACCCGACGCCACCAAACGTGAACCGAACCGATCAGCTATTTCGACATGAAGACTGGCCAGACCGCTGGTCACGTGAACATCTGATCGCCTCCTCCAACGATGGCTCTCTTAAGGTCGGTTCCCTTAAAGAAGGCGCAATTTCGGCACTGTCTGCAAATGACCTGGATACAAAAATCAAAAACACGCGTTCAACCGCAAAAGCATGGTTCGACGGAACGCTGGGAGTGGGCAGCGACATAGCGCATCCGCCGCCGGATCGCCCCGGACGACCCGCGAGGCCACATCTCGTACCGCCCAACCGGCTCAAGAAAAGATCTATTCGGTCACAGCGCGGACGGTTTGCCCTGCTGCATGCCATCGCCCATATCGAACTCAATGCTGTCGATCTGGCCTGGGATATCGTGGGACGCTTTGCCCATCTTCACAGCAGTCAACGCCCCATGCCCCGTTCATTTTATGATGGATGGGTGCTGGTTGCGCTTGAGGAAGCAAAACACTTTTCGATGCTAAGGGAACGGCTCAATGCGCTGGATGGCGACTACGGCGACCTTGACGCGCATGACGGTCTTTGGGAAGCCGCTCAGACAACCGATCATGAGTTAACCGCGCGACTGGCCGTTGTTCCATTGGTCCTGGAAGCTCGTGGGCTCGATATGACACCGTCCATGATCGCGCAAATGGAAGAAGTTGGCGATCAGGCAAGTGCCGATATTTTCCGGGTCATCTATCGCGATGAACAGGGACACGTGGCCGTCGGAGCCAAATGGTTTCGTTTCCTCTGTCGTCGCGAAGGCCGCGAACCCGCCGCAGCTTTTCAAGAGCTTGTAAGGACACATTTCCGAGGTGCCTTGAAACCGCCCTTCAATGAGCTTGCCCGGGCCCGAGCAGGCCTGACGTCAGGGTTCTATAAGGCCCTCTCCAGCGCAAGCCGATAGGCGACGTTCAGTCAGTCGGGCGAAAAAATTAACCATTCAACATACGTTAACTATAAGCGGCGATACTCGATTTGTTGAACTGTCGTAATCCTTACCAAAAGAGCGTACATGTCGAGTACCGCGTCACACCAGCCAATCAACAGCCATCCCGCTGGTAAACCGGGCAGAGCTGGTTTTGGCCGACGGGTTGAACCGGCAGTTGTCACGCTGCGCCGCAACGGTCAGGAACGCAGTCTCACACTTAATCCGCTCATTACAGGATCAATCGCCGGCATTGTGTGTCTGGTCATGGTCGCTGTCATCACAGCCAGCGCCTATCTTGCACTACGCGATGACATTGTTGGTGCTACGCTTTCCAGACATGCACGTATGCAGCATGCATACGAAGATCGCATTACAGCGCTTCGCTCACAGGTAGACCTGGTTACCAGCCGTCAACTGCTGGACCAGCAGGCTGTAGAAAGCCGTGTGGAAGCCCTTCTTGCACGGCAGGCAGAACTGGGCGCCCGCCAGCAACAATTCCGCAAGGCGATCTCCAAGGCCACAAAGAACAAGACAATCGGCAAAAGCAAAAAGAAAGCCAAGCCGCTGACAACCGGTTCGATCCGATCAAACCAAAAGCTGCGCCTTGGCGCACTGGTTGGATCAACCACACCCTTTAATTCAAAAACTGCGCAGCCAACACGATTTGCGGCCTTCTCGCCATCTGATGCTGCCATGTTTGATACGCTGGAAGAAGCACTTGCCGAAACCGAACGCGAGCAGCTTGCCGAATTGCAGCGTTTGAAAAAGCTGGCGGATTCAAAATCAATCCGTCTGGCAAAAATTCTGTCAAAACAGGGCATCCGCGTTCCCGCAGATACAGCCGTTGGTGGCCCGTTGATCGAGCTGGATAGTGCCAGCCAGTTCGATACCACTGTGAATGCACTTGAGGCATCACTCGCCACGCTTGAAAAAATGCGCATCACAGCCAAGTCTCTGCCCCATGGCAGCCCGGCTCCAAACAGTCAGATTTCATCGCATTTTGGAACGCGAAAAGATCCGTTCACCGGACGGCGCGCCGTACACGGTGGTCTGGACTTCCGCGCACGAACCGGCACACCGGTTCGCGCAACAGGTTCTGGAACCGTAATCAAGGCCGGTCGGCTCGGTGGCTACGGCAAGCTTGTTGAAATTGACCATGGCGGCGGCATCACAACCCGCTACGCTCACCTCAGCCGTATCAAGGTGCGCAAAGGTCAAAAAATCAAACGCGGAAACATCATCGGTAAAGTTGGAAGCACGGGACGGTCCACCGGGCCTCATCTCCACTACGAAGTGCGCCGCAAGGACCGGGTGCAAAACCCGATCAACTATGTCCGGCTCGAAAAACGCCTCAAACCGTTTCTTTAAAATCTGATAGGTGCCAGACTTGCAAGGTCGCGCTGAATGCTTACTCGACGTCCTCAATCACCTTGTCTTCGCCACTGACCTGATGCGCAAGAGCAGCTTCCATAAACCCATTGAGGTCTCCATCCAGAACTCCTGACGGATTGGTGGATTCCACGCCGGTACGCAGGTCCTTGACCAGTTGATAGGGTTGCAGAACGTAGGATCGGATTTGATGTCCCCAGCCTATGTCGGTTTTGGAATCGTGGGCTGCCTGCGTCGCCTCTTCGCGCTTTTTCATTTCCATATCATAGAGCCGCGCCCGCAAGGCCTTCATCGCGTTGGCCCGGTTCTGGTGCTGTGATTTCTCCGATGAGGTAACAACAATTCCGGTTGGAATATGGGTAATGCGAACAGCAGAATCGGTTGTGTTGACGTGCTGTCCGCCTGCGCCGGAAGACCGGTAGGTATCTACGCGAATATCACTGTCTGGGATATTGATCTCGATATTGTCATCAATGACCGGATAGACCCAAACGGACGAAAAAGAGGTGTGGCGTCTGGCATTACTGTCATACGGGGAAATGCGAACCAGGCGGTGCACGCCGGATTCCGTTTTCAACCAGCCATAGGCATTGTGCCCTTTGACCAGAACCGTGGCAGATTTAATGCCCGCCTCGTCTCCCGCTGTACTGGCCTGAACCTCTGCCTTGTACCCATTAGCCTCCGCCCAACGGATATACATGCGCAAAAGCATATTGGCCCAATCGTTGGATTCCGTTCCCCCTGCTCCCGCATGAACCTCGAAATAGGTGTCGTTGGCATCGGCCTCGCCTGAAAGCAGGGTCTCGACCTGACGTTTGCCCAAATCCGCATGGAGCTGGCGCAAGGCCTCTTCGGCTTCCTGAAGGACCGCCGCATCTTCCTCCATTTCAGCCAGTTCGATCAGATCACGCGCGTCTGTCAGTTCTCCCTCGAGACCGTTGATGGAATTAATTCCGGTCTCCAGCTGCTGACGCTCCTTCATGAGTGTCTGTGCCTTGCCTGCATCGTTCCAAAGATCAGGGTCTTCGGCAGCATCGTTGAGTTCGGCAAGACGAGTATTGGCCTTTTCCCAATCCAGATGGCGACGCAGCAGACTGATCGCTTGCTCGATCTCATCGGCAAGGTTCTGCATCTCTGCGCGCATTGGAAACCTTTCAGTTGGCTAAGCTTCACGACCAATAGGTGTGGCACCGGAAACTGTAAAGAGCAGCAACCGCCAACATCTGTAAAAGCAGAGAATCTCAACAAAGAAAAGGGTGATGTGCTTGCGCACACCACCCTTAAAAACTGCTGCCAGTTTATGCTTCAGGCAATCAGAACTTGAACCGCAGGCCAAGGTTGATACCGAAATTGTCGATATCATCATCAATGGTTCCGGTGTTAACACCACCAGCGGTGACGTTCACGCGGTCTGCTTCAACATCGAATACACGGCTGTAACGGGCATCAAGCGTCAACGCGACGTTGTCTGTGAAATCATAAGAAACACCCGCAATGACCTGACCGGCAAAGCCTGTGTCGTCATCATCAACGACGATCAACGGGCCGGTCTGATACTGAAAATCGAAATCCACAAACCCGACACCGGCACCGACACCGAGATATGGTGTGAAGGCTGTTCCGGTATCGAAATCCACGAATGCGTTGGCCAACACGAGCAATGTGCTCACGTCACCACCCACATTGAGTTCTGCACCAGGGCCATTTCCAGAAAACAGAAGATCGTCAACATCACTGCGCTGATAGCTGACTTCAAGTTCGACGCGCGTATTCAGACCAGCAAAATCTCCCAGCGACGCACCAATTGCACCACCAAAACGAAAACCGGTTTCAAGATCAGCATCAACAGTCTGACCAGCGGCTGGTCCATTGCTGATTGTGGAATCGAATTCATCTTCGAAGATTATACCGCCGAAAACGGAGACATAATAGTCGTAGCTATTCTCGACAATCGGCTCATCAAGATCAGCTGCAAATGCTGATGTGGACAAAAAGCCCAGCGCAGCAGCTGCTACGCCTGACAGAATGATATTACTTTTGGTCATCGACAATACTTTCTCAACTAGCCCGCCTACGGAGCTCAATTACGCAACGTAAACGAATACGCGCACCAAACAATGAGATCTTTGTCATCTCTTATTTAAATTACTACAAATCACATTTTTGTTGTAACCATCTTTAGCGCCCCTTTACCCCGCGCAGTGATGAAAATAGCACAGTTTCGTCCGTGTCATGGTTAACAGAGGTAAAATTTCCCCAATCACTACAACCTTGTAACGCACGGTTTGGCTTGGTGATGGAGATTCGCAGTCATCCATGATACGGGGCCGCACGACTATTCCGCCTAATGTATTTTCAAGAGGAATATACCTATGTTGCTCGACACACCCGTTTGTGACTTCGGCTGGAAAGCGCCCCCTTTTGTGCTCAATGACCCTGAGGGCAATACGTTCAGTTTGGAACACTCGATGGGTGCCAAAGGTCTTCTCGTGATGTTCATCTGCAACCACTGCCCCTATGTGAAGACCATTGCTGACCGGCTGAGCCAGGATATGAAAATCCTACAGGACGAGGGTTTTGGCGTTTTAGCGGTGATGTCCAACGACTATACTTATGTGCCCGATGACAGTCCTGAGCGCATGGTCGCATTTGCGGCACAACACGGCTTCACATTTCCCTATCTGGTCGACGAGGGGCAAAGTGTGGGGCGTGCATATGGCGCGGTTTGTACACCCGACTTTTTTGGCTTCAACAACAAGGCGGAGCTGCAATATCGCGGTCGGCTGGATGATGCGCGGATGGGCGAACCTTCCAATCGCAAGACTGAGTTGCTCGATGCCATGCGCCTGATTGCGGACACAGGCACCGGACCGCAGCATCAAATTCCTTCAATGGGCTGTTCCATCAAGTGG
This sequence comes from uncultured Rhizobiaceae group bacterium, assembly GCA_937930635.1. Classification (GTDB taxonomy): domain Bacteria; phylum Pseudomonadota; class Alphaproteobacteria; order Rhizobiales; family Rhizobiaceae; genus Pseudahrensia. The sequence continues at coordinate 97,299 of CALHCF010000007.1, forward strand.
ACAAACGCTTGAAAGAAGCCAGAACAATCATGATACAAATCACAATTCAATGGAGACAACCATGGCGCTAAAGCGCATGGCCATGCAGCTTGGCATGGGCACCGACATAATGGGCGGGGACTACACCAAAGCCGCCAAAAGGGCCGTTTCATCGGCAATTCGCCAAAACGTGCTCTCAGTCGCGCGGGCATTCGATTTACCCAGAGAAGATATGCACGTGGAGGTTATCCTTGGTGCCGCGAATCCGGACAAGGTCGACAAGCAGGCTGTCGCAGCCACCCTTCCCTATGGAACCACGACAGTAAAAGTTGAGGAAGGCGGCATGGACACACCGATGGACGATGGCCGCGGCACCACGGTCATGGTGAACGCCGCCGTGATCGTTTACCTCGATTTACCCGACAACAAGACGTGGGGAGTGAGTGCATGAGTGCTTTGCGACGCATCATCCTGGAAATGGGCACCGGCAACGATCTGTATGGCATGGATTACACAAAGGCAGCCAAGCGCGCTGTTCAAGATGCAATCCATCACTCATCCCTTACCCTGTTCAAGAGCCTCGATATCGACCCTCAGACGATGGAAATCGATCTCAACATAGCAGCACAGGAACCCGGGAAAGTGGATTTGGCATCTGTCGCTGCGACATTGCCCTTTGGCAAAGTGACGCCTCGCGCCAGTAAGGGCGGTCTGAACGTGCATGATCAGACAACAGATCGCACCAGCGTTATCGTCAACATCGGTATTCTTGTTCGCGTGCCGCTTTAACGGCTTCCAGCAACACGACAGGTGCTCGACCAGTACAGCGAACAGGCAAAGAAAAAGGGCGCCGGTCATTACGACCGACGCCCCGCTTGTAAAAGTTGGCAAATGATTATTCAGCAGCAGCCAGCTGTTTTGGCAGTTTGAAAGTCCAAAGCGTACCACCCTGGTTCAGGTAGTTCACTTTCTTTGCGACTTCGCCACCCCAGAGTGGAACAGCACCGCCCCACCCGGAAATCACCGATACATATTGCTCACCATCCTGTTCCCAGGTGACAGGCTGGCCAACGATGCCGGAGCCCGTCTGGAAGGACCAAAGCTTCTCGCCGGTTTCATCATCAAAGGCGATTACTTCGCCCTCTGGTGTGCCTGTAAAGACAAGACCGCCAGCAGTCGTCATGACACCGGCCCAAAGAGGAGCGTTGTTCTTGAACTCCCATTTGACGTCTCCTGTATCCGGGTCAATCGCCTTCAAGGAGCCGATATAGTCTTCAAAGATCGGTTTGATCGTAAAGCCGGACCCCAGATAGGCTGCGCCTTTCTTGTAGGTGATGGGCTCGTTCCAGATATCCATGCCCCATTCATTCGATGGAACGTAGAAATTACCGGTCTTTGGCGAATGGGCCATTGGCATCCAGTTTTTCCCACCCAGGAAGGAAGGTATTGCAAAGATGACCTCACCCTTCTTGCCATCAGCGGATTTTGCCGGGTCTCCGGGACGGTTAGGCTCGTTAAAGATCGGACGCCCGTTCTCATCGATACCTTTGGCCCATGTGATGTTCTTGACGAACGGGGTTGCCGAAACAAATTTTCCGTCCTCACGGTTCAGCACATAGAAGTAACCGTTACGGTCTGCGGTAGCCCAACGTTTGTTACCGCTGCGGTCGGTATAGGCGACCATCTCGTTAACACCGTCATAGTCCCAGCCTTCGCGAGGCGTGGTCTGAAAATGCCATTTGATCTCTCCGTTTTCCGGATTGATCGCCACGCGGCTTGCTGCATACAGATTGTCACCTTCTGTGCCTTTGGGGCTGCCTGCAGCCCGCAGCCAGCTGTTCCACGGTGCCGGGTTACTGGTGCCAAACACGAGTGTTTTGGTTTCAGCGTCGTAGGAACCGCCAAGCCAGGTCGCTCCGCCACCCGTCTTCCACATATCGCCGGGCCATGTGGCATTCTTTGTGCCGGTCATGGTGGACTCTTTGCCCTTATAGGTCCCCATATGGCCTTCAATAACCGGGCGCGTCCAAATCAGTTCGCCGGATTCCGCATCACGGGCCTGAACTTCACCCACAATACCAAATTCGCCGCCGGAATTGCCGGTGATGATCATGCCATCAACGATCAAGGGTGCTGCCGTATAGGAATAGCCAGCCTTGTAGTCAGCAAACTTCTTGCGCCAGACAACATCACCAGTTTTCGCATCAAGAGCAACAATACGGGCGTCCAGCGTACCGAAATAGATCTTGTCGCCATAAATCGCGGCACCACGGTTGACCACATCGCAGCAAGGCAGAATGCCTTCTGGCAGACGCGCATCATATTGCCAGATTTCTTTACCGGTCTTCACATCAATGGCGTACATCCGCGAGTAAGACCCGGTAATGTACATGATGCCATCATGAATAATTGGCTGTGTTTCCTGGCCACGCTGTTTTTCACCGCCCAAGGAAAAGGCCCAGGCTGGGAGAAGATTCTTGACGTTCTTCTTATTGAGCGTTGTCAGTGGCGAATGGCGCTGCAGATGACGCCCCATGCCATTGGTCAAAACATCTCCGGCTGTCGCTGTGTCGTTGGCCAGATCTTTTTCCGTTACACCGGCAGCATAGGCAGTTGAGCAAGCCAGTGTGGCTGACAGCGCTGCAATAATTAGCTTTTTCATATTTCTCTCCCAATTTTGGCATGCCCATAAGGCACCCGCTTATTCCCTTACGCGCAAAGCCTAACGCAACATCTCGCAGGCATCAATTGTCCGTAAGGGAAAGTTTGAACATCGCGCAAAGTTCACTTCAGCTTCGGTCTCGCGGCAATACCGGCTTGCGCAGACTGGCCACCAATCGGTAGGGTGTTGCCTGGATCAGCCCGTGCAGGTGAGTGATTTGCGCCATATGTCGATAGGAAAACGCCTCCTGGCGTTTATATTGGGGACCGGAATATTCGCGTGCGGTCATGCGGCGTGGGCTGAAGCGCTGACAGGCACAAAAAGCCTTTTTTTGCTCGAACAGGACGGGACCAAACATCCGGTTGGTGACATTACCTTTAACACCAGCAACGCAAAGACAACCTATGAAATAAGCTGGAAAGACGACCGGTTCAGCGACCACTTTCTGTCCATGCGCCCTTTTAAGTGCCTTGAAGGCACCACAAAATACTGGTGCCGGGTTCCCTATCCCTATTCGATCAAAAGATCCGTCAGTGCCGACGACCTCACCGACCTGGAATATGACACCATGTTCATCTGGAAAGGCGCTAAGGAATACGGCATCAACATGTGGAACGGGGTTTACTACAGGTTTGGGATTGAGGGAGACAGATTGGTCGGCAAAATTCATGAACTGGATATGGATAAATTGTCCGCGCCGCCCGAAGACGGCAACCTGCGCCCTCTCCGCGAGCAAGATCTCGAAGAAGGTGAGCCTGAAAGCCACTGGCTTCCCGGACTGGTCATCGAGTAGTTCAGCTCAGTCGGTTTTCACCGGAACCGGTTCCGCCTTTTCCAGCGCAAACCCGCTCTCCAGCCAGCCATCTGCGCCCAGCGGGTACCAGTATACCGCTGTATATTCCATCTTTGAAATATGCTGCGCAGCGTTCCAGCTCATCCAGCAATCAGAAACGCAAAAGACAACGATGGCCTTGTTCCTGTCCCCTTTAGTCAGGCGTTCCAGATTGACCTTCAGATAATTGGCAATATCAGCCAGCAAAGTTCCCCGCCCGGTTTCCGGCAGCCAGACCGCACCGGGAATGCTGAGCCGCTCTTTCCCCACCAGCCAGGTTCCATCCAGTTCGTCATAACGCGATTGTAGCGCACCAAACACATCCAGCAGAACCGCTCCCTGTGCTTTCAGCTCAAGCAGCCGGTTCGTTGAAATTTTGATCGCTGGTGGCGGGATATCATCCGGTACGGGGGCACGTTGACGGGCAATGCGCAATCCTGTTTCAGGATGGAAAAGATCTGGTCGCCGCTTTTGCTTATCACGATAACTTTCGGCAGACGCAGACTGGAACGTGACGCCCATTGCAAATACCAAGAATATGCAAAGCCATTTCATTCTGTTCTTCCCAAAGCAGGATTATCCGGCACGGCGACGGATCATGCCACGGGCCGGGTCGTATCCACGGACACTGGCCGCCAGAAAGATTGCAAATGAGAGCACAACCCAAAGCAATGCCCAGGCATTGAACTCACCATGAAGCGCAAAACGAATGAGCTCAACCGCATGGGTAAAAGGGTTGTAGGCGCAGATATCACGCAACAAGGTCGAAGCCTCAGCCATTTTCCAAAGCGGGTACAGAGCGGTGGATAAAAAGAACATGGGGAATATGACAAAGTTCATCACGCCGGCAAAATTTTCCAGCTGACGTATTGTCGAAGAAAGCAGTAAGCCCAGCGAACCAAGCATCAGACCGGAAATCACCAGAGCAGGCAGGACGGCAACATAGCCTGACCAGCTGAATGAAATGCCGAACAAACCAGCGAGGAACAAAAAGGCATAGACCTGAGCGATCGAAATTGCAGTACCAGCCAGCAATTTGCAAAATAAAAGCCACCAGCGCGGCAAAGGGCTTGTAAGAAGCAACCGCATTGACCCCATCTCCCGGTCGTAGACCAGGGAAAGGGAAGATTGCATACCGTTGAAAAGCTGCACCATTCCGCACAGGCCGGGCACGATATAGACCTCATACGTGATGTAGGTCTGGTATGGAGGTTCAATGGACAGGCCCAGCGCAGCCCGGAAACCGGCCGCAAAAACCACCAGCCAAACCATTGGCCGCACCAGTGCAGCAAGAAACCGACCGCGTTGCCCGACAAATCGCAACGCCTCGCGCTGAACAATTGCCACCAGACTGATCAGCGCGCGGTTCATGCGACCTTCGCAGCGGTAAGTTCTGCAAAGACCTGTAACAGCGTTTGGTTGCCGCGAATGTCTTTGCATAATCCATCGGCAACAATGGTACCGTCATTAATGACAACAAGACGGTCGTCATCATTCACTTCATCTGCCAGATGCGTGGCCCACAGGACTGTCAGCCGCTCCTCCGCCGCAAGCTGGTGAACATGGTCCGTGATGGTTCGACGCGTTTCGATGTCCAGTCCAACCGTTGGTTCATCCAGCAGAAGCAGGCTTGGTTCATGCAAAAGGGCTCGGGCAATCTCCATGCGGCGTCGATGGCCGCCATTGAGAGAGCGGACCTTTTCTCCTGCACGTTTTGCCATCCCCAGACGTTCCAGAACCGCCCCGATACGGGGTTTTGCTTCTCGTTTGCCCACGCCATGCAGAGCGGCATAATAGAGCATGTTTTGCTGAACAGAGAGGTCAAGATCGAGGGTCGGCTGCTGGAAAACCACCCCCATTTTTGCCAGCGCGTTCCCAGGATTAGCGGCAAGGTCAATACCTCCGATCCGCACGGAGCCGGCATCGGGTACAAACAGGCGTGTTAACAGAGAAAAGAGCGTTGATTTGCCAGCGCCGTTTGGTCCCAACAAAGCGCAGAATGCACCCGCTTCAAGGTCGAAATCCACACCAGAAAGCGCCTGAACGCGGCCATAACTGTGCTTCAGCCCAGATACGGATAATCCCGAACTCTCCTGACGCACCGTCACTCGATGGTAATCTCGATTTTTTGCAGATTACTGCCGGGTACGCCCAGCGAATAAATCCCAGGCTTGATGGCAATGAAACTGAGTTCGGCCTCCCCTGCCTCATCAAATTCCATGCTGTCGATGCCCAAAGGCCGAAGTTCAATGCCTTCGACCACAAACTCGTCCACCCAGATTGCCCGAAAAAAGTCTGAACCAACCAGAGCCAGTTCCTGACTGCCATCTGCTTCGATTTCCAGCTCGTAATAGGTCCCTGACTTCAAGACGATCTTGCTTTCCGTCATCAGCGGCTCGCCGGCAGACAGGGTTATTTTTGGAATATCGGCACGATTTTTCTTTGACAACAGGCCAGCACGGCCAAAACCCTTGTCATGATCATCACCAAAAGCAGGAATAACCGGCATCACAGCCAGAGCAAACAGGATGCAAAGTATTTTTTTCATCGGTATATTCCCGGGTCTATTGCTCATTTTCACTGAACATCATTGCAGATCATGTCGGCCGGTAAGCCGCCCCCCAGGGGAAGCGCCCGACCTTGATGGACTTAATCGGTTTCAGGCTTTCAACATCAATCACCGTCACATCACCAGATACGCCGTTCGTCGTAAACAGCCGACTTTGATCACCATTAAATGCCATGTGCCAGACCCGCCGTCCAACAAGCAGATAGTCAATTACCTTGTAGGTTTTTGGGTCCACGACTGCGATATGATTTGCCGGGCCAAGGGCAACGAAGACATATTTCCCGTCATTGGTCATCTCAAAACCCACGGGCTGCACCCGGTCGGGATGAACACCCTTGACCTCAAAAGTAATCTTCGCCTTCTCAGACTGGTCGGCAACATCAAATATCGTGATAGTTCCGCCAATCTCAGCACTGACCCAAAGCTCCTTGCCGTCGAGAGTAAACTCGGCATGACGCGGACGCTGATCAACCAGGGTATTGGCGACGATGGACTGCTCTTTTGTGTCGATCCAATGTGCCATATTGGTCGTTTCGGATGTCGTGATCGCATATTTGCCATCAGGTGAGACGGCCATGCCTTCCGGCTCAATCCCCACATCGATCTGAGCAACAACCTTGCGGGTTTCAACATCAACAACGGTCGTAATCGCATCGTCTTCATTGGCAATATAAAGATGGCGGTTGTCGGGATGCAGTACAAACTGTTCCGGGTCCTCTCCCGAAGGCAGTTCATGCAAAACCTTTCCGGTATTGGGATCAATCACCTGAACCGTGTCGCTGTCAGACGCACAGACAAACAGCACGGAATGATCCTTGGAAAAAGTGATGCCACGGGGACGTTCTCCCACTTCAATGGTGCGAATAACCTCCAGCGACTGATCATCGATAACACTAAGCGTGTCGTCCTTTTCATTTGACACCCAGATTTCGCCAGCCGTTGCAGAGGCTGTTGTGAGAAGCAGAATTGTCAGAGCTGTTTTGATCATGTTTCAGTTCCCAAAAGCCGCGCAGGCCGATTCCGGTTTGTCGAGGCCGAGCGTATCAAGTTCGTTTCTGCGATGAAGGAAGCCTTCAAGCGGCGCCAGCGCTACCACAGCGCGAGGGTGCGACAAAGGAATTGGCTGACGCATCTGACCGTTCCAGCCACGAAAAGTCGCCTTGCGCCCCTTGAACGCAGCCAGTTCAAATTTGTCGGACACCATGTAGTCACGCAATGTCCTGGGATCGCGCGCCTTTGTTCGCGTCACCGCTTCACCAATTGCGCGAACAGCCAGCCAGGCAGCATAGTCGACCGGACGCATGTCCCGGCCAGCGCTTTTACGGAACCGACTTTGCAATTGTGCCGCCCCATGTTGTTCAACCGACGCGCTCCAGGTTGAGGGCACGACCCCTTCCGAACCGGCAATGGGGCGCGGCAACCATGTGTGATAGGCAATATAACGCGCAAAATCATCCGCCTCATCAGCAACCACCAGAAGATCATGATCCGGCAAGTCCTGAGTAAAAATCGGAACTTCGGAAGCCGCACTGCGCCGCATATCAGTTTCAAAATTCCACGACTTTCTAGCTTCCAGCTTAAGGCGAAATTTTGCAGCACTCTTTTCAAATGCTGATGCCAATGCCTTGTCGCCATCGCGGCGACCTTCAATCATGGCCCAGCGGGTCCATTTCTTTCGAACAGCAAACTGCGCCAGCGCGTCACTCAACATGGCGCGTGAAGGCATCGTGTGAAACACATTGGATCTGCATTCTGCGTCACGCAGATCAACGTCGGGAGCAGAGGCGTTGATGAAAATGGCACCGGATTCCGCATGGGCATCCGCAAGTTTCAGCAGGTCATCACGCGGCGCATTAACGACAATCAGTGGGGTTAGTCCCACCAATTCCTTTGCCGCCTGCGCAAGATCCCCCCCTTCTTCAACCACACGTTTTTCAAGGAAATAGCCATGTTTGAGAAACTTGCCTGTGGTGGCATTATCCTTGATACCCAGTTCCACTCCCGCCAACCCCTGATCTTCAGGAACAGGTTCGAGATTGGAGAGTACGGGCGGCGGTGGCACCACCTGTTCAAGATATCCAATCGTGACGTCCAGCTTTTCCTGGGCCGTTGCGGCCGCAGCAAAAAACACACTGAAAACAAGCATGAAAAGCCTGAATATCACGATATTGCGCTACTCTCTTTGAGTGCTGACGTGGTCAAATGGTGAGTGGAATAGTGCCCCAAAGCCAGAACCAAGATCAACCAAATAAAAATTGTCCATAAGTCTACTGGATATGACAATCTCCTTGCTGGTAAGAAAGACAAAAAAACAGGCTATGGGAGAAAAGCCGATGGCGATTTTCAAAAGAGCGGCGGCAACGCTGGCGGTACTCGCCGCTGCTGCAATGATCATAACGCCCCAAAAAGTCGTGGCGCACGGGGATGTAACACCGCAGGCCGTTGACACGTCAGGGCTTCCTGACCTGGGTAAAGAGTGGCACGAAGAAAACCCATGGCGCGATCCCAAAGGCGAAAACTGGCTTCGCGCCATTGAAGTTGGCGCCTCGGGATACAATCAAAATTGTGCCCGCTGCCATGGCCTGGGCGCCGTATCGGGCGGACTGGCACCAGATCTGCGCGTTCTGGAGGCCAATATCGACGGTGATGAATGGTACCTTGAGCGTTTCCGGTTGGGGTACACGCAAAACGGTATTACCAAGATGCCGGCATTTGAAGAATTGTTGACCCAGGAGGCAGCCTGGGCAATTCGCACCTATCTTGAGACACGGCCAGATGAAGGGGCACTCGACGATCATCTGACGGCCCTTAATGATGCTCGCGATAAGCTTCAAAAGATGGTTTCAGATGGCAAGACACCTGAAAGTGTAAAAGATCAGGTATCTTCGATCCGTGAGACAATGCTGGGCATAGCAGGCGTGGTGGAAACAGGATCGGGCGCACCAATTGCCGATTCAGTGGCCTCCAAGGCAGCCGCCAAGCTTGACGGTTCGCCGGAAAGCCTCAAAAATGCGGCAGAAGTTCTGAAAGTCGGACTATCGGCCGCCCAATGATGATACGCCTTCTGGCACTCGTGTTTTTTCTGTGCGCTTCACAGGCGAACGCTCAGAATTGTGCCAACATCAAGTCCGGACTGGGTGTCAATCAAAAGCCGCAAAACACCTCAAGAGATCTGGTTGGCAACAGCCTCGACGAGATTCAGGAGCGCGGCTGGATCATGTTTGCGGTGTATGACGATTTCGCGCCCTATTCCTATGTGCAAGACGGCAAGCTTGTGGGCGCTGACATTGACCTTGGCAAACTGATTGCAAAGGACCTGGGTGTTGAGGCGCGCTTTTACGCCGTACAGGCAGGAGAAAATGTCGATACTGATCTTCGCAACAATGTCTCAAAAGGCCCGCTAATCGGCGATCAGGTGGCCAATGTGATGCTGCACATTCCCTACAACCGGGAACTGGCGTGCCGCAATGAGCAAATTGTAATGACGGGTCAGTATTTCAATGAACGGCTTGGCATTGCGTATAGCAAAAAGACCTATCCCGACGGTGGCCCCACCCCGCCGTATTTTCGATACGATACGGTTGGTGTGGAAAACGATACGATTTCCGATTTCTATCTGGCTGGTATTCGCGGTGGCCAGCTTGTGCCCAATATGCGCCGCTATCCCAACTACGCTGATGCCATGAAAGCGTTGAGCGCCGGCGAAATCAAAGCCGTCATGGGCCCACTTGGTCAGCTTGAAAGCGGTCTGCAGGGCGACCTTGCGGTTCATACGCCGCCTTTGCCGGGACTGGCGCTTGGGCAGTGGACATTGGGGGTCGCTGTGAGGCATAATTGGCGTCCATTGAGCTATGCCGTGGACGACGCCATCCGGGCGGCTGTATCAGATGGGAAACTGAAAGCGATTTTTGCCCGGCATGGTTTGAGTTATACGCCGCCAAAATGGTAGCAATTGAACCCGGCCGTCGGTTTGGCAGTTAGGGTTCACTGGAGGACGCCATGAAACACCTGATAGCCGCCCTGGCTCTTTTTGCCTTCACCAGTCAGGCTTCGGCACTGGATGAGGCCAAGGTCAAGCTGGATGACCCTTTCAAGACCGGTATCTGGTCTTATCATCAAAAGAACATTCTGGGCGATCCAGAAAACATTCGTTTTGATGATCGTGTTGTGGTCAAGGCCCCCGCCTCTGCGGAAGACAGCCTCAATGTTCCCGTCCTGGTGGATGCGACAGCGATCCCTGATGTGAAACGCATCGTGCTTTTCGTGGACTATGGCCCGATCCCGAAGATTCTGACCTACTGGCCCGAAAATGCGCAACCCAAACTGGCTTTCCGCTTCAAGATTGATCAGGCAACGCCCGTCCGGGCAGCAGTCGAAACCCATTCCGGTTCCTGGCATGTCGGGCACACTCATATTGATGCGGCGGGAGGTGGTTGCACGGTCCCTGCCCTCGCCTATGCATCGGACGACTGGGAAGAACATCTTGGCAAAGTCAACGGCTCTGTATGGCCGGGTCGTGGGCGGATGCGCATGATTGTCGATCACCCGATGGATACCGGCCTGGCAGGCGACATTCCCCTTTTCATTATTGAAAAACTGCAGGTTGACGATCTGTCCGGCAAGAAGCTTGCGCATATCGAACTTCATGAACCGGTTAACGAAGATCCTGCCTTCACATTGTTTTTTGAAGATGGAGGTCTGAGCGACAAAGTGCGGGTGCATGGGCGTGACAACAATGGCAATCTGGTCGACGCAATTGTAGGCTCACCGAAGACGCAATGACTGACGCTAGATCGGGCCTTACGAGACGCAGGGCCGTCAGCCTGATTGGAACGGCAGCGCTTGCTCTTACTTCATCTGCGTCGCTGGCTGCACGTCCAAAACTTGTCTACGATCTGATGCCCGTCCAGGTCGCCGACGGTGTCTGGATGATCGAAGGCACCACCGAATATTTCACGAACGAAAACGGTGGTGCAATCGTCAATTGCGCGCTTATTGAAACTGACACCGGAATGGTGATTGTCGATACAGGCCCTTCACTGCGCTATGGCGAAGCTCTGGCACAGATCGCCGCACAGATGAGCGTCTCCGGCGTCGCTGCAATTTTCAACACCCATCATCATCCTGATCACTATTTCGGAAATCAGGTTTTCGCCGACAAACCAATCTATGCTCTGCCTGGAACCCGCACAGCGGCACTTCGCGATGGCGATGGCTTCTCCGACAACATGTATCGCCTGCTGGGTGATTGGATGCGCGGCACGGAGCCGGTGCCACCGAATCAGGGCATTTCCAGCAGTACGGTCTCAATTGGAAAGCGCGAATTCGTAATCTATCCTCTTGAGGGCCATACGGGAGCCGATCTCGCTGTGCTCGACAAAAAGACCGGCACACTGATCACGGGCGATCTGGCTTTTCTGGACCGGGCACCGACAACCCCAAGTGCTGATCTTGGCAAATGGGGTGAGTCGATAGATCTGCTTACCACCGTCAATGCCGCCGCAATCATTCCAGGCCACGGTCCGTTCGACAAAACCGGCCGCTCATTGGTCCAGACAAAAGATTATCTGGAATGGATCGAGGAGACATTACAAACGGCAGCCGGCGAAGGATTGAGCATGGTCGAACTTATGGATTCCACCATTCCCAAACGGTTTGTAAAAATGGGCGCCATGCCACAGGAGTTTCATCGATCCGTGTCTCATCTCTATCCAGACATAGAACGAAAGATCCTCCCGCTCAGCAGCCAGTAGTCTGTGCACCCGGGATTGCCCACAATGAGGCATTTTCCACACACCAAGACTTGCCAAACATGCGTCGTGCGACTTCAATAGCGTGATGACTCATAGTTATGTGAGCAAAAGGACAGTTGGAGGGTGAACAATGGGTTTTCTGGATAAGCTAAAGGAATGGTTTGGCGGAGGCTCTTCCAGCACCACATCTGCGGCTGGCGAGGTAGCGGGGCAAACAACCAGCACAATCTCTGCAATGGCCGATCATTCAGCAGGCGGCAACGATGATCTGCCGGTTAGCCGGGTTGGCGGCGACATCCCGCCCAATGAAGGGGATGGCGGCACAACAGGTGTAAAGATTACAGTCAACGGAAAGAAAACGGCGGCGGAAGTTGAAGACCGCCTTTTGCTGGTCGATTATCTGCGGGAAGAACGTCACCTGACAGGCACGCATGTTGGCTGCGACACCTCACAGTGTGGCGCCTGTGTTGTTCATGTGGATGGCAAAGCCGTGAAATCCTGTACCATGCTGGCTGTTCAGGCATCCGGCAGTGAAGTCACGACCATTGAAGGTATCAAGGATGGTGATCTGCATCCCATGCAGATCGCCTTTCATGAAAACCATGGTCTGCAATGCGGTTTTTGCACACCGGGTATGATCATGAGTGGCATTGATATGGTGAATCGGCTTGGACCGAAACTGGACGAATCCACCATCAGGGCTGAACTGGAAGGCAATATCTGCCGCTGTACCGGCTACCACAATATCGTCAAAAGCATTCAGGCCGGTGCCTCCAACATGAAACCGGCACCCAAACGCAAAGCGGCCGCAAAGCCGAAAGCAAAAGCCAAGCCCAAGGCAAAATCCAAGGCAAAAGCCTAACCGCTGAAACACTCCGACCCGACCGGTAAAACAGGCGTTAAGGTCAGTTTCAGGACAACGTCACTTTCTGTTGTGAAAGTGACGTTGAGAAATTCGGAGACCCTTCGTTTACCAGCCATTTGCGTAGCGTGAAGGTGCGGGCACCCTTTGCATGCATGGGGTCGTTTTCAGCAAAGCCCTGCGCCTGTGACATCGAAACGGCCCGATAGATTATCAGTCCACTGCCCTGCATTTGCTCGCCACTCGCATCAGAAAGAGGGCCTGCCAGGAAGAGCTTACCCTCAGCCTCCAGCTGCTTTTGGTAAGCAAGGTGATCCGGCAAAACGGATTGTAGTTCCGACGGGTCAACCGCAGGCGTGCTTTCGACGACAAAAAGCTCAAATGCCAGAGCACCGCGCTCCCTGGCCACTTTTTTGTAATCATCCCATGCTGGCATCATGATCTCCCCAAGCAATGATCAAAAACTATGTTACCTCAAAAAGTGTCAGGACAAAATATCGATATTTATTGACCATACCCCATGAATGTGGGTATTTTTGCTTAACAGTCCGGGAAAGATTTGGCCATGTCCAGCGCCGCAACCATTGATGATCCTGATACTTTGCGTCTTGAAGCTCAGCGCGATGTTCGTGATCTGCGAAAGCGTATCTCACAGCTGGATGAAGCATCGCTCGATCTCATTTTGACGGGTGCACGGTCTCACTACGCCTGGAAAGATACACCGGTCACTGATGACCAGATCCAGCGCATGTACGATACCGTAAAAATGGGATCGACCAGCATGAATGGTTGCCCGGCACGTTTCGTGTTTGTCCGGTCGGAGGAAGGAAAAGAGCGGATCGTCAAATCCCTCAAACCGGCCAATGTTGCCAAAGTAACCGGCGCGCCATTGACGGTGATTGTCGCTTACGATCTCGACTTTTGGAAAGAATTGCCACGGCTTTTCCCACATGAAGATCGGCGCCCGTTTTTTGAAAACAAGCCGGAATATTCAAAAGACACGGCGTACCGGAATTCAACATTGCAGGGCGGTTATCTTATGATTGCCGCACGTGCAATCGGCCTTGATGTTGGGGCCATGTCCGGCTTCTCAAACGAGATTATCGACGAGGAGTTTTTCAAGGGAACCACGCTGAAGTCGAACTTCCTCTGCAATATTGGGGTTGCAGATGAGACTGCCCTTTTTCAACGTCTCCCTCGTTTCGATTTTGCTGACGTGTGCAGTTTCGCATGAGACAGGTTAGACCAACAAGGAGCATCGCCTGATGAACCTTAGACCAAAAACCAACGTCAAGTTGCGGATTGAGGCGGATTGTCCATCTCATTCACTCAGCAATCTTTCCGTGCGGGACATAGCTTTTGCCATCGACGAGCCGGTCGAGCGCGGAGGAACCAATCTTGGGCCGACACCCACAGACACGGCGCTCTCTGCACTGATCGGTTGTACCAATGTGATCGGGCACAAATGTGCCGCGTCACTGGGCATTGATATTGGTCACTTGTCCATCTCCGCCGTCTGCGATTTTGATCGGCGGGGTGTCACACTTGAGGAAGAAATTGACGTACCATTCAGCCGTATTGAGTTGAAGGTCGTCACGCAAAATCAGGTTGAAGATGAAGATCTGCAGCGCCTTGCTGCTGAGGTTGGAAAATTCTGTCCGCTCTCAAAACTGTTTCGTCAGGCGGGCACCGTTATCGAAGAAGAATGGACGTCAGCACCCACTTGAAGTGGGCAGCAATCTGGGAGGAATAAGAAATGCAAAACCTTTTGAAAATCACCCGTGGGTCTGCTTTGGCTATCGGTGTCACGGTCTCAGCCTTGTTGGCTGCGGGCGCACCTCAGTCGCAGGCTCAAGAAACGATCAATATGATCGCGATTGACGGTTATCCGGCCCGCGCCATGTGGGTGAAGGAGTTCACCGGTTTCTTTATCCCTCGTGTAAATGAGGAGCTTGCCAAGGCTGGCAAATATAAAATTCAATGGCAGGAGGCCTACGGTGGCCAAATCGTCAAGCCACGAGGCGTTCTGGAGGGGATCAAGCTTGGGCTCGGCGATATTGGTATTGTGACGACAATTTTTCACAATTCGAAATTGCCGAGCCAGGGCATCTCGGCGGTGACACCGTTCATTGCGCCGGATGCCCGGGTGGTCGCCAAGGCGGTGGACGAAATTGCCAAGGAATTCCCACAAATGGGCAAGGAGCTGGATGCTGAAAATCAGGTCTATCTCGCAACCGGTGTGGTGCTCGACACCTATCAGATGTTCTCAAAAACACCCATTAACTCGCTGGACGATCTGAAGGGCAAGAAGGTTGCCGGGGCGGGATATAATCTGCGCTATCTGGAAGGCATCGAAGGTGCCGCCGGCGTGCGCGGTGGCTTGCCGAATTTCTACAACATGCTGCAAACAGGTGTGGTCGACGCCGCCATGCTTTGGCCGGAAGCCGCCAAGACATTCAAGATTGCCGAAGTCGCTCCCTACATGTTGAAAGCCGATATTGGCGCGGTGAATTCCAAAACCGTCACCGTCAACAAGGATGTCTGGGCTAAGCTTCCCGACGATGTAAAGGATGTACTGAAGAAGGTTGCTGTGGAATATCGTGACCATGTGGCCTCGGTTGCCATGGACCGGGCAACAGCATCCCTCGAAGCCTACAAAAAAGGCGGCGGCACAGTTGTCGAACTGTCGACGCAGGCACGTGCAGCCTGGGTAAAAGCGATGCCGAACATTGCCAAGGACTGGGCCAAGAAACTCGATGGCGCGGGTGCACCCGGCACGGATATGTTAAAAGCCTATATGGGCAAGCTCAAAGCAGCCGGTTACGAACCGGTGCGCGACTGGGCCGCTGAACTTTAACACCTGAGCGGCGAGGATCGATCTTCATGAGCGTTGTTCGCCGCTTCTATTCTCCCGTAATTGGGACAGCCATTGCCGCTAACGCAATCGGGACTATCGTTATTTTCCTGATGGTTGCGGTGATGAATATAGATGTCGTTGCTCGCGGAATTTTCCATGCACCACTGCGTGGTGTGGTCGAAATGGTCATCTTTTCACTCGTTTTGATTGTCTTTCTGCAATTGCCGGACGTTGTCAGAAACAACCGTCTGACACGTTCCGATGGTTTCCTTGTATTTGCAGAGGATCGTTTTCCAGCCTTCGCCGGGGCTCTTTCAAGAATAATCGATCTGGCGGCCTGCATCTTCATGGGCCTGATCACATGGACCATGTGGCCGGAGTTTGTGGAATCAATCGAGACTTGCCACTTCATTACACCACCGGAATTTGGCCCCGCCTCCAGCGGCGACTTTCTGACAGATGTGTCTGCTGCATTTGCGCGTTGTGAATATTTCGGTACGCCCGGTATATTCACCGCCCCCTGGTGGCCGGCAAAAATGTCGATCGTGTTCAGCACAGCTCTGTGCTGCATCATATTCGCCTTCAAGGTGGTGTTGGGTAATCGCAAGCCAGTCTTGGTAGACGATGGGGAAAGCCCGGTATGACACCTGTCGAAATCGGCGCTATGTCCGTCATCGCAATTGTCGCCCTGGTCTATCTTGGCGTCTACATTCCTGTCGCACTGGGCCTGGTTTCCTTTGTCTCGATCTGGCTGATCAGTGGCAAGGCCATTCTGGCATTCAACTTCCTGAAGGTCGCTGTCGGTGATGGCGTCACGGAATATCCTTTTGCCACGATTCCCCTGTTCACCGTGATGGGACTGCTGGTTTCGCGAGCGGGCCTGGGGACCGATATATATACTGTGCTGAACCGGGCATTTCGCAGCGTGCTGGGTGGCATCGGCATGGCGACGGTGGGAGCCAATGCCGTCTTTGCCGCAGTGACCGGTTCCTCCATCGCATCCGCGTCAGTTTTTACCCGCATAGCCGTTCCCGAAATGCGCAAGCTAAATTACAACAAGCGCTTTGCGGTTGGCGTTGTGGCCGGGTCATCTGTGCTTGGAATGATCATTCCGCCAAGCGCCATGCTGATCATATATTCCTTCGTATCCGAACAATCCGTGGGGGACATGTTTCTGGCCGGGATCGTGCCCGGCCTTATCCTGACGGCCGCCTACATCGCCTGGATCTTTGTCGCCGGTCGCATCCGGCCAGCCTATCTCGGAACTGACATTGCCGGCACCCAGGATACGCCCCTGTCGATCAGTGAAATTCTCGACAAAACTGGTCCCATCGTCCTCTTAATTGTGTTGGTATTGGGCGGCATCTACACCGGCTGGCTAACCCCGGTTGAAGCCGGTGCAGCCGGAGCGCTTGCAGCACTGGTTATCGCGCTGATACGCCGCCGGGTTTCGGCCAGAGACCTCTGGGAAACCGCGCTGGAAACCGGGCATATCACCGCTGCAATCCTGTTCCTGATCGCCATGGCATCCCTCTACAGCAGGATGCTTGGCTATGCGGGGCTGCCCAATGAGCTTGATACCGTTTTGAAGACCTATCAACTTGGGTTCGTTGAGATCATGATCATCTATGTTCTCATGATGCTTTTTCTTGGTACCATACTCGATACAGCCTCCATCATCCTGATCGTGGTCCCCCTATTTATCACCCTGATTGAGTCGATGGGGCTCAGTCTTGTCTGGTTTGGCATCATCACGGTTATCGGCGCCGAGATCGGTTTGCTGACGCCACCGCTTGGGATCTCCTGTTTCGTGATCAAAACAAGCCTTAACGACCCCAGCATTTCCCTCAAAGATGTGTTTTTGGGGGCAATCCCGTTTGCCTTTATCATGCTCCTCGTCCTCATCCTTCTTATAGCCTTTCCCGTTCTTTCAGTCGGCATACTGGGCTAATTTTACGCCAGAAAAGGAAAACTCATGCGCAATGTGAGCAAGGAAAACATCACAAGTGCATTCCTCGACTACATGGGGGATGATACCGATGATCGGCTAAAGTTCATCCTTGAGCGTCTGGCGCATCACCTCCACGACTTTGTGCGTGAAACCGGGCTGACCCATGAAGAATGGCGAAAGGGCTTGGAACTTCTCTATAATGCAGGAGAAATTTCCACCCCGCAACGCAACGAGTTTATCCTGTTTTCAGATGTTCTGGGCCTTTCATCACTAGTCGATATGGTGAACTCACCTGACAACGGCACTCCATCGAGCGTACTGGGGCCGTTCCACATTCTGGGGGCACCGGATGTGCCCGTGGGTGTGGATCTTATCGGCAACAATGAGGGACAGGCAGTTGTCGTTGGTGGGCGGGTCCTGACACCGCAGGGAGATCCCATTAAGGGTGCGGAACTGGAAATCTGGCAAACAGCTGACAACGGTCTCTATTCCAATCAGGATACAGCCCAGCCTGAATACAATCTGCGCGCCCATATGAGGACTGACGCAGATGGTCGCTACCTTTTTTCAACCGTGCGTCCCGCCCCCTACACCGTTCCCGACGATGGACCGGTGGGTGAGCTTCTTCACGCTACCGGCAGACACCCGTGGCGCCCGTCCCATCTCCATTTTATTGTTCAGGCAGACGGATACCGTTCACTGGTCACCGAGGTTTTCCCAAGCGACGACCCCTATCTCGATGAAGACGCTGTGTTCGGCGTGCGCAATCAGCTGGTTATGGAATACCAGGAACGAACGGATGTGAATGGCCTGCCCGATGATCTCGAGATCAAAGATAAACTCAAGGCGCCATTTTACGTTGTCGATTTTGATTTTGTTTTGACAAAAGACACCGGATCAAATCAACGGCTAACGAGTTAGAGCATTTCAGCTTTTAGCTTATGCGCAAAGAAAGCTGCGAAGAACGGCGGCAAAATCCATCTCCCCACAAAGCGGTATATCAACAGGTCACGACCCTAAAGCCGGTTCGTCAGAAAAGTACTGGTGCGCTGATAGTGATCGATCAGGCGTTCACTGGCGAGATCAGCGTTCCTCGACAAAACCGCATCACAAATTGAATTATGTTCCTCAGCCACATCACGTTTTGGATAAGCGCTTGACCCGGATAATTGCCGGTACCGAATATTCTGATCGTAAAGCTGGTCACAGAACTTCAACAGCAATGATGATCCACATTGCGAAATCAGCGTCATGTGGAAATGCTTATGGGCAGTTTCCCAATCCTGGTCAGCAATAAAATACTCGTCAGACACTGAGCGCGGCATGCGAGACAATCGATAGTTTGCCAAAACGACCTGTTCTTCCCAGCCAGCCGAACCATTTTCTATAGATTCACGGATTGCCCGCTCCTCCAGCCAGCACCGGGTCTTTAATAGCTCCTGAAATTCTTCGTCGCTGACCTTTGAAACACGAAATCCCCGTTGGTCGAGCCGCTCGACAAAATGGTCAGATGTCAACAAACTGAGCGCTTCACGAATAGGGCTGGTACCGACATCATATTCCTGTCGAAGTTCGTCAATCTTCAGCTTTCGGCCCGGCTTCAATCGTCCAGAAATAATGTCCTGTTTAAGGCGCGCATAAGCACGGCTGGTCATGGATTCCGAAGAGGTGGAATCCCCAACGAGGTTCAGATGTGTGCTTTCGGCCCGGCTCACGGATTAGCCTGCACTTGCAGGGTAAAAAGATCGGTCCCGAAGGTTACATTTTCGATGAAATCACCTCCCATCAACGGTTGTTTGCTGGTCCCCTCAGTCAAAGCAGCTTCCCGCATCACATAGGGCCCTCGCTTTTTGCACCTCTGGACGATTATCTCTATCATGGCATTCAACCGACTATATGCGATTTAACAGCACCGCAATTATGTGGATTTTTCTCTGAAATAGCAAAATATATCGTTTTTTCTTGCTGCAGATTTCCCCTCCCTGTACCGTTCCTGATCGTCAGGAAAAGGGAATGCAAATATGCGTTTGGTAAGTTTCAGCAGCTCAGATGGCCCCCGAATTGGGGTGATGAGCGGGGATAGCGTAATCGATCTGTCACAGGTCGATCCCAAGGCCCCTCAAAATCTGCAGACAATTATTGAACATGATCTCTTTGCCGACGTTCAGGCCATCGCGGATCGGGCAGAAGACAATGCCAAACGGCAATATGACTCGCTGGATTTCGCAATGCCCAGCGTCAAGGCCGGAAAAATTCTCTGCCTTGGCCTCAACTATATGGAGCATGTTAACGAGGGGATTTTTGAAAAACAGCCCTATCCGACGATATTCATGCGGTCGATGTCCTCGATGGTGCCCCACGGGAAACCTGTCATAAGGCCCAAAACATCGCAGACGCTCGATTTTGAAGCGGAGCTGGCCCTTATCATAGGCAAGAGATCTCGGCACCTCACGAGCGAGAATGCTCTGGATGCAGTTGCCGGATACAGTTGTGCCAATGACGGTTCGGTTCGTGAGTATCAGCGCCACACGATCCAGTGGACCATGGGCAAAAATTTCGACAATACCGGCCCGCTCGGTCCGATCTTTGTGACCGCGGACGAATTGCCACCGGGGGCGACCGGACTGGATATCAGCTGCCGCCTGAACGGAGAAACTGTTCAATCAAGCAACACCGACATGATGATGTTTCCCGTGATCGAAACACTTGTCTATTTGACCGAAGGACTGACACTGGAACCGGGTGATATTGTTTTGATGGGCACACCGTCAGGCGTCGGCCATGCCCGCAAGCCTCCTCTATGGATGAAAGACGGAGACATTGTCGAAGTTGAGATCGAAGGCATTGGGGTCCTTAGAAATCCGGTGCAGAACGAAGGGGCTTGATAAGCCGATCGCCTCCAGATACCGATTGATTCACGTATCGTTTGGATCATTTCAGTTTTGACTGATGCACGAGGGCGGCGGACAGCCACTCGGCGCTCATGTATCGCGCCATTGCAGGCATTGCGCATCGCCGGTTTGTTGCCTCAGCGCCGGCCGGACAATACCTTCAGACAAACACACCGAAACGTTCCACATTACCATCTATGTCTTGAAGCAAAGCTCCCTTGATGATGCCTTCTGCTATCAACCGCTGTGCCAATTTGGAGTCCTTTGCCAAAACCAATGCAGTTGAAAAGCCATCAGCAACGGCAGCAAGGTCAGCAACCACGCAAACCGTTTTCCAAACCGGAACATTCATTGGTTTTCGCGGGTGGAGGACATGACCAAGACCATTTTCAAAGGAGAAACCGCTGGTCCAGGTCGTAGCCGCCGCTGCCCGTTGCAGGGGAATTTCAGCCAGCGTTTGTCCCGTATCATCATGCACCTGGATTGGTGATATATCTGTACCGCTTCGATACTCGCCCATGTTCACCAGGATGTTTTCAAACCCGTGCGCATTGAGCACCTCAACCACACGGTCCGTTGCAAAACCCTGCGCAATACCGTTCAGGGTAAGCGCCATACCCGGCTTTTGGAAAGAAAGCTGCTGACCGTTTCGCTGAACGAATTGCCAGCCAATTATCTGGGCAACCACGGGCCATGCACTGTCTATGTCGCCACCCGACTTCAGCATTGACGCAAATAACGGCTGAATGGTTGGATCGAACAATCCATCCGTTTGGTGGTGCATCTGGGCGACGAAATTTATCAGTCGTGCAAACTCCCCCGACATTTGCAGGCTGCCCGTTCGGTTCAAACGAGATAATGGAGAAGATGGGTCATAGAGAGAAAACTCGCTCTCTAACCGCCTGATAGTATCAAGAACGGCATCGAGTGCCGCCTGGTTATCTTTGTCGTCCCGGCCAAGATCGATCGACACGCGACTACCGAACGCCCGTCCTTTCCAGAGCGTTCCTGCAGCTGCCGGTGCGGCATACGCCATGCCACCAGCGGCCGATATTGCCAGGAACCGCCGCCGCGAGATCATGCCAAAACCTTTCCCTTTGCAGCCAAAACGAGCGGAACACATTGCTCTGGGTCATCGTGAATCGTAACACAGTCGAGACACTGGAAACACTCGTCATACTTGATTGCGCCATTTGGTTTGATGGCATTGTAGTTGCACCGCACTTTGCAAAGTTGGCAAGGCGAACCGCATTCAATGCGCCGTTCGATCCAGTCTTTGCGCCGCAGAAGACCGCCAATCGCCATGAACGCGCCCAGCGGGCAGACATAGCGGCAAAACCCTTTGAAAATCACCATGCTGAGAAGAAGAAGCCCGACAGCGTAAGCGACATAGTACCATTCGCGAATAAAAAGTGTCGTGACAGCGGTCTTGAACGGCTCAACCTCAACTGCAAGATCATTCAGTGCGGGCGACGTGAAGGCCGTGATGATGAGCAAAGCCAAAACGCCATATTTCAGCTTTGAAAGCACCTGATCGAGCCGGTGAGGAACATCGATCTGGCGCAGGCCCAGTCGTTTCGCCACGTGGTGTGCAAATTCCTGCATCGCCCCAAATGGACACAGCCAGCCACAGAAGTAGCCCCGGCCCCAATAGAAGAATGACAGCAAGACAAAGCCCCATATCAGGAGCGAGAACGGGTCGTACAGCAGGAACGCCAGGCTGCGCCCGTCCCATATCCCACGCATGACGCCAAGCGGCGTAACAATCGAGAGTTGTCCCTGCCCCCACCAACCGACAAACCCAGTTACAACAGCCAGAAAAGTTAGCCGAACAACCATGTATTGGCGATGCCCGGCAAGCCTCGACTGTCCAAACAACAGCACACCTGTCAGCCCGACAAGCAAGACCGAAAGCGCCGCAAGATCAGTGAATCTTGAATCCAACGCCTGACGCCAGGGCGCCTGTGGCACCGGGGGCGTCTCACGAACATAGAAACGTTCAGGCATTTTTTGGGTCGAACTGAAATCCACAGTACCGATTTCTGGCCGGAACGAGCCGTGTTCTCGCACGGCCCGCAAAGAAATCGTCCAGTCGCGTGTAGGATCAAAACCAAGCCGGCGATCTGTACGCAAAATCATCGCTGCGGTGCCAGGCACACCATCAGCCAGTTCCACATCAAGATCAGAATCACGCAGGGCGATGGGTAAGTTATCCTGTGTTGCTTTGATCAGATCAGGGCTGGTGTTTCGAACAAAGTCGTCAGACACCAAACCATGACGCCCCGCATCGATGACCAAAATTGGTTCATCATTGTCCGAGATCACCATGAACTCCTGCAACACCTCGACAGTCTGTGGTGACAACACGGCTTTTGCGACAGCAGGCGATCCGACATCAACAACCCACAAGTCGAGATAAGGTGCCGACGGCTGCTCCAACGCGATCGCATCATCATTTTCCCAAAGTGTATCCTTAAACGCTGTCTGCAATTCAGCATTAGTAACAAGACGACGTTTGGCTATTCCCTGACCCACAAGATCTTGCCAAGTCAGATCTTCTTCAACTTCCTGATTTGGACTCACAGGATAGCGCGGCCCTGCTCCAGCCAATTTCTCACGCGCAATCGCAAACGCGGCCCCAAGAATTGACTCATGCGCGATACGCACACTCGCGGTCGCCTTGGTAACCCCTTTAAGATAAACAAGTGAACTGCCGGACCCTTTTTCTCCATAAGGGATGCCAACCACCAGCGTATCATTGATGGAATGCCCCTTATACTGGCGCACAAACTCATGAAACGCCGCATTGCCGAGACCGGAAACGAAAATCGGTTCGTTGTGGGCGATCAATTCGACATTGATAAATTTACCCTCAAGAGTGATTTGCACGAACAGGTTGACCGGCGTACCGGAAAAGCCGGGCAAAGGTGCAAGCGGTTGACTTTCAAACCCGTAACCAGCCAGCCGGCCATCGAGATTAACAAGTTCCCAGCTTCCCTCCCCTATGGATTCACCCAATTTGTAGGGCGGCTCCACATGCTTTGCTGCCTCTTCGCGATCCATGGTTTCAGCCTGCGCTATAGATGCCAGGCTCAACCCAATCAATACAACGAGACAGACCGCTCTCAGCTTCTGGAAAATCAATCGCGCTCGCTGCATGACAAAAAACATCAACATCTACCGATGGATAATTCCAACATGAGCATCAGCCGAACATGTCGACGCTTATGCCATCATACCAGGCAGCAGACTGGGCATAGTTTTCACGGCGTGTTTCTGCTTCATCTGAAACATCGCTAATGAAACTTGATATAGAAACGATCTCACCATCCTTCGCCACATAATCTGCCCCCACCTTAACACTGTTGCCAGGCGAGATCAGGCTCCAGCAGGTGTTGGCATAATTTGCCGTCGGCGCTTTGCGGCGCAGCAGATCTTTCAGGATTTCAGCACTTGCCACTTTCGCCTGGCTGTTGGCGGAAAAGGCTGATTTTGGCATGGCACCAGCGCGTGAGGCATCGCCGATAACGAAAATATTGGCGTCCAGCGTGGACCGCATGCTTTCTGCCTGCACCGGACAAAAACCCGTGTCATCAGCCAATCCGTTTTCCGAGGCGATAGCCCCCGCACGTTGCGCCGGAATTATATTGAGCAGATCGCCCTCAAACGTATCAATATCCGTTTCTACTCTCCCCGCTTTCGCATCAATTTTTACAAGGCCGCCATGCACATCCGGTCCGTACCATTCAATCATACCGGGGTAGTGTTTCTGCCACCCCTGCGTGAAAAGAGCTTGTTTCGAAAAACCGGGCTTGGGATCAATAATAATGATCCTCGATTGGGAAAACCCTTTGGATTTCAGCACATGGGCCATAAGCGAGACACGTTCATACGGTCCAGGCGGGCATCGGTAGGGGTTGGGCGGCGCAACCACAACGATATTCTGTCCATTCTCCAGCTGTTCAAGTTTTGAGCGCAGCAGCGATGTTTGCCACCCGCCTTGCCAGGCATGAGGCGCCGTTTTGATATCCTTTTGCGAATAACCGGGCACGCTGTCCCAAACAAAATCGATACCCGGTGCCAGAACAAGCCTGTCGTAGGACAGCGCTTTGCCGCCACCCAAAACAACCGTTTGTCCTTCACGATCAACCGAAACCGCTCGGTCATTGATCTGCTTGATGCCATAATCGGCGATCAAACGGTCATAGGTATGGGTGATAGAGGAAAAATCGCGCAACCCGCCCAGATAGATGTTTGAATAAAAGCAACTGGTATAGGTTTTCATCTCCTCGACCAGGATGATGTCCAGTGCGCCATCAGACAACGCCGCTAATGTCCGCGCAGCTGTCGCTCCGCCTGCGCCGCCTCCAACGATAATGACCCGCGGTTTCGCTTGCGCTGAAAGGAGCGATGGCACAGCCAACGCCGCAGATCCTGCAATCCCGGCCACCATCAGTTTTCGCCGGTCAATCGCCATGCTTCTTTTTGCCTCCCGCAACACTATCAGACCAGTTCGATATGTCGTTCCAGACGATAAACCGAACCATCATCATCATGCCACTCGAAAGAAAAAACACCGGCCTCACTCACACGCGCCGTGAACTCAAAAAACGGGTTCTGCGAGACGGAAGGATGAATATCACACTCAAAAACCGTCGTCTTGTTGAACTGGCATACAAAGCGGTTGATGATTTGGCGTGGAATAGAATTACCGTTCTGGTCCACCCGCTCGCCGTTTTCCATGACGTGGTTGATTAGCGTTTTGACGGTAAAAACTTCGCCCGCCCTGGCTGTTTTCGGTAATTTCACACGTGGCTTTGAAATCGCCATGCTACTGCCCCGTTTCCACAGCGCCACCACAACCGCTCACAAGTACTGTTACAGCCCGTTCGACATAGCTGACATCTCCGGCGCTGCTTTCAGCAACCACATAAACAGTCTGGCTTTTTGCAAGGCGGATCCGTGTTTTCACCATCGCTTGTCCACTCATAGCTGAATAGCGGGCCGTCAGAACTTCCGTATTGGGGTTGTGCGGAGCAATAAGCGTAACCCGTCGCACATAATTATCTGCACGCATCGGACTGTCGACATGGATCGTCACCGGCACGAAATGCCCATCCTCGGCATAGTCGGGAATATCAAATGTGAAAAAATCTCTTTGGGGCATTCTGCCGCCAGCATGGCTTTTCAGCAGATCATGATCGGAAATCGGTTCTTCGGCTGCCCAGCTAACCTGTGACGCAAATCCCCAGCCAAACGTAAACAAGCCCTGCACCATCACCAGCAGGGAGCGTCGTGTCAGCACAGCAAACCTCCAGGCTCATGTGAAATCGTCAACAACATTCGCATATGCTAACGTGTAATGCGGCGCGATATACAAAAAACTTCGTGAAATCAGAGGAGCCGAACATCATAAGGTGCATCGAAATAGTGTTCCTCAAGATTGTCAGCTGTCCCACCGCAATCCACAACCAGAAAATCAGCAGGAACATCCAGCGGCGTCAAAACTCCGTGCCATATACCGGGCTTAAGGTTGATACCTTGATCCCCTCGGGCAAGAAATGCCTGTGGCAGCCCAGGCTTTCCTGATGCATCAGGCGCAACAATGACCAGCCACTGGTTCGTAGATAGCGGATAGAATGCCTGACTACCAAGCGGGTGACGCTCCACCATGTCGAGCACATGCGGCAGACCATAGGGTTGACCACAAAAAATACTGATGATGACGCTGGCATCATCCCCTGTCACTTCAGCAGTCGCGAGAGCATGGTGACGAATGCAGTTCCCCCGGTTGATGGAGAACTGTTCCCCTCCCCCCTTTTCGATGACATCGCCAAATGGCGCAAAGGCAGCAGCCGTAAGCGGGTTGGCTATCACAGACTTCATCATGCGCCACGCAAGGCGGACATCCACCCAAGCCCGTCCTCAACCCGTCCCGCAGGTTTGTATTCTGCTCCAAGCGGTTCCGTATAACCCAGTTCAGCAAGTTTTCGGATGATATGCGGATAGGACAATTCACCATCATCCGGTTCGTGCCGCGAGGGTATTGCGGCGATCTGGATATGCCCGATAATAGACAGATGCTCTTCAAGCCGGTTGCTGATATTCCCTTCCATGATCTGCAGATGATAGCAGTCAAACATCAGCTTCAGATTGGGTGATATGGCCTGTTGAATTATCTGGGCCGCCTGATCACTTGTGTGGAGAAAATATCCAGGCGCGTCGCGATGGTTTATGGGTTCGATCAGGATCGTGATGTTATGACGGGCCGCCTTGTCGGTTGCATAACGCAGGTTTTCAACAAAAGTCTGGTGGGCAGCGCCCCCCTCAGCAAACCCAGCCATGACGTGAACGTTTGGAGTACCAATCTCCACAGCGTAAGCGATGGCCTGATCAATTGCGTCCTTTGCCTCGGTTTCACGACCCGGCAAGGCGGAAAGCCCCATCTCACCATTTCCCACATCCCCACGAATGGTATTAAGGCCAAGCATCACAAGGCCGGTCTCATCCAGAGCCTGTTTCACATAAGGGGGAGCAATGTCGTAAGGCCAGTGACACTCCACCGCATCAAAGCCCGCACGGGCGGCTGCACGAATTGCATCAGGGAGAGTCATCTCGGTCCACAGGAAACCAAGGTTGGCTGAGAATTTTGGAGCCATGTCTTTTGTTTGTCCCGTCTTGGCCTTTGGAGCTGACACCCGCGCAAGGCAAATCACCCTTTCCTTTCTTATCGCGATGAAGACAACTTGATAAGCCCACGCAATGGCGTATCAATCTGTCAATCAACACCCAAGAAGAACCGGACTTATGACCAACACTCTGTTTGACGGGTTATTTTCCCATACCGATCCGAAAAGGCAGCTCGCGAAACTGGAGGACGGGCGGTATTATTCCTACCAGGACGCGGTGGATGTCTCAGGCCGCTTTGCCAACACATTGACGACCATGAAGGTTCAACCCGGTGACAGAGTTGCTGTTCAAATTCCCAAATCCATCGAAGCCATCATGCTCTATCTCGCCTGTGTACGGATAGGCGCGGTTTTCCTTCCGCTCAACACGGCCTACACCCCTGCCGAGGTTTCCTATTTCCTGAATGATGCCGAACCAAGCCTGTTCATATGTGACCCGGCCAATCGCAAGGCATTGGAAGAGACCGCCAGCGACGCAGGTGTTCGGCTTGAAACGCTTGGCGTATGGAAAAACCACGAAATCAGTGCAGGCACGATGGCCGATTCAGGTCTGGAAGCTCCAACCGAGTTTGAAACAGTTCCACGGCAACCTGATGATCTGGCGGCAATCCTCTACACATCAGGAACCACGGGGCGGTCCAAAGGCGCCATGCTGACCCACGACAATCTCTTGTCAAATTCAAAGGCCCTCGCAGATCTTTGGCGCTTTACAAAAGAGGATGTACTTCTGCACGCCCTACCCATTTTTCACACCCATGGGCTTTTCGTGGCAACCAATGTGACGCTCCTGTCCGGCGCTTCGATGATATTCCAAAACACCTTTGACGTAGACAAAATAATCGATGCACTGCCTCAATCGACTGCCTTGATGGGCGTGCCCACCTTCTATACCCGGCTGCTGGATGACACTCGGTTCAATCGCGACCTCGTTTCGCACATGCGTCTGTTCGTCTCCGGCAGCGCACCTCTGCTGGCCGAAACCCATGTTGAATTTGAAGCCCGCACGGGCCATCGCATTCTGGAACGATACGGGATGACAGAAACCAACATGAATACATCAAACCCCTATGAGGGAGACAGGATTGCAGGAACAGTGGGACACCCTTTGCCGGGTGTCAGCCTGCGCGTTTGCTGTGCTGAAACGGGTGTCGAGATGCCACAAGGCGAAATTGGCGTCCTGGAAGTCAAGGGCCCCAATGTATTCCCCGGCTATTGGCGCATGCCGGAAAAGACATCAGAAGAATTTCGTGACGACGGTTTTTTCATTACCGGGGACCTCGGTTTGGTCGATGGAAAAGGCTATGTACACATCGTTGGGCGTGGCAAAGACCTCATTATTTCAGGCGGCTACAACATCTACCCAAAAGAGATTGAACTCGTGCTGGATGAACATGAAAGCGTAAAAGAATCCGCTGTGATTGGCGTACCGCATCATGATTTTGGCGAAGGCGTTGTCGCCGCCATCGTCCTGGCCGAAAACGCAGCGGCTGATGAGACCGGACTTAAGTCATTCGTAGAGTCCAGGCTCGCCCGATTCAAACACCCCAAACGTTATGTCGAACTTGCCGAACTGCCACGCAACACCATGGGGAAAGTACAAAAGAATGTCTTGCGCGAGAAATTTGCTGACAGCTTCTCCTGAGATGAAATTGGTGTCGTAATTTTGTTGGCGACAAATCTGATGCGGTCTCACAGTGCCCATCCAAACACGGGAGAACGCCATGGACCACAAGCAGAAAATTGAAGATTCAGACACCAGCCACATGCGCAACTGGTTGTCCCAAATGCCTGATACCGAGTCAGTCTCGCGCTTCGTTCCGGGGCCAGGCTTCGAGAAACTCGATCTGAAATTCGACATTGCTGAACTGCGCAATGCGCTTGATGATTGTCTCACCAGGACCGAATTCAAAGGCGATCTGAACGCCGGGTTTGGTGCATTTTCCCTGACCAGACGTCCCGGTGTTGAAGTTGAAACGGCCAACGATCTCTCCGGCCTTTTCTTCACCCGCGTTGATGAAACTTATAAGGAAGTACGTCGCGAAGAGGTCGTGGATGAGAGCCTTTTCAGCGAATTCGTTCCAGCTTTTGCGGGCACCTATTTCGAACATGTCCATGATGAGTTGACGAAACGATTTGAAATCGGGCGGATGCGGGTTCTCTCAAAGGGGTTGTACAATTGCAATTCCTGGCATCGAGATCCTGAGCCGCGGCTGCATATTCCTATCATTTCCAACCCCGGCTCGCTGTTTATCGTCAACCACCACGCAACCCACCTGCCCGCAGATGGATCCGTCTACTTTACCGACACACGTGGTTATCACACGGCGTTAAACGGCGGCGAAAGTCATCGCGTTCATATCGTTGCAGCCCTTCCCTGGGCCGAGTCGCCAAGCTGACATCATGCTGAAGGTTGCCACAAAACCTTTTCTGGAATTCCTTCATGAAACCAGCATGGACGACTTGCCGGATGATGTTGTGGATTTTGCACGCCGCTGCCTGCTGGATCTCATCGGCGTGGCGGCTGGTGGTTCGACAACCGACATAGCCCGTCTGATTGGCAGTCACGCTCAAGAACATTTCGGGGCTGGTGAAAAAGCCGCCGGGATATTCTTTCAGGAACGCTCTGTAAGTCCTGCAGGGGCGGCGTTGGCAAACGGTATGATGATCGACGCGCTGGATGCCCATGATGGATACCGGCCGGCCAAGGGACATGTGGGGTGCAGCATCCTACCGACGTTGCTTGCGGTATGCGAGGCTGAAGGAAATTTGGGCGGAGCGGATTTACTCACTGCGCTGGTTTTGGGATATGAAATCGGATCGCGCGCGGGCGAAGCCCTCCATGCGAGCGCTCCCGACTACCACACATCAGGCGCGTGGGGCGCGGTCGCGTGTGCCGCACTGGCGAGCCGCACATTGAATCTCGATCTCGACAAAACCCGCCAAGCAATTGGTATTGCAGAATATCATGGCCCGCGAAGCCAGATGATGCGTGTGATAGATCACCCCACAATGCTGAAAGATGGATCAGGCTGGGGTGCGATGGCCGGGGTCTCTGCCGCCTACCTGGCCCGCGACGGTTTTACCGGCGCTCCCGCCATCTCGGTTGAGGGCGATAACGTTGCTGAATACTGGAACGATCTGGGTTCCCGCTGGCTCATTCTGGAGCAATATTTCAAACCTTACCCGGTTTGCCGTTGGGCCCAGCCTCCTCTTGAGGCAGCTATGTCTTTGATGAATCAACATAAGTTCTCAGCAAACGACATCGCCCATCTGGAGGTCTTCACATTTCATGAAGCCTGCCGACTGGCGACCCATACACCACTCACCACCGAAGAAGCGCAATATTCGCTTCCATTCCCCGTCGCTGCTGCCCTGGTTGAGGGGCGCTTGGGGCCAAATGAAGTTCAGGGCGATGCCCTGCTCAATCCGCAAACCCTTCGCCTGTCGCAGGGTATGATCTTGAGTGAGCACGAGCCCTATAACGAAATTTTTCCCCAGGACCGGCGCGCTCATATTCACATCCATCTCAACGATGGAACGACCCTGAAATCACAGCCCTTCAGCGCACGCGGTGACCCGGAAGATCATCTCACAGGAGCTGAAATTCGTGAGAAATTTCATGCTTTTAGCGACCCGGTTATCGGCACCGCGAGAGCGACAACTATTGAAGAATGCATTGATGAACTGGGCAAGACTACGGGTCTTGGTGACCTGCTGCCCCTTCTCCAAAAAAGGCCCTGAGGTCAGCGCGGCTTCTTGCCGAATTTCCTGAGATATTCATCAGCGCCACCTTTGGCGAGGGCCTTTGCCTGAGCGACCCAATCATCGCGTTCGATACGTCCTTTGAACCTGAGCTTTTCATCCACCCAGGTTCTTTCAGCCTTTTTCCATTTGGCAATCTGATCGAATTTGTAGACACCAAGCCCGTTCAAAATGCCTTCGATTTTCGGCCCTACTCCCGAAATCAATTTGAGATCGTCAGGCTTTGCAGGCTTCCGCATACGGGCCGGAGCCGCATCTTTTTTAGGGGCTTGCGTCACCTTTTGAACCGTTGAAACGAACTTCTGCCCCTCTTTGAGCGTCGTTTGCGTCTTTAAGACCGCCGCGCGCGCCGGTTTCCTGGCTACTTTGGTCGTCGCTTTCTTTTTTACGGCGCTCCGTGCCCGAGCCGATGACAACGACACCGCTTTTTTGGCCGGCGTCAGTTTTGCATGTGTATCCGGCACTTTTTTCTTTTTGGTAGCTTCGACATTTTTTGCCGCAACAACCGGCGCTGACGACGCGGCCTTTGTTTGGCCAGCATCGGATTTTCCCGCAAGAACGACTACCGGCTCCATGCTGGCAAAAACATCATCGCCAAGATGGCATTTTATTTCATGAGCATTACCGACCTTGCGCAGAGACGGCACTTCGGTTTCGCACAGATTACCGGGGACCTGATGTTTGCGCGGGCATCGCGTCTGGAACGGGCAACCGGTGGGCGGGTTCATCGCAGAAGGGATATCCCCCTCCAAAACGATATGCTTTTTCTCAACGCTGGTATCAGCAATCGGAATCGCCGAAATCAGGGCCTCCGTATAGGGGTGATAGGGCGGCGAGAAAATCTCATCAGTTGATCCCTGCTCCACAATATGCCCCAGATACATCACAACAACACGGTCGGCGATGTAGCGCACGATAGACAGATCATGGCTGATAAACAGCATGGTGGTTTTGGCTTCGCGCTGAATGTCCATCAGCAGTTCGGTCACTGCGGCTTGTACGGATACATCAAGTGCGGAGACAGGCTCGTCGGCCACCAGCACTTTGGGCTGACCGGCAAAGGCGCGGGCAACACCGATACGCTGTTTTTGACCACCGGAAAGCTGACGGGGCATACGATCTGCAAAAGCGCGGGGCAATTTGACCAGATCAAGCAATTTCAGCATGCGGTCATGTCGTTCGGGTTGATTGTCGCCGATCTCAAATTTCTCAAGCGTGCGAACAATCTGTGAGCCGACCGTCTGGCTGGGATTGAGCGTATCAAAAGGATTTTGAAACACCATCTGAATGGAACTGACCGTGTCGGTATCGCGGTCACCCACCTCGGTTTCACCAATTTCCAGATTGCCCAGCAACACCTGCCCGTCGCTCTTGGTTTCAAGACCAAGCAACACCTTTGCCAGTGTGGACTTGCCACATCCTGATTCACCCACGATTGCCACTGTCTCGGATTCACGGGCTTCAAAACTGATGCTCTCATTGGCTTTCACCGTGCGGGTGTCACCACCACCGAAAATCTTGTTTGCCGCAACGGAATAGTATTTCTTCAACCCGTCGATCTTCAGCACCACATTGCCCGGCTTTACAGGATCCGCCACGACGGCACGTTCCGGTTCGGCATTCCAGTCAATCTCATCAATACGCGAACAACGCGACTGGTGCCCGGCTTCATCATCAACCGCCAACATTGAGATGGCCCTGGCATTACATTTCTTTTCATCGAAATAGGAGCAGCGCGGGCCGAAGTTACAGCCAAGCGGCCGGTCAAGCGGCAGAGGCAATTGACCTGGAATTGCAATCAACGGACGCGAATTCTTGTCAGCCCCTGGCAAGGGTATCGAATTAAACAACCCCCGCGTATAGGGGTGACGCATCCGATCAAACACTTCGTTCACCGGGCCTGTCTCAACCGCCTCCCCAGAATACATTACGGTAATTCGGTCACAGGTTTCCAGGATCAGACCAAGATTGTGCGAAATGAACAACATAGATGTGCCGGTCTTGCGTCCCAGTTCCTTCACCAGTTCCACAATGCCGGCTTCCACCGTCACATCGAGTGCAGTGGTGGGTTCGTCCAGCAAAAGCAGGTCGGGCTTCGACAGCAGTGCCATCGCGATCACGATACGCTGCTGCTGGCCGCCGGAAATCTGGTGCGGATAGGAATTCATCACCCGAACAGGGTCCGGCAGATGAACGGATTCCAGCATTTCCAGCGCCCGGTCATAGGCCTCTTTTTGTGAGACCTGCTCATGGATCAGCGGCACTTCCATAAGCTGTTTGCCAACTTTCATCGCCGGATTCAGACTGGCCATCGGCTCCTGATAAATCATCGCGATCTTCGAGCCGCGCAGATCACGCAATTCCTCTGCCGACATCTCGCCCATATCGCGACCGCGAAACTTGATCTTACCCTTGGTGATTCTGCCGCGATTGCCCATATCGCGCATAATGCCCAGCGCAACGGTGGATTTTCCGCAGCCCGATTCACCAACCAGCCCCATGGTTTCGCCCGGCATGATCTTGCAGGAAAAGTCCATTACAGCAGGAATTTCCCCGGCACGTACAAAGAAGGAAATGCTCAGGTTCTCGATTTCGAGGATCGGTTGCACATCTTGTTCAGTGGCCATGTCTAATCCTTCAACGATTCTTCACGGAGACCATCTGCAAGCAGGTTGAGCCCCAGGACGAGGCTCATCAACGCAAGAGCAGGTGCAAGCGCAGTATGGGGGTAGATGGCCAGCAATTTGCGGCCTTCATTGATTGTCTGCCCCCAGTCAGGGCTTTCGGGACTAACGCCAAGACCAAAGAAACCCAGTGTTCCAAGCAAAATGGTGGTGTAGCCAATGCGCAAACAGAAATCGACGATAAGCGGCCCTCGGGCATTGGGCAGAATTTCCCAAAGCATGATGTACCACTGTCGTTCCCCACGCGTCTGGGCTGCCGCAACATAGTCGCGGGTCTTAATGTCGATGGTCAGGCCCCGCACAATACGGAAAACCGTTGGCGCATTCACAAACACCACCGACACAAAAATGTTGAGCAGGTTCGGGTCCATATAAAACACACCCAGCGGGTCGGCGTTAAACGCAAGACCTGAATAGGCCCAGAAGCCGATCACCAGCGTCAGGATCAACAAACCCGCAAGCTTGATTGGCTGCTGATTGAAACGTGAATAAAACAGAATGACAAAGAAGATGATTGGAAACAGGAACAGGGTTCCCGAAAGCCACAATGTCACCCCTGTTTGCCGTATTTCCGGTGTGACCAGCAGAAAAAACAGCAAAATAACAGGGAAGGAAAGCACCAGATTGGCCAAAAAGGTCAGCATGGTATCCGACGCACGACCGCCATGAAGTCCGGCAGGCAATCCAAGCGTGATCCCCACCATGAAGGCGAAAATTGTGGCAGCCGGAGCAATTGCCAGAACAATCTGGCTTCCCTTGACCATCCGGCTGAAGACATCGCGTGCAAGATTGTCACCGCCAAGCAGGAAGTAAGCCCCCTCCTGCCCTCGGACGGGCCAGCCCGGCTTTTTGTTCTTCATGCCGGAGAACTGTTCCAACGCATCAAATGTGACAATCTGGTCAGCAAAGATCGCTGTCAAAACCCAAAAGAGAACCAGCACGAGCCCCACAAGACCAACCGGGCTGTCGAAGAGTTTGCCGTAAAGCCCAAGGCGGCTGCGAAAGGTGACAGACAGCGCGAGTATGATGGCAATGCCGATCCATACAGGCGTGAATTGCACCAGAATCTGACCGATGATCTGAAGGCTGCTAAGAGGATCCATAACGCTCTCCCTCAGCTAACGCGAATGCGTGGATTGAGGAAAGCATAACCGATGTCCGATATCAGTTGGGAAACAAGAACCACCATGACAGCCACCACTGAGACCGCCATCATAAGCTCAATGTCATTGTTTCCTACCGCCGCAACCAGTGTCCAGCCAAAACCCTTGTAGTTAAACAGCGTTTCGATGATCACCACCCCGGTCAGCAGATAAGGGAACTGCAACATAATGACCGTGAAGGGGGCAATAAGTGCGTTGCGCAATGCATGTTTCATGATCACGCTGCGCGGTGACACCCCCTTGAGACGGGCCGTCCTGATATATTGCTCGGTCATAACCTCCGCCATGGAGGCCCGTGTCATCCGCGCGATATAGCCCATGCCATAAAGAGCGAGTGCCACCACAGGTAAGGTGAAATTCCAGAAGGTGATGTTCTCCATCGCCGATTGTGCGGTGCCCTTAAACCACTTTAAACCGCCTAAGCTGCTGGCAAAAACCACGATCAGGATAACACCGGAAACATATTCGGGTGTGGATGTCGTCAGGATTGAGAATGTGGACAGCGAGCGATCGGTTTTGGATCCTTCCCGCATCCCTGCCAGAACGCCGATCAGCAACGACAGCGGAACCATGACAATCAGCACCCACAGGCCAAGCCATCCCGTCAGCGCAAGTTTTCGCTGGATGATGCCACCGACATTTTCCTTAAAGACCAGAGAGTAACCCCAGTCGCCCTGCAATATCCCGCAATAAGACGGCGTATCTGCAGGCGCTACATCCGGCTCGACGCACCGGCCTTTGATTGTGCCGTTTTCATCTTCCCGGGTCCAGCCGGGCGCAACTCCAAGCCATTCGCCATAACGCTTCCAGAGGGGCTGGCGATAGCCATTGCGGTCAAGCCAGGATTCTACCTGCGCATCGGTCATGCGCTGGTTGCCCTCACTCTTGGTGAGCTTTTCAAGATTGGGATCAAGGTTGGTGAGGAAAAATACGATGAAAGTGAGACACACAGCGGTGAGAACCATCACCCCGCTGCGGCGTAACAAAAAGCTAAACATTCACTTCCCCGTTTGCCAGTTTCTGGCAGTCCGTTTGCGGACTTGTACGAATGTTCGAACCATTCGATATTTATCTTTCAGTCTTCCAGGACACAATGCATTTTAAAACACGCGCTGCCAACTGTGCCCTGAAAGACGGAAGTTCTTTCAGTTAAAAAAAGGGGCCGCGCCTCAGGCGCGACCCCTCCATAGACCAAAAGCCCCTACGCTTCCCAGTAAACTTCCGCTGGGTGGAACTCGAAAGAAATGTGGTGAGCTGCGCCCCCCAGACCTTTCTTGGTGAAGTTCGTCAGACTGCGCCAGTAAGGCTGAATGGTGACGCCTTCCTGTTGCATGAGCTTCTGACACTTGGAAAGAATCTCACTGCGCTTTTTGACATCAGGGATCGCCAGCGCTTCAGCCAGCGCATCATCGAATTCCTTGTTGGCAAAACCGGATTCGTTCCAGGCTTCGCCCGACCGATAGGCCAGAGCAAGAACCTGAACACCCAGCGGGCGGTGGTTCCAGTTCGTGGACGAGAAGGGATATTTCGCCCAGTCGTTCCAGAACGTTGAACCGGGAAGTACAGTCCGCTTCACTTTCAGGCCGGCCTTGCGCATCATGTCGGCAACGGCGTCGGTGGTGTCCTTGCGATACCCGGCATCGATGGAAATCAGCTCATGCTCATAATCAAGCATACCGGCTTCTTCCATAAGCGCCTTGGCACCATCCGGATCATGTTTGACCGAACCAATGTCAACATAGTCCGGGTGTGGAGGGCCAACGTGGGTGTTCTGCGCAGGAATTCCCAGATTTGACATGCCCAGTTCCAGGCAGACCTTGTTGTCGACAGCCATCTGAATGGCGCGGCGGACGCGCACATCCGCGTAAGGCTTCTTGCCATCAACCTCAGCCTGCTGGTTGGGGCGGATAACAATGGTCGCCGCTGTCACGACATCATTGCGGTTCCATCCATCCAGCGCATCGAACAACTCGATGAACTCGCCTTCCAGCGAATAGGTCGTGTCAAACTCGTCAGATTCAGCACCGGCAACCCAGGCCGCAGGCTCTGTTCCAAAGTCGACATATTCAAAACGGTCGATCCAGGCACCGTTGCCTTCGTTCCACCATTTGTGCTTCTCGTTGCGAACAAGAACGCCCTTAACCCCGACTTCAAGCGACTCAGGCATGTAAGGCCCGGTACCAATCGGATTGGACAGCGCTGTCTCCGGTGTAAACGACTTGTGCACGATGGCAGCAGGATAGTCGGACATTCCTGGAATAAGCGAAACGTCTGGTGTTGGCAGGTTAAGTTTGACGGTGTGGCTGTCAACGACTTCGATTGCGCCCTTGATGGCCTTGTCCGTGCCGTTGGGGTTGCTGTCCGACTTGGCGTCGATCAGTGTCGCAAAACGGCCAGCCATGGAATTGCCTTCCACGGTCTTGTCGCACCAGCCCTCGATGTTGCGGGCAACATCTTCAGCGGTGAAATCATCACCATTGTTCCACTTAACGCCCTTGCGCACGTTCAGTGTGTAGGTCTTGGCATCGTCGGAAACTTCCCAGCTTTCAACAAGCATGCCCTGGAATGTGGCATCGTTGTTGTACTGAACAAGATATTCATGCCAACCGCGGGCAAAGTTCGCGATCTGTGACCAGTCATAGGTTCTTGGGTCTTTGAGGGCGCGTACTTCGGTCTGGTAACGAACGGTGCCGCCCTTTTTTTGATGACCATCAGCCAACGCCTTTACAGGAGCGGCCAGCCCGATGGCACCATAGGCAGCAATGGTTGACGCCCCCAGGGCAGATGCCAGCGCGAGAAATTCGCGGCGCTCCATGCGCCCTTCCAGCACTTCTTCGGCAAGCCCTTCAATCTTTGGATGCAGTTGTTTGTTGTCAGACATATAATCCTCCGGTCTGGACATAATTTTGAGATTTAGAGAAACCGAGCGCAAACTCTACAGTCGAGCGCTGACACTGCGGTATTGTTGGTCCGGAGCCGTATAGCTTTCAACGCTGTCCTCCCAAACAGCCAAGTGCCCCGAATGCTATTGCTGATATAGCTTGCCTTCATAGTTACACAGCGGAATGTCCCAGCACCACCCCAGATTATCAATTTTGCGACATTATGCGCCGATAAGATTCGTATTGAGCCGCAAAAATGCAGCTTTTTCGACAATTCACGACGATTTTGCCTGCCAGGGGTAAGAATTTGACCGGTTCCGCACTCCGCCCGAAGGTCAGCTTTTTCAAAAATCGCTGTTGACTTAGAGTTACTCTAACTTGCTACCCAGAGGTCAGAGGAACACTTGCGAAGATGAGAATTGCTGAAGCGTCGGAAGCCTGTGGGCTATCCGCACATACGATAAGATTCTACGAGAAGTCGGGAATGCTGCCAGAGATCGAGCGTGGCATCGATGGGCATCGTCGGTTCACACCTCGTTTGATCGAATGGCTTACTCTGCTCTACTGGCTGCGCGAAACCGGCATGTCGCTAAAGCTAATGCGTCGGTTCACAATTCTTGCCAAAGCAGGCGATGCCGGTATCAAAGAGCGGCGGCAAATCCTGTCGGACCACGCGACAACGCTGAAGGCCAAACGCGCAACTCTCGAAAAATGCGAAAGTATCCTCGCCATCAAGATCGCCAGCTATAGTCCGGGCACCAAAGAGGATGACCCATGAAGTTTGCCTACCTGATCGAACCGCCATTCAACTACGTCGATGCTACCGGCCGCGTCACGGGTTGCGATGTGGAACTCGCCCGGTATGTATTTTCGGAAATTAGTATTGCAGACTTTGAACCAGTGGAGACGGAATTTGCTGAACTTTTGCCCGGTGTCGGG
The DNA here is from genome assembly GCA_937930635.1 of uncultured Rhizobiaceae group bacterium. Taxonomy (GTDB): domain Bacteria; phylum Pseudomonadota; class Alphaproteobacteria; order Rhizobiales; family Rhizobiaceae; genus Pseudahrensia. The sequence goes on from CALHCF010000007.1 coordinate 135,774, forward strand.
GATGGCCGATGGCGCATGACGACTGGTCTTTTTGGAACTGATGAACGCAGGAAGAGCGCATTGTTCAGCCGCCCGATCTGGGCGCTACCGGACGGGCTGCTGGTGTCAAAGGACAATCAGTTGGGTTTGAGCGGTTATCAATCGGTTGCTGACAATTCTGACGTCCGACTAGCCGTTATCCGCGACCAGTTTCAGCATCGCTCGGCGGTTGAATTTGGCGTCAGCGCAGACCGGATTGTGATTTTCGAAACATATACGGAAGCCGCACAAGCTGTTTGCGAAGGTACTGCCGACGCCTATGCCAGCGTCGGTCGGGCGCATGGCGGGTTTATCGAGCAGAACCCGGAATGGGGTCTGGAATTGATCCTTGTTCCAAACTCAGAAAAGCAACCGGCTTTTGGGTCGTTTGCCTTCGGTTTGAATGACGCAGAACTATTGAGTGAGGTCGATGCGGTTCTATCACAGTATCTTGGGACGGATGCTCATCGGGACATGGTTGCTTCTTTCGGTTTCTCGCCATCCGAAGTTGACATGGTGGTAGCCTGACACCTCGAAAGCTGACTTTGGACGTGGCATGCGTGAAGTCTATTCCATCCGCTCCTCGGCCATCGGCTGGCACCGAAGGCATGACATTGTCCAAATGATGGCTGTAAACCAAAACGCCAAGTGCTGCGCCTTGCATCAAGATTTGGTTCAGCGTCGGTTTGTCAGTCTGTCTTGGATATAAAGTCCGCCAAAATAGACCCGCATGTTGGGCCACCAAAAGCTTTCTTCTTCAAACAATTCCACCGGGTCATCATCATCTCGGCAAATCAAGACACGCCCCACGCGGGGCTCACTCGCAGTTCGGTAGTCCAGAACAACTGCTTCGTGATCGCCCTCAGAATACGCAATGGCAATCAAACGCTCGTCGACAGAACGCGTGTCAAGCTTGGGCAGATGCTCCTGCAGGAGCAATTTGAGCGGCACAACAGAACCCAGGTCCAGGTATTGCCGGTTCAAACTCGGCATGGGCACTAAATCAGCTTCTTTGGGGTTTTCACGATCCCCCCAAAACAAATCTGAGTTGGATCCGCCATTGAAATATCGGTAAACATCACGCCAGGGCTCAGGCAAGCGAACCCCCAACCGTTCTTCGTGCTTTGCGATTTCCTGCTCCGAAAGCCGTCCGCCATCCTTGACGCCAACCCGTCGATAGAGCGCTCCGTTTTTGAGTTCAACAGGATCAGTCTCGTCTTCGAAGACGGTGTATTGGTTCAGGTGCCACGTCAATATGTTAGACGGAGTGGCCGCAAATGCCGGACGCTTCAGCATCCGTTTGTCCAGAGGAGATAAATCTTCCTCCTCCTCAATTTCATTTATAAGGTCGCGTAAGAGACGTTCGTCATCTGCATTCATTTTTTGCCAGTCAGTTTGCCAAGTGTGCAAGTTCACCAGAACCCTTGATGCGTCGCACGATCAGAATCAAGCCCAAACAGCCATCGGCCCCAAACAGCCATCGGCGTAGTCGAAACAAAAGGCTTCCTGTGCGCAGACACCCGTCCAAATACCGCCTAAGGGCTCAATTACGTATGAGCGCCGACCGGACGAGCGCGAGTGCCGCAATGGCAAAAAGCGTCGCAACCATTCCATCAATCCAACGACGGAACTTCACATAGCCAAGCATGATCGCTGAGAGCGAGAATGCAGCGGCATAGACCGCGTAGATGATCAATCCAATCAGAGTGCATCCAAGTGTCGCTACGACCACGCTGACCGGACCGTCGTCAGCCCCAAGGCCAACCGACAGAGCAGCCATCCAAGCGATGGCCGCCTTGGGATTGGAAAGATTGAGTACAAGCCCCCTTATAAACAAACGCGTCTCCCGGGAGCGGGCCTGACTGTCCAAGTCCGACTTTTTTATGTCCGCACGCATTGCAGAGCGGGCGGATCCATATGCCAGCCAAAATAGATAGAGGCCACCGACGACTTTTAACACTACAAGCAACTGGGTTGATGCCTGAAGAACAGCTCCAAGTCCCGTCGCGGCGACAACGCCCCAAAACGAGAGACCGAGCGCGAGGCCAGCGCCGAAGATCATTCCGCATTTGCGACCGGAAGCGGCAGACACGGCGCTGACCGCTAATGTGGCTGGCCCTGGTGATGCCGCAACAATGAAGAATGCAGCGAAAATAGCTGCCACTCCGGTCCAGTCAATCATTGGCCTGCCCTTCATACCAATTCCTCAGGCTCACTCTAAATAACCGAGCAATAGAAGAAAAGCAGACCTTCATTTTGGACCCAAGAACGACGGCAAAATCAGCAACTCCAACATCGGCTGGTACCGAAAGCATAATATTGACCGAATGACGGCTGCGAGCCCTCAATTACATTGCAGGCTTCGTCGCTTACTGAACCGTAAGAAATGTTGGTACTGGTCAGTCGCACCTTGAGCAGAGGCTGACTAACTTCATTTCTTCAACGTAAAGCAGACATTCACCGCTATTTCTTCGGATTCGGAAGCAGTTTGGAAAGCAAACCGACCAAAAATGCTGTGCTTAGGCCGAAGTTGAGCAGACCGGTTACAGCCGCCATCGCGGCAAAGACGCGAAAACCTTCTTCTACAGTCACATCGCCATAGCCAAGTGTGGTGTAGGTCACGATTGAGAAATAGATCGCATCAGCCATCGTTGTGAGTGCACCCAGTACGAGGAAGGATAGTGCCCAAGCCCATACCTGAATCGTATGCGCAAAAACGATGATGATGAAGGCTACCGAAACCAGAGCACCCCACTTTCGTACCGATTGGTTTGGCAATCCTGATTGCAAGCCAGAAAATCGAGTTAAAAGCTGAACTGCATAAATTAGAAATCCGATATGAATTGCTGAGCACAACACCAGCAATCCGCTGCCAAGAACGATTTGGAGTAGAAGGCTCATGTAATTCCGGTTCCTATGGCGTCCAGATGTAATATCAGTGATAGTAACAACTGATGCAATCAGATAGCCACTTTGAAGTGGCTGACTTAGGGAATGAGCGGATTAAGCTCCGTGATAATAAAATGATGTTTTTGCTCAATAGATTACGCATGTTGTCAACGGTTGGACTGGTTAGCGTGGCAGTCGTCGCCTGCACTCCATCAGATGATCAAGCCGATACGTCTTCAGAACAATTAGTTCGACCTGTTAAGGTCGCAAACGTTCAGTCAGCAACGACCGAGATCAAACGCACCTACTCTGCGGTGGTGCTCGCGGCAGAAGAAGTGCAGCTCTCTTTCAGGGTGTCGGGGCGGATTGTCGAACTAGCCGCACTCGCGGGCACTAATGTGAAAAAAGGTGATGTGATTGCACAGCTTGATACGCGTGACTTCAAGGCAGAGATCACACGGCTGGAAAGTCAGCTGGAGCAGGCCGAGGCGCAATTGACAGCATTGACATCTGGAGCGCGTGCGGAAGACCTTGCGTCTCTTGAAGCAGGAGTTGCTGCGGTTCAAGCACAAGTTGATGCTGCAATAGATCAGTTAAAACGCACACAAACCCTATTCAAAAAGAAGATCGTTACCAAAGCAAAAGTGGATCAAGACACGACCAATCTACGCGTGGCAGAGGCCGAACTTGAAGCCAAAAAACAAGAACTCAAGAAGGGTCAGTCAGGCGCACGGGCAGAAGACGTTGCCGCTCAGGAAGCTGTCATTAAGGGACTGAAGTCAAACCTCCAATCACTCAATGATAATCTGTCAGATACAACCTTAACGGCTCCCTTTGATGGCATCATTGCGACAAGAAGCGTTGATAATTTCTCCAACATTCAGGCGAAGGAAACTGTCGCGACACTGCAAAACCTTGCCTCGCCAAAATTGCAATTTGATGTTCCTGCTCCCGATGTGGTGGTTTTAGCGAAGATTGAAAAGCGTGTACTTGTGGTTAAGCTTGATGGCCTGTCTGGCCAAACTTTTGCTGCATCCGGAAACGAATTTTCCACAAAAGCTGACAGTGCGACCCAAACCTATCGGGGCACCGCATCCATACAAAACCCAAACAGTGAACCGATCTTGCCGGGTATGACTGGCAGTATCACAGTGACAGCAGAAGCTGGTGGTGAGGCAAAATTGCTTGTTCCAGTTTCAGCGGTTGCGTCTGACGCCAATGGAAAGCCCTATGTGTGGCTCGTTGACCTAGTCGAAAACAAAGTCACGAAGCAATCTGTAGAAACAGGTGCGGCCACGGGCGCTTCAATTGTTGTGAAAAATGGACTGAAGAAAGATGATGTTATCGCAACGGCAGGGCTATCTGCGTTGCAGGACGATTTGGTGATCAAACCTGTCACAACTGTCGGGGAATAGGTCTATGAACCTCGCCAAGTTTGCCATTGAGAAGCGTGTTGTCAGCGCGCTTCTAACGCTTCTCATTCTCGCATCTGGATATTTCGCTTATTCCAAGTTGCCGCGCTTTGAAGACCCTGAATTTATCATTCGATCCGCACAGATCATTACGCCGTATGTCGGTGCAAGTGCCTCTGAGGTCGAGCAAGAAGTCACCGATGTGATCGAGAATGCTGTGCAACAGTTGCAGGGTGTAAAGGAAGTCAAATCTGTTTCATCATCCGGCTTATCTGAAGTCACGGTGGAGTTTACGATTGCATCTGCCAAAACACGGCCTGCGTTGAATCAAAAGTTCACGCAATTACGTGCCAAGATAAGTGATAGTGCTAATCGCCTACCGCCCGGTGCTGGGCCCGCAACGGTATATGATGACTTTGGCGATGTTTACGCGCTGTATTTTGCGATTACGGGCGATGGCTATTCCCTGCCGGAAATAAACAACTATGCAAAAACGTTGCAAAAGGAACTTGTTCTTGTTCCTGGCGTCTCCAAAGTCGCGCTTGTCGGTGCACCGCAGGAAGTCATCTATATAGAGTATCAACCCTCCAAACTCATTACGCTTGGACTTTCCTCCGGACAGATCGCACAGGTTCTTGAAGGGCAAAACCTTGTAACAAACGCCGGTAGTGTAAGCTCGGGAAACACCAGACTTAGCATTCGACCTTCATCAGCCGTGGCATCTCTCCAGGCGCTTGAGGAACTCGTCATCACCAATGCCAAGAGCGGCAGCTCATATAGGTTGAAGGATGTTGCTACTGTTCGCTTTGGTGTCAAAGAACCGGTTTCTAAATTGCTTTACCGCAATGGGAAACCTGCCATTGGATTGGGTATATCGAACACAACAGGCGGCAATGTTGTGAACATGGGTGATGCGGTCAACAAGCGCATCGCCGAACTGACTAGCCAGCGCCCATTGGGCATGGAACTCACAGCGATCTCCGATCAATCGGTTTCTGTTCGGGCATCAGTTGCGGATTTTGTCGTCAACGTTGTGCTGGCGTTGGCGATTGTTGTCGGCACGCTGTTGATCTTCATGGGACTGCGCAGTGGCATTCTTATGGGCGGCATCTTGCTCATCACTGTCGCCGGAACGTTGTTCGGCATGTATGTTTACGGTCTCGATATGCAGCGCATCTCACTCGGTGCTCTTATTATTGCACTTGGCATGTTGGTCGATAATGCAATCGTGGTCGTTGAGGGAACACTTGTCCGCGTTCAAGAGGGTGAAGACCCTGCCAGTGCAGCCACTGCTGTCGTTGAGAAGACGAAATGGCCGCTGCTTGGTGGAACTGTCGTTGGTTTCCTTGCGTTCTCTGCCATTGGTTTCTCACCCGACAATACAGGCGAATATGCCGGTTCTCTTTTCTGGACTATCACAATTGCCTTGATGTTCAGCTGGCTAATCGCTGTTTGGTTGACACCCTATTTATGCACGCTTCTGCTCAAGCCTATTGCTGATGGGAATGTTGAAAAGAAAGAACACTTCATCCTTCGCGGTTACCGCCAGTTTCTTCGGCTATGTCTTAAGCTTCGATGGATCACTGTTGGCCTTACAGTGGCTCTCTTCATTTCCGCCATCAGTAGTTTTGCGCTTGTGAAAGAAGGTTTCTTTCCCACATCAACACGCGATCAATTCGTAATCGATTACACGCTGCCGGAAGGGTCTTCTCTGGAACAAACCAGCATAGACATTGCGAAAATCAGTGAGTGGGTGCGCCAACAAGACGGTGTGACAGGAACCAACACCGTCATCGGTGGTGGGCATTTACGTTTCATGCTCACTTATAGCGGCGAGAGCGGAAACTCTGCCTACGGGCAGGTTCTGGTTGATGTCGAGGACTACAACCAAATCGATACTTTGCAACCCATTCTCCAATCCCATGTCGATGCTAATTATCCAGATGCCGTCGCTAAAGTCTGGAAATTCGTTCTTGGACCAGGAGGTGGCAGCCTTATTGAAGCTCGGTTCACGGGGCCTGATCCAGTCGTCCTTAGACAGCTTTCTGAACAAGCAAAAGCAATCCTGACAAAAGAGGGTGCCATCAGCGTCAAAGATGATTGGCGCGAAATGGTGAAAGTTGTCAGGCCTCGCATCAATGAACAGAATGCTCGCCGTGTAGGGCTGACGCAGGGCGATATTTCCAAGGCCATTGCAGAGTTGTTCGATGGAACCTCAATTGGTGTCTACCGTGAGAAAGACAAACTGCGGCTCATCGTGTTCCGCCCTTATGCGGATGCTCGCAACGACATCGACCGTATCCGTGACGTTCAGATATTTAGTTCCGCTTCAGGTCGGTATGTGCCGATTACGCAAGTGGTCGATGATTTCGATGTCGTTTTTGAAAATGCCAAATTGCGGCGTTTCAATCGTTCACTTGCAATTATGGCACAAGGTGACCCTACACCCGGCGTTAGTGCTAGTGCGGTATTTGTGAAGGCTCGTCCACAGATCGATGCACTTCCTCTACCTGAAGGCTATTCACTTGAATGGCGTGGTCAGTATGGGGGCAGTCAAGACGCCAATGCTGGACTAGGTTCGACGTTACCTTTTGGCTTTGGAGCCATGATCATCGTCGTGATCTTGCTGTTTAATTCAGTTCGACAGCCATTGATCATTTTTCTTACCGTCCCGCTTGCCGTCATTGGCGTTGTTTACGGCCTGATAGCTTTGGATACGCCCATGGAGTTTATGGCGATCCTTGGTATTCTCAGCTTAACCGGAATGCTGATCAAAAATGCCATAGTTCTCATAGATCAAACAGATGACGAAATCTCAGGAGGAAAGCAAAGGATGCAAGCTGTCGTCGATGCCGCTGTGAGCCGCGTGCGACCTGTAAGCCTTGGCGTTTTAACCACTGTACTTGGGGTAATTCCGCTGCTGTGGGACCCTTTCTTTCGCTCTCTCGCAGTCGTCATTATTTGCGGCCTAAGCTTCGCAACAATCCTGACGCTCATCATTGTGCCGACACTCTATGCAATATTCTTCCGCATCAAAGGAATCGAAGTTCCTGAAGTAGAAGTTCCAATGGAAGGCAAAGAACAGGCGGTATGAACCAGGTTTTCATTCCAGCTTTTCCGGCAGTAACCATTGGCATCATCGTTTTCTTCATGGGGGCATTCCTGACGCGCAAGGTCGCGTTTTTACAAAATTACAGCATTCCCGAACCGGTCTCTGGCGGACTGGCGGCGGCTCTTATCACATGGGTCTTGTTCAGTTGGTTTCAAATCGAAATCCAATTCGATCTTGTGGTTCGAGATACTTTGCTGGTCATATTTTTCGCGACCATTGGATTGAATGCGCGTTTGTCCGATTTGATTGCTGGCGGCAGACTACTTGGTTTGCTGCTGCTAATGACGCTTGTCTTCATCGTACTCCAAAACGGTGTTGGACTGATTGGCGCCTGGTTGTTTGACCTGCCAAATGCAGTTGCGGTTTTACTTGGGTCTGCCTCTTTAATTGGAGGGCATGGGACAGCAATTGCGTGGGGACCAACGATTGAATCTCAAACGGGATTTGCGGCGGCCGATGAGATTGGAGTTGCCTCCGCAACATTAGGTCTTGTTTGCGCTGCATTAATCGGTGGCCCGATTGCCAAATACCTGATCGACCGTAATTCGTTAGTAGCGAAGAGCCATGACGAACCAGTTGTGGGCATGCCGCACAAGATAGATGAGGACGAAAATAGAGACATTGATCATGTGAGCATCATGCGCACATTTTTGGCTACCAATGTTGCGATTATTCTAGGCTACGTCGCCAATCTGGCCATTGCTGAAGCCGGACTAAAACTTCCGTTGTTTGTGCCTTGCTTGATCGTAGCAATTATCATGTCAAACACCGTTCCTCACGTGTTTCCGACAATTACATGGCCAGCAAGGACACGCGCTTTGGCTGTAGTCTCTGACTACTGCCTATCAATCTTCTTAGCGATGTCGCTAATGTCGATGCAACTCTGGACTCTCTCAGGGTTGGGAATGACCTTGCTGGTTGTCCTGATACTGCAAGTCACAGTGGCGATTGTCTTTATCGTGTTTGTGTTCTTTCGACTAATTGGTCGCGACTACACTGCAGCTGTATTGAGCGCAGGTTTTGCTGGATTTACGCTGGGAGCCACGCCAACCGCCATTGCGAATATGTCTTCAGTCACCAAACGCTATGGCCAAGCTCCACTCGCATTCATCGTGTTGCCCTTGGTCTCCGCGTTTTTCGTCGATCTGGCCAATGCCTTTATTATTCAATTCTTCGTTGGTCTTTAGTGTGCTGATACGACGGAACTGACATCATCGTAGCTGTTATCACATGTTCCAGCGGCTGATTTGAACGTCAGCTATTGAGTGCCGTTTCATTTGGTATAGATGTACAATGTAAGCACAAAGCAAATATGGCAGCTTGTCGCTGTTAGAGTATTTTGCATTACCCGATTGTGGTGCTTTGTCCCCATCTCGGCCATCGGCTGGTTGACCATCGCGGACATTCGCGAAGGTAGCATCAACTGTGTTTCATTATCGCCTTGGCCATTTCCAGCCAACAGGCTCCGCTCCAGGAACAACGGTCTCACCAGTGTCTTTTTCAAGCAGGTGTGTGAGGACATTGTTACCCGAGAGCGCTTGCGCAAGTGCTTGGCTGTGCGAGACGACCACAATTTGACTTCTACCGGATGCATTGGAAATTAGTCGTGCCAATGGAGGTATCAAATCGGGGTGCAGACTCGTTTCGGGTTCATTCAGAACCATCAAGCTCGGCGGTCTTGGTGTCATAAGCGCTGCCACAAGCAGGAGGTATCGCAAGGTACCATCTGACAGTTCAGCTGTACTCAACGGCCTTAGAAGACCCCGTTGGCGCATCTGAAGTGTGAAGACGCCATCGCGTGCTGATACCTCGATTGAGCTCCTGGGGAATGCATCAGTGATCATTTCATCAAATGCTTGTGGGTCGCCGATTTCAAGGATCGTTTGGACCGCTGCTGCCAGATCTGCACCATCGCTCGCAAGCACTGGTGTTCTTGTCCCAATCTGTTGCTTTCTAGCAGGTGCGTCTCGGTCTGTCCGAAGCTGGTCATAAAACCGCCAGTCCCGCATACGACCTCTTAAATTCAATAATTCTGGGGCGCTTCGGGGATCGGCCGAATGTGTCATCATACTGTCGAACGCAGGCAGTGAGTATGATACTTGGTCCCACGAGCCATCCTCCGAACGAATTCGCACACCGGGTCCACGACGTTCCGCAAAACTATTGTTGCGGCGCAAGTATTCCCCAACCCAGACCACCTCGGTTTTGATTTCAGGGTCGTTCGAAAACGCAGAGGTTTCTGCAGGCAAGCCAAGTTCGACTGCATATCCGTAGTCGCTGGAAGTGAAGCCGAGCTTTAGGCCAATCGGCTTTCTACGCATGGTTCCAGTGATTGGCACCTCCCCAGATTTCATTCTACGAGAGAGCTGCTCAGGCCCCGCCCAAAGGGTTGATGCGAGCCCGCCCTCTTGTGCCAAAGAGGAAATTGCGCGGCCTTGAGAGATGTCAGCCAACAGTCGCAACGAACGATAAAGGGATGACTTTCCAACGCCGTTTGCGCCGGTGATCACAGTCAGTTGGGCAAGCGGCAATACCAGCTCGCGCAGAGATCGATAACCAGAAACTGCAATAGTAATGATCATGCCCCTGATCCTCTTTGGCAGAAAAGAAAGCTAAATATCCCTCTATACCAATCGTGACGCACATTGTCTTCAACGTCGGAAATCGGCTATTGGCGAAACCGCAGCGAAAGCTAACTTTATCCCCATCTCCACCATCAGCTGGCATCCAAGGCATGATATTGGCCGAACGCCGGTTGCGAGCCCAGACACACCAATGCTGCAAGGTGAATAAATGTCAGCTTTGATGCCCAGCTTAACCCGAACGATGCTGCGAGGTTGCAAGCGCGCCTCCAAGCGCAATCAAGATGCCGCCACCCGCTGCTTCTATCCATTCAACGACACGCTCCTTCATGAGGCGTGCAGAAAGCGCGGAGGCGTAGCCGTAGAAGACAAGGATCGGCAGTTCCAACAGAACTGAGACAACGCCAAGAATGACAAGCTGAGTGGCGACATTCCCGTCCGGTGAAATGAATTGCGGGAGGATAGCCACAAAAAACAAAATGTTTTTCGGGTTTGACGCTTGAAGCGCGAACCCCTGCCAAAAAGATTTTGCTGCAGTTTGCGACGCGTTTGGCGCAGCGGCTTTCGCTTCCGAAAGGTCTAGACCTTCACCAAGAGATCGTTTCAACCAAAGGCGTTTTACCAGCGGTATGATCATCCCAATGCCCAGATAGACAAGATAGCCGGCGCCTATCCATTTGATGATCGTAAAGAGTGTAGCGCTGGCGACAATCAGGGCCCCGATCCCAAGTGCGGAAAGGGTGAAGAATATTGCATTCGTGGCCAAGATTCCCAACGTCGCCATGAAGCCAATGCGAAATCCCTGTCGCATGGACAAACCAACCACTAACAGCACTGCCGGACCCGGCGTAAGTGAAAGTAAAAACTCTGTTAGCGCAAACAATGCCAGGGTGTTGAGGTCCATGAAAATCTCCACTCAGCGTTGCCGGTAAGCCTCTTCGATTTCAGTGAAACAGACCAGACTGAATCTTCAAAAGCCGACATTGACGCAGTTGCAGCAAAAACGGCGGTTTTGTAGAGTCCGGGGCCAAAATCGAAATCACACATTTTTTTCATCGAGTGTGAGCAAAATCACGGGTGTTTTCGTTTTGAGTGCGCTAAACAGGTTCTGTTGGACTAATGGAGCCCCCCGATGAACTACGAAGATTTCTTTTCTGACCAGCTCGACACCCTGCGCGACAGCGGCAATTACCGTGTTTTTGCAGATCTGGAACGCCATCAGGGCGCCTTTCCAAAGGCAACGCGTTACAACGAAAGCGGCACCAGCGAAGTCACCGTCTGGTGTTCCAATGATTATTTGGGCATGGGGCAACACCCGGCCACGCTGGAAGCCATGCAAGACGCCATCAAAAAGTGTGGCGCAGGCGCAGGCGGAACACGCAATATTTCGGGCACCAATCACTGTCACGTGCTGCTGGAACAGGAACTGGCCGATCTCCACGGCAAGGAAGCCGCGACTTTGTTCACCTCCGGCTATGTTTCGAATTGGGCGGCTCTGGGCACCCTCGCCTCCCGGCTTCCCGGCTGCGAAATCTTCTCTGATGCCGACAATCATGCCTCGATGATCGAAGGCATCCGCCATTCGCGCGCGCCAAAACATATCTGGAACCACAATGATCCCGCCGATCTGGATCGTAAATTGAGTGACTGCGACCCCAACGCACCTAAACTCGTGGCGTTTGAATCCGTCTATTCCATGGATGGTGACATCGCCCCCATCGCTGAAATCCTGGACGTCAGCGAGCGCCATAACGCCATGACCTATCTTGATGAAGTGCATGCTGTTGGGCTCTATGGCCCGCGCGGTGGCGGCATTGCCGAACGCGAAGGCCTGATGGACCGGCTGACCGTTATTCAGGGCACACTGGGCAAGGCTTTTGGCGTGATGGGCGGTTATATCGCGGCATCCGCCAATCTGTGCGATTTCGTTCGCTCCTTCGCGTCTGGCTTCATCTTCACCACCGCCCTGCCCCCGGCGCTTGCCGCAGGCGCAACCGCGTCGATCAAACACCTCAAACAGAGCGACTTTGAACGTCAGCGCCAGCGCCGCAATGTGCGCCTGCTGCGCGAACGGCTGGACATGATTGGCATTCCCTACATGAAGAATGAAAGCCATATCGTGCCGGTCATGGTGGGCGACGCAAAGAAGTGCAAACTGATTTCCGATCTGCTGCTTGAAAACGCCGGTGTTTATGTGCAGCCGATCAACTACCCAACGGTGCCGCAAGGCACCGAGCGGCTGCGCATTACCCCCTCGCCCTTGCACTCCGAAGCGGATCTCGACAAGCTGGTGGGCGCGCTTTCGGAGCTATGGTCGCAATGTGCTCTAGCCCGGCAGGTTGCCTGACCTGCGGCAACAGCGGGCAGGCTGCCCGCTGATCAGCCCTGACTCCCTTATCCAAAACTTGTCCAAAAGATTTAAAACCTCTTGTATCTTCGCGCAAAGAGGCTGAACGCCGCCTTCGTGCGCCGGTCAAAAGCCAAAGTGCTATGAATTGCAACAGGCCGCCCTGCGGTGCGGTTTCGGATGGGAGAAAAAATGGACAAAAAGCTGTTTGAAAAAGGCCTTGAGAAGCGCAAAGCAACGCTTGGGGCGGAATATGTTGAGAACAATCTGTCAAAGGCAGACGATTTCACCATGCCCTTTCAGGAGGCCATGACAGCATGGTGCTGGGGGTTTGGCTGGGCTGATGAGACCATTGATGCCAAAACCCGTTCAATGATGAACCTGTCGATGATCGGTGCCCTGGGCAAAATGACAGAATGGGAAATCCATTGTCGCGGCGCCATCAACAACGGTGTCACAAAGGAGGAAATCCGCGCCATTATCCATGTGGTGGGTATCTATTGCGGTGTTCCCCAAAGCCTGGAATGTTTTCGCGTCGCCCGCCGGGTGCTGGAAGAAAACGACATGCTATAGCGCTTCACCGGCAGCAACACCACTGGCCCAGGCCCACTGGAAATTATACCCGCCAAGCCAACCGGTTACGTCCACGGCTTCACCAATTACATAAAGGCCAGGCGTCTTGCTGGCCTCCATGGTTTTTGATGAAAGCTCTGCCGTACTGATCCCGCCTACGGTCACTTCAGCCTTGGCGAACCCTTCCGTGCCGGTAGGGTGAAAGGTCCAGTCATGCAGCCGCGCCTCCGCATCGGTCAGGGCTTTGTCGCTTGCCTCCCCCAGCACACCGCCAATGCCAAGCTGCGTTGAAAGCACGTCTGCAAGACGGTCTGGCAGCACTGTTGCCAGCACAGACCGCAGGCCCGATTTTGGCTTTTTGCGCTTGTTGGCCAGCAGCCAGGCCCCGTCCCGCGTGGGCAGGAAATCCACGCCAACCGCTTCCCCATGCTGCCAGTAGGAAGATATCTGCAACATGGCGGGGCCGGAAAGACCTTTGTGGGTAAACAGTGAAGCTTCCCGAAACGCCGTTTTTCCGCATCGCACAATGGTTTCGGTCGCAACACCAGAGAGATCCTTAAACAGCTCCTGTTGCGACCCCAGCGTGAAAGGAACCAGCGCAGGGCGCGGCTCCACCACCTTCAATCCAAATTGCCGCGCAAGATCATAAGCAAACCCGGTTGCTCCCATCTTGGGGATAGAGGGGCCACCGGTTGCAACGACAAGGGTGTCTGCACAGACAGTCCCGCCTTCCATTTCGACGGTAAAACGGCCCTCACCATGGCTCACAGCACTGACGGGCCTGCCAAACGAAAACAGGACATTGCCACTGGCTTCGCACTCATCCATCAACATGGAAACAATCTGCTTCGCCGATCCGTCACAAAACAGCTGCCCGAGTGTCTTTTCGTGCCAGGCAATGCCGTGACGTTCTACCAGATCAATGAAATCCCGGGGCGTGTAGCGGCTCAACGCTGACTTGGCGAAATGCGGATTTGCCGAAATAAAGCGCTCTGCCACCGTACCCGTATTGGTAAAATTGCAGCGGCCGCCGCCTGAAATGAGAATTTTCTTGCCCGGCTCATTGGCATGATCGATGACGAAAACCCGTTTTCCACGTTGGCCCGCAACAGCCGCGCACATCAGCCCGGCCCCTCCCGCACCGAGAATGATGGTATCGTAGGCGTTTGAAGAAGCGGACATGGGAGGGGAGAAACCAGGTTAAAAGAAGTCGAGCCTTAACACCGACAACGGGCGCTGCCTATTCCAAACCGACAGGTGATCACCGCTGCACGGCAAACCCGGTCACTTGCACGGCAAACCCGGTCACCTGCGCGGCTAAAACTGGTATTTCGCTAAATCGCCAGATATTCGTGGCGCAGGTCCTCGTTGTCGAGCACTTCCTTGGCCGTACCCTTAAAGGCAACTTCGCCGGTATCGAGGATAATGGCCTGATCGGAAATTGACAACGCGGCGACCGCATTCTGTTCCACGATGATGGTGGTGATACCCGCTTCGCGCACCTCAATGAGAGCCTTTTCGATATCGTGGCGAACCACCGGCGCAAGACCTTCATAAGGTTCATCAAGCAACAGCAGCTTCAGGTCTTTGGCCAGGGCCCGGCCAATTGCCAGCATTTGCTGTTCTCCGCCTGAAAGGGTCGTCCCTTCCTGTTTGCGGCGTTCTTTCAGGCGCGGAAAGAGAGCGTAAATACGCTCGTAATCCCACCCACGCTCGCCTTCGATAACGGCCAGATCGAGGTTTTCTTCGACTGTGAGGCCGGGAATAATACGTCGGTCTTCCTGCACCAACTGAATGCCTGCCGCCGATGCCTGATAGGAGGCGCATTCATGGATCGCCTTTCCCTGCAACCAGATTTCGCCGGAGCGTAATTCAGGTTCATCAGCTCGAGCAATGGAGCGCAGCGTCGATGTTTTACCCGCCCCGTTGCGCCCAAGCAGAGCAAGGATCTCGCCATCATTCACATCAAACGACACATCCTGAACAATGTAACTGTCGCCATAATAGGAATTGATCCCCCGGACGGAAAAATAACCGCTCTGTCCGCTCTGGGTGTCTGTGTCCATTTCCGCAGCCGCGCTCATACCTGCTCCTCCCCAAGATAGGCTTCCTTGACCTTGGGATTGTTCTTTACCTCGTCCGGCGTGCCCTGCGCGATGATCCGTCCGCCCGCCAGAACCGATATGCGGTCAGCCAGTGAGAACACCACATGCATGTCGTGCTCGATTATCACTTTGGTCATGCCACCTTCCTTGATCTTCTTGAGCAGATCGATTGTGGCATTGGTATCGTGGCGGGCCATGCCCGCAGTCGGCTCGTCCAGCAGCAGCAGGCGTGGATGCTGAATCAGCCCCATAGCCAGTTCCAGCCGCCGTTTGTCGCCGCGAGACATGGAAGATGCCGGCGACGATAAATGCGCCTGCAGACCAACGCTTTCAAGCACACTTTCGGCTTCGCTGTGCAAAGTTTTTTCGCGCGCAAAACTCTTGAACGGGTTCAGCGAGAAATGGCCATCCCGCTTGGACAAGGCCGGCACCATGACATTTTCTATCACCGAGAGGTCGGGAAAGACTTCAGGTGTCTGGAACACCCGCGCAACGCCTAGCTGGTTGATTTCGTGTGGTGACTTGCCCGTCAGCACATGGCCATCAAAAACGACAGCACCCCGGTCCGGCTTCAGACGCCCCACACAGACATTAAGCAGGGTCGATTTACCCGCCCCATTGGGGCCGATAATCGCATGGGTCTCGCCTTCGCGAACGTCCAGATCAACATCGGAAAGCGCGTGCAGCCCGGCAAAACTCTTGTGCACATCATCAATGTGAAGGACTGAGTTAGTGGTACCCCGCTCAAACTCACGGCTCTCGTCACCTGAAACATCTTCAGCAGCAGACATTACAGCCCCCTATTCTGCCGGTTGTGGCGCACGTGCGCCCGACTCTACAGCACCCGGTTTTGCGGATTTTTTGCCACCGGTAACCCGTTCAATGATCCGCCGGAAACCTTCCATCAGCCCACCCGGCAAAAAGATCACGACAACCATGAACAGAACACCCAGGGTCGTGTGCCAGCTTTCTCCAACAAAAAGCGATGACACGCTGACCATGAAATGTTGCAGCGTCTCGGGAAGGAAATCAAAGAAACTGCTCAGGATCCCCTCGTTCCAGGACGAAACTTTCTGCTCGGCATATTTGATCAGCGATGCGCCCACAACCGGGCCGATCAGCGTACCGACGCCGCCAAGAATGGTCATCAGCACCACCTCACCGGACGCAGTCCACTGCATACGCTCC
This sequence comes from uncultured Rhizobiaceae group bacterium, assembly GCA_937930635.1. GTDB lineage: Bacteria > Pseudomonadota > Alphaproteobacteria > Rhizobiales > Rhizobiaceae > Pseudahrensia. The sequence goes on from CALHCF010000007.1 coordinate 152,000, forward strand.
GCCCCGGCAATCGGGTCGGTAACAGCCATCAGCGAACCGGCCAGCCCGGCATACATGCCTGAGATAACAAAGGCGGCAATCAGATAGGGTCGTGTATGAATGCCGGTATAATTGAGACGGTTCTGGTTTGATTTGATCGCCTTGAGCATCATGCCAAAGTTTGAATTTGTCAGGCGCTGAGCGATGAAGAAGCAGATAATCAGCAATATGGCGCAGAAATAGAAGCCGGACATGCCGCTCATTGAAAGGCCAAAAAAATTGGTTGTCGGCACACCAAGTTCCTGCACCCCCAGAGCCTGGTCGATAATGCGAATATCGCCATCCAGCAAAGAGGTTTCAGGATTTGTTCTAATGGCTCTGGTCTGCAGGCCGGTCTCACCATTGGTCAGTGGGGTCAGCACCGAATAGGCGAGATTGTAACTCATTTGCGCAAAGGCAAGCGTCAAAATCGAGAAATAGATGCCGGAGCGCCGCAAGCTGACATACCCAATGGCAAACGCAAAGAGCCCTGCCAGCGCGACCGAGAATATCATGGCCGGCAAGACGTTCATCGTCAGCAGCTTGAAACTCCACAGCGACATATACGACCCCACCCCGATAAAGGCGGCATGACCGAAAGACAGGTAGCCTGTGAGGCCGAAAAGAATATTGAACCCGATGGCGAAAATACCGAATATCGCAATCTTTTGCAGCAAGTCAGGATAACCGGCACCAATTGGAGCGAGTATCCAGGGCAGCAGCAAAATAACCGCCGAAAAGCCGACAAACAGGATCCAGTCCTTTGATTTTGAAAGTGCAGCAGCCATTGTCTTAGTCCTCCATCACGCCCTTACGGCCCATCAGGCCGCGCGGCAATGTGAGCAAAACAATCACAGCCACCAGATAAACGATAATCTGCGCGATGCCCGGCAGTGCGTTTTGAACAACACTCATGGAGGCAAAGCTTTGCAGGATGCCAAGCAGAAATCCGGCCAGCACCGCTCCCCCCAGTGAACCCATGCCACCCACAACAACGACAACAAAAGACAGAACCAGAAAGTCCATTCCCATATTGTAGTCCGGCGGCAGAATGGGCGTGTACATGGCACCGGCAACCCCCGCCACGATCGCGGCAAGCGCAAAGACGATGGTGAACTTTTGCTGGATGTTGATGCCAAGCAGCCCGACCGTCTCACGGTCCTGCATCCCGGCCCGAACCACCATGCCAAATGTGGTAAATTGCAAAAAGGCGAAAACACCGAAAATCACCACCGCCGAGAAGGCAAAATAGACCAGCCTCCACCACGGATAAATAACATTGTTGCCCAACCCGACCCAGGCTCCAACATTGGCCGCGCCGGATACGGCTGACGGTGCGGATTGCGGTATCGGGTTCGCACCGTAATAGTGGCGGATCAGCTCGCCAATCACGATGGCCAGACCGAAAGTTACCAGAATCTGGTCAGCGTGGGGGCGCTTGTAGAAGTGACGAATGAGCCCCCGCTCCATCACAACTCCAACAATACCCATAACAACAATGGCCATGATAATGGACAGAGGTACGGAATAATCGAGCAGGAAACTGCCCATGTCTTCACCAAGCCACCCCTGGAGATAGGGCACCTGTTCTTTCAAAGGATTGCCAAGAAAATCCTTTTCGGTCTCGCTCACCTGTTCGTAGGACACATTCAGCAGCCGGTTCAGCGTCACGGCACAAAACGCGCCGAGCATGAAGAGCGCGCCGTGAGCAAAATTGACGACGCCAAGCGTCCCGAAAACCAATGTCAGCCCCAAAGCGATAAGCGCATAGGCGCCGCCCTTATCAAGGCCGTTTAGAATCTGAAGAAAAATTGCGTCCATGTTATCAGCCCGCTATCGCAATCCTGTTTGGCTCAAGGCCTTCCCAGCTTGCCTTTGGCCACCCTGTTCAAATGTCAGTAGCACACGGCAATATGGCACGGTCAAACCCCGCATCCGATGCCCCATTTACCCCTTTAACTTCGCTCTTTTGGCACACCTGCCCCCCGGATTAGAATGGGGTTGGATACCGTGCCACAAAAACAGAAGAAGGTCCGGCCGCCCAACCCTTGGGCGGGCGACCGGACTATATCGACGAAGCGTTAGCCGTTGTTGTACGGACCAAGCTCACCGCCCAGCAGGTCGGCTTTATACTCAACCTGTGCACGCGGTGTGACTTCAACAACTTCCAAAACGTCAAACTTGGATGATGGGTTTTCTTTACCCTTCACAACAAGAACGTCTTTGAAGCACTGGTGGTCTTCGGCGCGGTATTCAGTCGGGCCGTTACCCAGGCCATCAAACTTGAAGCCTTCCAGAGCCTTACCAACTTCCGACGGCATGAATGTACCGGCACGCTGACAGGCATCCGCATACAGAATTGCCTGACAATAAGTTGTGTGGGCAGCCTGAGATGGCGGGAAGCCATATTTGGTACCGAAGGATTTAACGAACGCTTTTGAGCCTTCGTCCGACAGCGACCAGTGCCAGTTGGTTGAACCGTAGATGCCTTTAACGTTTTCACCGGCACCCTGCGCCATCAGACGCGAGTAAAGCGGAACAACAATGGCGAAGTCTTTGCCGTTGACCTGTTTGCCGCGCAGACCGAACTGAACAGCCTGGGTCAGCGAGTTGACCATGTCCTTACCGTAGTGGTTCAGCACCAGCACGTCAGCACCGGAGTCGAGAACCGGTGTGATGAAGGACGAGAAGTCACCAGCACCAAGCGGCGTGCGAACGGCAGCAGCCGTTTTCCAGCCAAGGTTTTCAGTGTATTTCTTGATCGAACCTTCCTGCGACCAGCCCCAGGTATAGTCAGCGGTCAGGTGATAAGCTGTCCGGTCTTTACCGAAATTGCTTTCAAGCACCGGCGCCAAAGCCGAACCAGTCATTTCCGTGTTAAAGAAGTGACGGAAACCATTGGCCCGCTTGTCTTTACCAGTGGTGTCATTGGAGTGCGTCAGACCAGCCATGAAGATTACGCCCGCTTCCTGACACAGACCCTGCACAGCAATCGCCACACCTGACGAAGAACCGCCGGTGATCATGATGGCACCATCGTTTTCGATCATGCGCTTGGCGGATGCACGAGCGGCGTCCGATTTTGTCTGCGTATCACCCGTTACGAAAGCAACTTTCTTGCCGTTCACGCCACCCTTCAGCACTTTGGAAGAGAATGTGTCCAGCATACCGCCGCCGCCTGCGTTGATGTGCTCAACAGCAAGTTCGTAGGCGCGCAGTTCATCAGCGCCCTCGTCGGCATAAGCGCCGGTCTGAGGAACGTTGAAACCGAAGGTTACAGTGTCCCCTTTTGGGGCGTTGCGGTAGCCGTGCCCATCCGCAAATGCGCGGCTGAAGAAATAAGGGGTTGCACCGGCAGCAGCAGCTGCGGCAGCACCTGATTTGATCACCCGGCGGCGGGTAATTTCCGTTTTTTCACTCATGAAGTGTCCTCCCATGGATCTGAGTCCGTCGATATATATTTTGGACGGGGGCAGAATCCTGCACCTTTCCAAGGCGCAGACTAGGGCATCATGCACCGCTCCCGCAATCAGCCTTTCGGCTAAGACGCCCACTTCTGCACCGGGTAAGGAGAAACCCAAAACCGTTGCAAAATAAGGCTTGTTGTCTTTGTGCCCCTGCAACACACTGGGGCTGATCAGTTGGATCGCGCCATCAGTCTCAGCAACAGTCATACACAGGTATCCCGTGCAGCATATCGACGAATTTCCTCACGACGTGACCGAAAACCCTGATCTTGCAATCATCCTGCCGGATGGCTGCCGTTTGTCGGCCCGTGTCTGGATGCCCCGCAACGCCGACATCAGCCCGGTACCGGCTATTTTGGAGTTCCTGCCCTATCGCAAGCGTGACGGGACCATTGTTCGCGATCAGTTCACCCATCCCTGGTTTGCAGGCCACGGCTATGCCTGTCTGCGGGTCGACATGCGAGGACACGGCGATTCCCACGGTCTTGGCGGGGACGAATATGACGAGCAGGAGATGGCCGATGCCCTGGACGTTATCGCGTGGATAACCCAACAACCCTGGTGCAACGGCAATGTTGGCATGATGGGCATTTCATGGGGCGGGTTCAACGGCCTGCAGGTGGCGCACCGGCGCCCCCCTGCCCTGAAAGCTGTGATTACCATCTGCTCGACTGTGGACCGCTATGGCGACGACATTCACTACAAGGGCGGATGCCTGCTCATTGAGAATTTCGGCTGGGCATCCAACATGCTGTCCTACTCTTCGCGCCCGCCAGACCCGGCCCTTGTCGGCGATCAATGGTTGGAGATGTGGAAAACCCGGCTCGACAATCAGGTCTTCGACTGGTCCCTTTGGTCCCGCCACCAGCACCGCGATGCCTATTGGAAACCGGGCTCGGTGTGCGAAGACTATTCGTCAATCAAGGCCGCAGTCTTGTCGATTGGCGGCTGGCATGACGGATACCGCAACACCATCGCACATCTGGTTGAAAATCTTGACGCGCCGGTCAAGGGCATTGTGGGACCATGGAACCACAAATATCCGCACTACGCAGGCCCCAGACCCGCTATCGGGTTTTTGCAGGAAGCAAAGCGCTGGTGGGACCGCTGGTTGAAGGCAGAACAAACCGGCGTGGAGGACGACCCGGCCTATCGCGCCTATCTGATGGATTCACAAGCACCAAAACGCTGGTTTGACGAGCGACCGGGGCGGTGGGTCGCAGAAACACAATGGCCATCGCCCCACATTGAAAACATGACTCTCTTTCTCAATTCCAGCCAACAACTCACTGAAATTCAACAGACCTTTGAAACCACCATCTGCTCACCGTGTGATTGCGGCGTTCAATCCGGCGAATATTTCCCATTCGCCTTTGGTGATGAATTGCCGGGCGATCAGACGGCAGATGATGCGGTATCCGCCTGCTTTGACAGCGCACCGTTTTCACAAGAGACGGATATTGTCGGTGCGCCAAGGGTTACAATAAGAGCCAATGCGGACAAAACCACGGGGCAGCTCTGCATACGCTTGTGCGACCTGCGCCCCGATGGGTCCAGCGCATTCATTACCTATGGTGTTCTCAATCTCACCCATCGCTCAAGCCACGAGTTCCCTGAACCGCTGAAACCGGGCGAAGATTTCGAAATATCTGTTGCACTCGATCAGATTGCCTACCGTATTCCCGCCAATCACCGCCTGCGTGTTGCCGTTTCATCCGCCTACTGGCCCTTCATGTGGCCTTCGCCGGAACGAACCAGCGTGACGTTGAAATCAGGCGAACTTGCCCTGCCGGTCAGACCAACTGCCAGCGAAGATGAATGGCATTTTGAGGAACCGCAAAGCGCACCAGCCTGGAAATGCGAAAACCTGCGTCCTTCCTCCTACGAAAGACAGTGCTTTGAGCAGGACGGATACAGCGTGACGGAAATATTCGCAGACTCAGGTGAGAATCGTGATCTGGAACACGGCCTGATCAGTGGCAGCTGGGCCAAAGAGCGTTGGACAATCAAGGCCGATGATCCGCTTTCAGCCCGTGGAGCGGCTCAATGGGAGCAGACAGGCGGGCGGCCCGGTCAGATGTGGCGAACATTGGCGGAGACCGAAACATGGTGCGACCGGACGCATTTCCATGCCCAGGCACGTTTGCGTTGCTGGCTTGAGGGTGAAATCTTTTCGGATCGCTCCTGGGAGGATTCAGTCGAGCGGCAACTGGTTTAATCAGCCGGTTCACCGGATCCAGTGGCCCCAAGCCCGGCGATAGCCTCAATGATACGGTCAAAACTGTCCCGCGCCCGACCAACACTATGCCGCGCCCGCAGATAGCCGTGGACGAGACCGCGTTCGTTGACAAAACGTGCTTTGCTTCCTGCCGCGACAAGCGCATCGCAATAGTCTTTTCCATCATCGGCAAGCGGATCGCATTCGGCACCAAAGATCACGGTCGGCGGCAAGCCGGAAAAATCCGTGTCATTGAGCGGTGCACAGGTTGGTTGTTGCAAAACCCCAACATCGGCGCCAGTCCGCAGCGTTTTGTAAAAATCAATATCACGGGTCGTCAGCATTGGCGCTTCGGCATGGTCGATGAAACTGCCCTGATCAAACCGGCTGCCAAGCCCCGGATAGATCAAGACCTGCCCTGAGGGCCTCAGCGCATCCGCTCGTGTGGCATGAGACACCGCTGCCGCAAGATTTCCCCCCGCACTGTCACCAACCACAAGAATCGAGCCCTGGGCAAAGCCTGCAACATGGCGAAATCCCGCCAGCGCATCTTCAAAATCCTTGGGGTAAATATGTTCAGGCGATAATCTGTAATCCACCGAAGTCACGCCGAATCCGGTGCGGTCGCAAATTTCGGCACACACATCATCATGGCTTTCGAGACCACCGACAACAAAGCCGCCGCCATGATAGTAGACGACATGGACAGTCGAGCCGGAGCCAAATCTTTGATAGGTGCGAATGGGAATACGGTGGCCGGCACCTTCGGTATGGCTGTCTGTTGCCTTCACACACCGCGGGTAACCGGCAAAGAACTGGCGGCACATCCGGTTGTAAATCTCGCGTTGCTGCTCGATTGTGTAGTCGACGGTGTCTGGAGGGTACCAGTCATTGGTATGGTCAATAAACGCCCACGTCTCGGCATCAATGAGATGGGCGTATTTACCGCGGTCTTGCGTCATTGCGATTCCTCACAGGGGCGCCAGACTGGCTTCAAGGTCGGCCCGCAAGTGCTCATGTTGGCTGGGCAAACGCAGCTCTTCGCCCAGACTGGCAACATCTTCATCGCGGTCAAACCCCGGTTCATCCGTCGCCACCTCAAACAGCACGCCGCCGGGTGTGCGAAAATAGATGGCCCAGAAATAATCCCGGTCAATCACCGGTGTTACCTGATAGCCGGTGTCCATCAACGCAGAACGCACGGCCAGTTGAGCCGCCCGATCCGGCACGGCAAAGGCGATATGGTGGACAGAACCGGCACCCTGATGCGCGTCCTCTGCCCCAGGGACGGTCTCAACATCAATAAAATCGGCTCCGTTGCCGGATTGCATACCAAACCGGGTCACGCCTTGAGCAGAGTCAACCTTTTCATAACCCATGAAACCCAGCAATTCGCTCATCGCGCCATTGTCTGAAAGCCTCAGTGACGCGGAATGAAAGCCGCGAACGGCAGTGTCGCTGTCGATGTCGTCGGTTATCCACGGCGCACGATTGTCGTCGTTGGATTCCACCAGCGCAAATCCGTCTCCATCCGGCCCATCGAACAGCAATCTTTTGTCGCCAAAACTCTCGATGCGGGACAAACCGGATACCCTTGCTGCATCCAGCCGTTTTTCCCAAAACCCCAGTGATCCGCGGGGAACAGAAAAGACAGTTGTTGCAACCTCGCCCCTGCCCCGGCGCCCTCGCGGCATTCCAGGAAACGGGAAATAGGTCATGACCGTGCCAGCACTGCCATACTCATCACCGTAATAGAGGTGATAGACCTGCGGCCGGTCGAAATTGACCGTTTTCTTAACCCGCCGTAACCCCAGAACTTTGGTGAAGAACGCGTTGTTGCGTTGGGCATCATCTGCCATTGAGGTAACATGGTGGAGACCTGTGATTTCGCGGATCATGAACTTTACCCTAGTGACGAATAATGGGGTCAATCGGCGCAACGCCAAGATCAAGCACCATTTCGAGCGCCCGCGCTACAGCGAGCGTTTTGGCATCTCCTCTGGGAGGCCCGATCAGTTGAATGCCGACCGGCATGCCGCTTGCTGTAAATCCGCAGGGCACCACCACCGCAGGCAGGCCAATCGTCGTTGCCAGGAATGAAAAGCGCAACCAGTCGATATAGTCGCTCATCTTCTCGCCACCGACCTCTGTGGGAAATTCAACCTCAACCGGCGTGGGTTCCAGGCCCACAACGGCACAGGCAAGAACATCATGATTGTGCAGAAACTTACGCATCTTGTGGTAAAGTTCGGTGCGCACCACACCTGCATCCATGATCTGCCGTGCAGTCAGGTCATGACCCACATCAATGTTTTCACGCAAGGTCTGCTTGTATTGGCTTTGGATGGCCTCCGGCGCCCGCCCCGGCAACGAAGCCCAGGTGACGGCGCGCAAGGTGATATAGGTGTCGTAGAGACCGCCAAGGTCCGGACAGGCATCTTCGACAACCGCCCCTTCCCCCTGCAGGTTTTCAAGCGCCGCCCGCATGATCTGTTCGATCTCGGCTTCCACCGGCGCAAAACCATTTAGTGTTGGTGCATAGGCGACACGCACTTTGGGTGAAGCCTCATCAACGGCCTTTTGAAAAGGTTCATCAGGGGCGGGCAAACTAAGGGGAGCCCGTTCATCATAGCCGCACATCGCATCGAGAAACAGCGCGCAATCGGCTACCGAACGCGCCATGGGGCCAGAAATTCCCTCAGCCGAAAACCCCATAGCCAGAGGACCGCCAAAAGCCCGGCCCGGCGAGGGGCGCATCCCCACGATTCCGTTATACATAGCCGGTGTGCGAAGCGAACCGGCAAGATCGGACCCCTGACTGAGCCACACCTGCCCGGCGGCAAGCGAGACCGCCGCACCACCGGAAGAACCACCGGCATTTTTTCGCGTATCCCAGGGGTTACGGGTGGCACCAAACACGGCATTGAACGTGTTGCCCCCTGCCCCCATCTCAGGCGTGTTGGTTTTGCCGACCACCAGCGCGCCCCGCGCTTCCAGAATATCAACAATCGGATCGCTCTCATCGGGTATGTTATCAGCCAGCCCCGGAGTTCCCATTGTGGTTCGCACGCCCTCAACAGCCGATAGATCCTTAATTGCAATCGGAAGCCCGGCAAGCCAACCCGGTTCATCCGAATTCTGAGTTTCATGCTTTGCAAAATCGCTGGTCCGTTTGTCGCGCGCCCGGTCAAAACAACGCGTCACCATAGCGTTTACTGCCGGATCGGTCTGAGCGACACGCTCCTCACTTGCCGCGATCAGGTCGTGCGACGAAATCTCTCCCTTGCGCAAAAGGGCGACGGTCTCCCGGGCCGAAAGAGCGCAGAGTTCGGGACCAGAAAAAGTCGTTTCCGGGCGATTTTTCTTCATCTTACGTCCATTCCTTCAAATTGACATTCGGGTCGCGCGCTACACCGGGGGGAACACTTTTGCCGGCTTCGATGATCTTGCGGGCCATCATGAAGGCGGGTGCGTCATTCATTGCGTCCACCGCCAGCAGTTTTTCACCGCCATAATACCAAACCGACTGTGCTCCATCACGCTTGCCAGGCCGAACGACGGTCGAATCATAACCACGGTTCAGCCCTGCAATCTGCAGTTTGACATCGTATTGATCAGACCAGAACCACGGAGTTGCCTGATAGGCAGTCCGCCCCCCGGACATGTTTTCGGCGGCTGTTTCCGCCTGATGAATAGCATTCGGCACCGATTCCAGACGAATTCGCTCGCCGCCAAACTCAAAATTTGCGCAATCACCTGCAGCAAAAACAGCCGGGTCGCAGGTCGTACAAAACGCATCCACCACAATGCCGTCTTCACAGTCCAATCCGGCCTGCCGGGCAAGGTCTGTGCAGGGTTCAATCCCGATACCGGCCAGTACCAGATCGGCTGCGAGGGTCTGACCATCCGTCAAAACCACGCTCGCAACCGCACCATCTGCTCCAACCAGCCGTTCAACACCTGTATTTTCCAGGATGGTGACACCATGCTCGCCATGCAGGGAGCGAAAGAAATCGGAGGTTTGGGGCGCAGCAACTCGTTCCAGTATGCGCGGCCGCATTTCGACAACGGTTACGGACAGCCCAAGCGAACGGGCAACCGCGGCAACCTCAAGGCCGATATACCCACCTCCGATAATGACAAGGTTGCCATTGTCTTTGAGGTAGGGTCGAATTGCATCGGAATCCGTGGTGCTGCGCAGAGTAAAAACCCCATCCAGCCCGCCACCGATGTTGTCAGGAAGCCGACGGGGTACCGACCCGGTGGCAAGCAGCAATTTATCATAGGACAGGGTCTGGCCGTCGCTCAGCGCAACTGCGCGCTGCTCACGATCAATCGCGTCAGCACGGACGCCGGTACGCACGACAATATCATTTTCTTCAAACCACTCATGGCTGCGCAAAATGAGGCGGTCGAGCGGCATCTCGCCTGACAGGTATTTCTTTGACAAAGGCGGACGCTGATAGGGGAGCGTCGGCTCATCACAAATCATCGTCAGGGCGACCGTTTTGTCGCGTTCACGCAGTCTGGTGGCTGCCGCCAGAGCCGCCTGCCCACCTCCAACAATGACGATTGACTCATTCACCATCCAACCTGCCCGGGCAGGCGAAGACGCAACACCTCCGCCAGCCCGCCATTGGTTGCCATGTCCTAAAGGCCGAGGCCCCCAATACAGACATATTTGGTGTCGAGATATTCATCGATCCCATGGCGACCACCTTCTGTGCCGACACCGGATTCTTTCATCCCGCCAAACGGCGCTTCCGGTGTCGTGATCACGCCTTCATTGACCCCGACCAGCCCGTATTTCAGCCCTTCCATCACGCGGAAAGCCTGGCCAAGGTCCTGCGTATAGAAATAGCAGGCCAGACCATAAATGGTATCATTGGCACGGGCGATTGCGTCCTCTTCTTTGGTAAACTTGTAGACCGGCGAAACCGGGCCAAAGATCTCTTCCTTGGAGAAGCGCATTTTCGGTTTGGCGTTTTTGATGACGGTTGGCTGAAAGAATGTGCCCCCCAGAGAATGTCTGGCGCCCCCGGCAACCACCTCGCCGCCTTTCTTGATGGCATCGGCGACCAATTCTTCGACTTTATCAATCGCGGCGTCGTCGATGAGCGGCCCCTGCTGGGTTCCTGTTTCCATACCAGGCCCCACTTTCAGGTTTTCGGCGGCTTCCGCCAGCCTGTCGGTAAACTGGTTATAGATCTTGCTTTGAACATAAAACCGGTTGGTGCACACGCAGGTCTGACCAGAATTGCGGTATTTTGCGGCAATCGCACCTTCAACCGCCTTATCGATGTCGGCGGAGTTGAAAACGAGGAACGGGGCATTGCCGCCCAGCTCCATAGAGACCTTTTTGACGGTATTGGCGGCCTGTTTCATCAGGATTTTGCCAACTTCCGTGGAACCCGTGAACGTAATCTTGCGAACCTGCGGGTTTGCACAGAGTTCCTTGCCTATTTCTGAAGCGCCACCGGTAATGATGTTCATTGCACCTTCCGGCAAGCCTGCCTCATCAGCAATCAGACCCCAGGCCAGCCCGGAATAAGGCGTTTGTTCTGCCGGTTTGATAACACTGGTACAGCCAGCCGCAATGGCCGGACCGATTTTGCGGGCCAGCATGGATGATGGAAAGTTCCATGGTGTGATGGCTGCAATGACCCCGACAGGCTCTTTGCGCACCATGATACGCCGGTCGCCCCACGGAGATGGCACAAGATCGCCATAAACGCGCCGTGCTTCCTCAGCAAACCAGAGCAGATATTGCGCACCAATGCCGATTTCCCCTTTGGCCTCAGCCAGCGGCTTGCCCATTTCCAGGGTCAGCAATTCAGCCAGCGCATCCTGATTGTCCATCATGACGTCGTGCATCCGGCGCAAAATGCCCGCACGTTCGTTGGCCGTGGTGTTTTTAAAGGATTCAAAGGCGGCAGAGGCCGCCTCAATAGCGCGCCGCGTCTCCGCCTTGCTACAAAACGGGACCGTGCCGATGATCTGACCGCTGGCAGGATTGTTAACTTCAAAGGTCTGGCCGCTGTCAGCAGCAACCCATTGTCCGCCAATCAGGTTAGCCTCTTTTACATACCGGTTTGATTTGGAAAGCATGGTTCAGGTTCCTGGTTTTTTACCTTCAGACCTTATCACCAGATTGGCTCGCTTTTCGCAAGCCAATCCATACCGCACTTCTGCATTCATCCGATCAACTCTGCACGATGCAAAAACAGGTCAAAAATAGGCCTCAAAGAGATATGATACTTGCATTCGGGATTTGCATCCCATCGGCGAAGGCGTTAGGGGAAAGTCAAATTATTGACTCGGTACAAGACCGAAACAGGTAAAGGAAACGACCAACGTGTCTACCTTCGACAAAGTCGCTGATATCATTTCCGATACAAGCGAAATCCCGCGCGCGGAAATTTCGCCAGACAGCCATACAATTGACGATCTGGGTATCGACAGCCTCGACTTCCTCGACATTGTTTTTGCAATCGACAAGGAATTCGGGATCAAGATTCCGCTTGAGGCGTGGACCCAGGAAGTGAATGACGGAAAAGTCGCCACCGAAGAGTATTTCGTGCTCAAAAACCTGTGCGGCAAGATAGACGAGCTGGTCGCTGCCAAGGCCTGATCGTTCAGGCGGAGGCCTGACGCATGCAACTAGAGTATTTTCAGATGGTCGACCGTATTGTTTCGGTAGACCAGGACGTCGCTACGCTTGTGACGCAGTCAGTCACTCCCGAACACAGCCCTGTTTTTGAGGGGCATTTCCCCGGTAATCCGCTGGTTCCCGGCGTGTTGCTGATTGAAGCGATGGCACAGACATCCGGTTTTCTGATCATGGCGAGAAGCCGGTTTGACAAGATGCCCTTTCTTGCCGGGGTCAAGGACACAAAATTGCGCACCTTTGTTGAGCCTGAAACGACCTTGGATATCGAGGCATCAATGGAACATGATGGTTCGGGCTTTGCCATGACCCGGGCTCGTATCACATCTGACGGTCGCAAAATCTGTGAGGCCAAGCTGACATTCAAGACTTTGGATTTTCCAGATCGCAAACTGGCTTCCATGATTGTCGCGCGGGCCGAAGAACTGTCAATGCCCAGCCAGTATCTGCCGGCTGACTGAACAAGACAGTTGAATTTGCAACACAAAGCTGGCTCTTGGCCTAAAATCCGCCTATTTATGAGGCGAACGGGCAGGACAGCCCCAACGCATTTCCAAAAAAGTCCGGAAATCACCGCATGAGCGACAACACCACCGCCAAGCAATCAGTATGGATCACCGGTATCGGTCTGCTGTCTTCTCTTGGCGAGGGCAACGATGCCCACTTCAAGGCCGTTAGCGCAGGCAAGCCACGCAATCTGGAGACCGAACGCTTTAAGCCCTATTCCATTCACACGCTGGTGGAACCCGACTGGTCGCAACAGATCTCACGGCGCGACATGCGCCAGATGGAGCCCTGGCAACAGATCGGCACTTATACAGCCGGGTTGGCATTGGACGACGCCAACGCCAAGGATGAAGAGCTTTGCGGGCGCATGGACATGATTGTCGCTGCTGGCGGTGGAGAGCGCGATGAGGAGGTCGATGCAGCAATCCTGAAAGACGGACGCAGCGCCAATGATCGCGAAGCACTTGTAACAGAGCGCCTTTCCAACGATCTGCGCCCCACCCTGTTTTTGGCTCAGTTATCGAACCTGCTGGCAGGCAATATTTCCATTGTGCACAAGGTCACCGGATCGTCCCGCACCTTTATGGGCGAAGAAGGAGCCGGGATTTCCGCTGTTCAGACCGCCCATGCCCGTATTGCCTCGGGTCAAAGCGATATTGTTCTGGTGGGTGGTGCTTTCAACGGCGAGCGTGAGGATATGCTGCTGTTGTTTGAACTAGGCAACGCGCTGCACCATGGCGATTTTCAGCCAGTCTGGTCGCGTCAAGGCGAAGGCAGCGGTTTCACTGTTGGATCAGCGGGTGCCTTTCTCGTGCTTGAGTGTGCCGATCACGCCCGTAAACGAAAAGCCACGCCCTATGCAGAGTTAAAAAGTGTTGCCGCCGACCATGGCCCACGCAGTCCAGGTGCAGCGGCAAAGAGACTGGGCTCCGCAATCGCGTCTTTGGGTTCAACAGGCAAGCAGGCTGTGTTGTCGGGTGCATCCGGTTGCGCGGAAGTAACGAAAGAGGAAGCCGAACTTCTGGCCAGTAACCTGCCCGATGCGCCGGTGCGTGGTTATGGCACAGTCACCGGCCATACGATCGAATCTCAATTTCCGCTCGGGATCGCGCTGGCCGCTCTGGCCACCAGCAAAGGTGAATTCTTTGCGCCATTTGAGGCCTCTGAATCCAACAGCGACGGCACACCTGACAGTATTATCGTAACAACGGTTGGACATTGGCGCGGCGAAGGCGCTGCCCTGATCAAACCCGTGAAAGATGAGGCCTGATCATGTCAAAGTTCCACGATCATAAGGGCCGCCCCATTGTCGCTGTTACAGGCGCAGGTGTGGTCTCGTCCCTTGGACAGGGAAAGCAGGACAACTGGGACAAGCTGACATCCGGCGTGTCCGGCATTCATCACATAGACCGCTTTCCAACCGAAGGCCTGCGCACCACTGTGGCCGGCACGGTCGATTTCATGAATGTTGAACCCAGAACAGCGGCCGGTCTTTCATTTGCTCTCGCCGACTGTGCTGCAGAAGAGGCCATCGCTGAATCCGGTCTGGGCAAAGGTGACTTCCCCGGCCCGCTTTTTCTCGCGTCTCCACCCGTTGAGATGGAATGGAGCCAGCGCTTCCAGCTGGATAGTGAAGTCGATGACCCCGAAATCGCGGGGTACAAGCGCCTCTTGAGCGCCGCTCGCAAGAATGAACATGAAGCCATGTACGAACTGCTTATGTTCAGCCGAACCGCCGAGCGTCTTTCCGACAAGCATGGAACAAAGGGGTTGCCCATCTCGCTTTCCACAGCCTGCGCGTCGGGGGCAACAGCCGTTCAGCAGGGTGTCGAAGCCATACGGCGCGGTGAGACGGATGCCGCTCTTTGTATCGGAACAGACGGTTCGGTTACCACCGAAGCATTGATCCGTTTCTCACTCCTGTCAGCTCTCACAACACAAAATGATATCCCCGAAAAGGCGGCAAAACCGTTTTCCAAGGACCGGGATGGTTTCGTGATGGCGGAAGGTGCCGGAGCGCTGGTGCTGGAGTCGCTGGAGAGTGCAACGGCGCGTGGCGCAAATGTCATTGCAACCATCAAGGGATGTGGCGAAAAGGCTGATCATTTCCACCGCACACGCTCTTCCCCTGACGGCTCACCGGTCATCGCTGCCGTTAACAATGCGCTCAATGATGCCGGTGTTGCGGTTGACGATATCGGATATATCAACGCGCATGGCACATCGACTCCCGAAAATGACCGGATGGAATATAATTCGCTCAAGGAGGTTTTCGGTGAACGCATTCACAACACACCTATCTCATCAAACAAATCGATGATCGGGCATACATTAACGGCCGCCGGTGCCATCGAAGCCGTGTTCTCCGTGTTGACCCTGCAGCATGGCAAGATCCCGCCGACCATCAATTATGACACGCCCGACCCTGATATTCCGCTGGATGTTGTGCCCGGAAAATACCGCGACGTCCCGGTAACCAATGTGCTGTCGAACTCGTTCGGCTTTGGCGGTCAAAATGCCTGTCTGGTTTTGAGCAACGACATCGTCTAAAAGCGAACCGACTCCCCTTTCCTACTCGCAAGGTATCTCATGCGCGCGCTTCAGCTTGTCTCCGACCGTGAGGTCAAATCCGTTGAGATCGATGCACCCGATGCGCCGGGACCGGGTGAAGTTCAGCTCAAGATCCGCGTTGTTGCCCTGAACCATCTCGACGTTTGGGGTTGGCGCGGCATGGCCTTTGCCAAACGCGAAATGCCCCTGACGATCGGAGCTGAAGCCAGCGCTGAAGTCGTTGCTCTTGGTGAAGGGGTTTGCGGCCTGAAACCAGGACAACTTGTCTCTCTCTTTGGCGCGCGCACATGTGGTGTCTGCCGGGATTGCCGTGCCGGACGCGACAATCTGTGCAACCATGTCGAAGGTGTGCACGGTTTCCACCTTGGCGGCTTTGCCCGCGAACGGGTCAATTTGCCCGCCCGACAATGTGTTCCGGCCCCTCCCGGATGCGATGCTGTTGCAGCCGCACTGGCCCCCATTACCTTTGGAACCTGCGAGCACATGTTGTTTGACAACGCTTTGTTGCAACCCTCTGAAACGATTCTCGTTCATGCAGGCGGGTCCGGCATTGGTACAGCGGCCATTCAGCTTGCCAAGACGATAGGATGCACCGTCATTACAACCGTTGGCAGTGACGAAAAAATTAAACCAGCCAAAGCACTGGGTGCTGATCATGTGATCAACTATCGTGAAGACCGGTTTGAAGGAAAGGTGCGCAAGATCACCAAAAAACAGGGGGTTGATGTTGTTTTTGAACATGTCGGCAAGGAAACCTGGGCCGGTTCCATGCTGTCATTGAAGCGAGGGGGACGGCTCGTAACCTGTGGCTCCACCAGCGGAGTTTCTGCTGAAACCAACCTGATGATGCTGTTCCAGCGTCAATTGCGATTGATTGGCTCCTTTGGTTGCCGCATGGAAAATATGGTGAATGCCATGGACAAGATGGCGGCAGGAACGGTGAAACCAATCGTCGATACCGAAATCGAGTTTGGCGATCTTGCAACGGCCCTTCAACGCATGGAAAGCCGCAAGGTCTTCGGCAAGATCATCATGCATATGGGCTGATGAAGCTATGAGACAGCTTGTTCGAAACCCTTTCGTCGAACGAATATTGCTGCGCATCAAGACGGTCTTTGACTGGCTCATTGCCCAGCTTTTTGCCGGGACAACCAAGCTCCTGTCAAAGCTGCCGCCGGAAAAGTCGACCAATATTGCCGAAAAAGTGGGGCGGTTTCTCGCACCCGTTTTACCCCGCAGCAAACTCGCCCGCCGCAATATAGCATTAGCGTTCCCGGAAAAATCTGACGCAGAAGTTGGCGAAATCCTGCGTGGAGTCTGGGGTAATGTTGCGCGCACCATAGCCGAATATGTTTTTCTCGATCAGTTGTTTGATTTCGATGTCAACAATCCCGATGCCGGGCGTATCGACATCTTAGGTATCGAGAACTTTGTCAAAATCCGCGACAGCAAGAAACCCGTGATCATTTTTACGGGTCACACCGGCAATTGGGAAATTCTGCCCATTGCCGCTTCCAGCTATGATCTGATCGTGACTGCACTCTTTCGCCAACCCAACAATCGCTTTATCGCAAAGCGCATCCAGAAGGCGCGCCGAACCTCAAAAGGGCATCTGGTGCCATCACGGGCCGGTGCGGCCTGGGCTCTGGCAAGGGTGCTGGAGGAAAACCGCGCCGTCGGCCTGTTGGCAGATCAGGCCTTTACCCGCGGACCGCGCATCGAGTTCTTTGGCCGTGAAGCAACAGCGAACCCTTTGGCAGCCAAGCTGGCCCGTCAGTTCGATTGCGACATCTATCCGGCGCGCTGTATTCGCCTGCCCGGCGGTCGCTTCAGGCTGGAATTGCATGACGCCATTGATATCCCAACCGGAGACGACGGCGCGCCGGATATTATTGAAACCACGCGAACCATCAACGCCATCATTGAGGGATGGGTCCGGGAGTATCCCGAACAATGGCTGTGGCTCCATAACCGCTGGAAGATCAAGGCGCCGGCCCGCAAAAAATGGAGTCGATAAACACCATTAAGTTGCATAATTAATATATACAACTTTTGGTAATATATACTCTTCATGATGTGGGCTCAACAATTGCGGAGCCTGCATCATGTCCCTTCTCGCCAATTCAAACCAAACTCCCTCTATCGTTCCAATTGTCCTTGCCGGCGACAGCAATCTGGACGCCTGGCCTCACTCCCGGATTCACATCCCATTGCAGTTTCAGCGCGGCCACAACAAGACCAGCCTGTTTGGTCAAACGCTGGCTTGCATAGACCGCCTGCCCCAGGCGACAGCTCCTGTTGTCGCACTCGCCCCAAAGATGCTTGAGCAATCCAGGGAACAGCTGATCCAGGCGGGAATTGGAGAAACCTCGCAGATTGTGGTCGAGCCTGTTGACCGGGGAACCTGGCCAGCGGGGATTATTGCGGCTCTCAAGGCCAGCCAGCTCAAGAGTGACGCCCTGCTAATGTTCATCGACGCTGCAAACCCTCCCGCCGATACCGACGCATTTTGTCGGTTGGTTGTGCAGATCCAGGCATCCGAAACAGCCGCTCAAAGCCTGGTGTTCTGCGGACAACCGGGAAGGTCAGCCGGACATGGCATGTGCGTTTCCAAAACCGGCAAAACCGATGACCCGCTTCTGTTTCGCTTCAAGCAGATGGAATGCAGCGAACAGGAGAATATATTTGGCATCGGATCACTGGCGTTCGCACCAGCCGACACCTTTTTGCGCATGGTCGAACATATTGATCCTGAAACACTTGCCACCTGCAAACGGGCGCTTGATCAGTCTCAGCGGCTCGATGGTGCAATCTGGCCCGACCTCAACCTCTGGTCGGCTTTGAAACCGCAAAACTTCTCAAGACAATGCACCAGCCGCAGATCATCGGCACTGCTGCGACCGGTCGATCTGGGCGTAAACACAGCTGACAGACAGGCGCAGTTGGACACGGTGTTTGATACCGCCTGCACCAATTGCCACATCGAAAGCGATGGCCATATCGTTGCAGTCGCGGGATGCTCGGATCTCGACATTATCGCGACCGTTGATGCAACGCTGGTTGTGCACAAGGATTGCCGATATCAGGTTTCATCACTGGTTGAACGTATGCGACTGGCACAGAGACCCGAGGTTTTCGACTTCCCGATAAAGCGCCGGTCATGGGGCCAGGAAAGAGAGCTTGATCGCAGAGACGGTCACCGGATTCTGCGCCTTGACATAGAACCCGGTAAGGAAATCCTGCCGCATTTTCACACACATCGAACGGAAAGCTGGACCGTACTGTCAGGACAGGGCGAGGCAATGGTTGACGGGACTGTTCACCCGCTTGCGCGCGGCAAAATTGTCCAGCTCCAGAAGCACGGCATTCACAGCTGCCGCAATACCGGTACGGCAACACTTTCGCTGCTCGAAACCCGTATGGGAAATTTCCTGTCAGATGCTGACAGCACCAATACTAAACAAATGACACCACCTCCCTGGCGGGAGGCTGTCTGACCTAGTCAGAGGGCACGAGGGCTTCATCCCCGCCATAATAGAGGCCAACGGCGTGGCGTGCCGTTGCAAAGAAGAGCCAGCGTTCCACAAACAAACCCACGAGCAGGCTGAGGGTCCCAACCATACTCAAAAAACCGGCCATCATCGGAACCAGAAGCGCAAGCAGCAGCAGCAGCACAGGCACCGCGAACCCCACAAGCAAGGTTATGAACCAGAGCTTGGCCTCATGTTTGCGCGCCACGCGAAACCCCATCTCATTGGTCAGATAATTGCCCGTCATATGGGGCCGCTCCAGCAAGCGAACCGACCCGATATGTCCAAGCCCTGTGGCGCTTTCTTGAGTGGACTGGCCATAGCCAACAGCCTTTGAGCGCCTGTGCCAGAAAAATTTCACCCCCCAGGCAACCACCAGAAACACCAGGGCCAACATGATCCAGATGCGATTGGACATGGTTCCGCTCGCCGGTCCAAAAAAACTGAGATAGATCAAAGTACCCGCGGTCATCGAGAACATCAGATACACCGCCGGTGTCCAGCCGGTATGCCACGACGGCACGGTGCGCAGGGACGCATAAATCATTGCGGTACAATAGACCGTCAGGCCGCACATGATGGCAACGGCATATCCAAGTGCAAGATTGAAGGTATCACCCAACACGCTCATGGCGGCCAGCACAGTCAGCGGAAAAAAGGTCAGCACGGCCATCACCCCTTCGCGCGAGAGCCAACTGGACCGCCACTGGGAAAACGCTCTCCAGGCCCGTTGCGGATTGCCCAAATGCAGGGTCGAACACAACAAGCCGATTGCAATCAGCAAAAGGGCAACAAACCAGCCAAGCTTGGTTGAAAGGGCCGCAGGATTGCCGTGACCCAGCGCCAACACAAAGGCCAGGCCGTATCCCGCTCCCGAAAGGGTGGTAAACGCTATGACAGAAAGCGCCGGATGCATCAGCGGGCTCCCTTTCGCTTGTCGCCGGACAATGCCCGGTCAATCCAGCCCAACAGGCCCCCGGCTTCTGACGTATCATCGGCAATAGCGGCAGTGGCGGGTGTTCCCTCGCCCAGCCTGGTTCGTTTGCGCGGCGGCAGATATTTATTGACGGGTTTGTTGCCCTGTTCGGGCATCAAATCAAAACCGCCGCGTTCTTTTACAAGGAGGGAGACATCGGAATTGGGATCGCCAAGGTCGCCGAAATGACGCGCACCTGCAGGGCAGGTCCGCACGCAGGCCGGTTGCCGGTCAATCTCTTCGAGTTCCTCATTGTAGATGCGGTCGATACACAGGGTGCATTTTTTCATGACACCGGCAGCGATGTCCATTTCGCGGGCACCATAGGCACAGGACCACGCGCACAGGCCACAGCCGATACATTTATCTTCTTCGACAAGGACAATGCCGTCTTCTGCACGCTTGTAGGATGCCCCGGTCGGACACACGGTGACACACGGCGCATCTTCGCAATGCAGACATGATTTTGGGAAATGCACCACGCGCGCTTCATCCGTGACGCCAATCACTTCACCTTCACCCTGCCCTTTTGGCTTGTCCGGTGTAATTTCGAATGTGTGGATACGGTTGAGCCAGGCTCCGGTTGGATTGGCCCCATAGGGGTCCTGATCCGACAGCGCAGCTCCATAGCCCGACGTATTCCATTCCTTGCAATTCACCACACAGGCATGACAGCCAACACAGGTATCAAGATCGATAACAAGACCAAGCTTCTTATTGGTTGCAGCAGGGAGTAAAGTCATGACGTTCGCTCCGGTGTGAGATCTCTCTCCTGATGGATGCCCGTCCGGTGTTCATCGACGCCCACGAAAAAGGCGAAGGAACCCTTTCCTCCCGGCGACCGAAAATGCCCGGATTCGTGTTCAGACATGCATCATACTCCAAATATTAGATATCTCTAATATTTTATCTATCAACTGCCGGTTCCAAGTCGCACAAGCCCCGCTCCCGCCAGCACCATCAAAAGAACCAGGCAAAACGGCTTGTAGTATTTTTCCAGCGAAGGCCGGAAAATCCGCTGCCCCACCATAACCCCCAACAGACAGGGAACGATCAAAACCAGTCCACGTGTAACCGAAGTCTGATTCATCATCCCGTACAGGATCATGTAGACCAACCCAATCAGGTTGCTGGCAAAGAGAAACATCACCAGTGAGGCCCTGATTACCCGTGCCGGGGCATCACGCGCAAGGACGTAGAGCGCAACCACCATGCCTCCAACCGACGCCAGGCCGGTTGCAATACCCGCAGTCAGACCCGAGGCATAAAGCCCTGACTGTGTCGCCAGAAACCGGGGCCGTATCCGGGCAAGCTGGAGTGCTGCCAATGAAATAATCACCACAAGAGCAATCAACTTGGATGTTTCAATCGGCAAAACACTGGTGAAATAGAGACCCACCGGAGCACCGATAACAGAACCAATGACCAGCCCCTTCACGATACTCCCATCAGCTTCCGCAATACCCCCCCGCACCATCAGCAGCCCTGCTGAGAACTCGAGGAACCAGCACACCGCAATCAGTTCGAAAGGCGGGATCATGGCCGTTAGGCTGGCCATGACCAGTGCAGAAAGGGCAAACCCGGAAAACCCACGCACCATCCCCGCGAAAAACACAGCTCCCAGAACAACTGCAAATTGCGGACCCGAGAGATGTGTTAGTGTGAGGAGGTCGTTGAACACCGACCAGGTTTCTCCCTGATTAAGTTCCTACGCTCCAGCCTGAGGCTGCATGTCGGAAGGGTTGATTCCAGCGACCGACACAGGCTTTTTCATGGCATCGCGGCGGAAAGGTTCGCCCAGTTCCTGATTAAGCAGAACCTCAATGAATGTGGTTTCACCCTTTTTCATCTGCGCATCAACGGCTTCGTCAAGAGCCGTTGTAAGCTGGTCCATCGATGCGACCTGTACACCATTGACCCCGCAGGCACGGGCGATTGCGGAATAATCGACATCAAGGTCAAGCTCGGTCCCAACGAAGTTATCTTCAAACCACAGCGTCGTATTGCGCTTTTCAGCACCCCACTGATAGTTGCGGAAAATAACCATGGTGATCGGTGGCCAGCTGTCACGACCGCAGGCCGTCATTTCGTTCATGGAAATACCAAACGCGCCATCACCGGCAAAACCGACCACCGGCACATCAGGCCGGCCGATTTTTGCGCCACAGATGGCCGGGAACCCATAACCACAGGGACCGAACAGGCCGGGTGCAAGATATTTGCGGCCTTCTTCAAAGGTTGGATAGGCATTGCCAATGGCGCAGTTGTTGCCAATGTCGGAAGAGATGATGGCCTCTTTGGGCAGTGCCTGCTGGATTGCGCGCCATGCCATGCGAGGTGACATCTTCGCAGGCTCGCGGTCACGGGCGCGCTCGTTCCAGGTTGTGCCGGGATCATCATCTTCGTGATCCATGGAAGACAACGTCTGCAACCAGGAGGATTTGGTCTGGTGGATCAGCGCTTCGCGATCCTTGTCACCGGATGTGCTGATTTTTGACAGCAGCTGTTCCGCAACCTTCTTCGCATCGCCCTGAATACCAACCTCAACCGGCTTGGTCAGACCGATACGGTCAGCATTGATATCGACCTGAATGAGCTTTGCATTCTTGGGCCAGTAATCAATTCCATAACCCGGCAGTGTCGAGAATGGATTGAGACGCGTTCCCAGCGCAAGAACCACGTCAGCTTTGGATATCAGCTCCATCGCGGCTTTCGATCCGTTATAGCCCAGCGGACCAACGGAAAGCGGATGATTGCCCGGGAATGCATCGTTGTGCTGATAGTTGCAGCAAACCGGAGCGGACAGTTTTTCAGCCAGTTTGGCGGAAGCATCAATCCCACCGCCGATAACCACACCGGCACCGTTCAAGATGACGGGGAATTTGGCGTTGGAGAGAAGATCAGCCGCTCTGGAGATTGCGTCTTCGCCGCCGGCAGGCAGTTCAAACTCGACGATCTGCGGCAGTTCGATATCCACAACCTGCGTCCAATAGTCACGCGGAATGTTGATCTGTGCCGGGGCGCAACCGCGCCAAGCCTGAGCGATAACCCGGTTGAGAACTTCTGCCATGCGCGTTGGGTCCCGCACTTCTTCCTGGTAGCAGACCATGTCTTCAAACAGCTTCATCTGCTCGATTTCCTGGAAGCCGCCCTGCCCGATCGTCTTGTTGGCAGCCTGCGGTGTGACCAGAAGAAGCGGTGTGTGGTTCCAGTAAGCCGTTTTAACCGGGGTCACGAAATTGGTGATACCGGGGCCATTTTGCGCCACCATCATCGACATCTTGCCGGTTGACCGCGTGTAGCCATCGGCCATCATGCCTGCGTTGCACTCGTGGGCGCAGTCCCAAAAAGAAATCCCGGCCTGAGGAAACAGGTCGGATATTGGCATCATCGCCGAACCGATAATCCCGAAAGCATGTTCAATACCATGCATTTGCAGCACTTTGACGAAGGCTTCTTCGGTGGTCATTTTCATAGCGGTTTTCTTCCTTGCAAGCATGATTTGCTGAGATTGAGATTGTCGAACACCACGCCAAAGCACGGCCACTCAATCTCGTGGCGACGGCCAAAAATTGAGACTTTTAATCTCAATTTTCTCAAAAATACTAACTTTTCTGGACTGTCAAGTCGTGGCACCAAATGCACCAGATACATTGGTCCAGCCGTCAGCTGGTCCCTACCATGAACTGATCCGGCCCAAAAGACTGATCATGCAGAAATACGCGCTATATGGAACCCAGGCGGCGGTTTAGGCGAAGGCTGAAGAGCAGCCTGTCAGCTTCAAAGACACCGTGGTCCAGCGGAGAGATGGGCAGAGGCACCGACAGCTTGCGGGAAAGGAGGTTTGGGAAGATCTTCCGCAAGGCATCTTTGCTTGAGTGACGGGAACGATCCCGCATGGCCTTTGACGCAACTTCATCGCTGGTCCGCACGACCACGCGCCGCACAATCCGCGACCCGGGCCGCCATGCAGGAATGGTCAGCTTCCCCTCCACCGCCATGACCGGCGGTATGGATTGCTTTGCCAGCAGGGTATCAAAAGGACCGAAGGGCACCAGGGTCTCCCCCTCTTGCGCAGCATAGCCCGAAACCAGAGCCGAAGTCCGATCGGCCTTCCCCGTTGACCGAGAGACCAGAGTGGGCCGTTTCTTTGGGACTTTTGGAACAGGACCCGCAGTCAGACGCGCAAACGGCCATTCAGCTTTGAGCTTTTCGGGCGGCATGTTGACGACATTGACATCGATCCAGTTGCCAGCCCCGGCAATGCGCCAGGGGCAGCGGCGGTCGCTGCAGTTCACCATCGACGAAAACTGCCAGATCGTATAGCTGCGCCATTTGCCCATCGGGAAAACACCCGGCACGGAAGGCTTGTAACGGGCATACCACAGGTTCAGACGCGACAGCAGCGGATAGGTTTCATGATTGCGCGCAATAAAGCTCGCCGTGTGGTGATTGGTGTAGAGAACCGGATACCGGCCCAGACGCTTTTTTATGTAACGGGCAAAGATTTCCGCATCGGCCAGCGACATCCAGCGGCTGGGATCATTGTGCTCGATATCCAAAGCAATCAGATCATCTTCACCCGGCTTTGCAAAACTCAAGAAGTGGCGCGCCTGTTTAATCGGGTTTCCGGGGCGTGCCAGATGGTAAGCCCCCCATTTCAGGCCCAGAGCCTTCGCCAGATGTTTGCGGGTATGATAGAGTTCCCGCGCGGTGGAATATCGCTTCCAGATGACACTGCATAGCTTGTCACCCCGGCACCGGGCGGGCGGCGACAAGCCATCCGATGCTTTGTTGATAAAACCGGCAAGCCGTTTGTTATTGGGAATTTTGCCCCAGTCGATGGGCGTATATTCGTAGGCATCCAGCACAATGGAGGTGCTGTTCATGTGCCAGGGTTTGGAAAATTCTCCGGCCCACGCAGCCCCGTTTAGCCCCAAAGCAGATACAAGAACAATAAGGCAGCTGGCCAGTATGGCACCACAGCGTCGCATCACGATCATCGCCCCAAAAAACAACACAAAAACTCCATACGTATGCTGGAGCATGGGACATCATGGTTATTGGAAACTTAATATCGGGTTCGCGGTCGATCACAGTTTGCAACCGACGACACACTCCAACACCGGAAATAGCGGTGCAATTGCCGCGCAGACGGGACTAAAGCTCGCTCACCAATTGTGAAAGAAGCTCCAGACCAGGGTCTATCCGCTCTCGCGCAATTGATGAAAACCCCAACCGGAAACAGCATCGGTCATCCGTTGAACTGAAATAAATACTCCCCGGTTCGATCAGGATGCTTTTTTCCAGGGCCCGCCGCGCGAGTTCGTCCGTATTCACCCCATCATCCAGCCGAACCCAGTACGAGGACCCCCCAATCCCGCGAATTGACCGCGCTGCCGGGAAATACCGGTCAAGCGCCTCTCCCATCTCACTCCAACGTTCTCGATAGGTGCGGTGCAGCCGCCGTACAAAAACATCATAATAACCAAGAGACAGGAAGAAAGCCGTGCTGCGCTGATTGTTGGTGGGCGGATGGCGCACCATCAGGCGGCGCAACGCCCGCATTTCTGTGATCAATTCCTCGGAAGCGACAACAAAACCCAGCCGCAAACCCGGAAACAGGGTTTTTGAGAAACTGCCAACATAAATCACCCGCCCATCCTGATCGAGCGACTTGAGCGCAGGGAGCGGTTTGCCAACATAATTGGCTTCAAGTTCATAGTCGTCTTCCACCACCAGGAAATCATGTTCACGGGCGGCAGCCAGCAGATCACGCCGTCGCTGGGTTGGCATCGTCACGGTGGTTGGCAGCTGATGGCTTGGCGTTGTGTAGACAACATCAGCCTGCGCCAGTTCCTCGCCGATTGGAAGTCCGTCACTGTCCACTCGAACGGACGACATATTGTCGGTACGCCGGGCAAAGATATTGCGGGCATCGGGATAACCCGGCTCTTCAACCACGACACGGGTTGTTTGCTGAACCAACAGGCTCGCAACCATGTAAAGTGCCTGTTGCGCGCCCAGAGTTACCAGAATTTGCTGTTCTCCGGCGAGAATGCCGCGCCGGGGCAAAATACGGGTCCTAATCTGATCGACAAGCATGGCGTCGTCGATATCCTGAGTGTCCTGGCTCCACTCATCCAGCCATTTCTTGCCCATTGCCTTGTAAACACAGTCGCGCCAGTCGGTAATGGGAAAAAGAGATTGATCCGGTTGACCGTAAATGAAGGGATAGGTCAGTTGCTGCCAGTTGCGCGCCTTATGGATGTTGCGCTGTGCGCTGGGGGGGCGAAAAAGCCGCTGTTCCCAATCAACCGGCTGGACATCGCCTTCCTGTGCAAGCTGTGTTGCCGGAATTTCGCTGGCAGACGCATGAATCCCCATTTCCAGCACGGTTTCATTGATGAAATAGCCGGAACGTTCAGATGTCCGCAAATAACCGTCGTCTGTAAGGCCCTGATAAACAAGGACGGCCGTGTTTCGCGAAATACCCAGCTGCTTGGACAGATGGCGCGTTGATGGCAGTTTGTCGCCGGGCCGCAGATGTCCCGCAAGAATAGCCGATACCAGAACCTCCCGCAGCTGCGCCTGCAGGCTTTTATTAGATTCCCTGTCCAGTGTTATGAGAAAATCACGCACGCAAATTCACCCTTGATGTCCTGCCTGCCACTTGGCTGGACTTATAGCTGAAAGTCAATCTGGACCTACATTAAATTCAATAGCTGGCACGCAAAGTCACGCAATCGTAAACACGTGTTTCTTGCCGGGGCCATAATTCTCGATGAAGTTTTTAACGGGCAACTTCATGCCCGGTTTTTCAAGATCCCCCGGAGAAAACAAATCATGACAACGCCGATAATTTCCCGCCGTTCCGCCCTTTTGGGTGCCGTTGCTGCTCCTCTTGCCGGAGCTGCGGCTCTTTCTGCCAGCCCGGCGCTGGCAGCAGCCGATATGAAAGGCGTCGATACCCAGGTCTTCTCACGCTTCAAGCTGGGAAGCTTTGAAGTTACCACCCTGCTGGACGGTGTCAGACCGGCCGGTGAACCGCAAAAGACCTTTGGCATGAATGTCTCAGCCGAGGAATTTGAAAAGGTCTCCAAGGAAAACTTCCTGCCGGTCGACAAAACGCGATTTTATTTCACACCAACAGTGGTCAACACAGGCAAGGAACTGGTCCTTTTTGACACAGGACTCGGCGGCGACAACGGCAATATCGCCAAGACGCTGGAGAGTGCAGGCTATTCCGCAGACCAGGTGGATATTGTCGTCATCACCCACATGCATCCCGACCATATCGGCGGACTTGCCACGGGTGGAAAGCCCACCTTCCCCAATGCGCGTTATGTAACCGGTGAGGCCGAATATGGTTTCTGGACAACAAAAGGTGCCGACAACCGGGTTGGAAAAATGGTTGAGGCACTGGTGAAGCCGCAAGCGGAGAAGATGACCTTCATAAAAGATGGCGACTCGCTGGTTTCAGGCATCACCGCAATGGCCGCTTTTGGCCACACCCCCGGCCATATGACCTATATGATCGAGAGCGACGGTCAGCAGGTCGCGCTAATGGCCGACCTCGCCAATCACTATGTATGGTCGTTGGCCTATCCCGA
The DNA here is from genome assembly GCA_937930635.1 of uncultured Rhizobiaceae group bacterium. GTDB lineage: Bacteria > Pseudomonadota > Alphaproteobacteria > Rhizobiales > Rhizobiaceae > Pseudahrensia. Next base: position 179,567 of record CALHCF010000007.1, read on the forward strand.
TTGGGAAGTACGGTTTGATGCCGACAAGGCTGCAGCTGCGGCAGCACGACGCAAACTTCTTGGAATGGTGGCAAGCGACCGTATCCCCATGATCGGTTACCATATGCCCTTCCCCGCACTTGGGTATGTCGAAACCCACGGTAACGGCTTCCATTACGTGCCGGCCTCCTATCAGCTCCAGCTCTGACAGGGCACAGGCGTTTGAGCGACCAAATGCGCCTCGCGCGTTAAGATTTACAGCGGCAGGGCAGCCTAAATGCCCTGCCGTTTTAACATTTTCGGTACCAGTTCGCCGACGCTCCAGGGGTCGCGACCCAGCATTTCCGCACCCTCCCGCCAGATCACTCCAAACGTTAAACCAATTGTCGGCATCCTTTGGTTAATTTTAATGATTAATAGAGGATTGCTCCGCAAGACGTTGGTTTTCATGTATTTTACCAACTTACCTTTCGAGGAACGAGGAACTCGGCAATGAAAAATCTGGCTGAACTTGCGGACCTGTTTCCGTCCAAGACGCCCGATACCCTAGATGCGGGTGATGGCACCAAAGGCGGCAGCAACATGCGCCCTGAACCATTGAGGGCTGTCCTGGCTTCTGCAGACAGAAGCCTTTCGATCTCTGACACGTTGAAGGCCAAGGCGGCCGCAGAAACTCTGGAGGCAGAATTGAGTAAGCAACTGGACGATTCAATTTTCGAGAATGACGCGGAGCCAAAAGAGACCCAAAGGGCCGGATCTTTTGAAGAATTTTCCAAATCCGTGGAAACCAAACCCCTGTCCACTGGTGATAGCACCCCGCCCCTGGTGCCGGATTATCTCAACGACGAGATCAGCGTTGCTGACAGGCATCTGACAACTCCAGATACCGACGAACGTTTGTCGGCCCGAATTCTGGAACTGCATAATAAGCAGGCAACCTGCAACGACATGAAGGCGCAGATCCGTGACAGCGCCTCGCTGCTGACAAGCCTCGCGTCCCAGGCAGATTTGCTGGGCGGCTATCTCAAGAAAGCCGAAGTCGAGCTGGCCAAGCTTGAAGAAGTCGAGCTCAGTTCTGAGGAACTGAGCCAGGCGACGGTTTCCCTGAACCGCAAGTACAATGAATCAAAAGCCGTGATCGACGAGCAGAAGCGGGAACTTGCGCTTCTCAACACGCAAAAGCTGAAGCTGCGCGACACCATCGAGACAGCGCGTGGAGAGATCGGTCGTCTTCTGGAAGACAAGAAGGCCCAGAAATCCGAAATGGCTGCACTGAAAGCGGCAACAGTTCTGGCCGAAAACGAGCAGATCAAGCTTCAGGACAAAGTTGCCAGCATGGACCGCGAGTTTCAGGAACGTGAAACCGCAATGGTTATTCAGCGTACGGAAATTGACAAGCTGACCAATGCCAACAAGGACCTGGAAAAGGCACTTTCGAAATACGAGACCAAAAGAGCCGAGCATGACCGCATCATCGAACAGAACACTGTCGATCTCACGGACATGCGCTCCAAGTACAACAACCTGAACACCCGTTTCCTGGATCAGAAATCGCTGCTTGAAGAGCGGTCTCACGAACTGGATTCAGTTCGCCGCGAGCTGGAAGGCAATATCCTGCTGAAGGATAAGAGAATTGTTGAGCTTGAGGCCCGCCTTGAGGTCGCGGTCAAGACACTCGCACTGAACGAAGAGTCGATGGAAACCAAAGGCGATGCCGACGAGCCGGAAGCCAAGGCAGACGCGGAAATTGCCAAATATGTGCCTAAAAAACACAAGCAAAAGATCAATGCTGCCGAAGAAGTTGAAGCAAAAGACCAGCAGACCGGTGAAGCTTCACCGAAGGTCGTTCCGTTGAACTGATACCGGTTTAAACCAACAAAAAAGGGCGCCGAGGTTTTACCCCGGCGCCCTTTTTTTGTCTGCGTGTGCCTTCTGCGTCGGCAAATGCGGCTTTAGGCAACAACCCTGGAAATTGCCCCGTCAATCGACGCTACAATCTCGTCAATATCAGATTTGGTGCAGATCAGCGCAGGGCTGAGGCACAAAGTGTTGTTAAAGCCACTGAGCGAACGGTTGGTTGCACCAATCAAAACGGCGTCTTTTTGAAAACACTCGGCCACGATAGCCTGAGTGATTGTTTCTGACGCAGGTTCCTTGGTCTCGCGGTCATTGACCAGCTCGGCGCCCAGAAACAGCCCCTTGCCGCGCACATCTCCGATAATGGCGTGTTTGGCCTTAAGCTCTTCCAGCTTCTCCAACGCATACTCGCCCATGGCGACGGTGTTTTCCAGCAGGTTCTCGTCTTCCAGAATGCGCATGTTTTCCAGCGCAGCAGCAGGTCCGGCTGCACACCCGCCAAATGTCGAGATATCGCGGAAATAGCTCATAGGGTCATCAGGGTCAGCCTTGAACATCTGGAACACTTCTTCGGTCGTCACCGTGCAGGAGATGGCGGCATAGCCGGAAGCAACACCCTTCGCCATCGTCACCATATCCGGCTTGATGCCGTAGTGCTGATAGCCAAACCACGTACCCGTGCGCCCCATGCCGCACACAACCTCATCGATAATCAGCAGAATTTCATATTTTTTGCAGATTTCCTGAACCCGCTCCCAATACCCTTCCGGCGGAGTGATCACCCCTCCCCCGGCGGTGATTGGTTCCAGAATGAGCGCACCGACCGTATCGGCACCCTCGCGCAGGATCACCTCTTCAATTGCATTGGCAGCACGCAGACCATAATCATCCACCTCTCCCCACTGGGAACGGTATTCCAGACAATGAGGAACCTCCACGAAACCGGGCGTAAATGGCCCATACTGGTCCTTGCGTTCATCCTGTCCGCCGGAAGACAGGGCCGTAATGGTTGTGCCGTGATAATCGCGCTGACGGTAAAGGATCTTGTGCTTCTTGCCACCAAACTTGTTATGCGCAATCTGACGCACGATCTTGTAGGTCTTTTCGTTGGCTTCCGAACCGGAATTGGAAAAATAGACCCGGCTCATACCCGGCATTTTCTCGATCAGTTTTTGAGAGAAAAGCGCACCGGGAATTGTGCCCATGGAACCTGCAAAATAGTTCATCTTGACCAGCTGATCGCGCACAGCCTCGGCAATCGATGCGCGGCCATATCCGACATTGACGGTCCACACGCCCCCTGAAACAGCGTCCAGGTGTTCGCGCCCGGCCTGGTTCCAGACCCGCATTCCCTTCCCTTCAACAATGATCTGAGGGTCAGTGGCGTCAAATTTCTTGTGCTGGGTAAGGTGATGCCAAACGTGGGCCTTGTCGGCCTCCACCACATGGCTGATATCATTTTCACCGACATGGATATTCATGATGCACTCCCGATTCTGGCCCTGAGGCATTGTGGATGTTCAATGACATCACTTCATCAGAAGTTCCGCAACTTGGGTAGGGCAGCAACGGGGCCAGTGGGGAAATTTGAATGGTACCAATCAAGGGTGCCATCATTTTTTATGCGCTCATATTCCATGCGCTTTCCATCCGCTCATAAAAAAGGCCCGCCGTTTCCGGCAGGCCTTGAGATGTCAGACATCAAGGGTGGCTTAGTAGGTCACTTTCACCGTACCGCCATGACGGCGCACCATTGAAAACAGTTTCGCAGCATTGGATGGGTGGAGGCGTACACACCCATGTGATGCAGTGCGACCGAGACGGCCAATAGCGTTGGTGCCATGCACAGCAAATCCACGATGATAGAACATGGCGTTGGGCATTGGAGCGCCATGATATTTCTTCGAGAAATAGCGCTTATGCATGCGCTTGATGCTCCATGTTCCGGTTGGCGTACCATAACCTGAACGGCCGGTAGAAACCTTCCAGGTGTGCAGCAGTCGGCCACCCCGATAGACATTCATGCGCTGTGAAGACAAATCGACTTTTGCCAGAACACGACCGCCATAGCCGCTTCTGCTTTTGAACTTGCGCTTCGAACGCTTTGCGACGCGGCGCTTTTTCGAACTGCGTTTTTTATAAACGCGTTTCTTGTAACGCTTACCTTTGCGTGCCTGCTTTTCATACCAGACCCGTGTCCAGTAGGCTTTGTCTTTTACGCCGGTATAGCCTTTGGTTGTCGCAGCAACCTTGATTTCAGCCTTTTTTTCCGCAGCAAAAGCCGGCAGCGCGAACAAACCCGCTACAAATGCCAGCAATACAAGGAATTTTCTCATTATACCCTCCAGTTTGGTTTTAGCCAGACTGCCCCTTACTCACGAAATCAACACAATGCAGATTTCTATTTACACAAATAACGCGAAACGCGTTGGAACAACGTGAACATTGAACCAACAAGTTTAGCGAATGCCATTTTGCGTATATCCTCCAAAGGAAACTGTGAAATTCTTCACAGCCCGGAAGCACAAAACAAGGCGGAAGGACCTCTCCGCTGCCTCGTATGCTAAGCAGGTTTTTCGCAAAGATCGAGCCATTGCACCCAAAAGAATTCGGTGACACCCTAAATCAAGTGATCAACTATCCGTGAGGAAGCGCCGTTGTTTGATCAACTGAACGCGCGTATCGACGACAAGACAGACGATCTGGTGACCCTGACCCAGGAGCTGATCCGCATACCGACCGTCAATCCGCCGGGTGATGCTTATGTGCCGTGTGCGCAATATCTGGGAAACCGTCTCAAGGCCCGTGGTTTTCAGGTGGACTATATCCGGGCCCACGATACGCCGGGCGACAGTGATGCTTTCCCCCGCCTTAATGTGATTGCACGCCACGAAGGCCGCGGTCCTGGTCCTGTCGTCCATTTCAACTCTCATATTGATGTTGTCGAGGCCGGAGCGGGATGGACCGTAGACCCGTTTGGCGGCGAGATACGCGACGGAAAAATATACGGACGGGGAGCTTGTGACATGAAAGGCGGATTGGCCGCCTCTGTCATTGCCGTTGAAGCCTATATCGAGGCCAATCCGAACTACCATGGCGCCCTGGAAATTTCGGGGACCGTTGATGAAGAATCCGGTGGTTTTGGTGGTGTGGCACATCTTGCGTCCAAGGGCCTGTTTTCCAAACCCCGCGTTGATCATGTCATCATTCCAGAACCCCTCAACAAGGACCGGGTATGCCTGGGCCATCGTGGCGTGTGGTGGGCCGAGATTGAAACCCATGGCACGCAGGCTCACGGGTCAATGCCGTTTCTGGGCGATAGCGCGATCCGTCATATGGGGTCTGTATTGCAGGCCTTTGAACAAGAGCTGTATCCCCAACTGGCAAACAAGCGCACGGACATGCCTGTTGTGCCCCCAGGCGCTCGCCAGTCCACATTGAACATCAACTCCATACACGGGGGCGAAGGGGAAGCCGGTACGGAAGGAAAACCCGACGACTATTCAGGCCTGCCCAGCCCCAATGTTGCCGATTCCTGTCGCATAATCCTCGACCGCCGGTTCCTGATCGAAGAAAATATTGAAACCGTGAAGGGCGAAGTTATCGACATTCTGGAAGGTCTGAAAAAGGACCGGGAGAGTTTCGATTACGCAATCCGCGACATCATGGAAGTTCTGCCGACAATGACAGAACGCGATGCGCCTGTGGTCCAGGCTGTTTCACAGGGCATTCGCACGGTTCTTGGCAAAGAGCCGGATTATGTCATTTCCCCCGGGACGTATGATCAAAAACATATCGCAAGGATCGGCCATCTGCATGATTGCATCGCCTATGGCCCGGGAATCCTGGATCTGGCTCATATGGCGGACGAGTTCGTAGGCATTGACGACATGGTTCAGTCGGCCAAGGTTATGGCTCACGCCATTCACGCGCTTTTGCACAGCCATTAACAACGCTGCAAAAAACAGCGATCAACTTTTTCTTATTGCGTTGACGGCAACCCGGTCTTGCTGAAAATCGTTGGGCGATCAACACTGGCTGATCAGAATAGATGGGAATGGGGATGGATATGTACTCCAAAAAACACAGAATTCTTGCGGTTGTTGTGTCGCTGATATCGGCCGTGCTGTTTTGGACAAGCAGTCAGGCCTATGCCCGCGTGATCATTACCGAGCGCACAACCTTTTATAATGTCTCAGGCAAAACCGGGCCGCAGCTATTTCGATCCATCACAAGACGAGGCCCACGGGTAAGCGGTGTTGGGCACGCAATCGCCACGACAAGCAGCAGCTTGCAGGTCCGCAACATCAAGACATCGGTTCGGGGTCGCAAATGCCGCATTGTAAGCGCTGACGTCGTCCTGAAACTGGTTTATCGTTATCCCCGGTGGCAAAACCAGCGAACAGCCTCGGCGCGTGTTCGCAAGAACTGGGAGCGTTTTGCCCAACAAGTCAGAAAGCATGAACTCAAACACGGCAGCATCAGCAAGAAATTTGCCCGCAATCTTGAAAGGCAGATTAAACGGATTTCGGGTCGGGTTTCGCGCGGCTGCCGCGACTTCGGACTTAGGTCTTCAAGAGCCATCGCACGGCTGGAACGCAATCATGCCCGGGCACATATGCGGTTTGACCGACGCGAAAACCGGGCTTTCTCCCGCATCAGGCGCCTGCAATCAACGCTTATCCTGTCGCAATAAAACTTTCGGCTTTGCCGTCTCCTCACGGGCAAAGCCGCAAAGACGGGGCAAACGAGCCGTTTGCCTGCGTGAAAATTAGGAAACAAACAAAGCTGACATGTGATCAACAAGGTGCTTTAATCTCTCCAACAAAAACACCTGGGAGTAAGTTACATGTCCAAGTTAAGAAGAATTGCCGTTGCAGCACTGATGACAACGGCTCTGATGCCGATGGTAGAGGCCTCAACCGCTCTGGCGGCAAAAACATCACTCACAATGGGCATGGTACTGGAACCACCTCACCTTGATCCAACAGCCGGTGCCCCGGCTGCCATCGACGAAGTGGTTTATTCCAATCTTTTCGAAGGCCTCACACGCATTGGTTCAAAGGGTGAAGTATTGCCCGGCCTTGCCGAACGTTGGGACGTTTCAGAAGATGGCAAGACCTACACTTTTCATCTGCGCAAGGGCGTAAAGTTTCACGATGGAACGGATTTTGACGCCAGCGACGTAAAATTCTCGTTTGATCGAGCGCGTGCCGAGGAATCAACCAACGCCCAAAAAGGGCTGTTTGCCGGGATAGAGAACATCGAAACCGTTGATCCGGCCACGGTTAAAATCACTCTCAAATCGGCCGCTGGCAGCTTCCTTTTCAATCTCGGCTGGGGCGATGCCGTTATTGTTGCGCCGGAATCGGCAGAGGGGAACAAAGCCAAACCAATCGGCACAGGCCCTTTCAAATTTGGCAATTGGGTCAAGGGAGCGTCGGTCGATCTGGTGCGAAACGACGCCTATTGGGGTGACAAAGTTTCACTTGAAAAGGCCACATTCCGCTTCATATCCGACCCGGCAGCCGCTCTTTCATCCATGCTGGCCGGCGATGTCGATGCGTTTGCCAACTTCCCTGCCCCGGAATCGATACCGCAGCTGAAAGCGGATCCCCGCTTTAAGGTGGTCGTCGGGTCAACAGAAGGCGAAACCATTCTCACCACCAACAATACCAAACCACCGTTCAACGATGTACGTGTGCGCCGCGCAATTGCCCACGCAATCGACCGCCAGGCGATCATTGATGGTGCGATGTTTGGATTGGGAACGCCAATCGGCACTCATTTTGCGCCGCACCACCCGGCCTATGTCAATCTCGTTGACAGATATCCGCTGGATCTGGAAGGCGCCAAGAAACTGCTGGCGGAAGCGGGTCATCCAGACGGGTTCAAGGCCACACTGAAACTCCCGCCACCTTCATACGCCCGCAGAGGCGGAGAGATTATCGCAGCACAATTGCGCAAAATCGGGATTGAGCTGGAAATCATCCCCGTCGAATGGGGCGTCTGGGTGCCGGAAGTCTTCAAGGGCAAGGATTTTGATCTCACCATCGTTTCCCACACCGAGCCTCAAGATATCGGGATCTATGGCAAGGAAGGCTATTATTTCAATTACACCAGCGACGCCTTCAATGATGTCATGGCCAAGATGAACAGCGAAACCGACGAGGCCAAACGCTACGGGCTGATGGGAGAAGGCCAGAAGATCATCACAGAGGATGCCGTCAACGGATATCTTTTCCAGCTCGCCAAGGCGGGCGTCTGGAACGCCAAGATCAATGGCCTTTGGGAGAACTCCCCTATTCAGGCCAATGATCTCACGGGCGTAAGCTGGAGCGACTAACAACAACAGGGCCGGTAAATCCACCGGCCCTTTTTCGTCTCACTCTCTTTCCGCTCTAATGTCGATCAGCTCTCAAGACAGTTTCAACGCGGATTTTAAAGCGTCTCCCCAACCATGACCCTTGTCCTGACCCGAAAACTCTTGTGGGCCATTGTCACCCTTATTGTGGCATCGGTGGTCGTTTTTCTGGCGCTGGAAATCGTTCCCGGCGACCCGGCGCAGGTGATGCTAGGCATCAATGCGACTGACGAAGCTGTCGAGGCATTGCGACGGTCCCTTGGGTTGAACCGCCCTCCGCTGGAGCGTTACCTGAGCTGGATTTCGGGCATGATCGTGGGTGACTTCGGGAAAAGCTATACTTATTCCGTGCCGGTGTGGGAGCTGTTTATCGACCGGGTAACGGTGAGCCTGCCTCTGGCCCTGCTCTCGCTTTTCATTTCTGCGGCGATTGCAATTCCTGTCGGCGTTTATGCCGCAGCGCGGCGCGGCAGTGCGGCCGATACCGGGATCATGGCCATCAGCCAGCTGGGTATTGCAGTTCCTAATTTCTGGCTGGCCCTGTTGTTGGTTTATGTCATGGCGATCTGGTTGCAGCTGGTTCCCGCAGGCGGGTTCCCAGGTTGGGAAGCCGGCGTGTTGAACGGTCTCCAATCGCTCCTCCTGCCCGCCATCGCGCTTGGGCTTCCACAGGCTGCGATCCTCTCAAGAGTAACCCGGTCTGCCTTGCTGGAAACGCTTGGTGAGGACTATATCCGCACGGCACGGGCCAAAGGGTTGAGCCGACGCGCAACATTGTGGAAACACGCATTGCGCAATTCCATGATCCCTGTTGTTACGATCATCGGCCTTCAGTTTGCCTATCTGCTGGCAGGCACCATTATCATTGAAAACGTGTTCTACCTTCCAGGGCTTGGGCGGCTGGTCTTTCAGGCAATATCGCTGCGCGATCTCATTGTTGTTGAGAGCATTGTCATGATCTTGGTTGCAACGATCATCATCATCAATCTGCTGGTGGATCTGGCTTATTTTTGGATTGATCCACGCCTGCGCCGTCGCGGGGCACGATGACGCCAGATCTTGCTCCCCCTGCGCAGCACTTCTGGTCACGTGCTCTTGCAAACCGCAGTTTTTTTGTTGGTTTCATCATCACCGCTGTCGTGGTGATGATGGCAGCAGTCTCCTATGTCTGGACACCATTTGATGTCACCGAGCTCAATATTGCCGGCAAACTGAAAGCACCATCGACGCTGCACTGGTTTGGAACCGATCACTTTGGACGCGACATCTTTTCCATGATCATGGTGGGCGCCCGAAATTCGATCGCAGTTGCGCTGGTCGCCGTCATCATTGGGATTGGCATCGGGGTTCCTGTTGGCTGTTGGGCCGCCGCCCGTGGCGGTTTTCTGGATGAGGCCCTGATGCGCGGTAACGACATCATCTTTGCGTTTCCCGCCCTGCTTTCCGCGGTCATGATCACAGCGGTTTTCGGCCCTGGAGCGATTAACGCCATCATCGCCATCGGCATTTTCAACATCCCGGTCTTTGCCCGCCTGGCGCGCGGGGCGGCGCTGGCTTTATGGACCCGTGAGTTCATTCTGGCAGCACGGGTAGCCGGGAAAGGCCGGGCTCTCATCACCGCGGAGCACATTGTGCCGAACATGGCCAATCTGATCATTGTCCAGGGCACTGTCGCCTTTGCTTTGGGCATTATTCAGGAAGCCGGACTGGCTTATGTGGGACTTGGAACCCAGCCGCCCTTTCCTTCCTGGGGCAAGATGCTCAACGAGGCTCAGACCATGATGAGTTTTGCGCCGCATATGGCAATTGTGCCGGGTCTGGCTATCGTCATCACCGTTTTGGGCCTCAATCTTCTTGGAGATGGCCTGCGGGATGTGCTGGACCCGCATTTGTCGAGAGAGCGCACCTGATGCTGGTCATCGACCGACTTAATCTGACCATTGGTGACACACCAATTCTACACGATGTCAGCCTTTCGGTGGATGCGGGCCGCATTCTCGGCATTGTCGGTGAATCAGGTTCTGGAAAATCAATGACCGCCCTTTCCACCATGCAATTATTGCCCGGCGGCTCGAAGACATCAGGATCAATCCAGTTCTGCGGCCAGGAACTTTTGCAGGCCGATGATGACCTGATGCAGGATCTGCGCGGCGACGATATCGGCATCATCTTTCAGGAACCGATGACCGCCCTCAATCCGGTTCACACGATTGGTGATCAGATTGCCGAAGGGATCATCCTGCACGATGGGGTGCAGCGCGATGAAGCTCAGGCCCGAACGATCAAACTTCTGGAGCGGGTTGGGCTGCCTCCCTCCCGCTACCCTCTCTCACGCTATCCCCATGAACTATCGGGTGGCCAGCGCCAACGGGTGATGATTGCCATCGCCTGCGCTCAGAAACCGCAGCTTCTGATAGGCGACGAGCCGACAACGGCTCTCGATGTAACCTTGCAGGCGCAAATCCTGCGCCTGTTGCGCGAACTGGTCGACGAGAGCGGCATGGGGCTTATCCTGATCAGTCACGATCTGGCTGTCGTTGCTGAAATGACGGACGAAATTGCTGTCATGCGCGAAGGTAGAGTGGTTGATCACGGCCCGACAGGTGCGGTGCTGCGTGGTCTTGAGCACCCCTATACCAGACGGCTTGCCGAAGCCTCGACCCATGTACCGGTGCGCCACAAGCCGCCCCTATTGACCAAAGATGCAGAAAAGAAGGCCGAAGCACCGCTGCTTCGCGCAACCGGCCTTGTTCGTGAATATCCAACTCCGCGCAAAAACCTGTTTGCCCGCGGAGCCCCGTTTCGCGCTGTCGATGAGGTGGACCTGACACTCTATCAGGGACAGAGCATTGGATTGGTGGGCGAGTCAGGGTGCGGAAAATCAACGCTGGCCCGAATGATCCTTGCCCTAGACAAGCCAACTGAGGGATCAATCCATTTTCATGGTATGGATCTTGGTACGGCTGACAGCACAAGCCTGCGGCGCGCGCGGCGTGACATGCAGGTGGTGTTTCAGGACCCCTTTGCCAGTTTCAACCCTCGCCACAAGGTCGAACGCCTGGTCGCGGAGCCGCTTTATCTGGAAGACCCTCTTAGCGCCAATGAGAAACGTGACCGCGTTCTTACCGCCCTGCAAGAAGTAGGGTTGAACGAAACGGCGCTGGACAAATACCCTCATGAATTTTCCGGCGGTCAACGCCAGCGCCTCGCCATCGCCCGCGCCCTGATCACCCGCCCTGCCCTGATCATACAAGACGAACCAGTCTCCGCACTTGACGTTTCCATCCGGGCTCAGGTGCTTGATTTGTTGTCGCAGCTGCGGGAGCGCCTCGGCCTGACCTATCTCTTCATCAGTCACGACCTTGGTGTGGTTCGTGCGATCTGTGATGAGGTTCTGGTTATGGATGCCGGAAAAATCGTGGAACACGGTTCTGTCCACAGCGTGTTGGACAACCCGCAATCACAAGCAGCACAACGTTTGGCAGCAGCAACACCAAACCTTGAGAAAGCAATTGCAAACCGTCTAGACTAAAAAAAATTACGGTCTGAGTATTGGGACCCTGCGATGAACGAGAATATTGACTACACGAAAGAGTATGACAATTCGGCCCGGGTGGCGAACTCGACCGAACTTCTTGATCGTCTTATCACTGATGCTGCCAACTTTCGTGACGACCCGGACCTGATTGCAGAATACGATCTTTCTTACGGCCCGGCGCTGCGCAACCGCATGGATGTGTTCTGGCCTTCGAACGGTGCGGGCAGAAAAAAACAAAGCCGTATCGTCATGTTCATCCATGGCGGCTACTGGCAGCGCATGGACCGTTCGGCTTTCAGCCATCTTGCGCGTGGATTGCTGGACAACGGCCTCGCCGTTGCAATGCCCTCCTATACCTTGTGTCCGGACATCAAGATCGACGGTATCATCAACGAAATCCGACGCGCCTGCCTGTTGCTTTATCAAACTTACAAACGCCGCTTTACGGTGATCGGCCATTCGGCCGGTGGCCATCTGGCAGCCTGTATGGTGGCAACGGACTGGGATACAATCCACCACGACCTTCCCAATGACCTTGTGGCTTCAGGGCTTGGAATATCCGGAATTTTCGACCTGCTCCCACTGTTGCAAACCCCCATCAATGATGCGTTGCAGATGGATGAAGTACAGGCAATTGCTGCAAGCCCAATCCGCTGGATACCGGAAACCCAACAGCGTTTTGATGCCTGGGTGGGCAGCACCGAGTCAGGTGAGTTCCACCGTCAGAGCCAAAGTCTGGCAGAACGGTGGAGCCTGTTGGGCAGCCCCACCCAATATCAGTCCGTACCGGGCAAAAACCATTTCACCGTTATTGATGATCTCAAACACCGCAACAGCCGGCTGGTAAATCGCATTGTCGATCTGACAGAGCAGCCGCTGGCTGAGGAAAATATTCCAGAGCCTGACGAAGATGAAATTCAAAAGCTCATTCTGCAATCCAGCAACGAGAGCGCAGATACAGGGGCAGATACCGGGGATGAGGCTTCAGCACCAACCGTTGAATCACAGACCCACGAACCACAGACAAATAACGAGCAGGACCAACAGCAGGCAGACAATCTGCAAGAGCTCCAGTGAGGCATGAACATCATGAACCGTCGCCTTGTCGCGACCATCGGGATTTAGCCTGACACCATCCACCTCGTCTTTCCCGTAACGGCGGGGACCACCAAGAGTGAGACCAAGTGCAGCAGCAAATGCTGCCTCCGGCCATCCGGCGTTGGGTGAACGATGCTTTGGCGCATCACGCATGGTGGTGCTCCAAACCGTGGAGGTTTTGGCCATGCCGCGCCGAAAAAACATAACGGCCAGCACCAGAAGAAATGAAAGCCGGGCTGCCGGCCAGTTCATCAGATCGTCCAGACGCGCGCTTGCCTTGCCAAAAAACTCATAGCGCGGCGTATGATGCCCGATCATGGAATCAGCGGTGTTAACGGCCTTGTAGAACAAAATTCCCGGCAAACCGGCAATGACATACCAGAAGACGGGAGCCACAACGCCATCTGAAAAATTCTCGGCAAGGCTTTCTATCGCGGCTTTGGAGATGCCATCTTCATCGAGTTGCGAGACATCGCGTCCAACAATCATGGAGACCTGTTCACGACCGCCTTCCAGACCCGCGCTCTCCAACCCGTCGGCCACCCGCATAACGTGCTGGTAAAGACCCTTTTGGGCAATCAGGAACGAAACAATGACCATCTCGACCACCCAGGCGAGGCTGTTTGACAACACACTGATCAGCCCGACCACAGCCCAGACCGTAAGGCAGACAACAAACAGTCCGATCAAAACAATCACACCGTTGCGAAAATCGATGGCCTGACTGTTTCCGGCCAGACGCCGGTCTGCAAAATCAATCAGTTTTCCAAAAAGGACCACGGGGTGAGGCATACGACGCCAGAGAAAATCGGGATCACCAATCAACAGGTCCAGAATTAAAGCAGCTGCCAGTAGTCCCATTGTCGCTTGCCAAATTCCGGTGGTTTCCGATTATCAAGACTATCAAATCGCGTTGTAAAATGAACCTATCGCCTTGTTCAGCCGGTTAAGGGCGGTTTTGTTGGCTGGCATCCCAAATCGCAACCAGTCCGGTTTGCCGGGGAAAGACCGCACCAGAATGTGCGATCGGCATAAATGTTCCTGCAACGCGGCCGCTCTGCCATGGCTCGCCAACACAAACAGCGCTGTGCCCCCAACCACTTCAAGACCATTGGAAACCAGCATCGCCTCAAGCTGTTCGCGGCTTTCAGCCAGTCTTTTTTGGGTTTTATCACGCCATTTGGTATCGCTTAGCGCCTTCGCGGCAACGGCAAGGGCGGGGCCTGATACGGCCCATGGGCCAAGATAATCCTCCAGCCGTTGTGCCAGGATAGGTGACGCCAAAGCGATGCCGAGCCGCACGCCTGCCAGACCGTAAAATTTCCCAAAAGAACGCAAGACAACAAGCCCTTCACGCCCCGTCTGATCCGCTATGGAAGATCTTGGCGCAACATCGACAAACGCCTCATCAACAAGCAGAACACCGCCTTTCGCAGCAAGGCGACGTGACAGATCAATCAACGCCTGGCGGTCCACCACCCGGCCATCGGGATTGTTGGGATTAACGACAACAATAATACGGGCGGTTGCCTCCGCACTCTCGATACCATCTGTGACATAAACTTCATGGCCGGCCCGTTTCCAGGCAACACCATGCTCCTGATAGGTAAAGCCAACCACAGCGACCGCCTGCGGTTTAAACAGCCAGGGCAGTATCTGAATATGCATCTGGCTCCCAGGCGACAATGAAAGCCCGGCTTCATCCTGCACACCGTAAGCGGCACGGGCCGCCGCAGCCGTTGCCGACCAGGCAGCCGCATCAGGCAATCTTTGCCACACCACCGGATCAATATCTTTTATGGGATAGGCAACCGGGTTGATACCGGTCGACAGATCAAGCCATCTGTCAACGTTACCACCAAATCGAGCAATGGCGGCATCCAGCCTGCCCCCATGGGTTACACCCGTCATTCAGCGATTCTCCGATCAATCAAATGCATATAGGAACCTGCCACACCACCAACCCGCATGCCACTCAATCCCAAATCCTGCCCACGGGCATCTTCAACCTTGAACAAGGGATCAACATTCCCTTCCCGGACCGCCGTTGAATAGTGAAACTCATGAACCGTGAAAACCGGCTCAGACTCATCGGCAAACGGCAGCGATGAGAGCGGTTTGGCCAAGCGATACCCCAGATGAAGGTTTCTTGTCTCAAAAGATGTCACAAGAGGCAGAAGATTGGCCATTTTGTGATGCTGGCCTTCTGCATCAATCAGTTTTTCACCCAGCACCATATACCCTCCGCATTCCCCATAAACAAATGCGCCTGACGTTGCTGCACGGCGCAAACCATCTAGGAAAATACGATTAGCGGCCAGTTGCTGCGCGTGGAGTTCAGGATACCCTCCCGGCAGGAAAACAGCATCGGCATCGCTGTCCGGTGCTTCATTATCCAGCGGTGAAAAAAACGAAAGAGACGCCCCTTGTTCCTGCCACCCGCACAGCAAATGTGGGTAGGAAAACGCAAAGGCGATATCCCGGGCAACTGCAATTCTTTGCCCCGGAGGCCGCAAGGTGCAAACACCTCCTGGCTTGATTGAAGCCAATTCCAGGGATGTCAGTCGATCAAGGTCGAGTTGGTCACCCACAGCAGCGGCAGCATGGTCTATGAATGTTTCAAGCGCATCAATTTCTTTTGCCTGAACCAAGCCAAGGTGACGCGAAGGCAGAGCAAGTTTTTCATCACGCCCAACAACCCCCAGCACCGGAACCGAAATGCCTGCCAGTGCTTCACGCAACATCGTTTCATGGCGCAAACTGCCGACACGGTTCAAAACGACACCCGCGATCGATACATCGGTCCGATGGTCCCGAAATCCCCGAACCAACGCAGCGATTGAATGAGATTGCCGGGCTGCATCAACAACCAGAACAACTGGCAGGTTCAGCGCGACAGCAACGTCGGAAGCCGCTCCTGAACCGTCAGCAGCCCCATCGAACAACCCCATCATCGCCTCGACAACAAGCAACCCTTTTTCTGCCTGCCTTGCAGCAAGATCCTGTATCAGACCATGACGCATCGCCCACGGATCAAGATTGACACAGGCCGAACCGCTTGCCGCAGTATGAAATGCAGGATCAATGAAATCCGGGCCTGCCTTGGCTGGTCCCAGAGCAACCCCTTTATTGCGCAAGGCGCGCAGCAACCCCAAAGTGATTGTCGTTTTTCCGCTGCCCGAATGCGGCGCGGCAATCAGAAAGCCATGTGCCATGATTCAAATTCAAGCGCTTTGGCGGGTTGAGCGTTTGCCCAGCGGATCGCTCTGCAAAATCCGTCCTTCCAGCGCTCCCAGCCAATCGAGCGCGGACCGCAACCGAACAACCTCGCCCAAAACCACAATCGCCGGTGGCTGAAGCCCCAATGCTTTCAGATCACCCATATTGCCCAGGGTCGCCTCGTGGACGCGCATGTCAGGCGTTGTTGCACTGCAGACAAAGGCAATGGGTTCGCTGGCACTGCGCCCCGCTGCCACCAGCTTTGCAGCAATGGTTTCGGCATGTTTCATCGCCATATACATCACGATGACCGGGGAGCCCTTGGCCACGCTTTCCCAGTCAATGGCATCAGGCACCACTCCACCGGCGTCATGACCAGTCAAAAAAGTAACATTGTGGTTGGTGTCGCGATGGGTCACGGGTATTCCAGCATAGGCGAGACCGCCAATGCCTGCCGAAATTCCCGGAACAATGCGGAACGGGACGTTGTTCTCCACGAGAGTTAAGGCCTCTTCCCCGCCCCGTCCAAAGACAAACGGATCACCGCCTTTAAGCCGACACACGCGCTTGCCCGCCTTGGCCAGTTCCACAAGCTTGAGCGAAATATCGCGTTGCTTGGGGGACGGCTTGCCGCCCCGCTTTCCCGCATATTCACGCACAGCATTCACCGGAGCAAGATTGAGAATCGTCTCACTGACCAGCGCATCGTAAACGACAACATCTGCCTGACGCAGCGCGTTGACGGCATGCAGGGTCAGCAGGCCGGGATCCCCGGGACCAGCACCAACCAACCAAACCCAGCCCGGCTCAAAATCGGGCAATTCAACGTTTGAAATATCCATGGAAAAACTATGCGCGAAACCGAACCACAAAACCATAGCTTTTGCGTCTATTCCATGTCGCCTATAAGCAGTTTATGGCATCAGATGATTACGACAAACCTGAAGGTAAACTGCAACGGGGCTGGACCACCGGGGCCTGCGCCACAGCAGCAACAAAAGCGGCGCTGACCGCGCTGATTACGGGCGAGTTTCCTGACCCTGTGGCTATCGTGCTTCCCAAAGGCGAAGCACCGCATTTCCCGCTTTGCTATGAGGCTGTAAACGACGCTGGGGCCTTCGCGGGTATTGTCAAAGACGCAGGTGACGACCCTGATGTCACCCATGGTGCAACCATTATCTCCCATGTCATTCCTCTTGAGCCGGGGTCAGGCGTTGTTTTCAAGGCAGGTGATGGTGTGGGCATGGTCACAAAGGCGGGCCTGCCCATTGCACCGGGAGAACCGGCCATCAACCCTGTCCCCCGACAAATGATGCGTGATGTGATTGGAGAAATCTGTGCCCAGCATATGCTGCCGCCGGACATTCAGGTGACCATCAGCATTCCAGGGGGAGACAAAATTGCCGAACAGACGTGGAATCCCCGCCTTGGCATCGTTGGCGGCCTGTCGGTTCTGGGTACAACCGGCGTGGTGCATCCCTTTTCCTGTTCAGCGTGGATTCATTCAATTCACCGCGGAATTGATGTTGCACGCGCCGCCGGTTTTGACCGCGTCATCGCAGCCACCGGCTCAACCTCGGAAAGCGCTGCGCAAGCGGTTTATGATCTGCCTGAAACGGCCCTGTTGGACATGGGCGATTTTGCCGGTGGTGTGCTGAAATATCTGCGCAATCACCCCGTACCCAACCTGACACTTGCAGGAGGTTTTGCCAAAATGGTCAAGCTCGCCCAGGGCGCACTTGACCTGCATTCGGGTCGCTCTCAGGTGGATTTTGAATGGCTGGCGACCGAAGTCGAAAAACTGACCGGCAACCAAAGCCTGAACGAGCGGATTCTAAATGCCAACACGGCAGCGGAAGTCCTTGAGTTATCGCTTGAAAATCATCTTGATCTACCGGGAAGCATAGCAAGAAAAGCTCTTGCGACGACCAACAAAACTCTTCGCGACGCTCCGGTAACGGTCGAGGTCATGATCGTTGACCGCGGCGGAAAAATCCTCTCGCGGATCAGCGATGAGTAAGAAAATCCTGATCCTCGGCGGCACAAAAGAGGCCGCAGCCCTGGCAACCGAGCTGATAGCGCAAGGCCATGATGTCACAACATCGCTTGCCGGACGTACAAAAAACCCCACTCAGCTTGCGGGGAAGCTTCGAACGGGCGGGTTTGGCGGTGTTGAGGGTCTCACACGCTGGCTGAGAGAAAACGGCATTACCCTTGTAATCGACGCAACGCACCCGTTTGCAGAGCAAATCAGTCACAACGCTTTTGTCGCGGCCCAACGCGCTGGCGTTATGCTGGAAGTGCGAACCCGCCCGCCATGGCATCGCCGCGAAGGGGATATCTGGACGGAAGTAAGTGATCTCGACACCGCAGCATCTGCCATATCCGCGAACGCCCATGTGTTGCTTGCCCTTGGTTCCCAGCATCTTGCAGCGTTTCAGCAACGCGATGATGTGCATTTCATCATCCGCATGGTCGATCCACCGATCCAACCTTTGCAATTTGCCCGTCACAAAGTCATTCTCGGCACACCCTCACCCGACTGGCAACAGGAGGCAGACATGCTGAGACGAGAAGAAATCAGTGTCATCGTATGCCGCAACTCCGGCGGCACCGGCGCCTATGCCAAGATCGAGGCCGCACGCCGTCTTGCGCTTCCGGTTATCATGATCGCCCGACCCGCCTGATGTCCGCGCCACCCAATTTCGATATCGACCCCCTGGCGTTCAAACAGGACCCCTACCCCGCTCTTGCTCAAATGCGCTCACAAGCGCCGGTCTGTTTTGTACCGCAACTCAATGCCACGCTGCTTACCAAACGCGATGATATTTTCACTTGCGAGAAAAACATCGACATTTTTTCTTCCCAGCAGCCGGGTGGTTTGATGACCGTCTTGATGGGGGAAAACATGATGCGCAAGGATGGCGAGGCCCATCTGACGGAACGCAAGCAGATGTTTCCCTCCGTCTCACCAAGAACCGTGCGGGATCACTGGAAAGCAGCCTTCAAAGGATCAGCGTTGGAAATTCTTGACGGGTTGGCTAAGCACGATGAAATCGACCTCTGCACTCAATACGCCATGCCCCTTTCCGGCCACGCCCTGCGGGTGATAACCGGCCTGACAAACCTGACTGCCGCACAAATGGATTTCGCCTCGCAGGGCATGATTGACGGTGTTGGGAATTATGGAGGGGATGCGCAGATCGAAGCCCGTTGCCACGAGGCGACGACATTGATTGACAACACTATCGATGAACTCTTGCCACAGGTTTCAGACAATGCGGACCTGGGGATGCTGAGCGTTCTGACCCAATCCGGGCAATCGCTGGAAAGCGTACGGGCCAACATTAAACTTGCTATCAGCGGCGGGCAAAATGAGCCCAGAGATGCCATTGCCGGGACCATCCATGCGCTTTTAAATAACCCTGATCAGCTCGCGATGATCGGCTCAGGCGAAGCCACATGGCTCCAGGCCTTCGAAGAGTATGCCCGATGGATGTCACCCATCGGCATGTCGCCACGCCGAATTGCCAGCCCCTTCACCTGGCGGGGGGTGGAGCTGGAAGAAGACAGCCGAGCATTCCTGATGTTTGGAAGTGCCAACCGTGATGAAGATATTTTCGATGATCCCGATACTTTTGACATTACCCGCGACACATCCAAAGCCATCAGCTTTGGCGCTGGTCCTCATTTTTGTGCAGGGGCAGCAGCGTCTCGAACCCTGATCGCGGAAGTTGCCCTGCCCATGATCTTTGAACGATTCCCCAACATGCAGTTGGCCGGTAACGTCGTTTACGATGGATGGGCTTTTCGGGGGCCTGCATCGGTGCCGGTCAGGCTTTAACCTTTTTCTTCCCCCTGTTGCGCAAAACATGGGAATAATCGGGATTGTAGAGATCGCTGTCACGGAACTCGACATCCCCCAGAACCGGGCCAACCATGATGAGCGCCGTGCGGGTAATTTTGGCAGCCCGAACTGCGTCCTTCATTTCTGCAAGCGTTGTGCGGATATAAAGCTCGTCGGGCCACGTCGCCCGATATGCAATGACGACAGGACAATCCTCCCCATAATAGGGTTCCAGCGCCTCACGCACATAGACCAGGTTGCGGATTGAAAGATGGATAGCCAGAGTTGCGCCGGATTGACCAAGCACTTCAAGTTGTTCACCTTTGGGCATTGAAGAGGCTTTCATGCCCGTGCGAGTTATGATCACGGTCTGGGCGATCTCAGGCAGTGTCAGTTCGGTTTTTAATCTGGCAGCAGCGGCGGCGAAGGCAGGAACACCCGGCACAACTTCACAAGCGATGTTCAGCGCATCAAGACGCCGCATCTGTTCGGCAGTCGCGCCATATATCGACGGATCACCAGAATGAACCCGCGCAACATCCTTGCCTTCGATATGGGCCTGTTCAATCTGGGCAATGATCGCATCAAGATGCATGGGGGCCGTGTCCATGACCAGCGCATCATCTGGCGCTGCGGACACAATTTCTTCGGGCACCAGAGAACCGGCATAAAGGCAAACCGGGCATGACTCGATCAGTTTCAACCCTCTGACGGTGATGAGATCAGGCGCGCCTGGCCCGGCTCCAATGAAGTAAACCGTCATGCAACGCTCCCAATTTTAGTGCCATCCTTGGCCGCATAGCCGCGTGGCGTGTAAACCCATTTGCGCCCGTCGCCCGTGGCAACCGTGCGACTGTCGCTTGACCCCACAATCACCACAGTCAGCATATCGACATCATCGATGTGAAGATCACAAAGCGGCACGATGCGAACGGTTTCGCCCTGCCTTCCAAGGTTGGTTGCCAAAATGACCGGCGTGTCGGCGGGGCGGTGCGCAAGCAATACGTCTTTCGCATAGGCAAGTTGTGTGCGGCGACGGCGTGAAACCGGATTATAGAAGGCGATAACGAAATCACCCTCTGCAGCGGTTCTCACCCGCGTCTGGATCACGGGCCAGGGTGTCAGCAGGTCCGAAAGGGAAATGGTGCAAAAATCGTGCCCCAGGGGTGCCCCTGCCCGCGCGGCTGCCGCCTGCAGCGCCGAAATTCCCGGCGATACCTGAATGGAAATGCGTCTTGCTCCATCACTCAATCCGCCATCCTGCAACAATTCAAACACCAGCGTCGCCATAGCGTAGATTCCAGCATCACCGGAACAGACCAGCGCGACATTGCGCCCCTCTCCAGCCAATTCCATCGCATGGCGCACCCGGTCTTCTTCCTTGCCCAGGTCAAAATCATGGCGCTTTTTGCCGTTTGCCAGATCTTCAAGCAGATCAAGATAAAGAGAATAGCCCACCAGATCGTCAGCCGCCGCCACAAGGTGCGAGACCTCGGGGGACCGCCAGTCCTGTGAGCCGGGGCCGATACCAACAACCGACAAATGACCGCGCGAACGACCGACACCCGCACCATCAACACTCTTGTCTGCGCGGGCAACAGCGACTGTTGCCCGTTTCGACTTTTGCTTTGGAACGACCAGATCACCGGCCGGGCCAACCGCAGCCAGCGCCGCCCCCTCTGCCACACCATGACAGCCAACTTCGGCAAATACGATATCGGATGGGTTCTGCAGACGCGGTGTTTCTGCCTCCAGTTTTTCAGCCGCAAAAAAACGTGCGGGAACCTGCCAGTGCTCGGCCAGTGCGAGAATGGCAGCTTCATCAGCTTTCAGATCGATTGAAGTAACGCACGCCACGGCAGATTGGGGAAGGTTGGCTTCCCGAAGCGTCTGCGCTGCAAGTCCTGCAACTTCCTCCACTTCAACTCCCCGTTCGCAGCCAATTCCCAGGATGAGATCGCGGCGGTGGAACACCAGGGTCTGCCCATCACCCTGCACCGGGTCGCGGCTGACTATCAGCCGGACAGATCCTTTATTTGAAAAAGGCAAAGCGCTGTTTTGCAACCAGTCTGCATCCGGTGCCAAATCGCCTTCAAGCCGTACCATTTCGCCGTTCAGTAAGGATGCCATGACGGATTTGGCATCCTGTGGATTGGCAAGAACCCAGCCAGAAGGCGGCTGGTCCAGGGCAACACCAAAGCGCAAGTCGCCTGCCGTTGTGATCGCCGCAAAACCATCCAGAGCCAACGCAATCTCCCGAGCCAGATCATTGGCTCCGTGATGGCCCCCAAGCAGTGGCACCACGGCGCTGCCATCTTCTGCAACGGCCAGCACCGGTGGTTCGTTCAGCTTGTCTTCCAGACTGTCCGCCAGAAGACGGATCAACGCCCCGGACGCCATGATGGCGACAAGGGGGCGTTTTTCCTTAAACAGGGTTACCAGCCCCGTCCGCACATCATCAAAAAACCGGTCAGCCTGGTGAACCCGCCCGCGAAACCCGTAAACTTCTCCGCCACAATGGGCTGCTATACGCTGCGCCAGTGCTTGATGCGTCTGGCTCAGGATCACCACAGCAGGTCGGTTAATATCGCCACTCACGCCACACCCCCTTCAATCGGCAGCGCGGCAATCCAGTCTTCCGCACCTTTGTAAATCAAAACCATGGAAAAATAGGGCGCTGCATCATCGCCAACATCGGCAAGCCGCATCAGCTTTTGATTGCCCAATGTTGCCCGTTCCAGATAAGCCGCCTGCCCCATCAGCCCTGCCGCTTCAATGCGCGATTTCAACCGCGCCAGATGCCGACCAACCTTGATGAATGCCAATGCATCAGCTTCGTTGAGATGCCGGTCGATCACAGCATTATCGAGGGGCGCAGGAACCACGGTCAAAACGTCGTTGCGGGCCGCAAGCGGCCTCTGCAACACGGCACCAGAAGCCATGAGCGAGGAGACACCCGGCACAATTTCGCATTTATATTGCGAAGCCAATCGTTCGTAGAGATACATGAAAGAGCCATAGAAAAACGGATCACCCTCGCACAAAACGGCGACATCGCGCCCCGAATCAAGATGTAAAGCAATAGCCGCAGCCGCTTGATCATAAACCGCTTTTGCCGGAAATCGCTCCACGCGCATAGGCACAATGATCGGAATTTCCTCCTGCTCTAAACGCAGATAGGGCGCAACAATGGATCGGGCAAAGCTCTCACCACTGTCCGGTGCCGGATAGGCGACAATTTCCACCTGCTGTAAAATCCGGTGCGCTTTCAGTGTCAGCAATTCAGGGTCGCCCGGCCCGACCCCAAGTCCGTAGAGGGTTCCGGTCACGATGCATCACTCCAGGGCTTGGTTACACACCATTGGGTCACCGGCATAGAAGCGCGCCAGCCGCGATATGGCCCGACAGCCTGCGCCTTGTGGGTCGCAATACGAACAAGCTCACCCCCCAATTTAGCGTGAAGGGCAGCCAGTTTTGCCTCGCTTTCCAGCGTTACGACATTCGCGACCAGACGCCCCCCTGGTCGCAAAGCCGACCATGCAGCATCAAACAGGCCATCCGTATTCAACCCTCCGCCAATGAAAACCGCGTCAGGTTGCGGCAAATCCAAAAAGGCAGCCGGTGCCAGACCTTCAATAATCTCGATTTTTTCCGTCCCCAACTGCTCTGCATTGGTCTTGATAAAGGCACACCGGGTGCTCTTCTGCTCCACGGCAAAAGCGAGAGCGCCACGCGCGCCGCGCATCCATTCCACGCTGATTGAACCGCACCCCGCGCCGATGTCCCACAAAACCGCATCCGGGTAAGGGGCGAGTTTTGCGATGGTCGCCGCCCTGATATCCTGCTTGGTAATCTGATCATCCGAAACAAAGGCATCATCCGGCAGCCCCCCGGTTCGCGGATACCAACGCGCATTTTCTCCCGCTATACAATCCACCGCCAATGTATGAAAATCAGGCACGTTGTGTGACCAATCCCTGGCCACGCCATCGAAACGTTCCTCTTTGGGGCCGCCAAGCGCAGCCAGAGCCGTCATGCGGCTGTCGCCAAAACCACGTTCGACAAGCATGGCTGCCACCGATTTTGGACTGTCGGCATTCTGTGTCAGCACCAGCAGACAGGCACCGGGTGCCAGATGGGGCACCAGCTGACTGTCAGCACGCCCATGAATGGTAAGTGTCTCACAATCCGCGAGGCTCCAGCCCATCCTTGCCGATGCCCATTGAAAGGCGGACAATTGAGGATGATAACGGATCTCCTCAGCCGGGATTGCTCTCGCAATCCGTGCGCCCACCGAATACCAGAGCGGGTCCCCCGTCACTAAGACAACGAGCCTTTTGCCCCTGTAAGAACGGATCGTCTCGATCATCGCATCAAAGGGAGAGGGCCATTTCAGACGATCACCTTTGATGTTGGGTGCAAGGGCGTGGTGACGATCACCACCAATAATAACCTGCGCTTCCTCCAGATACCGAAGCGCAGCTGAGGAAAGACCCGCAAGACCGTCCTCACCAATACCAACGATATCAAGCCACGGTTCAGCCATCACGACAGCCCTGCTGCCAACGCATTCACAACCGCACTCGCCATCGCTGACCCACCGCGCCGTCCGTGAACCGTCATGAAATCGATATCTGAACAATTCTCGCCAAGCGCTTGTTTTGACTCAACCGCTCCAACAAACCCGACAGGAATACCAACAATCAGGGCCGGCTTCGGCCCTCCCTCCCCGATCCGTTCCAACAGACGAAACAGGGCGGTTGGCGCATTGCCAATGGCAACCACCGCGCCCTCAAGACGCTCATCCCAGAAATCAACCGCGGCCGCAGAGCGGGTGTTGTCGATTTCAGCAGCATGAGGGACTACACGGGGGTCATTGAGGGTACAGATCACATCATTTTTTGCTGGCAAACGCGCAACGATAATGCCCGCACCAACCATTTCAACATCGCAAAAGATCGGCTTTCCCGCCTGAAGCGCGCTATGCCCTGCCTCTGCCGCTCCGGCAGAAAAAGCAAGATCATCAAGAATGTCCACCATGCCGCAGGCATGAACCAGCCGGGTCGCAACCGGGCGCATGGCCTGCGGCAGCGTTGCCATATCCGCCTCCCGCGCAACCGTCGCAAAAGACTGCTTGTAGATTTCAGCCGGATTACGGACGTAGCTGAAAATGGGAGGGCTTATGTCACTCATTGAACCGCCCGCACCACATCATCAGTGAAACCGGCCATCCATGCTTCATGGGTCAAAGCCTGTTCACGGACACCACGCGGTTGATGACGTGGTCCATCCAACAGATCTTCAAAACGCCCTGCCTGAACAGCGTCCAGAAAACACTCCGCAACCGTACGCACCTGCGCCTCATCCTTGATCTCGCCTGATCGTCTGTCGATATCAAACAGTGAAGGATACAGTTCCGCGATGATGATTGATTTGCTCAGATCATCGGCAAACTTTGTTTCGAACGGCCAGATCGCGATATGATCACCCAACGCGCTCTCACGAAGCTTTTGCAACCGTGCGATGCCAAGCAATGTCTGACTGCCAACCGAACCCGTATAGGCCAGTTTCCAAACCGGCTGAGCGCCGCTGATCATACGATCAATGTGTCGGGTCTCTGAAACCGACAGCTGTTCATAGTCCGGTCGTCTGGCACCAAGATTACCGTAGCGCCCTGCATGCTGCCACGGATGCCCCCAAAACGGGCCAGCCGTGCCGAAGCGGTTGTTCAGTCTGCTGCCGATTTCAAAACGGTTGCTGGCATTTTGAGCATCATCGCACACATGCTCTCCAAGCCACTTCCAAAGAGGTTCCCACTCCCCCTTTCCTGGCAACGCATGACTGCCGGCAGGGTAGCCGAATGCAAAGTCAAATCCGGCAAAGAGGCGCTCACCCTTGTCAAGAACTTCGGTGATCACATCACGCACAGCAACCATCGCCTCTTCACGGGTCGATGGATTGAGAAGTCTGGGTTCTGGCCTGCGCCTGTCAGCATCGGCAATCCAGATGGAGTCAGCCCCTGTCTTTGGCGAGTTGTTGGCCGACCAATCAATGATCAAAACCCGGTCAAAATTCATGACTTCTTCATTGAATTTGGTCCCAGCGGATGGTCCGCATGAGGATAGGGATGATGATGATGCCCGTGATCATGTGAGTGATCGTGATCGTGGCCGTGACCGTGACCGTGACCGTGACCGTGGTCATGCGCGTGATCGTGAGCCACATCCAGCGACGCAGGCGATGCATGGCTGTGCACGGGTGTCCATGGCAAACCGTGCTCCTTGCAAAACGCTTCATCGCGGCACGATGCATCGCAGTCACCCTTGCAGGGGCAATTTTCCAGCCCCCCGCCAATGCCTTCGACATGATGATGATGGCTTTCCTGCGCCAACCCAACCTGGTCTTCAAAACCCAGCACCTGCTCGCGGTATTTGCACATCTGGCAATTCATCACATTTTGCCCGGCTTCGATCTCGTTTACCCGGTCCTCGAACGTGGAAAGCACCAGTTCATGATCGTTGAGATACCCCGCCTTGATGAACTCGATTTCAGGGTGTCGGGCCGCCACATCGTCTGTGTAGGAATAGATACGCTTGATCAGCACACCGGTAAAAAGGAAATACGGAAAGACGACAATGCGTTTGTAGCCCAGCCGCGCCGCATGTTCGAGGCCCGGTTCAACAAGCGGGAATGTGACCCCGGAATAGCACACTTCACCCCAACCAAAGCCCAGGCCTTCCCACAGCATCCGCATTATTTTGTTGATGTTGGAGTTCGCATCAGGGTCGGAAGAACCGCGCCCCACAACCATCAGCAATGTGTCGTGCAGACCGACATCACCATCCGCCTTGTCCAGGGCTTCCTGAATACGTTCGGCTGCGGCTCGGATCATCTTCAGATCGACACCAAGCTCCCGACCATAGATGATCTCCATTCCGGGGTTTTGCGCCTGATAGGTGTTCAGCACGGAAGGAATATCATTCTTGGCATGTCCGGCAGCAAACAGCATTCCAGGCACGGCAAGAACTTTCGTGCAGCCCTGCTCACGCAGTTTGTCCAGCCCGTGAGAAATCACCGGATTGGCAAATTCGAGATAGCCGTATTCCACGGGCGCATCGCCAAAACGCCCCTTCAACCCCTCTGATACCTGGGAAAATTCTCTCATTGCGTTTTGGTTGCGGCTGCCATGGCCGCAAATCATGATGCCGATTTTCTGCTGTTGGTTCATGCCGGTTCCTCCTCAGCTTCTTCATCACTTTCGGCGGAATCCGCATCTTTTTCAGGTTTTGCAAGCGCAGCCGCCAGTGCTGCAGCGGCTGCCGCCGCACCCCAGGCAATCCAGTGGCCGTGGCCGGCCAATTCGCCCAGATGCCCCCAGTGCGCGTGAGCGGGTGTACTGAATGATAAAGTAGCGATGAGAGAAAAAAGCAGAAAACGCATGGCGGGCCTCGATAGATGACAGTTCACGTATCGAAGCGCCCAATACACGCAACGCCCCCCGCGCAGGCGCGGAACCATTGTGTGCGACAGGTCCGAACTTGGCTCCCTGATTGGGTCAACCGCACCGGAATTATTCTCAGCCCATCAAGGGGCACCGTCGATATTGGAATAACCTATACAACCCCGTAGGACAGAACAAACTCTTTCACGCCAAAAGCAGCCAATAAATGCGACATGCAGAACCGCCGTCAATTGGTCCTGTCATTCATCAAGCTTGAGAAGCTTTTTTACATGGGTAAGCATGGCACGCTCACCGGCATGAATAGTTCCATCCTGAATGGCCAACTGGTGCAACCGATCCAGAACCTCTGCCTTGCCATTGGCATCAAGCGCCCGATTCAGAATTGCTGTAAACGGAAACAGCCCGGGAGATTCTCGATCTTCCCTGGCACCACGGGTGCATACTTCGTCCAGTTCTTCATCATTGAGATCAAACTGCTCTCGCAATAATTCGCGGAACCGTTCAATTTCCGGCATGGTCAACACACCATCGGCCGAAATCATGTGGAAATAGAGCGCCGCGACCGCAGCCGCAATATCATTTTTGGAATAGCTCTGCCCGTCGTCGCTGCCGCCATCGGCAAGAAGGGAAATAATACGATCAAACATTTTTGCTTTCCAATCCGGCCTGCTGGCCCGCCCGTTGGATTGTCGTCGGTAAGGATATCAGATCAGAGACTTGATCCGCTCAGGTTCAAAACCCAAAACTCCGGCGACCCGTGACAATATCTCTTTTTCCTTCTCATGCAGCTTCGAATCAGCCATCGCCATCATCATAAGATGGCTCATCAACTGGTTTTTACGTTTTTCTGGCAATTCCGACAGCAACACTGCCGCTTGTTCAAAGGTCGTCTCATAGCTGGTTTGCTTAAGAAACCGCACAACTTCCGGTATATCGTCGTCGGGAATCTCGAATACGTTGAAACACAGGATCTTGAAGGTCGCCAACTCTTCGGGCAGCATTTCGCCATCCGCAAACATGGTCCGGATGAGCAGCAAAATCTCCGAAGCCATTTGCGGGTCGTCAGCAACCATCTGAACCGATGATTTACGGCCCAGCCACTCGCTTATCGTATCGAAAACACGCACACCATCTCCCAAAAGCGGGGACCGCCCAACTAGAACTCGATTCCAACCTGAGCCTTCACCCCATCTCGGAACGGATGTTTCACCATTGTCATATCGGTGACAAGGTCTGCAAAATCGATCAACAACTCTTTGGCGTTACGTCCGGTGATAATAACGTGCTTCATTTCGGGTTTGGCCTTGAGCGTTTCGATGATTTCTTCGACCATGAGGTAGTCATAACGCAGGACAATATTGAGCTCATCGCACAACACCATATCGTGCTCATCATCCATGATCATCGCTTTGGCCCGCTCCCAGGCCGCACGGGCCGCGTCAATATCACGCTGGCGGTCTTGTGTTTCCCAGGTGAAGCCATCACCCATGGCGGTCATGGTAACCTGATCACCCAGCTTTTCGAGAATCGCCCGTTCGCCGGTTCCCCACTTTCCTTTCACAAACTGAACCACGCCGACCTTCATGCCATTACCCAGAGCACGAAAAACCATGCCGAAGGCGGCTGTTGATTTGCCCTTGCCTTTACCGGTGTGAACGATGACCAACCCTTTTTCGCGGGTCTTGGTTGCAATAATTTTGTCACGAGCCGCCTTTTTCTTCTTCATCTTGTCGGCGTGACGCGCGTTGAGCTCTTCTTCGCTCATATTCTTCAGTGTTTCTGATTTCTTAGCCATGTTGCCTCTCCGCCAATCGTTCCAGATCAAATTTTGCCGAATTGCTGCGCGCTGTCCACAGCCCCCGCTCCTGCGCTTCAAGCATGCGGTCCGCCATCTCTTTCAACGCCTGCGGATTGTTATCCGCCATGAAGGACCGCACAACATCATCACCCAGGAAAGCCTGATAAACGGCATCAAAATGATGGTGCCTCACCGCACCTGTCGTCGCGGAAAAGGCAAAGAGATAATCCACCGTTGCGGCAATTTCGAAAGCCCCTTTGTACCCGTGGCGCATAACACCTGCGATCCACTTTGGGTTGACCACCCGCGCCCGGACAACCCGGCCAATCTCTTCCTCGAGGGTTCGGATAACCGGACGCTCGGGCCGTGAATGATCATTGTGATAAACAACCGGCCGGTTGCCGGAAACATGTTCCACCGCCGCTGTCATTCCACCTTCAAATTGATAGTAGTCATCGGAATCAAGAAGGTCGTGCTCGCGGTTATCCTGATTGTGCACCACTGCTTCCAGTTGGGACAGGCGGGTTTCCAGCGGGTCTTGCGCGGCCTCTCCTTCTGCATTGGCGCCATAGGCATAACTTCCCCAGGCAAGATAGGCGCGCGCCAGGTCGGCCTGCTCACTCCAGCCTTTCTCGTCAATCAAGGCCTGCAGACCGGCGCCATAAGCCCCCGGTTTTGAGCCGAAGATACGAAATCCGGCCTGCCGGGATGCGTCGTCTGACGAAAAGCCCTTCTTGATCAGAGCAGCCTGTTCGTCGACCACCCGCTGCGCCAGTGGATTGTCAGCAACATCCTCATCAAGTGCAGCGATGGCACGCACGGCCTTGTCGAACAGATCAATCTGAGCGGGAAAGGCATCGCGGAAAAACCCGGAAATTCGCAAGGTTACATCCACGCGCGGACGCCCAAGTTCCGCCAGTGTGATGATTTCAAATCCGGTCACGCGCCGTGACCCATGATCCCAGACCGGCTTGGCACCGATCAACGCCATAGCTTGCGCGATGTCGTCGCCCCCGGTGCGCATGTTGGATGTACCCCAGGCAGACAATCCCATGGCAGTCGGCCATTCCCCCTGTTCCTGGCGATGGCGTTTGATCAAAAGTTCCGCCGATTTACGCCCAAGGTGCCATGCTGCCGGAGTCGGCACAGCACGGGAATCGACGGAAAAGAAGTTGCGGCCGGTGGGCAGCACATCCAGCCGTCCACGCGTGGGCGCTCCAGAAGGCCCCGGAGTCAGAAACTGACCGGATAATGCCGTCATGAAGCCACCAATTTCCGACCGCCCGCAGGCATCGAGATCCGGGAGAATTGTATTTTTCAACGCATCAAGAACCTGCGGTGTGGCGCTCCATTCCGGCTGGCTTTGCACCGTTCCGTCAACCAGCTGCGCCGCAAGTATCTCAAGACGCTCAACGGTATCACCATTGGTGCGCCATGCATCGTTTGACACAGCCATCATCAGATCGGGTTTGGGTCCGCTCCATGGTGCACCCATATTGCAATCAAGCGGATCGAAATTCACATCAGCACCCAGCAAGTCGGCTGCGATGGCGCGTTGAAGGCTTGCATCTCCCCCTTCACCCTGCCCTCGTGGCACCCGAGCGAGGGCGACGGCAAGGTCGGTTTTCAGCCGTCCTTCAGGGGCTTTTCCAAAAATATGCAACCCGTCGCGTATCTGCATCTCCTTGAGCTCACACAGATAGGCATCAAGTTTTTCCAGTGCACTGTTTTCGCTGTCTTCTCCTGAAATTCCCGCATCCGTATCGAGGCCGGTATCGCTCATCATCTCAAGGATCTGGCGGCGCAGGTAGGACAGACGGCGCGGATCCACACCACTTGCCTCATAATATTCATCAACAAGCGCTTCCAGCTCCTTCAGCGGGCCATAGCTTTCAGCACGGGTGAGCGGCGGGGTCAGATGATCGATGATAACCGCAGATGAGCGCCTTTTTGCCTGGGTTCCCTCGCCCGGGTCATTGACGATGAACGGGTAGACATGCGGAACCGGACCGAACACGGCTTCGGGATAACAGGTCTGCGCCAGCCCCAGGGCCTTGCCTGGAAGCCATTCCATGTTTCCATGTTTGCCCATATGGGCAATGGCATGGGCGCCATAATTTTCTCGAAGAAAGAAATAAAACGCCAGATAACCATGTGGCGGTACAAGATCGGGTGAATGATAGGTTTCTGTGGGGTCAATATTGTACCCCCGTGCAGGTTGTATCCCCACCAGCGTTTCACCAAAACGCGCCAGCGGCAGGGCAAATGCGTTCTGATCTGTCAGGAAATAGGGATCAGTCTGCGGGTCGCCCCATCGCCCTGCGATTTCTCGTTGAATCGTTTCAGGAAGAGTGGCGAATATCTCTTTGTATTGTTTCAGGGAAATGGTCTCACGCACTTCCCGGCCATCAGTGGCCGCATTGGTGGGACCTGCCTGCAAATACTCAATCAGCGCATTGCCGTCTGATGGAATATTTTCGACTGCATAACCGGATTTCTGCAAGGCCTGCAGCACTTCAATTGTTCCGGCTGGCGTATCCAGCCCCACGCCGTTCCCCAGCCTGCCGTCGCGGTTTGGATAATTTGCAAGAACCAGCGCCACACGACGCTGCGCGGGTTTCGAGTTTCGCAAGCGCACCCAACCGGCGGCAAGTTGGGCCACGAATCTGACACGGTCATCGCGCGCGACATGACGCACGATATTTGCCTGAGTGTTTGCATCAAAATGCCCCGCATCCTTGAAGGCAATGACGCGCGACAGCACCCGCCCATCGACCTCTGGCAAGGCAACATTCATGGCAAGGTCGCGGGCCGAAAGCCCCTGATCTGACGCAAGCCAGCTTTCTTCACCACCCCCGGCAAGGACGCCCTGCAATACGACTGCGCCATTTTCCTCCAACACGGTGGGGATACGGCTGTTGTCGGGTGATGAGACGGCGAAGCCTGTCAGATTGATCACACCCCCCGGCGCAGCATCTCCAAACAATGTCCGAATAGTTGCCTGCGACACCTCATCCTTCAAGGATGAAAGGTAAACCGGCAGCGGGTTGAGACCTTCCTTCTCCAGCGCCCGAAGCAGGGCTTCGACCGGCTGGGTATTCCCGCTTTGCAACAGGGCCCGATAGAAAGTAATGGCAACCACCGGCGCACCGGCGCGCCACTGCGCCTCAAGCCTGTCCAGCGATGGTTGATCAATACCCGGCCACCACAATCCCGCTTTCAGCAATGGAACGGCAGCTTGTGGCTCAGACATTTTGTGGTCGAGACAATCGCCCACCGCATCCAGCAACAGGCGCATATTGCGCTCACCGCCATGATTGAAATACGACCAGAGCGCCAGCCTTGTGCGTTCGTCCACTGTATTGAAGCGGTCGACCGACGGATCGGGTTTATCATCACCCGGCAAAACGGCCAGTTGCACACCGTGCGTCCGGCATGTCGCATGAAGCGTTTCCAGCCCGTAAGGCCAATAACTCTCACCGCCAAGACACCGGACAACCACCATGCGCGACTGCGCCACGGTTTTCTCGCACCACACATCAATCGACAGCGGATGGGACAGTGTCATCATATTGGCCAGCCGCACTGTCGGCCCATTCTCCAGCCCCTCAAGCGCCGAAGCCATGGCCGCCAGTTCGGTATCTGCTGCCGAAATAAAAATCAGATCGGCAGGGTCCTGACCAAGATCAATTGCCTCGTCTGTGTCGGCCAGATTGCCCTTTTGCGCCAGAAGCAGATGCATACAGGATTAAACCAGCGCCGCAGCAATTTCGGCACGGATGGCGGCTTCATCCATATCGTGAAGGCCAATGACAACCAATCGCGAAGAGCGAGGTTCGGCCGCCGCCCAATCGCGGTCAAAATAGGTGTCGATCCGTTTGCCGACGGCTTGCACCACCATGCGCATCGGCTTGTCGGCGATATCAAGAAAACCTTTCAAACGCAGCACATCATGAGCCTCGATAATATCGACAAGCCGGTCACGCAGCGCAGCAGGGTCTGTGACCGCACCTCCCGACACCACGAAACTCTCAAACTCATCATGGTCATGTTCATGACCGTCTTCGTGATGAATCTCATGGTGCGAACGCCGCGCCGCCATATCATCTTCGGTCCCCACTCCAAGGCCCAGAAGAACGTCCGCCCCCGGCACATTGCCCATACCGGCGCGGATCAGCTTGACCCGCCGCTCTGTTGCATCGCGCACTTCACCTTCGACAAAATCCAGCCTGTCAGCGGCCAGCAGGTCGGTCTTGTTCAGCACGATCATATCCGCACATGTAATCTGGTCCTCAAACAGCTCCTCCAGCGGGCTTTCATGATCAAGGCTTTCATCGCCCTCGCGCTGTGCCTGCACCGCATCATGATCATCAGCAAACCGCCCATCCGCCACGGCGGCACTGTCAACGACAGTCACCACACCGTCTACCGTCACCTGCTCACGGATTTCAGGCCAGTTGAAGGCATTCACGAGGGGCTGCGGAAGCGCCAGACCGGACGTCTCGATAACGATATGATCAGGTTTGCGGTCACTTTCCATCAGCTTGGTGATGGTGGGAATAAAGTCATCGGCAACAGTGCAACAGATACAGCCATTAGTGAGTTCGACAATATCATCTTCACTGCAGGTTTCATCGCCGCACCCCGCCAGCACATCGCCATCAACGCCAAGGTCGCCGAACTCGTTGATGATAAGCGCAATACGCTTGCCGTTGGCGGTTGCCAGCAGATTGCGAATGAGCGTCGTCTTGCCAGCCCCCAGGAAACCGGTAATCACCGTTGCGGGAATTTTCTGCGCGTCCATAATCATTCTTCCTATTTGAGTTTTTGCGGCAGCGCCGCCGTCACAAACCAGACATTTTCAGCAATCCCGGCAATGTCCTGATGCAGCCGCCCGGCATAATCGCGAAAATCCCGCGCCATCTTCTCCATCGGGACGATGCCCTGCCCCACTTCGTTGGAGACCAGAAGCACCGCATGGTCGCGGTCAAATCCCGACAGAGTTTCAACCAGCGTCGTACATTCCGTCGCAACATCGCGTTCAGCCATCATCAGATTGGTCAGCCAGAGCGTCAGACAATCGACAAGGACACATGTGTCCGAAGCAACAACGGCCTTCAGCGCTGATGCGAGTTCAAGCGGTTCCTCGATCAGTTGCCATTCAGACCCGCGCCGGGAGCGATGGTGCGCAATGCGCGCCTCCATCTCACCGTCAAAGGCTTCGCTGGTTGCCAGATAGATCTTCTGCCGGGCGCTCTCGTGCGAAAGCTGTTCTGCAAAGCTGCTCTTGCCGGACCGGGCCCCGCCCAGAATGAGCGAAACCCCGGGCGCAAATTGAGCCATGACTGATCAGGCGAGACCAAAGGCGAGGTTGATGGCTTTTTCACCAACGAGCAAAAGGCCGGCACCCGCCACCATGCCACCACCGATACGGGCTGGTATGTTGGAGGCCATATCAGCGGCCTTTCCAAGCCCATTGACAATGACCAGACCAGAGACCACGGCAATCGCATATTGGGTAATCCCGAAACCCGCCAGATAGGCGACAACCGGTGTGGTTTCAGCACCAAAGATGGCCTCACCATAGGCATGACCATGGAAAAGACCGGCGATTGCAAACAGACCGGCAAAAACGGCAAAGGGCGCCATACGCCCGGTAATCAACAAAAGACCAACCGCAGCAACCGATAGTGAAATCACAAATTCAACAGCAGGAAGATCAAACGCCATCAGATGCAGACCTGTGCCCGCAAGCGTGGCGATGATGAAGAAAAGCGGCAGGGCAAAGCGCGAGCCGATCAGCACTGCGGCCAGGCCGACACCAATCACAAAGGCAAGATGGTCCAGTCCAAGAACCGGATGGCCGATGCCGGACAACAAACCTTCAAACAGTGTGGACGGTGTTTTGCCACTCATGGGGTGATGGGCAAATGCAGGGGTAGAGAGAACCGCAAATAGAGCGGCAAGGGACAGTTTTTTCATGGTCAGACAACTCCCGTGTTCGTGACACTTGTGGCGGGAGCATGGATGCGTCGAAAAACGGCCTGCCGGCCTTCCTGTCTTTCAGCGCAAGCGGAACATCCCGTCCGTTGAACGATGCGGGCGCGCGGGCACCCATTGACACAAACGGCAGGTCTCCTGGCTGCGGATCAACGGCTTCTGCCCGCCTTCCCGTTTCAATTGAAACAGTGGCTTTCTGGACAGGGCCTCACCGCTACAGTCGCGGGGTCGGCTGTGGTTAAGGCCCCCTGCTTGGGTCGGCCCGACACATTCCCTTTTGCTCTCCGAATCCCTTCAAGGGACAAAACGAAGACCATTTGCACCCACGACTAAATAGCCCGGTGCAGGGGAAGTCAATCACGAATGCGACGCCAAATGGCGTGGTCAGCGGGTTAAGCACACAGTTGTTGTCGATCTGCTTCAAACCCTTATTGGGGTATTCAGTTTGGAGACATAAACGGTGCCGACAGGAAAAAAGGCAATGAATTATGATCCGGTGACCGGCCCCATTAAACTGGGGTAGATATTTTGATGCTTAATCAATGAGCGTCATTTGATCGAGAGTTTGGAGATTGAAGGCACGGGTTGTTCTGGCTTGGCTATGCCCGAAATTAAAATGCAATCAGGAATTGAAAATTAATGGCTAAACGTATCTACGCACACAAAACATTTCCTCCCGCCAGTGACAGCGAAATCGCCGCTGCGGAAGAAAAATATGGCGTGAGTTTCCAGGAAGATTACAGAGCATTTTTGAAAACGGACAACGGCCTCATCATCAAAGAAGAGGACCACGACAACGAAACCGATGGTGAGGAGTGGATCAACGAGGCAACACGGATTTTTGGGTTGAATGATGATCCCCACTACAAATTCGGCGACGGGTTAAACAGTGTTCTCGACCCGCGTTTTCTAAAAATATTCTATTCGGTTGGTATTGATGCTGGTGGCAATGATCTCGTGCAGATTGCTGCGGGCAAACGCTGTGGCGAGTTGGCTATGCTTGATCATGAAGTTTATAGCGGCATGGAAGAGCTTCTAGAGGTCGAGGGTTTTGAATACCCCAGCCACGATGAAGGCCAAAAAAAGCTGCCGTTCAAAACATTTGATGATGCAACGCCGGATCAGATTTTGGACGAGTGTTTCACACAGGGTTATCTGGCTCACTACCCGATCACTTTCGGCAAACAGATAAAAGCGCTCGACAAAATTTACAACGAGATCGCGCAAAGCAACAAAATACGCCCCAAGGAAATCGTCAAACCCAGAGCCACAATATCCGCTCTTCGGCTTTATTTGTATGAAAATGAAAAACCCTACGCCGTGGAAAAACTGGAGGGGTTGTACGGAACGGTTGCGACTATCCAACCTGACGAAGGGGTGGGTTGGATATTGAAAGTCAAGCTTGAAGAAGACCGTGAGATTAGGGTTGAAACAACGGTTACAGTCGATGGCTCGATTGTTGCTGATCAGACAATCAGCACCATTGAAACCAACACCAAATGCCGAACTGTGCTGCCCATGACAAAGGATGGAAAGCCTCTTCCATCCGGCAAATACGAAATCAAAATAGCTTTTCCAGATGATCAGGCTCTCGATCCGGTTACAAGCTCGTTTCAGATTTTCGTGAAAGAGCGCCAACCTGGCGGCACAACCTGTCTGGCTTTCGAAGCTGCGACCGATGCAGAGATCACCAGGATTGAAAACAAACTGCCTTACACATTTTGCGAAGATTTCCGGCAGTTTTTAGCATCAGAAAATGGCCGTCACTTCTTCTGGCCCTGGATCAAATTATGGAAAAAGGTCGCGAAAAACAGGCGTAAAGATCGTAATAGAGAGGCCAGTTCACTGACCGACCGGGGCGGCTGGGAACTTGGGGTAACCGAGATATACGGCCTTCAAAAACCCTGGATCATGACAAACAAAGATCTGGATCCGCCCACGCAACTCAGTATCGAACGGGGGCTCATTGTAAAAATCAAACCGAATGGCACCTGGAAGCAAATAAATCCGGTTCTGTGCCCGGTCGCCGATGATATGAGTGTCCCCTTGGGTGGATGGTATCAGATTGTCGCCGGCAAACACCGAGGGAAAATGGCACGTTGCAAGGAGAGTGTTTTCGACCTGGACAGAATTTTCCAGATCAAGGACTACAAGCGCGTGGTGGGTGGCGGCAAAAAAGCGAAAACCAGATCCTATCCGTTTGAAAACGTCGCCAAGGCAACCCCAGATCAGATTATTGATGCCTATCTTGCCGATGATTTTATCGAGATCATCGATATGGATTTCAGGTCGTTTCGCGATTTAGTCGTCTCTCGTCACGAGAAAGAGTTCGCAAAAATGCGGGATAAATATATCGATCTGGGCTCCAGGTCTCGATCCATAATTGGGAAGACCCGCCAATTTCTTTCAGGCTTCAACGGGCTGTTTCGTTAGAGCAGATGGTTTTTGACTTTATTGCCTGATGTTTTGAGGTCACATCGTCCGCTTGACTGACCTCAGCCTGTTAAAGGCTTCCGCTATCCCCATGCCGGTCAGGCGTTGTCTCCAACTTCGAAGATTGCCGGGTCAACCACGGCTTCCAACTGGTTGGCGACCTCATCAAGTGCTGCCTGCACCGTCTGTCGGTAGTCAAAGTCCGGTGCATTGATACCCATCGACCTTAGGAACGAGACACGCCAACGATCCGTGGTAAAGAGGCCGTGGAGATAGCAGCCCTGAACATGACTGTTAGCAGAGACCGCGCCATCCGGCGTTCCATCGAGGTGGATCATTGGATTATCGCAGGCCGGGCCGTGGGTGCGACCCATGTGGATTTCATAGCCATCCAGCGCCACGCCGGTCTGCGCATCCCTCGCCATGCGATTGCACACTGTCTTTTGGGGTATCAGCACCGTCTCAACATCCAGCAGACCAAGACCCTGCGCCTCGGTTTCCAGACCTTCAACACCCTCCGGGTCCCGAACCACGCGCCCAAGCATCTGATAACCACCGCAAATGCCGACAACATGACCGCCCCGTTCAACATGATTCAGAACTTCACGATCCCAGCCCAAAGCCCTGAATTGATTCAGATCGGCGATGGTGGACTTTGACCCCGGCAACACCACCAGCCGGGCATCGCGCGGCCAAAGGTCTCCGGGCCGCACAAACTGGACCCGCACCCCCGGCTGCAATTTCAACGGATCAAGGTCGTCAAAATTGGAGATGCGGGAAAGAACCGGCACCGCGACAACAGCCCCCTCACCTGCGCCCTCGATTTGCTTTTCCAGCGCAACGGAATCCTCTGCTGGCAGGTTTCGGATTGCCTCCAGCCACGGCACCACGCCGTAACTCTTCCACCCGGTAAAATTGGTGATCTGCTGCAATCCCTCATCAAATAAAGAGACATCTCCGCGAAATTTGTTGATCAGGTAGCCCCGAACCATGCGCCGGTCTTCCTGGGGCAGGATGGTATGAGTGCCGACAAGCGAGGCAATCACCCCGCCCCGGTCAATGTCCCCCACAAGAATAACCGGCACATCTGCCGCCGTCGCAAATCCCATATTGGCAATATCACCATCTCGCAGGTTGATCTCCGCAGGACTTCCCGCCCCCTCAACGATAACCAGATCAGCTTCTTGTGAAAGACGGTGAAAACTCTCCATCACCGCGCCAAGCAATTGCGGTTTCAGCTTCTGATAGTCGCGGCCCTTCGCGGCGCCCCACACTTTGCCATGCACGATAATCTGACTTCCGGTCTCCGATTGCGGTTTCAACAAGACGGGATTCATGTCCACACTTGACGGCACACCGCAAGCCAGCGCCTGCAGCCATTGAGCTCGGCCAATTTCGCCACCTGTGCCATCCGCCAACGGCGTTGCAGCAACCGCGGCATTGTTGGACATGTTCTGTGGCTTGAACGGCCGAACCGACAGTCCCCGTCGAGATGCAAGGCGACACAAGCCCGCAGCCAGCACGGTTTTGCCGACATCCGAACCGGTGCCCTGCAACATGATCGCCCGCGCTGTGTGTTTTTTTGTCATGGTTTGCGCTTAGGGCGTAATGAAACATCATACAAGCACCGTGCTCACCATGAAGCTGTTCAAAAACCACTTTCGCGGATCAGCACCCCGGCCACACGCCGGGCAATACGGCCTGCAAATGAACGCCGCTCACCTGTCAGATGCACCACACCCCGCAGGGTTTGTCCTGTGACAGAAACAGGCTGGTCAGGCGAAAGCACGACGGGGTAGAAACTTCCCATAGCAATCAACTCCCCCCTGCTGCCCTTTTTGGCAGGAGCCGAACCGCCATAAATTTCGGCAAGTTCAGGGTCTGGCAATTGAGCAACAGCGGTGGCGGCCAGGCTTTGCAGCGTGACATCGATTTTTGCCAGGCCGGGGTCATCCGGGATAAACATCCCGGCAGCAGGCACCGCCAGCCGCTCGACATCATCCTCACGAACCAGGCCGCTTAGTGCCGCGCCGCCCTCGCCGCGAATTTTTAGCAGCGCATGGGAACGGGCCAGCATGCGCCCGTGATGAACCTGGGGGTCAAAGTCCAGAATTTCCCCCGCCTGCGGCGCAACAAGAATAAGCTCGGCACTCTGCTTTTTCAGTCCATCCAGTTTTCCACGGGCCGTCTGCAATTGGCTGATCAAAACACGCCGCAACGCACCATCGCGCGCATCGGCAGTACCGCGCGCAATGCGGCGTTCAAGCAGTGCAATACGTTTCAGTTCCAGCGTCTGTTCCAGTTCCAGTTTGTCTGAAGAAAACACCGCCAGCACATCGCCTTTGGCAACGTGATCACCGCTGCGCACATGAATTTTCTCAAGCCAGGCGGCACCGGGCGGATAGACCGTCACTTCCTGCGCCGAATGCATCAGTGCGGGAACAACAACTTTGGATGAAAGCGGCAGACAGGCAGCGCCCAATCCAATCAGAAACAGACCAAACGTCACACAGAACCGCCTGGTCGCAATAATGCTGGCACGCATGGTCCACCACACCTTGATTTCGCGATAAATTGGCAAGCCGATGAACCACACGATTTCAACAATGAAGAGAAAAATCGCAACGACTTTGACAAAAAAAGAATAGACCAGCAGAGCGATCCCGACGAAGAGGGCAAACCGGTAAATCCACGTTCCCCAGGCATGAAGAATAACGCTCAATTCCAGTCGGGGAGACAGCAATTCCGGCTTTGGCACTCCAAGACCAAACAGCGTTTCGCGAAGTTTCCACCGAGCCATGGCAAAGCCGCGCTCCTGCAGGTTCTCAAAACCCAACATGTCGGAGAGAATGTAATATCCGTCAAATCGCATGAACGGATTGAGGTTCACCAGCAGACTGAGAACCCAGCTTACCGCCGCAATGGAAAAGGCCACGTCACGCAAAGGCCCATCGGGCAGAAAAACCCAGAGCAGTGTGGCCATGACAGCCAGAACCAACTCACTCATGATCCCTGCACCGTCAATCATCAGCCTTTGCCGGCGGCTGCGAAGCCGCCACGCATTCGAGGTGTCAGTAAAGAGGATCGGCATCAGCACCAGGAATGCCAGCCCGATGACTGGAACTTTAAGACCGTAACCCTTGGCCATGAAAGCGTGACCAAGTTCATGAACCATTTTCACGAAGATCAGACCCACGACATAGTATATCAGTCCCCTCAGCGAGAAAGAGGATTGGAGATGTCCCTGAAAGGCATCCCATTGTCGGGAAACCAGATAGAGAGAAACCAGCCCGGCAAAAATAAAAAACAGGGCGGCTTTCCTGCTCATCAGCGGCGCAACAAGCGGGTATGCTGCGGCAAGGAAACGGTCAGGCCGCACAAGAGGAAGCTTGAAGAAAAGATATCCATGAAGCATGCGGTGGAGCACGCCCCGGTGCCGCGCCGCTTCCTGCGCCGCAAAAGCACGATAGCCATCACGTGGCGGGTCAACGGTCAGTTGATTGACAAACAGGAAGGCGATGAGATCACTGACTTCCTTGTCATCCACCGAACGGTGCCAGTTTCGTTCCACCGCCTCTTTGATCGCTCCGACCGTTGATCCCGCCCATTGTGAAAGAAGCTGGAAGGCAAATTGATCAATCCGGAAATAGCG
The DNA here is from genome assembly GCA_937930635.1 of uncultured Rhizobiaceae group bacterium. Taxonomy (GTDB): domain Bacteria; phylum Pseudomonadota; class Alphaproteobacteria; order Rhizobiales; family Rhizobiaceae; genus Pseudahrensia. The sequence goes on from CALHCF010000007.1 coordinate 220,814, forward strand.
GTTTCGCAGCGGATCAAACAGCATCCATGTCGGCGCACCGCCATGGGTGGGCCAGCCGTCAATCACTTCCAGATCCTGGCGCATTGCCGGTAATGGGAGGTCGTCGCCAGCCCGGCCCTCAAGGTCTGTCTGCGGTGCGGTTAAACCGGTTTCTACCATCCGGTATATTGCCGCAGAACAGAGATGGGACGTCGAAAGAGGTAAAAGCCCAGCGAAACCCTTTCACCAAAAACCTGAGCGGTTCCACGCGCACCGATACGCGGTTGACTGTCGTGGCTGCTCTCCTCTGTCGCATAAAGCTTGTAGACTAGTTGTTCGCTGGCAGAGAGCGATGCCCGATAATTTGCACTTGCAAGCTTTGCCTCGCGCGGTGACAAGGGGCTGGAATCAAGAAAGACCTTCACTCTTGCGCCAGGATTAAGGACAATCGCATCGCTGATGGCCAGATCCACGCGAAATTCCACTTTTTGCGGATTGGCGATCTCAAGTACCTTTTCACCAACGGCAACCGGCCTGCCCTGCCAATCTGACCGACGGTCGAAAATCGCCAACCCGGCCCTGGGCGCGCGCACGACTGTCTTGTTGAGTTGGGTTGCTGCATAGAGCAGTTCGGTTTCTGCCAACTCCAGTTCAGCCTGCGCCACCGCCATATCACGGGCGCCCGCGCCTGCACCAAAAGCACCCTGTCGGGCTGTCTGAAGGCGTGCAGCAGCCACATTGCGATTTTCGCGGGCCACAGCGTGACGGCTTGCAAGTTCGGTATCAACATAACGAAAAAGCTCGTCGCCCTTGGACACCTGAGTATTGGGGTCGATATTCATGGCAAACACCACACCATCAATAGGCGCAGCAACGATCTGAGGGGACTTGGCAACCACTTCAGCCGGTGCCAGCGTGGTGAGGGGCACCTGGATGATCATGGTGGCCAGGCCTGCAACCACAACCGCTGCAACAAGGAGTTTGCGGAAAAATCCGGGAATTCGCCTCAATGGACGGGGAGACAGCGCCTGCCATGCATGGCTGTAGACCGATTGCAAACGCTCGATAACGGCAAGATCACCCGGTTTAGCAGTGACTTCACTCAAGCAAACAATGGCAGCATAGATCGTCCCCCGGTTGTCAGTCAGTGGCGCAATCACTCCGTGCCTGAAAGGAAAAACCGCTCCCTGCGTTTCTTCCTGAACCGGGATTTCGAAAAGCGAGGGTTTGGAACCTTCCGTTTCATCCCCGTCCTGTACCGCCGCCAGAGCCGTATTGAATATGTCTTCCAGGGTTCGAATTGCTGGCGCACTGCGGTCCACTGCGGTCAGGTTGGACACCGTGTCCACCATAAAGCGAGTTATATTGGATTTCCGCGGCCGCAAAACATAGGTCTGACGGGTTGCGACAACCTTGCGTGTTTCATTGGCAATACAATAGATGAGCTCCCGCAATGTGCGGACAGAGCGAACTTCTCCCTCAAGCAACAGCAGCGCCTCAAGACGCGCTATGCGGTTTTGAGTATCCGCATGACACGCATGATCACCAATGACATTGCGTGGAGCGGTTGGCTTTTGCTGCGGCGGGGTGTGGGATCGTCTGGCAGCCCCGTCAGACGCAGTAAAACGGGGCCGATTGCCGGGTTGAGCCACGCTGATCAACTTCCATCGACAGGAAAGCGGGCAACACCGCTCATTCCCGCCAGAACTTTATCTCCTGCGCCCACAAGCGTGCCATAAACCTTGATGGTCTGGCTGACAGGATCGACCTCTGCCCCAATACGCGAAACCCTGGCTTCATGATTGAGCCCCGTTTCGTCAACCAGAAAGGCAAATACCTGTCCCGCCTTGACCCATGTGAGCCATCGCGATGGCAAGACGAGCTCCAGTTCCAAAGCTGCATCATCCAGCACGACAATCACCGGTTCTCCCGGCTTCGGCATTTCATATTTGCGGGCGTTCAGGGAGACAACGCGCCCCGCAAAGGGTGCTTTTACCACACATTGTGCAACGCGAACTTTCCTGGCTTTGGCGTCAGCAGCTGTACGTGCTGCATCGGCTTGCGCCATTTCCAGTTCACTGTGGCCAGCGGCTCCGTGCTTTACCAGGCTACGTTTGTTTCTAACCTCAATGCCGGCGGCTCGGGCAGCTGCCTTGGCGCTGTTGAATTCAGCCCTGTAACGGTCGCAGTCGAAAGAAATAAGGAGGTCCCCCTTTTTGAACCGCATCCCCTCACCAAACGGTGCATCGGCAACAGCAGCAACAAGGTCCGTGCGCACTTCGACACGAGCAGCGGAGCGAACCAGCCCCCGTGCTTCCCGGACTTGTTCCTGTGCCTGAAGGTTCTGGATTTCAGCCGATTGGAGAAGAACCAATGCAATGACCCAGCCAGCCGCGGTTTTTCCAAACATATTTCACCTTGATTCGTTTCAGTTGCAATAAATATAAATACACTTTTTGATTGTATTGCAACTCAAACGAAAACCGCGGCCTCATGACCCAAGGGACATAAAACCGCGGCATCGTACTCTACGCATACTATTCCGACAAAAATCGCATCGGAAGAAACTCTTACCCGGTACGCAATACCTAATCCGGGGAACAAGACGGAGATCAATCCTGTCTCGTTGGCCAAATTAGCCGGTGTTTCCTAACAGGCAGCTAATGACTGGTTAAGCAAATGGAAATCTGGCCGGAAAGTTTTGCCGCCTTACGGTATTTATGTCGCAGGTTGGGGCATTTGACTTATCGAAATCAGCTCAGCCCTTATTTTCCGTCTCGGCCAGCATTTTGATAATGCCGGAAAAATCAACATTACCTCCGCCCTGTGAGCAGAACTCTTTGTAGAGTTCGCGGGCATGAGACCCCAGTGGTGTATAGGCACCGGTCTGTTTGGCGGCATCCTGAGACAAGCCAAGGTCTTTCAACATCAATTCCGCAGCAAATCCGGGCTTGTAGTCATTGTTTGCCGGAGATGTGGGAACCGGTCCAGGAACCGGGCAGTAAGTTGTTGTTGACCAGCTTTGACCAGAGGCGGTTGAGACCACATCAAAAAGAGCCTGATTGGTGAGGCCGAGCCGTTGCCCCATCTCGAACGCTTCTGCGGTGCCGATCATGGTGATGGCCAAAATCATGTTGTTACAGACCTTGGCAGCTTGCCCGGCCGTGGCATCACCGCACCGCACCACCTTTGCGCCCATTGTTTCCAGAATTGGCGTCGCAGCATCAAGCGCCTGCGCTGTTCCACCGGCCATAAACGTTAAAGTGGCATTGATTGCTCCCATAATACCGCCAGAAACCGGCGCATCGACACTCAACGCACCGGCAGAGGCCGCGATTTCATGGGCTTTTTGAGCCGAGGGGATATCAACAGTGGAGCATTCGATCGCAAGACTTCCGCTGCCTATGACATCGGCTATCTCTTCAAAAACCGCCACGACATGCGTACCGGCTGGCAGCATGGTGACGATAATATCCTTATCTTCGGCAGTTTCGATAACCGTGGCACCAATGGCACAACCGGCATCAGCGGCGGCGGCTCTGGCCTCTTGGGAAAGGTCATAACCGGTAACGGCATGTCCCGCCTTCACCAGATTTGCGGCCATCGGGCCGCCCATATTGCCAAGCCCAATAAATCCAATCGTCGCCATCTTCTGCTTCCTCAATCAAAACTCTGGCCTCATCAAACCCGGGCCCCATCAAATCCCAGGCCAATGGCTCCCGTCATACAGAAACCCCGGCCCGGAAAAGATGATTCATTGCTTCATCAAGCGCAAGCCGGGCTATCTCCGCCGCTTCATCAATCGTCTCCCGCGTCCAGATCAACGGGGGCGAAAGGATCATTGTGTTTCCAACAGCCCGCATCATAAGCCCATGCTGAATGCTGATATCACGCACAACACCTGCCGCATCAGCATGTTCGGGAAACCGTGCCCGCGTCTCGCGGTCCTGAACAATTTCAATAGCCGCCAGCAATCCAAAGCCGCGAACCTCTCCCACCAAAGGGTGATCTCCCAACATCTCGGCCAGACGCGTTGTAAGATAGGGGCCGGTATCATCGCGAACGCGGTCAATCAGTCCTTCGCGTTCGATGATGTCGATATTTGCCAGCGCGACAGCACAAGCGACCGGATGTCCTGAATAAGTGTAGCCATGATAGTATTCACCGCCATCGGCCAGCACACGGGCAATCTTATCGCTGAAAAGCACGGCTGAGAGCGGCTGATAGCCCGATGTGATGGCCTTCGCCACCGTCATGGTGTCTGCTTCAATATCCATACTTTGCGCGGCGAACCATTCGCCGGTTCTTCCAAAGCCGGTAATGACCTCATCCAGCATCAGCAGGACATCATATCTGCGGCATATGCGCTGGACTTCGGGCCAATAGGTTTCCGGCGGAATCTTGACACCCCCGGCCCCTTGAATCGGCTCACCAATAAAGGCGGCCACATTTTGTGGACCCACGGCAACAATGGCATCCTCCACCGTCTTGGCAGCCCGCAAGCCAAATTCCTCCCGGCTTTCACCAGGATGCGCCAACTCAAAATCATAGGGTGGCATAACATGAATGAAACCGGGCAGATGCGGCCCCAACTGCGACTGCATTGCCCCCATTCCACCCATGGAAACCGCTGCGATGGTGGAGCCGTGATAGGCATCGCGTCGCGATATGATAATCTGTTTTTGCGGCTGACCTTGGAGTGCCCAGTAATGGCGCACTGTTCGAATAGCGGTGTCGTTTGATTCCGACCCGGAAGCCCCGAAGAAAACTTCGTTTAGATTGGGCGGAGCAAGCTGGGCAACACGCTGAGCCAGCAGCGTTACGGCAGGATGAGTGGTTTTGAAAAATGTATTGTAATAGGGCAGCTCACGCATTTGCTGATAGGCCGCGTCACAAAGCTCTTCACGACCATAGCCAACATTGACACACCACAGACCAGCCATGCCATCCAGAATGCGATTGCCATCGCTGTCAACCACATAGGCCCCCTCTCCTCCCGTGATGACGCGCACGCCCTTGCGGCGAAGCTCATCATGATCCGTAAACGGATGAAGGTGATGAGCGTTGTCGATCCGTTGTAACTGTTCGGTCGAGTAATTTTTGTAGGGCATAATCTGTAAAGCCTGTGGCGAGCCAATAAAACGGGCTTGTCGACTACACGGATATCGCAGTTCGACGGCAAGATGCGCACAACGCGGTGCAGACAACCCATTCCCCGGGCCAGCACATATCAGGCAGTTCGCCCCTTGCAATCGATCCATCAAACCCGTGAATCGTTTCCCCCTCCATTGTCACCTTGTTTGGTGTCATACACAAGCAGCAGGCCCTGCCTGTATCCGTTATCAATAGACGAACGGCACGGACCCGTTTTCGCACAGCCTGATCCACAAATATTCCTGAGCACTGAGCACACGGATGCTTTGACAAAGCCCGGTTCATCCTCTTTGCTTGTTCGCAGGGTCAACAGTGACGATGTTTGGGAGACAATCGATATGAGACTTTTCAAGCTAAAGAGTTTTGTCGTTTTCTTTTTTGTTATGGCTGCGTCACTTTTACCCACCCACGCTCAAACAATTTCGTTGGGCGACGATGGACTGATCTATCAGGTTCTGCGCCAAAACGGCTACCATGACGCCCGCATTGTCAAACGCAAACTCACCATCGTTCGTGCAGAAGCCTGCAAGGGCAATACCAGGTTTCTGGTCAAGATCAGCATTCTTGGAAAAATCACCAGCACTTCCAAGATCGGCAATTGCGGCTCGCAACAAACCGGCCGCAAACCCCACGACACCCGAAAGCAGATCGTCAAAACACTGCGCATCGAAGGATATCGCGAGATCGAGACTTATCAGGCGCAGGGTCTGTGGGGCGCTACCGCCTGTCTCCAACTCCGGCGCTTTCGTCTCGAATACAACACAAGTGCGCGGCTGCTGCGCCGCGAAGATATCGGGTCGTGCCGCCGCCAGGGATTGACCAGCGACGATATCACCAATCGCCTGAAAGCTGCGGGATATCGGCGGGTCGTGATCACAGATGCCGAACTACCACGCTACAAGGCCGAAGGGTGTTTTGAGGGCGACCGTTACGCGATTGTGATGAACCAGCGCGGCATTGTTCAGTCCGAACGCCGAATTGGCAGTTGTGAAAAACAATTCAACCCCCGCAACATGATCGTTCATTTGGAAAAGCGGGGCTACAACCGCATCAAGGTGATCGAACGTCGCCGCCCGCCCTACCTTGCAGAAGCCTGCAAGGGAGACAGCCGGGTCAAGGTTGCCGTTGGCCGGTTTGGCCGCATCCGCGATGAACAGCGCATCGACTCCTGCCGCAAGGCGATTACCGCCAATCAGGTTGTCGGTTACCTGACAAACCAGGGGTATGACCGGGTTCGTGTCCTGCGCGGCAACCGTCTTCCCTATATTGCAGAAGCCTGCAAAGGCACGGGCCTGGTTGAACTCGCCATTGGTCGATACGGCAAAATCCGAAAAGAAGAGCCTGTAGGTCGTTGTTCAGCTCCTCTGACCCAGGAGTTGATGCAGGAAAAGCTGATAGATCTCGGCTATTCAAATTTCCGCATTCAACGCCGTGGAGGTGGCTGGCGTGCTGAAGGCTGCAAGCAAGAATTGCGGGTTAACGTGCGGTTGGATGCTTATGGTGATGTCATCCGCGAGAACACTATCGGCAAATGCAAATCTCAAACCGTACTGGAGGTTCTCCAGACGCTTGAACAGCGCGGCGCCAAAGCGGTAAACGCCTTTGTGGAAGGTTGCTATCGTGGCACGAAATACCGCTGGTATTTTAACCGCCTGGGAGAACGCATCGACCGCCAGCGCATCGGAAGCTGCTGAAACCCATCACCGATCACCCATCGCCGATCAGCGGTATAAAAAGCAGGTTCGGCAAACAGATTATCACTCACACCGATGAAGGGCCGTTTCGTGCGGCCTGGCGGGGCGATCTATTGACCGGCCTCTTCAAGGGCGGTTTGAAGCTCTTCGATGCAGCGGTATTCATGGTGATAGTAAAACGATCCACCGCCACCGACCCGAACTGCTGCATAAAAGCTGCGCGAAATCACAAAACCCGACATTTTGGTAAGAAAGCCCCGCCCCTGCAGATCTCGCTTCATGGCCGCCAGGAATTTGTCGTCATATTCCTTGCGGTTGTCGTGAGCGTGCCCGACCCAGTAGCCAAAATCATGATGTTTCCATGATGCCTCGCGAAAAAACCACGAATAATGTTTCGTCGTAAAATTGCGCAGAAACGCCGGAAACCACGACGGACCAACACCATTGCCAAAGCGCGCCTGAAATTCCGGTGGTAAATCACTCCAGCGCGGCCTGATCTTGGTTCCCATCATGCGCTCCTGAAAACAATAAAACACATCATGCAAATACCTGCCCGGGGCTGGTATTTACAGACCGTGTATTACCCAATGCCTTGATGGAATGTCTATTCAGCCGCTTCAGAATGCACAACCGGTGTTACCTTCGCCGCACAGAATTTGAATTCCGGGATTTTTCCGTATGGATCCAGCATCGGGTTGGTCAGAGCATTGGCCGGAGCCTCATTGAAGCAGAAGGGAATGAAGACCATCCCGTCAGCGACCTCACGGTCGGCACGCAGCAGGGCCTCGATTGTTCCCCGGCGGGTGGCAACCTCGATCATCTGACCAGGTTCGAGATCAAGACGCGAGATCTCGCGCGGGTTCATGGCCGCAAAACCTTCCGGTTCAATATCATCCAGCACATCGGCGCGGCGGGTCATGGCCCCGGTGTGCCAGTGTTCCAGCACGCGACCTGTGGTCAGGACCATCGGATAATCTTCATCCGGCACTTCATCAGGGGGCCGCAGATCGGTGGGCACGATACGCCCGCGCCCGTCTTCCGTCGGGAAGCCACTGTCGAAAACCACCCATTGCTCCGTACCATCTTCCTTTGAGGGATAGGTAACACTGTCATGGGCTTCGAGCCGGTCCCAGGAAATGTAGTTCAGCGACTTCATCACCTGCCGCATTTCCTCATAGACCGCCGGCACATCATCATAGGACCAGTCGAGACCACACCGATTGGCAAGATCCACGATCAGTTCCCAGTCCTGCCGCGCTTCGCCGGGGAGCGGCAGAACGGGCCGGCCGATCTGAACCTGACGGTTGGTGTTGGAATAGGTGCCAAGTTTCTCCGCATGGGCAGACGCAGGCAAAATCACATCAGCATGCCAGCAGGTTTCCGTCAGGAAAATATCCTGCACCACCAGATGATCGAGCTTCGCCAGTGCGCCTCTCGCATGGTGCTGGTCCGGGTCCGACATAGCCGGATTTTCACCCATAATATACATGCCGCTGATTGTGCCTTCATGGATGGCATCAACGATTTCAACGACGGTAAGCCCTTTTACCGGATCAAGAGAGCGACCCCAGAAATCTTCCATCTCGCCACGAATATCGCCGTTCTCCACCGAACGATAATCGGGATAGAACATCGGGATCAAACCGGCGTCGGACGCACCCTGCACATTGTTTTGTCCGCGCAGAGGATGCAGGCCGGTGCCGGGGCGGCCCACATGGCCGGTAATCAGCGCAAGCGCGATCAGGCAGCGTGAATTGTCGGTCCCGTGCGTGTGCTGGGAAATGCCCATGCCCCAGAAGATGATTGACCGCTCCGATGTCGCATAGGTACGCGCCACATCGCGCAGGGTTTTAGCATCAATGCCGCAAACCTCGGCCATGGCTTCCGGCGCAAAATCCTTGACCTTTTCCTTCAGCGCCTCAAACCCGGAGGCATTGGCCTGAATATATTGCGCATCATAAAGTTCTTCCTCGATAATCGTGTGGATCATCGCATTCAGCATCGCCACATCAGTGCCCGGCTTGAATTTGAGCGATGCATAGGCGTGGCGCATCATGTCCTGACCGCGCGGGTCCATGATGATGAGTTTCGTTCCCTTCTTTGCAGCCTGTTTGAAATAGGTTGCCGCAACCGGATGGTTGGTTGTCGGGCGCGCGCCAATGACGATCACGCAATCCGATTTCATCGCATCCGTAAACGGTGCCGACACGGCCCCGGACCCAACCCCTTCCAACAGAGCCGCCACCGATGAGGCATGGCAAAGACGGGTGCAGTGATCGACATTGTTGGTGCCGAACCCCTGGCGGATGAATTTTTGAAACAGATAGGCTTCCTCGTTGGAACCCTTCGCCGAACCGAACCCGGCAATGGCGGAACCGCCCCGCTCGTCGCAAATTTTCGTCAGACCGCCAGCTGCCAGCGACAGCGCTTCCTCCCAGGTGGCCTCGCGGAAAATATCGGAGACCTCCATGAACCGCATGTCGATGTCACCGCGCTTTGGCGCATCTTCACGACGGATCAGAGGTTTTGTGAGGCGCTCTTTCGACTGGGCATAGTCGTAACCGAACCGGCCTTTGACACACAGGCGGTTGTTGTTGGCCGGTCCATCCTTGCCATCGACCAGCACGATCTTGTCGTCCTTTGTGTAAACAGTCGTCTGGCACCCCACCCCACAAAACGGACAGACGGAATCCGTCACGGCGTCAAAATCCTCAACAACGCGCTTCTTTCCTTGTGTGTTCATCAGAGTTTTTTCAAACAAGGCACCGGTCGGGCATGCCTGAACACATTCACCGCAGGTCACGCAGGTGGAAAGACCCATCGGATCGTGGATATCGAAAACCGGAATCGTGTGATGGCTGCGCGCGCCCATGCCGAGCACGTCGTTGACCTGAACATCGCGGCAGGCGCGCACGCACAGATTGCAGGCAATACAGGCATCAAGATTGACGGCGATGGCCGGGTTGGAAATATCGTGAATGTCGGGCGTTTCCGGCGTGCCCCTGTCATCGCGGCCTTCAAATTTCGACGGCAGCCGGTCACTGCCGGAAATGCCCATGGAGCCTGCCCATTCGGCAAAACTGGACTGGCCGTCCACCTCTTCCATATCGGCGGCAAGCAGCTCAAACACCATCCTGCGGGATTTGTCGGCCCGTTCCGTGTCGGTCCGCACCACCATGCCTTCAGCAACCCTGCGCTGGCACGAGGCGGCAAGCACCCGCTCCCCGTCAACCTCCACCATGCAGGCGCGGCAATTACCATCGCTGCGATATCCGGGTTTGTCGAGATAGCAAAGATGCGGAATGCGCGTGCCCTCACGCTTCGCCACCTGCCAGATGGTCTCATCGGCGGAGGCGGAGACGGGTTTTCCGTCGAGGGTGAAGGTTATCTTATCGGTCATGATGTTTTGGCTCCTGACCTGAAAGTGCTCAAAATGAGACCCATGCCCAGCGCCCCGAAAAGGGCACCCAGCACAGAATTGACGATGCGCTTGAACCGGTCATAGAAGGCGACTACAGCGCCTGTGGAAAACAAGACCGCCCACGCGATATGACCGGCAAAAGCCAACACGGTGCAACCGGCCACATAGACAACCGAAACCCATAAGGGCGCGTCGGGCCGGGACACGATGGCAATCATCGCAATCCAGGACAGAATGGCCTTTGGGTTGGTCATCTGGATGGTGAAACCACGCATAAAATATTGCCGAAGCCTGCTCTCGCGCAGGCCGTCACCGGCTGCAATGTAGATATTGCGACGGGCGGCGCGCAGATATTTGGTGCCAAGCCAGATCAGGTAGAGACCGCCGGCAACCTTCAACCCGAAAGCAATCGGAGCATAGGCCGCCATCAGCGCCGTGACACCCATCACGGCAAGGCTCGCCCAGATGAAGCTGCCCGTCGATACACCACAGGCCAGCGCCACCCCCGCACGACGCGACACCCCCATGGATGTGCCAACGATAGCAAGGATGTTCGGCCCGGGACTGACGAGCCCAAGGGACATGGCAAAATAACCCGCAAGCAGATAGGGCGCGTATTCCATGAGTGGTTCAACCATCACAAATCCTCCCGGAAATATTCCAGCAGATGGTTGACCGGGTTGGGAGCGGCTTGTCCCAGTCCACAGATGCTGGCATCACGCATGACCTGTTCGAGGTCGCGGATTGCGGTTTCGTCGAGCTTTTCTCCGCTGCGCAGCAGTTTGCCAAGCTTTTCCGTTCCCCCCCGGCACGGTGTGCACTGGCCGCAGCTTTCATGGGTGAAGAAGTCGACCAGGTTCAGCGCCACATCCTTGATGTTGTCCTGATCGGAAAAGACGACGATGGCATGAGACCCGACAAAGGAACCAAGCTCGGCAAGCCTTCCGCCAAAATCCAGCGGCACCTGGTTTTCGCTTGCAGGCAGAATACCGCCGGACGCGCCGCCGGGCAGATAGGCCTTGAACGTGTGGCCATCGGCCATGCCGCCGCAATGATCATCAATCAGTTCCTGGATTGTGACACCTGCCGGAGCAAGTTTCACGCCCGGTTCCTTCACACGGCCCGATACGCTCCATGAGCGCATACCCGGATGACCTTCCTTGCCCTGCGCGGCAAACCAGTCGGCCCCTTTTTCAAGAATGGCAGGCACCCAGTAAAGCGTCTCCACATTGTTGTTGAGTGTCGGCCTGCCAAACAAACCAACTTCGGCGATATAGGGCGGACGATGACGCGGCAGGCCGCGCTTGCCTTCAATCGATTCCAGCATCGCGCTTTCTTCACCGCAGATATAGGCCCCTGCCCCGCGTCGCAGCTCAAAAAATCCGGGTTCGGCAAGGCCGGCGGCTTCCAGCGCGGCTATTTCATCGCGCAATATTTGCAGCACGGCGGGATATTCGTCGCGCATATAGACATAGCAACGCTCCGCACCAACCACATGCGCCCCGATCAGTGCACCTTCAAACATGGCGTGGGGATTGCGCTCCAGATAGTAGCGGTCCTTGAACGTGCCCGGCTCACCCTCATCGCCGTTGATCGTCATCAGGCGCGGGCCGTCATAGCCCCTAACAAAACTCCATTTTTTGCCGGTTGGAAAACCAGCACCGCCAAGGCCTTTCAGCCCCGCGTCAGAGAGCTTTTCAATAATTGTGTCGGCGGAAAGCTGTCCCGATTTCACTGTATCCCAGACACCGTAACCGCCCTCGGCGCGGTAGGCGGCCAGATCCTTGTAATCCGGTTTCAGGGCAGCCGTGTCGCCTGATTCAGCGAAAGCCAAAAGGTCTGCAGCGGTTGCATGCCCCACTTCCCGGTCGCCCACCCGCGCGGCCGGAGCAACATCGCATCCGCCCATGCAGGGTGCGCGCATGATACGTATCTGCTGCGGATCAGCCCCGGCTTCCAGCCCGGCAATCAGATGTTCTGCGCCAGCCAACATGCAGGAAACGGAATCGCAGACCCGAATTGTCAGCGGAGCAGGTTTGGTTTCGCCCTCCTTGACCACATCGAAATGGTCATAAAACGAAGCGACTTCGTAGATTTCCACCTGCGACAGGCGCATCTCTTCGGCCAGCGCCCGCATATGGCGCGCTTCGATACAGCCGTAACTGTCCTGAATCAGGTGCAGAAATTCAATCAGCTTATCGCGATTGCGTGGACGGTCCCCAAGCAGTTTGCGAACTTCGTTAAGCGCGGTGTCATCGAGCTGACGCCCTTTGGGCAAGGCATTGTTACGCCTTTTTTTATTGTCGGGCCTGTCGAGCATTCAGCCTCCAAATCGCAAGGGCCGACCGGCCCCCGCCATAATAAAACTCTGTCGAAGATTTGAAAAACAAACACCTTGATGAGCGCCTGCGTTGCGCTGTGTCCGTTTCTCTCGCCGGGAACCCTGTCCGACATCCTGTTCTTATCATCCAGAACCGCCGAAGCAAGTGCAATATGAGCCGGGCCTCAGTTTAGGCTCCAGACCCATTAGATCCACCCTATGACGAATGCGGCGATTGTGATTGCTGGTATGAAAACGTCGGCGCGACGGTCATCAACACGCGCAACACCTTAAGACCCGTGAAAGAAAGGCTCGATCTTGGGCATTTGAGCGGGCGAGAGCAAAAACAGATCAGACAGGGCAAACTCCTTTGCCAGCCTGAATCAGAAATCGAACTTCAATGCAAATTAGTGGGCCCTGAGCATGGCATTTGGCGACTTGTTCGCCTTCTCGTCATCGCGAGGGGGAAAGAAATTTACCCAAAGTCTGGGCAAAGAAATGCAGCCCAGGCCAAAGCCTGGGCTGCATGATTGAAAACTTTCAATCCGTTGGGTCGATGTTTAGGCAATGCAAATGGTGGTCACGATGCTGCCAAAACAAATCCTTCCTGGAAGAAGATACTAAAATTTCAGCACTCTTCAGGAACGAACACTATTTCCCTACAGGGCAAAATCGCTTCCGATCATGTTAGCGACATTGTCGACCACAATGGCGAAGTCAGCTACGCCATCCCCGTTTACGTCGCCCTGTATCTGGTTGATCGCGGTTGCGTAACGCAGCTGCCCGGCTGAACCAGAGAAGCCAGCATTGCCGATGAAGCTGAACGCCTGGTTTCCAGCCGCGATAGTGTTCGCATCAATGGCTGACAAATCAACGGTATCACCGTCGGCGCGCCAGAAATCGATAATCGTATCGCGGCCCAAGGCACCAACCGTTGACTGGTTGATGTTGGTGTAGAGGAACGTATCCGCTGAACCGTCGGCGGCAACAACACCACCAAAGCCACCCCCAACACGGTCTGCACCGATGCCGCCAAACACGACATCTTCACCACCGCGACCGAACAGGCGGTCATTGCCGTCGAGTGATGACAGCGTGTTTGCACCGCCATTACCCAGCAACACATCGTTGGAGCTGGAACCGGTTAAGCTCTCGACGTCACCATAGGTGTCGCCGGCAGCCTCACCCATGTTTTGACCGGAGAAGAACAAATCAGCACGTACATCTGTAGTTGCCAGTTCATAGGATGCCGTATCGACGCCCGCTCCACCATTCAAGACATCGCCTCCAAGGCCACCGATCAATACGTCGTCTTGAGTGCCGCCGAACAGTCGGTCGTCTCCGTCACGTCCCAGCAACCGGTCATTGCCAGCAAAGCCAAACACGTCATTGGCATTGTTATCACCCAGTAGAACGTCACCATTGGAGGAGCCCTGAAGGTTCTCGATTGACACATAGCTGTCACCGGCGGCTTCACCCGTATTGGTCCCCGGGGCCAGCAGGTCGGCGCGAACACCCATCGTCGCGAACTGATAGGACGCTGTATCGGAACCTGGACCGCCGTTCAGGACATCACCTCCAACGCCACCAATGAGAACATCATCGCCAACGCCGCCGAAGAGACGGTCAGCACCGTCACGACCAATCAATCTATCGTTGCCGATATGACCGAAAATGTCGTTAGCTGAATTATCTCCAAGCAACACATCGTTAAAATCCGATCCTCGGAGATTTTCGATCGATGTATAGGTATCACCAGCAGCGGCACCGGTGTTTGAGGCCGACACCAGCAGGTCAGCGCGTACAGCGGCAGTGGCAGAATTGTAGCCCGCCTGGTCGATGTCAGCACCGCCGTCGAGATTGTCGGCACCGGCACCACCAATGAGATTGTCATTGCCAGTACCGCCATTCAATGTATCGTTGCCAACGCCGCCACTCAGAAGGTCACCACCGGCGCCGCCGTTCAGCACATCCATGCCGTTACCCCCATCAATAACATCGTCGCCACCGCCACCATTCAGCGTGTCAGCTCCATCGTTACCAGTGATAGTGTCGGCCTGTGACGAACCGGTAATGGTCTCATTGCTGCCATCGCCGTTGATCTCGATAACGTCAAACTCCTGCCAACCCGAAAAGGTCAGGCCGGAGAGGTTGAGATTGAGATCGTTACCCATAATGATACGCAGCGTATCGACGGCGCCGGCGCCGCTAGCATTGCCGTCTATAAGAGCGTTAAAGGCAATTCCACCACCACCGAAGTCCTGGGCATTGATAACAACCGTCTTGTTCTCTCCTGCAGCCGCCCCGAACTCGATCTCTTCTATGCTCAGCAATGCCGCAGCCTGGTCCAGATTGTTTGTAGCAGAACCTTCGAACAGCAAGCGGTCGTTACCGGAGCCGCCGTCGTAGATGTCATTACCATGACCAACGGAGCCCGTGAAACGCAGTGTATCGTTGCCATTGAAGCCGTAGACTTCATCATCACCGCTTACCACATCGATTGTGTCGCTGCCGATTGTGCCAATAACCTGATCGCCATCATAGTCATTGGGCGAGTTTGCATCATCACGCGGGTCATAGATGGCCGACCGGATATCCGTGTCGAAAAGCGGCAAAAATAAAGGGAAACCGGTGGTACCGGTCTGAACACTTTCCGTCCAGGTGACGACAAAACGACCGTCATCCATGCCCTCAATGTCGAGGTTTAAAGCAAGGGGCCCGATATTCGTGTCCACGTTGAACTCTGAACCTACGGAAGCACCGGCGTCGCTGAAACGACGAGCATGAATATCGTTGGTTGACTCATCAACCCAGGCAACAACAAAGCCACCATCAGCCAGTGCAGCAGCAACAACCTGGCTTTGGTCGCCAGCCGTGGTGGTCGCAGCGCCGGTGACGCCTGTTTGCGGTGCACCAGCGTTGTCGTAGACCCGAAAACGGGGGCCGGAGTTTCCTGAACCGTCAGTGCCATCTGTTTCCCAGACAACGACAAAACCGCCGTTGGCCAATCCAACAATGTGAGGGTCCTGATTGAAATCCAAGCCTGTACTAACATCGATGAAACCACCAACTTCAGTACCCGAGCTATCAAACCGTTGGACTTGGATAATATCGTCGGTGGGCGCCGGATTATTGTTGCCCCAAACGACAGCGAAACTGCCATCTGAAAGTGTCGCGACGTTACTTCCGTTGATGCCTTCACCTGGACCGGAAAACCCGTCAAAGACCTCGTTTTCAGCTCCAACAGCATTGGTCGAAAGCGTGTAAGTGCGGGACTGGACAATGACATCATTATCAACCGCGGTATTGTTTTCATAGGAGATCAAAGCTGTGTCGCCATTGATCGCAATGTTTGGATTGCGGAAAGTCTGGGCATCAGTTCCGTCTGACGCAATCAGCACGTTCGACTGCTGAACACCTGATGAGTTATACTCGGCAACATAAATATCTGTTTCGGTGCTGTTCGGGATATCTGCATCGACGTACACCATGGCGAAGCCGCCGTTGCTTGTGGCGGCAATGTCGAAATCGCGCTCATTGTCAGCATTTACGGTATCGTTCAGCCGAAACTCGCCGCCCAATGAGTTGCCCAATGAATCATACAGGCGACCGATGATGTCTGTGCCGGCGGGCGAACCGGGACCTGTGGTATCATTTGATACCCAGGCAACAAGAATATTGCCGTTGGAAAGATGCACGACCTTGGGTTCGATCTGGTCACCGGATAATATCTGGGGTGCACCTTCTGATGTGTTGTTCTGGCCAAGACTGCGCCAAAGTTCTGGTGTTGCAGGCATAATAGTTCCCTCTCAAAGTTTAGCTATTTGAAATCCCAATAGCGCTTGCCCCGAGCGATTGATCCGAAAGTGAGCCAATTTTCGCATTCTTTAACAATGCTCTAGCGTATCAAAAATCCAACCGAACCAAAACTTCGTAGCTTCTGAAGTATGACCGAGTTGAAGTGACCAGCTTTCGGAAATTCTTCCTTATCGTTGCTGTGAAGCCAAGGATGTGCGTTTAGTCACTCTCCAGGCTCAGGACGCATTAAATCCACCAAATGACGATTGCGGCGATTGTGATTGTTGCCATGAAGACGTCGGCGCGACGGTCATCAACCCGTGGCACTCCGTGCGACCTGGGAAAGGTCACCGGAAAATCCGCCGGTCGCCTTTGGCAACAGATAACGACATCGTCAGCGACGGACCCGATAACTAGCCATAATGCTGTCAGTATCCTACATGAGGAACAACTTTCTAGGACTTGCTTGGCTAAGATTTTTTGGGAGAATGGTTATGAACAGAACTGACGACATCATCGCGGTAAAGGCCGTCGTGAATGAATACGTGGCGGGCACGCTGGCACGGGACATTGCCAGGCTAAAAGCCATTTTCCACCCCAATGCGGTCATGTCAGGATATCTTGGGCCCAATCAACTGATCGGATCGCCACAACCGTTCTTCGATCACCTTGCCGGCAATGAGCATGGCGAAGGGTATGGCGCTGAAATTTCACATGTGTCGGTCGTTGGCCGGACAGCCTGTGCCCGTCTCGTCGAAGAAAATCTGTATGGAATGTCGTTTGTCAATGACTTCCATCTTTTAAACGACAACGGCACCTGGGTCATCGTCTCCAAGCTGTTCCATCACGACTAGCGATCTCACAGCTGGCGACACAGCGGGCACTTTCTCCTACGCGGTCAGGGTCATCTTTGCCAGGGCTGCGACATCATCGTTGTTGGCGTCACGCGCTGTGGCGTCCAGCATGGCGATGTTGGCGTCAGCCACCATATCGGACGCCAGAATGCCAACGTCTATTGTCTCGCGCTCTTCATCAGTCAGCGACAGCGTTTGACCGCAACGTTCTGCAAGACCATGAAGAATGTCGAACAGATCCATGGCTTTTGATCCGCCCAACAGATGCGCAACCCGGTCAAACGCTTCACGGTTCCCTTCCACCGTCCATTCCAATGTTGCCAACAACGCGACTGATACAGCCCTGCCATGAGGGATCGCCGCAATTGAACCGAGCGCATGGCCGATATTGTGAGCCACCGCGCAGCCGGTATTGGAGATTGCCAACCCGCCATAAGCCGCCGCCAGCATCATGCCTGAACGGGCTTCAATGTTGTCGGGTTCCAGAACCGCACGCTCAAGATTGGCAAACGCATGGCGAATGCCGGTTTCGGCAATATCGTGGTTCTCTGCATAACAATAGCGATTGGTTCGCGATTCAATCGCGTGCACCAGCGCGTCCATGCCGGTAAAAAAAGTCCAGAAAGGCGGCAGTCCAACAGTCAGTGCCGGGTCCATAAGTGCGAGATCCGGCTTCAGCGGTGGCCCCCAGAACCAGTTTTTGACCCCATCATCCTGAGAGATAATGGACGTGGGAGTTGTTTCCGATCCCGTTCCGGCTGTTGTTGGCAATGTGATCAGCGCTATTCGGCGGAAGGGAAGTTGCTCCTGACCAAGACGGTAGGCAGCACAGGGCTTGCCACCATCAACAAGCGCGGCCACCATTTTTGCGGTGTCCAGCCCCGAACCGCCGCCAACCCCAACAATACAGTTGGCATCCATCCCCCTTGCCTGTTCCACCGCAGCATCAACAGAACTCTCCAACGGATCACTCTTGAGATCATCAAACAATGCAACGGTGTGCCCTGCCGCTGAAATGGCCTCCCTGATGGGGTCAAGCAATCCCAACGGACCCAGCGCCGGATCACATACCATCAGCACACGCCCGTCTGGTCCCACAGTATCGCTGACATGCTGCCCCGTTTGTTGAGCGGCATTCGCAGCCATGATCATTGCGGGATGTTTGGCAAGCGTGAATGTCGTCATGATATGTCTTCCTTCCCCACAACGGGGCACAAGCTTTAACAACGGAAAATGTTGCTATTCGCAATCCGGCACAAGCGAGGAAGCGACTTTCCAGATCAAAAATTTCGTATTTTTGATAATCTTCGGCAAAGACGTCGCTTTTGCTGCCTCTTACGTCGCTCGCGCCGTGTCGAATTTCCGACACAAATTCAGAATTGCGAAGAATTATCCATGCAACGGAGTATTTCTTGACCAACGCTGATACCGGGCCTGACGAGCAAAAACCCTCTGCACGACGCAGCCGCAGCGGCGGAAGAGATGGCAACCGCCGGCGAGGCGGTCCCGCCATCCGGCAAAGCCAGTGGAAGCTTCCGGTCAACATAGACAGACCCACCGAACCGGTGGGCGCAGAGGGTGTTGAGAAAATCCACGCCGCCGCCATGCGCATTCTTGAAGAGATTGGCATCGAGTTCCTGAATGAAGAGGCCACCAAACTGCTCCGCGAGCATGGTGCAACCGTCAACGGCACCAATGTGCGCATGGATCGCGCAATGGTCATGGAGAAGATCGCGCTCGTCCCTTCGCAGTTTACACTGACGCCCCGCAATCTCGACCGTACATTGACGATTGGCGGCAGGAATATTGTTTTTGGCAATGTTTCAAGCCCGCCCAACTGTTCCGACATAGACAACGGGCGGCGAACCGGCACCCGCGAAGACTATCAAAACTTCATCAAGCTAACCCAGTATTTCAACTGCATCCATTTTGCCGGCGGTTATCCGGTTGAACCGATGGATATCCATCCATCGGTGCGCCACCTCGACTGCCTCTACGACAAGCTCACGCTTACAGACAAAGTGGTGCATGCCTATTCATTGGGCAAAGAGCGCGTGGAAGATGTCGTCGAGATGACACGCATAGCGGGAGGGCTTTCCCATGAAGAGTTTGATGCGACCCCGCGCATGTATACCAACATCAACTCCACCTCGCCTCTGAAACACGACCACCCCATGCTTGATGGGCTGATGCGGCTGGCACGACGGGGGCAGCCGACGATCGTTACGCCCTTCACGCTGGCCGGAGCCATGGCACCTGTGACCATGGTTGGAGCCGTCACACAATCGCTGGCGGAAGGTCTGGCCGCGATTGTATTGGCGCAATGCGTCAAACCGGGCTGTCCTGCCGCAATTGGTACATTTACCTCCAATGTGGACATGAAAACCGGCGCGCCTGCCTTTGGTACGCCGGACTACGTTCGCGCCACGCAGATTACCGGGCAGATGGCGCGCTATTACGGTATTCCCATGCGTTCCTCCGGCGTCTGCGCTGCCAATGTTCCCGATGGTCAAAGCATGTGGGAATATATGTTTTCCATGTGGGCTTCGATTACGTCGGGGACCAATGTGATCTACCACGCCGCAGGCTGGCTGGAGGGCGGGCTTTGTGCCTCCTATGAAAAATTCATCATGGACTGCGAAGTACTGCAAAATTTTCAGGCCTACCTGCAGGAAACCGTGGTCGATGAGGACACGCTGGCTGTCGAGGCTATTCGCGAAGTGGGGTCTGATGGCCACTTCTTTGGTATCCAGCACACTCAGGACCGCTACGAAACGGCCTTTTATTCGCCCTTCCTGTCGGACTGGAACAATTATGAGAACTGGCGCGACAAAGGCGGTATATGGACCGCTCAACGCGCCAACAAGATATACAAACAGATTTTGAACGAGTTCGAGGCTCCGCCAATGGATGAAGCCATCAGGGAAGAACTTGAAGCCTTTGTCGCCAGGCGCAAGGAAGAAGGCGGCGCACCGACAGATTTTTAGATCATGATTTCTTTACAATCCCTCTTTGAAAAGCTTGCCACGGCACTGGATGGCGAACTGCCAATCGAGGTCAGCGGACGCCGGGCCTTGCTCGATTATGCAGACAGGGCCTTCTTCGACCCCGCAACGGCAGTTGCACTGCCACATGAGGCGATTGAGGTCATGAAAACATCAGATGCCCACCCCTGCTGCGAAGCGCTGATGAACACTCCCCTGCCCTGGGCACCACCGGAAACAACCAATGATCCAGACTATATTGAAGTCAGCAAGCGCAAATTTCTGGTGGAACTGATTGGGCCTGCCGGACTGGTGCCCGGCGATAAAATCCGCATGGGGGTTTATGGTATGCAGCCTAACCTGGAATACGGCATCCGCACCCACCCCGCCGAAGAGATTTTCATCATGCTCGCAGGACGCGCCGACTGGCTCCGGGATACCGAGGCCTATGCCGAGTACGGCCCGGGCACACGTCGCCATCACCCATCTATGATGCGGCATGCAACACGCACCCGCGACAAGGCATTTATGTCCATCTATGTCTGGAATGGCGATGTCTCGTTCGACAGTTATGTTTATTCCGGCGTTCCCAAGGAAGGTTTACAATGAAGTCTCATGCACAAGCGGTCGTAATCGGAGGCGGTGTGGTTGGGTGTTCGGTGCTCTACCACCTGACCAAAGCAGGATGGAAAGATGTCGTACTTCTGGAGCGCGACCAGTTAACCTGCGGTTCCACCTGGCACGCTGCAGGCGGCTTTCACACGCTGAACGGCGACCCCAACGTGGCCAAACTGCAGGCCTATACGATTGATCTCTACGATGAACTGGAAAAAATCTCCGGCGAGAAATGCGGCCTGCATCTGACCGGCGGCGTTGCGCTTGCGGAAAATCAGGACCGCATGGAATGGCTCAAGATGAGCCATGCGCGGGGGCGTTATCTTGGCATGGAAACGCAGATCATCTCGACAAAAGAAGCCAAGGAACTTCTCCCACTTCTGGAAGAAAAGTATTTCGTTGGCGCCATGTGGGATCCCGTCGAGGGGCATCTCGACCCCTATGGCACCACCAATGCCTATGCCAAATCTGCCCGTATCGGTGGCGCTGAAATCGAATTGCAGACAAAGGTTGAAAGTCTTGAATGGGACGCCGCCAAGAGCGTTTGGAAAATCACCACAAACAAGGGCACCATGAGCGCTGAACATGTGGTCAACGCGGGAGGACTTTGGGCGCGTGAAGTTGGTCGCATGGTTGGTGTGGAACTGCCAGTGCTTGCGATGGAACACCATTACCTGCTGACCGAAGCAATGCCGGAAGTTGCTGAGATCAACGAAACCACAGGCAAGGAAGTGATCCACGCCATCGATTTTTCCGGCGAGATTTACATCCGTCAGGAACGTGACGGCATGTTGCTGGGTACATACGAAAAACAGGCAACTCCCTGGTCACCAAAAGACACGCCCTGGGATTTCGCCCAGGAACTTCTCAACCCTGACCTGGATCGCATCGCCCCGTCGCTGGAGGTGGGGTTCAAGCATTTCCCCGCGTTCGAAAAGGCCGGAATCCGCCGCGTGGTCAATGGTCCTTTCACCTTTGCACCGGATGGAAACCCGCTTGTCGGGCCGGTACACGGCGCCCCCAATTTCTGGTGCGCCTGTGCGGTGATGGCCGGGTTCTCGCAAGGCGGCGGAGTCGGACTGGCGTTGTCACAATGGATGGTCAATGGCGATCCGGGCTACGACATCTGGGGCATGGATGTGTCACGCTTTGGCCCCTGGGCCACCCGCGATTACGCCAATGCCAAGGTGCGCGAAAACTATTCACGCCGCTTCAGCATTCGTTTTCCAAACGAAGAACTGCCTGCCGCCCGACCTGTGCAGACCAACGCACTTTACGATGTCCACCTCAGCGATGGTGCGGTAATGGGCGATAGCTGGGGCCTTGAGATCCCGCTTTGGTATGCTCCCGAAGGCGTGCCGGCAGAAGACAATTTCTCCTTTCACCGCTCCAACGATTTCGAACACGTGAAGGCGGAAGTCATGAACTGCCGCGAGAATGTCGGCTATTCCGACATTTCCAACTTTGCCAAATATACCGTCTTTGGCCCCGGTGCCCGTGCATGGCTGTCGCACATCATGTGCAATTTCATTCCCAAACAGGGCCGCCTTGCTCTCACTCCCATGACAAATGAAAACGGCAAGATCATTGGCGATTTCACCATCGCCTGTGTCGGGCCGGACGGACGGGGCGGCGAGCGTTTCATGATGTGGGGATCATCAGCCGCGCAGATCTACCATCAGCGCTGGTTCGCACGACACCTGCCCACCGATAATTCCGTCATTGTTGAAAATCACGGCATGGGGCTGACGGGACTGACCATTGCCGGTCCAAACGCCCAGAAGGTTCTGGCAAAGCTGACCGATGAGGACGTCTCGAATGAGGCGTTCAAATTCATGGACTATCGCGAGCAGATGATCGCCAGTGTTCCCGCACAGATCAACCGCATCTCCTATACCGGCGATCTTGGCTATGAGATCTGGGTGAAGCCGGAATTTTTGCGCCGTCTCTATCTCGGCATTACGCAAGCGGGTGCTGAATTCGGCATCAAACCCTTTGGTATGCGCGCATTGCTCAACATGCGACTGGAAAAGCACTTCGGCACCTGGTTCAAGGAATTCAGGCCCATCTACACGCCCTTTGAGGCGGGACTTGAACGTTTTGTGTCAAAGAAAAAGAACACCTTCCTTGGCCGCGACAGCGTTTTTGCGCATCAGGATGCACCGCCACTGACCCGCATTTGCATGAATGTCACCGGAGCAACCGACGCGGATTGTATTGGCGATGAACCCATTTTTCTCGGTGATGAAGTCATTGGTTGGGTGACGTCCGGTGGCTACGGCCATTTTGTCGGTCAATCTCTGGCCACGGGGTACATCCCAACAGACCGGCTGGCCGAAGCCCGGGAGCATGGCGTGAAGATCGAAATTATTGGCGAGTTCTGCGATGCGGAAATTCAGGCAACGCCACCATTCGACCCTGAAGGCAAACGGATGCGGGGCGATTTCAGTTAAGTCGCTCTGCTGCACCCTGGGAGAAGATATATGACAGACCTTGGTGACGCTTATACCCGCGACGGTTTTGTTTCCGGCGTTCCATTGCTTTCACAAGAGAACGCTGCCGATCATGTTGCCAAACTGGAAGCCGTTGAAGCGGTCCACGGCTCACTGCACTACAAATCGAAAATGCACACGCTGCTCGATTTTGCTGCCGAGCTTGCCTCTGCCCCGCACGTTCTCGACGTCGTTGAGCAACTTCTGGGGCCTGACATCATGCTGTTTGATGTCACCTACATCATAAAAGAACCCGGCAGCGCCTCGCACGTAAGCTGGCATCAGGATCTCACCTATTGGGGGCTGTCAAATGATGAACAGGTCTCCATGTGGCTGGCCCTGACAGCCGCGACCGACCAGTCGGGTTGTATGCGTATGGTGCCCGGCAGCCACAAGCAGGGGCAATTGGACCACCAGGATACGGACGACAAAAGCAATGTTCTGTTCCGGGGCCAGTCGGTTCAGGGCGTGGCAGAAAACAATGCGGTCATGTGCCCCCTGAGACCCGGCGAAGCCAGCTTTCATCACGGCTGGACGCTGCATGCGTCGATGCCCAACCTCAGCAATCACCGGCGCGTCGGTTTCAACGTGCAATATATCAGTCCGTCAGCGCGACAAACCCTGCATGACCTCGACACGGCAACACTGCTGCGCGGCCAAGATCGTTTCAACCATTACAAGGCGGATCAATTTGCAACCGGCGTGATGGAGCCTGAGGCCGTTTCTCATCATGCAGCACTGGAAACGCTGCGCAAGGAAACCTGGGCCAGCGCGTGACTGTCCGCCTCGATTGTTCAGGCCCCGATTATTCAGCCCATAACTATTCAGGCCATGGCGGCCTGCATCGCCACCCTTTTTCGCAATTGCCTGAACGACACCAGTTCGCGCCGCTCCTCGTCCCACAGGGTCAGCGAAATGCATTTCAGGCTCTGCCAAAATGTCAGCCGGCCAATCTGTTTCAGTTCCGGATAGTCACGAACCACCTTCGGTAAAACGTGAAACGGAATCTGACTGGAAATGTGGTGCACATGATGAATGCCGATATTGGCCGTTACCCACATCAGCGGTGCTGGCAAGTCATAATAGGAACTGCCTTGCAGAGCGGCGTTTTCACGTTCCCAGCTGTCATTGGTTTCCCAATGGGTTTCTTCAAACTGATGTTGAATATAAAAGAGCCACACGCCGGCTGACGCTCCCAGCAATGTGACCGGCAGCTGGATGATCAAAAAAGCTTTCCAGCCCACCAGGAAAATCATCAGCGCTGAGATTGCGACGATCCCCAGATTGGTGAAGACCGTGCTGAGCAACGGCATGGCACTGCCACGTGTATCTCCGCTTGGGAAGCGGTGCCGCAGCACGAACTGATAGGCTGGCCCGATAACAAAAAGCACCAGCGGATGCCGATATATCCAGTATTTTGCGCGACCAAACCAGCCTCGCGCCAGGAATTCGTCCACTGTCAGTGTATCAATGTCTCCAATACCACGCCGGTCCAGATTGCCGGACACCGCGTGATGCAGGGCGTGAGAGCGACGCCAGTCATCAAATGGTGTGAAGGTCAGCACACCCAGCGCACGGCCAACCCAGTCATTGACCTGCTTTGAAACAAACATCGCTCCGTGACCGCAATCATGCTGAATCGCAAACAGGCGCAACAACATTGCCGCAGTCGGAAGAGAGAGCAACAAGGTCAGCCAGATGCTTATGGACAGTGCAGCCCACATCGCGGCCCAAAGCGCAACAAAAGGCCCCAGCGTTACCGCGATTTCAAACAAGGCCCGGCCATCGCTCGGCCTCTTGTAAGTCGCCAGCCGGCGACTCCAAAGTTTCACAGATTCGTCCAATTTCCTGCCCCCGGAAGCGCATGCTGCCCAACTGTCGAATCGTGCCCGACAGAACCTGATCCCCTGTAACACAGCTATCTGATCCGCCGAATTTAATTTTATGTCATCAAAACTGATTTGCCTGCCCGACGCCCGCAAATCTGCGGATTGCGGCGTTCACCCCACCGCAAGTTCCTCGATAGGCGGACACGTACAGATCAGGTTGCGATCCCCATGGAGATTGTCCACCCGACTGACCGACGCCCAGTATTTTGATGCAGCATCCACACCGGCGGGATAAGCCGCCAGACTGCGGGGATAAGGATGGGACCATTCGTCCACCATCAAATCCTGAGCCGTGTGGGGAGCATTGCAGAGCGGATTATCGTCTTGCGGCCATTCGCCTTTCTCAATTCGCGCCGCTTCGTTGGCAATAGCGATCATCGCATCACAAAAACGATCAATCTCGGCCAGCGGCTCAGACTCGGTGGGTTCAACCATCAATGTTCCGGCAACCGGCCACGACATTGTGGGGGCGTGAAAACCATAGTCGATTAGCCGCTTTGCAACATCATCAACGCTCACGCCAGCCCGCTCTTTCAGCACCCTCACATCAACAATACACTCATGCGCGCATTGATCATTGAGACCTGTGAACAGGATTGGATAATGGCTCTTGAGGCGCGTGGCGATATAATTGGCGGACAGGATTGCGACTTCACTCGCCTGCTTCAGTCCAGCAGCCCCAAGCATGCGGATATACATCCACGAGATCGGCAAGATTGACGCCGAACCATAGGGGGCTGCCGATACTGCGCCGCTGCTGCCTTCCTCAATATGACCCGGCAGATAGGGGACAAGGTGCTCCGCGACGCCGATTGGTCCAATACCCGGCCCCCCGCCTCCATGGGGAATACAAAATGTCTTGTGCAGATTCATATGACAAACATCTGCACCGATATCGCCCGGTCGCGCCAGGCCAACCATGGCGTTGAGATTGGCCCCATCCAGATAGACCTGTCCGCCATGGTCATGCACAATTTCACAGATCTCCTTCACCTGCGGTTCAAATACACCGTGGGTCGAAGGATAGGTGATCATCAGCGCCGCGACATTACCGGCATGTTTCAGCGCTTTTTCTTTGAGATCATCCAGCGAGACGTCACCCCTGTCGGTACATTTGACCACCACAACATCATAACCAGCCATCTGGGCCGAGGCAGGGTTTGTGCCATGGGCAGAGGATGGGATGAGGCAGATATTGCGATGCCCTTCTCCATTGGCTTCGTGATAATGGCGAATGGCCAGCAACCCTGAATATTCTCCCTGACTGCCTGCATTGGGTTGTAACGAGGTGCGCGCAAAGCCGGTAATTTCAGACAGCCATTTGTCGAGATCATCAATGATGGCCGCATATCCAAGACGGTGACCCGCGGGTGCAAAGGGGTGAATATTGCCCGTAATCTCCCAGGTTACAGGCATCATTTCAGCAGCCGCGTTCAGTTTCATCGTACACGACCCCAGCGGGATCATGGCCCGGTCGAGCGCCAGATCCTTGTCCATCAGTTGCCGCAGCAAACGCATCATCTCGGTTTCAGACCGGCAGGAATGGAAAATCGGCTGTGTCAAAAAGCCATCACCATCACGTTTGCTTGGCAATGCCTGTTCGGCATTCGCCACAAGAGCAACATCAAAAATGGCACACAGGCTCTGTAAATCGGTCTCATTGCTGGTTTCATCAAAAGCAACCGAGACCGTGTCGGCATCAACCAGACGCAACAACAGTCCCCATTCCGCAGCCTTGTCCACCAGTTCCTGCGCCCTGCCCTTTTCGGTCACCGTAACCGTGTCGAAATAGCGCTCCGCAACGGGATAGCCACTGCCAGCCAGCGCATGGGCAAAGCGGGTAGCCAGTCCGTGCACGCGCCCCGCAATTTCTCTCAAACCTTCCGGTCCGTGCCAGATGGCATAGGCCGCCGCCATGTTTGCCAGCAGCGCCTGCGCTGTACAGATATTGGACGTCGCCTTCTCGCGACGAATGTGCTGTTCGCGCGTCTGCAGGGCCAAGCGATAGGCCGGACGGCCATGGGCATCGACAGATTCACCAATCAGGCGGCCCGGCACGAGCCGGGTCAGCGCTTCTGTCGTTGCCAGATAGGCTGCATGTGGCCCGCCATTTCCAAGCGGCACCCCAAAACGCTGAATTGACCCGACACAAATATCCGCCCCCCAGGATGCCGGCGTTTCCAGCAAGACCAGAGAGAGCGGGTCCGCAGAGACAATAACCAATGCCCCTGCAGCGTGCGCAGTCTTCACGACCGAAGATGGATCGTTGAGAACACCCAGTGTGTCGGGCATTTGCAATATGACCGCAGCAACCGATTCATCGACCTCCCCTTCATCAATCGAGAATCCGATCGTCGCACCGCGCGTTTCCAGCACATCACGGGTCTGGGGATGCAAGGCATTTGCAACAACAATACGTTTGCGCTTCTCGCGATGATGACGGATTGCCATGCCTGCCGCCTCTGCCACCGCCGTCGCCTCATCAAGCAGCGAGGCGTTGGCAACCGGCAGGCCGGTCAGTTCTGCCACCAGCGTCTGAAAATGAAACAGCATTTCGAGACGCCCCTGCGAAATCTCCGGCTGATATGGGGTGTAAGACGTGTACCAACCGGGATTTTCCAGCATGTTGCGCTGGATAACCGGCGGCACATGGGTGCCATGATACCCCTGCCCGATCATCGCTTTGGCAACGACATTGCGACCAAGCTTCTCTGCAATTTCCTCCAGGGCCGCCTCTTCACCAACGCCATCGGGTATATTGAGCGCGCCTTCAAACCGTATCGACTTTGGCACGGTCTGGGCGACCAACGCATCCATAGATGTCATGCTCAATGCGCTTAACATGGTTCGTTGGTCACCGGGACCGGGGCCAATATGACGGGCGGTAAAAGGAGATTGGGTCATAGATAATCCTTGGATATTCAAGTCAGGCAGTGCCGTGAAACAGGTTGAAAGTCAGCCAATCAGCTTCTGATACCCATCAGCATCCAGAAGCTCGTTCAGTTCATCCGGGTTCGACAATTTCATTTTGTAGAGCCAGCCATCACCCTCGGCACTGGCATTGACCAGAGCGGCTTCCGCCTCCAGCGCACTGTTGATCTCCGTTACCTCACCTGAGGCCGGCGCATAGACATCAGATGCTGCTTTTACGGACTCAACGACGATCCCGTCGTCCCCTTGTTCCAGCTTCGTGCCAACTTGCGGGAGTTCGACAAAAACCAGATCCCCCAATTGTTCCTGTGCGTGATTGGTAATGCCGACTGTGGCAACATCACCCTCCACTTTCAGCCATTCATGTTCGTCGGTGTAATAGATTTTACTCATTGGGTTATCCTCCCCGGGTTTGGATTTATCTGTATTTCAGCGTTTGTAAGTATGAGGCACGAAGGGAAGCTTCGTGCGTTTCATGGGAATGAGCTTGCCGCGCATATCAGCGAAAATGGGATCATCAGCCGCATCAACCTGCACGAGAGCGAGCGCCAGAGGCGCGTCAAGCGAGGGACCAAAACCACCAGACGTCACCTCGCCAATGGTCTCCCCCGCTTCGTTCTTGAGAGACGTGCCGCCGCGCACTGGGCGACCTTCCGGTAGGAGACCGACACGCATCCTTTTGCGCCCCTCAGCCACGGCGTCGGCTAATGGCTGGGCACCGATATAGCTGCCGCCTGTACGTATATCTTTTGGAATGGCCCACAACAGCCCCGCCTCATGGGGCGAGATATCCATTTCAAGATCCTGCCCGTAGAGCGGCAGTCCGGCTTCCAGGCGCAGGGAATCGCGCGCACCCAGGCCAATCCATTCTACCCGTTCATCATCGACAAGCGCCTTGGCAAATGCCGCACATTCATCAACAGGCATGGCGATCTCAAAACCATCCTCGCCCGTATAGCCAGACCGTGAGATAAGCCAGCCTTCCTGCGGCTCCTTTGCCGACATGAAAGCCATGTCCTCCACGTCAAAATGGGATGCCAGTACAGCTTCAGCCTGCGGTCCCTGCAACGCAACAAACCCGCGTGGCAAAACAACAACCTTGGCTTTCCATCCGGCTGAAACGGCACTGATATGGGCGAGGTCTTTTTCGGCACATCCCGCATTGGCAACGATAAGAAAGCGGTCTTCAGCCAGGCGGGTGACAATCAGGTCATCAATTATCCCGCCATCAGGGTTCAGCATGAAAGTGTAGCGGCCCGTACCGACATTTTGCTGCGAGGCATGATAGGGGCACAGCTTCTCCACTAGCGTTGCCGCGCTTTCTCCAAAAATTGCGATATGGACCATGTGCGAAATATCGAACAAACCCGCACTGGCGCGGGTGTGCAGATGCTCTTTCATCACCCCAAGCGGATAAAACAACGGCATGTCAAAACCGGAAAACACGCCCATTTTGGCACCGGCATCACAATGGAGGGAATGTAACGGTGTGGTTTTCACGCCAGGGCTCCAGACACAAGAGTTCGCGGCAGGCGCAAGTGCCTGCAACGACCCCTCTGTCTTTGGCCTGAGAGACTCGCGCCTGCATGAAACAGACGCTTACACCTTCGGCGCAGACCTGCCGGTCTGACTTTCCAGAGTGTTATCGGGTTTTAAAAACCCACTGCCAGCGGTCCTTTTGCCTGAGAGATTACGGGTGTTTTCACCTTCGGCGGCGGACCAGAACCCTGATCCACGCTCTCCCGCTGACAGCCCGGAACAAGCCGGACAACCAAGAGACATTAGAACGGAACAATATCAATGTCACCACCTCCCACAAAAGTTTGAACCTATCTTTCAATCGTTGTGGTGCGCCGGATTTTCTTTTGCAAAAGCAAAACACCATAAAGAAGTGCTTCTGCGGTTGGCGGACAGCCCGGGACGTAAATATCAACCGGCACAATGCGGTCACACCCCCGCACCACAGAATAAGAATAGTGGTAATAACCGCCCCCGTTTGCACAGGATCCCATGGAGATCACATAGCGGGGTTCCGGCATCTGATCGTAAACCTTGCGCAGTGCGGGAGCCATCTTGTTGGTTAGTGTTCCCGCAACAATCATCAAATCTGACCCGCGCGGTGAACCCGACGGCACCATGCCAAACCGCTCGAAATCATAGCGCGCTGTCATGAACTGCATCATCTCAACAGCGCAGCAGGCCAGACCGAAACTCAGCAGATGCAGGGAGCCGGTTCGCGCCCATCCAATCAACTTTGAGGTGTTGGTGACGATAAACCCTCTATCGGCGAGTTCGTTTGAAAATGTACCAAAATTGACGGTCTGATCATCATAACTGACCAACGGCTTATCAAATTGCGTGTCCAGTGACATGAAAGGCATTTCCACCTGTTGAACCTGGCGTTACATTAAGATTGACGCAAGCGGACACGATAGAATGGAAACGACACCTCCCCGCAAACCAATCGCCAGACTGCTCCTGCCCCAAACTTCTCTGGCAAATTGCCTCTTTGGCACCTTTGTTCGCGACACGCGGGGCTGCAATCTGGCCATCAATGACCGGTTCAACTTCTTTGCATCATCCCCTTTGTGCGGCATCAGCTGGTTTTTCGAAGGAACGTTCCACCACCTGCAGAACAGCAATCAGATGGACTGCCCATCCAAAGCGCCGGTTTTGCCAAAACTCTGTTTCAGCGGCCCCTATGAACAGCCACAGACAAGCTGGAACAAGGGGGAGGTCAACGCCATGGTCGCCGCATTTTACCCCGACGCTTTTTCGGCACTGACAGGCATCAACATCGCGGACTATCTGAACCGCAGCGTCCCGATCGAAGATGTGCTGACGGGCGAATTGCTACAGTTGGTAAAGGATGTCTTCCGGACCGGTGATACAAAACCTGGTTTTCAGTTGCTGGAGAGGGAACTGGCCCCTCTGTGGCAACAGGCCCGACCTCACGCACCGGTTTACGGCAATCAAGTCGCAGATTGGGCCCGCTCTTTGGGCGTTCGCGCGGCAATGTCGGGGGTTGGCCGCAGCACCCGTCAGATTGAACGGCGGTTTAAATCCTGGACCGGACATTCACGACGCACGCTCAACTTGTTTGCAAAGGGGGAGCAGACCTTCAAAAAGGCCAGAATCGCAAGGGCAGAAAATCGGTTTGATCCCGCTGGACTTGCTGCCGAACTTGGCTATGCCGACCAATCCCACATGGGCAGACAGGTCAAGGACATCACCGGGTTCAGCCCGGCAGAGTTCATGCGGCGTTACGAGAGCGAAGAGGCGTTCTGGTCGTTTCGCGTGATGGGGGAACGGTTCTGACTTCAACCGGATTCGCGTCAACCTGCATGACGCCTTTTTGATAGCAGAAACGTTTGGAAAACTGCAGACTTCTGCCAAGCAACAGGAGATGCAGCCATGAACGTTCATGCGCCGTTTGGCCGCCACAAACGCAAAATCGAACCATGGGCGCTGCCTGAACATCCAGGCACTGACGCGGGGTATGAGGCGCTTGAGGCCTATGCCCGCTCCAAGGCGGCAGCGATGAATCAACATCTCATCGGTTACGGCGAACTTGCTGAATCTGAATGGAAACGTGCCGGCATTCCCGACCCTAATCTTGATGCCATGCGCCACTATCGCCTGCAACGTATCAGGGAGCAGTTGCGCGCCCATGACCTTGCCGGCATTCACCTCTATGACCCGCTCAATATCCGCTACGCCACCGACTGCACCAACATGCAGCTATGGACCACACATAACCCGGCCCGGTGCGCGTTTATAGCAACCGATGGTCCCGTCATCCTGTTTGAGTTTCATAATTGCGAACACCTGTCAGACCATACAGGCGTGGTGGATGAAATACGCGGCTGCACAGCCTGGTTCTACTTCGAAGCCGGGAACCGGATTTTCGAATTTGCAGAAAACTGGGCCAATGACGTGGCTGATCTGATTGCGGAACACGGGGGTGGCAACACACGGTGTGCCTTCGATCAGCTGGATTCCCATGCAACCTCTTTCCTCGAAAAAAGAGGCATTGAAATCGTCTATGGCGAGGAAATGATGGAGGAAGCCCGCAAGATCAAATCGGCAGACGAACTTTTGTGTATGCGCCGGGCCATTGTTTCATGTGAAGCGGCGATGGCGGAAATGGAAGCTGCCCTGAAGCCGGGCATGAGCGAGAACGATCTGTGGGCCGTGCTGCACGCCGAGAATATCCGGCGGGGCGGGGAATGGATCGAGACCCGTCTTCTCGCCTCCGGACCCCGAACAAACCCCTGGTTTCAGGAATCCTCGGCGCGGGTGATCGAAGACGGTGATATGGTGTCCTTCGACACGGACCTCATCGGCCCTTACGGATTTTGCTGCGATATTTCACGCTCCTGGCTCGCCGGAAACGGCCAGCCAACGCAGGAACAGAAGGCCCTCTATCAGATCGCGCTGGAGCAAATGCTGGCAAATGAACAGATGCTCGGCCCCGGTGTGACATTCAGGGAATTGTCGATGAACTCAAAACAATTACCCGATGACTGCATGCCCACCCGCTACGGGGTTTTGTATCACGGTGTCGGGCTTTGCGATGAATATCCGTCCATCCGCTATGCCTGCGACTACAAACATCACGGCTATGATGGTGCCCTTGAACCGGGAATGTGTATTTGCGTCGAAAGTTATGTCGGGCGGCATGGCGGGGGTGAAGGGGTCAAACTGGAAGACCAGTACGTGATCACCCAGACAGGATACGAGAAACTCTCGGCTTATCCGTATGATGAAAGACTATCGGGATAAGCCTCAACTCACCCCGATATCTCAAGATCAAAAGGCTTGGTGTTATTTCGCCAGGGTCAATGTCAGACGCGACACGCCAACGGCCAGGTTAACTCCGGTTTGTGCCTGAACGCTGACAGGTTGCAGCGCGATGGACTTGCCGCTCCCGCCCACCAGAACATTGGCACCAAGACCAGCAGCAAACGATCCCGACGCGCTGGCGCCACCATAGGTTCCGGCCAAAGCACCGGGGCGTACGACATCATCCTGCGCCGCAACAACAACCCAGCGAACAAACGATTCACCCGTCACGCCAATATCAAGGCCAAACTTCGCGATCCGACCTGCATAGGTTTCCTTGACATCCGAATTGGCCGGATCAAACTTGCAGACCATGTCGCGGGCTGACCCCAAAATCAGGCCAACACCGCCCTCGACCGTGCAGCGCAGGATGCCAAGCTCAATGCCGGCATTTTGTGCCATCGACACGGGTGTGAAGATTACAGAACCAAGCAAACCAAGGCCTGCAACGGAAAATTTCGAAAAAATAGACTTTGTCATGATATATCCCGGGGGGTTGATATTTAAAAGCAGTCGAATTCCCTTCAACAACGTTTGAAATTGCAGCGGGTTCCGCCTGTTATCTTAAAGCGAGGAAAGTGGTAAATATTCGGCTTCATCAAGGCAGCAGACTGCCTTAATTCGCGGCAATTGCGGCACAGTGGCCCAGTCAAACCCCTCAACCGCCGCCAAAAGCCCCTTGCGCAGCAGCGAGACTGTTTCGTCAGATTGGCTGCGATGTGTGATGAACGGAAGCGCCGGGAGAGGTTTGGTCCATTCCAGAACCCGCAATTTCGCGGCCGCCTCCGGTTCAAACTGCCCAAACAGATGCCAGCATACTGCGTCAACGGCAGCACAATCCGCTTCCCCACGCGCGACCATGAGCGCTGACTGGCGATGGCCGCCACTTTGGCAACTTTGTGCAAACCAGTCCTGCGGATCGCCAATCGAGCTGGTCAGGCATCGATACCCGGACAATGATGTGCGGCTGTTGAACGCAAAGCAGCCATTGCGAACATCCTTCAGCCCATGTGCCGGATCGTCAGCACGCACGAGAACGGCACTGGTATAGGTAGGACCGCTGCATCCCGCCACATCATAGACAGGAGTGGCGATCAGCCGAACGCTGTCCATCAGTTGCGTCGCAAACGGATAGCCGCAGGTTTGACTGAACAGAAGATCAGACTGCCGCCACCGGGCCTCAGCCTCAGCATATTGAGCATCGTGCAAAAGCTCGTTGGGAGTTTCAAGGCCCAGTCCTCGCAAATGCATTCGCAAACAGGCCCAAAAAGCATCCGTCGCCAAACGGATCTCCGGCCAGTCATACATGGGCATCGAAGCGATCATAACCGATCTTTAAGCACAATCGCGCCGCATCGCCCACACCACCTATCCTCAATTGGATAGGGCCAGACGGTTGCATCAGATTCAATTTTCATATAAAGATTTTGTTATATTGCATTTTGGATAACAAGATAATGGCATCTGCTAATGGAAAGCTCTCTGCCCTCTTGAAAGAAAAAGGCGTACTCATGGCGGATGGCGCTACGGGTACAAATTTCTTCAACATGGGTCTGCAATCGGGCGACGCACCTGAACTGTGGAATGAAGACGAGCCGGGCAAGGTTATCGCGCTGCACCAGAGTTTCGTGGATGCTGGTTCTGACATTATCCTGACCAATACGTTTGGCGGCAATCGCAACCGCCTCAAGCTGCACAACGCACAAAACCGTGCCCATGAATTGAACTGCAAGGCTGCAAAAATTGCTCGCAGTGTCGCCAACCGTGCTTCCCGCACGGTTCTTGTTGCCGGATCGGTTGGACCAACGGGCGAGTTGTTTGAGCCTCTGGGAGAACTGACCTACGAACAGGCGGTCGAGAGTTTCAGCGAACAGATGCAGGGCCTTAAGGAAGGTGGTGCAGACGTTTTATGGATCGAAACCATGTCTGCCAGGGAAGAGATTGAGGCTGCAGCCGAAGCGGCCCGCTCGACAGGACTGGAATATGTTTTCACTGCCAGCTTCGATACGGCAGGGCGCACCATGATGGGCATTGCTCCCGGTGCGCTTGAGGAAATCGCCAGGGGAATGTCGCCCGCACCGACAGCCGTTGGGGCAAATTGCGGTGTCGGTGCGACTGACCTTCTCTTCTCCATTCTCGACATGACGGAAAAAAGCGAAACCTCAGCGGAAGGTCACATCGCAGTCATCGCAAAAGCAAATTGCGGCGTCCCGAAGATCAAGGGCGACGAGGTTATCTATACCGGAACTCCCGAACTCATGGCCGACTATGTGAGGATGGCCATCGATTCCGGCGCGACGATTATTGGTGGCTGCTGCGGCACATCACCCGATCACCTTGTCGCCATGCGGCATGCGATTGACAGCCACGTCAAGCGCCCCCGCCCCGCGCTCGACGAGGTGGTTGCGGCCACCGGTGCGCTGGTCAACGAGATTTCAAAGCAGTCTGAAACCACTGCCGGGGCCACAAGACCGCGGCGCAGGGGCCGCCAGCGCTAAGGTCGAGCCTTACAGAAAAGCTGCCATATGAAACGCCTGCTGGGCTTCCAGATAGGCATTGTCCCGGCCCACCGGACAGGACAGCCTCGCCCTGCAACCACCGGTTTTGCAAATTTCCCCATCACTGGATGAAATATGAGTGCGGCAAGCCGCGACGTCATATGCACCGACAGCAAACGCCTCCACCGGGCATGTTTTGAGGCAGGGTTTGTCGGCGCAATCGTTGCAGGGATGGGCTGCTTCCTTTGGTGCCGGAACGGCAAACGCTTCATCAAAGACCAGCACCGCCCTGAAAGCGCACCAAAGGCCGAATTTTGGATGGATCAGCAGGCCTATCGGTGATTGTTGCATTCGCGTCGCCGCTTTCGCCCATCGCTGAAAAGGCCAGACCGTCTCGCCGAACGGATAACGTGCCTGTGCACCCAGTTTGGAGGCGGCCTCCCCCACCACACTTTCAGTCCAGCGGTTCATAGGGTCTGGCATCTCGTCTTCAAAGAACGGCGATTTTGAAAACGCGGGCCAAAGACTGGACCCGACATTGCCAAGGAGCAAGGCAGGCTTTCCTTCTGCCGTTGTAAACCAACCGAAAGCAACAAGGCCGAAAGGCGCAAGCAATGCCTGCGCCTCTCTCTCCAGTTTGTGAGCATTGTGACCCATGATAATCGATCATTTATTCGGGGTTCGCGTCGACTGCGCCAATGATCCGGCCATACGAACAAGCTGAACAAACGCGCTGCGATAACCGAACTTGTCCTCACCTCTGGCGGCTGTGGCCAGTGCCGCGATATCAGCATAGCTCATCGCGTCGGTGGCTGTGTTGCTACGCAGTTTCTGTCCAAACGCTGCAACAGCTGTCGCGAAGTTCACATCAACCGACACGGTCTGCTGCTTTGGGGCGGGATTAATGGCTGTCGTCAACAACTTGCTTTTGCTTTCGCCGGGAAGTTTGTAGCGCATTTTCAAAAACCCGAGTTCATCAGAAGGCTTGGCAACCGTCGCGGGCTTTTTCTCACCGTAGCGCAGAGGCTCATTCAACACCGCAGGGCTGCCCACCGGCGTCACTTCATAAATCGCCGTAACGCTGTGTCCTGAACCGATATCACCGGCATCAACCTTGTCGTTGTTGAAATCCTCTTGCTTCAGTGCCCGGGTCTCATAACCAACCAGACGGTACTCAGCGATCTTTGCAGGGTTGAACTCCATCTGGATCTTAACATCAGTCGCGATAGGAAACAGAGTTGCTCCCGCTTCTTCGACCAGTGTTTTCTGCGCTTCGGCGAGCGTGTCGATATAGGCAGCGGTTCCGTTGCCATTCTGAGCCAACGACTGCATCAAGGCATCATTGTAGTTACCGCGACCAAATCCAAAAACGGACAGGAAGATGCCGCTCTTGCGTTTTTCGGCAATGAAATCCTTGAGATGTCTGGGGTCAGAAATACCGACATTGAAATCACCATCAGTTGCCAGCATCACGCGGTTCACCCCGCCTTTGACAAAGGATTTCTGCGCCAGCTGATAGGCACGTTCAATGCCCTGAGCACCGCCTGTCGAACCACCGGCAGAAAGGGAGCCAAGCGCATCAAAAATCTTGTTCTGACTTGAAACCGGAGTTGGTTCCAACACCGTCGCCGCCCGCCCCGCATAGGTTACAATCGACACGGTATCCTCGGGGTTCAGCTTTTGAAGCAACAGCCGGAAGGACTTGACCAGCAGAGGCAATTTGTCCGGTGCGTTCATCGACCCAGAAACATCAAGGAGGAAAACCAGATTGGCTTTCGGCCGCTCCACCGGGGCAACATCATAACCTTTGATGCCGATATGGAGCAGGTTCGTGTGCTCGTTCCAGGGTGTCGGCATAATGGTTATGCTCGGCTTGAAGGGCTGTGTCTTATCTTCAGGAAGCGGATAGGCGTAGTTGAAATAATTGATCATTTCTTCCACACGAACCATGTCCTTTGGAGGCAGATTGCCATTCAGCAATGCACGCCGGACACGCGAATAAGAGGCGG
Organism: uncultured Rhizobiaceae group bacterium; assembly: GCA_937930635.1. Taxonomy (GTDB): domain Bacteria; phylum Pseudomonadota; class Alphaproteobacteria; order Rhizobiales; family Rhizobiaceae; genus Pseudahrensia. Next base: position 258,297 of record CALHCF010000007.1, read on the forward strand.
TATCCACATCGATGGAGAAAGTGGACACTGGCTGTTGGGCCACGCTTTTGACAGCGTTGCTTTCAAATTCCGTGTAACGCTCTTCGCTCTTCTGCGGCAGTGCAGGCGCAATCAATAATGCCGATCCCGTATCTTTGACAACCGACTGCGCATGCCTTTTTTCCTTGCGCGAAAATGATTGCTGAACCCTGACTCCCTGAGTTTCCTGCAATCGCTGGGCTTGTTTGCGGGGGGATACAGACACAGGTGCTTCAGCTTCCGGCTTTAATGGTTTGGGAGATACCAGCGCACCAATTGACCGCTCAGCATCTGACAAAACCTCATTTGCCGGGACCCGCTTGGCCGACTGGGTAACCGCAGCAGGCTCGGTCACTGCAACATCGCCATAGATGTTCCACACGGCAACACCGGCCAGAGGCACCATTACAACGCCGCTCACAGCGGCCATTGTGGCGGGTTTCATGTTCCAGATTGGTTCAAACACAGATGTCATGATCGTTCTCCATAATGAGTTGGTTATGGAGGTAGGACGTTCTGTGGATCCGTTTTCTTGGGTTGCGCTGGATTCTTTTTTTGCTTGCGCCTCGTCAAAAGCACCCATCGCCGCAAAAACCGCAGCGTCACGCGCTCCTTCACGAACAGGTGGCGGCACGGCTTTGCCAAGAATTTTCAAATCATCATCGTTCATTGTGCCCTCGCTTCCCTCACAATTGAGGTTTCGAGTCTCATCAGATCTTTCAAGCGTTTCTTCGCATCGTGAATGTTGGAAGCGATGGTCCCTTCCGCGCAATCCATCACCTGGGCCGCCTGCGCATGGGATACCCCTTCGCCGAAGACCAGAAGCAATGTATCGCGTTGTTTGGGCGGCAACTGGCGCACCGCATTCCACATCTCACTTGCCCTGTCCTGCTCCGGCTCATCATTGGCAGGCTGAAAATCCTGGCGCGTCGGCTCAGCGGCCCAGCTGTCACGCTTTCGCACCTCGGAGGCCAGCTTGCGCTGATGATCACGCGTGGCGTTCAACACAACCCGGTATAACCAGGTCGAAAACCCGGAATTACCAGCGAAACTGTGGATCGACTTGCCCAGCAGGATACAGACATCCTGAGCAATATCTTCCGCATCTTCGCGATTGCCACAGCTCTTCCACGCAACACGAAACATCGTCTCGTAGTGACGTGAAACAAGCGCAGCAAAGGCCGCCCGGTCTCCCTCGACCGCGCGCGCGACCAATGCCCCATCGCTCGTGCTTTCATTCATCATCACTGATTAGACGAAACCGAATTGGTTTTCTTGGGTCACAACAGGATTTTTCTAAAAAAGCGAGATTTTTGGTGGGGAACGCAGATATTAAGGCACATTTCGCGAGCTTGGTTATCCCTTAACAGCAGATCGCCAGACCTCGTGTTGAATAAGGTCCGCGACAGCTTCACGACCCCGAACTTCCCTGCAATGTGGCGCCCTGACCTCGCGTGTTCAGGTGAAAGCGTCGGGCATGGATTCTTTTTTTCTCGCCACATATTCATCCAGTGCCTCGCGGATTGCCGGATCCATTGGCGGCGCTTCATGTTCGGCAATCCATTTCCGGGCCTGTTCATTTGCCCGTTGCGGTGCGGATTTTTCACCCTCCGCCTGCCACTGCTCGAAAGAATTGTTGTCGGCGATGGTTGAACGGAAAAAAGCTGTCTGAAAATTGGCCTGCGTGTGGTCGCAGCCAAGATAGTGGCTTCCCGGCCCTACCTCACGAATGGCATCCATCGCCTGACCATGCTCTGAAACATCAACCCCCGCGGCCATCTTTTGCTGCGCAGCGAGCTGGTCACAGTCCATGACAAACTTCTCATAGGAACTGACCAGCCCCCCTTCCAGCCAGCCAGCCGCATGCAGGACAAAATTCACCCCGCCCAGCAAAGCGGGCCCGATCGTGTGCGCGCTTTCGTAGGCGGATTGCGCATCCTCGATCTTCGATCCGGTTAACGAGCCGCCAGAGCGGAACGGCAAATTAAACTTGCGTGCAAACTGAGCCGCGCCGTACAAAACCTGCGCCGGTTCTGGCGTTCCAAACGCCGGGGCTCCCGACTGCATGGAAATGGACGTTGCGAAAGTCCCGAAAATTACGGGCGCACCGGGGCGACAGAGTTGTGAAAATGCAATGGCCGCCTGAGCTTCAGCCAGCACCTGTGTCAACGTACCAGCCACCGTTACAGGCGACATGGCCCCTCCCACAATAAACGGTGAAATGATCGTCGCCTGACCGGCTCGCGCATATATTTTCAGCGCACCCAACATGGTGTCATCCATCACCATGGGCGAATTGATATTGATGAGCGAGGTGACAACACAGTTATTGTCGACAAAATCCTCGCCAAAGAGGATTTTCGACATCTCGACAGTATCAGCAGCACGGTCCGGTGCCGTTACGGACCCCATATAAGGTTTATCCGATAACGTCATGTGAGCGTGGACCATGTCCAGATGACGCTTGTTAACAGCCACATCGACCGGCTCGCAAACAGTGCCGCCGGAATGGTGCATGGCGGGTGCCATGTAAGCCATCTTCACGAAATTGCGGAAGTCCTCCATCGTGGCATAGCGCCTCTCCCCCTCCAGATCACGAACAAAGGGAGGGCCATAGACTGGTGCAAAAACCGTGTTCTTACCGCCAATTTCCACACTGCGTTCGGCGTTGCGCGCGTGTTGGGTGAAGGTTGACGGTGCCGTTTTCATCAACTCACGGCAAAGACCTTTGGGAAAATGTACCCGCTCACCCTGTATATCGGCCCCCGCATCCCTCCACATGTCGATAGCTTCGGCGTCGTCCCGGAATTCAACTCCAACTTCCTCAAGGATGGTGTCAGCATTGGTTTCAATAATCGCCATTGCTTCTTCATCGAGAATTTCAAATTCCCCGATCTTGCGACGGATATAGGGGAGTTGCTCGGCCTTGCCGCCGGTTCGCGCTGCTCGTCTCGCGGCTGCACCGCCGCCGCCCCGTCCGCGCCTTGAGCCTGATTGTTCACTCATCACACTGCTCCACGATCATGCCTTCCAGGCGGTGCATATGCAGCACGCACAAGCAGAAGGCTTCCTGAACACCGTTTTCCCAACACGTGCTTTGGAACAAATGCCCACCAACGTCATCTCACTGTCGCAATAGCGATAGTGAGATGATCCCCCATCCAGTGGCTATAGCCCTGCAGGACGTCGCAATCGTCATTTCCAGAGTCGCTTTAGGAAGCATTCAGGTTTAATAGTCAAAGATAGTCTGACAAATAATTGCCGCCGTATCTTGCCAGGGAATCAACCGCATGTCCGATGAAGAAGAAATCATCCTGTCTGAACTCAGCAACGAAGAACTCGTGCTTCAGATGCATGACGACCTTTACGACGGTTTGAAGGAAGAAATCGAGGAAGGCACCAATATTCTGCTTGAGCGGGGTTGGGCACCATACAAGGTTTTGACCGAAGCATTGGTGGAAGGCATGCGCATCGTTGGCGAGGATTTTCGCGACGGGATTCTGTTTGTGCCCGAAGTGCTTTTGTCCGCCAACGCTATGAAGACGGGAATGGCCATCCTGCGCCCCCTGCTGGCCGAAACCGGCGCGCCCAAAGTCGGCAAAATGGTTATCGGAACGGTCAAGGGCGACATTCACGACATCGGCAAGAACCTGGTTGCCATGATGATGGAAGGTGCCGGATTTGAGGTCATCAACATTGGCATCAATAACCCCGTCGAAAACTACCTTGAGGCCATCGAGGAACATGAGCCGGACATTGTCGGCATGTCAGCGCTGCTGACCACCACCATGCCGTATATGAAGGTTGTGATCGACACGTTGAAAGAAAAAGGAATTCGCGACGATTTCATCGTGCTGGTCGGCGGTGCACCGCTCAACGAGGAGTTCGGCGAAGCAATCGGCGCAGACGCCTATTGCCGCGATGCCGCAGTCGCTGTCGAAACAGCCAAGGAATTCATGGCCCGCAAGCACAACCAAAGGGCCTCTGCCTGACGCTGAAGGGGAAACCGCCAATGCCACTGGAACGCATCTTCCTTTTTCTGGCGACTGGTATTTTCGTCCTTTACTTCGCAAGAGTCGCCAGCGCCTTTGTTGCTTTTTGGCCTGCCGGCATCCTCGCTCTGCTGCTTCTTGCCGGTGTCGTTTATGTTCTCTGGCGGATGATCGAGGAAATGCGCTTCACAACCTCAATCGTCATGCGCGGAGCAGCAGAAACCGTATGCTATGGCACCGCAACCAAACTTCGCCAAACGGATGTCTGAGCAAAACATAAACGCGACGAAAGTACGGGTGATCGCCTGTGGTGCGCTGGCTCGTGAAATCATTGCCATAACCCAGTTCAATGGCCTGAGCCACATCGATCTCGCATGCCTGCCTGCCATCCTGCACAACCATCCAAAAGACATTCCCGATGCTGTCGAAAAGGCAATAATTCAGGCGCAGAATGACGGTTTCGATCGCATTTTCGTGGCTTATGCCGATTGCGGCACGGGTGGGCTCCTCGACAAGGTCTGCGACCGTTTTGGGGTTTCCCGAATAGAGGGGCCTCACTGCTATTCATTTTTCTGGGGTAATGAGGCCTTTGCCACCCGTGACGAAGACGACATCTACACGTTCTTTTTGACAGACTTTCTGGCGCGCCAGTTCAGGGCTTTCATGATTGATCCTTTGAAACTGGACAAGCATCCCGAACTGGTCGAGATGATGTTTGGGCATTATAAAAAGCTGGTCTATCTGGTGCAAAAACCCGACCCTGAGCTTGATATCAAGGCACAGGAGGCAGCGCAGTTTCTGGGTCTTGCATATGAACGCCGCGAAACCGGCTATGGCGATCTGACATCTGCCCTGCTCGATCTGAACCACAAAGACACGCAAAATTCATGCTAGAGTCGCTTTTGCTATCGGTTGAGGTCGTCCTTGCACTGGAAATTCCGCATTTCAATGCGCAAATGGAACCGTGAAACAAGGGATCCTGTCCATGGCTCAGTTACAGATCGTTTATTGGCGGGACATTCCGGCGCAGGTCATGGTGAAAGCCGGGCGTCGCAATCAGGCCAAGCGTGAACTGTCTTTACGGTTCACAGAGGCCATTGATATGGCTGCCATGCGCACGGGAGCGGCCGAGACAGACGATTATCTGGCGGAATGGCGGCGCGGTGATCCCGTAAACGTGGGCGACGATCTGGAAGCAGAAGCCACCGCTGCCGCAACCGCCTTGGAAAGTGAATACGACAAGGAGCGTCTTGTCGCGCTGGTCAAGAATGGGGGCTGGAACTCATGACGGGACTATCAAAAATTGCGGTGTCCATAGAAGTCTCTGCCAAACATGTACACGATTCCAAACTGACAGCAGATATGTTGCCAAGGGGCACGAGGGTCTACATCACGGATGTCGGCATTGATCCGGTCGCAGACATCATCAAAGCCGCAAGCTTAGTGTCGCAGATGGGTTACAGCCCCGTTCCTCATATCCCTGCCCGCCGCATTGAAAGTGAAACGGCCCTAAACGCCCGCCTTGCCGGTCTGGTGAACGAGGGGGGAGTGCACGACATCCTTGTTATTGCCGGTGAAGCAGACGATCAGATGGGCCCCTACTCCCAAAGCCTTGATATTCTCAAGACCGGGCTGATCGACAAACACGGCATCACCCATGTCGGCATTGGCGGACACCCCGAGGGCAACGAAGCCTATGAGGGGCGCGATGTCATGGCCGTTCTGAAAGAAAAAATCGCCTTTGGCGAACTGATGGATGCGGAATTCCGGATCGTGACTCAGTTCGGTTTTGACGGTCCGCGCTTCGTCCAATGGGCCGAGGATGTGGTTGACGCTGGCATAGACGTTCCAATCCACCTTGGCGTTGCCGGTCCGGCAAAAATTACCACGCTGATCAAATATGCAGCCCTCTGCGGTGTCGGAAATTCACTGAATTTCTTCAAAAAACGCACGGGAGCGATTGCGCAACTCGCCACCAAGCATTCCCCCGAAGAAGTGGTATCACCTATCGAGAATGCCTGGCTGGAAGGCCGTGGCAATATTCAGCAATTGCATGTTTTTCCCTTTGGCGGCCTTCAATCCTCCGCCGACTGGCTGACCGCGCGGGGCAGCTTTGTCCATGCGCCAGCACCAAACGAACATGCGCTTGCCTGACTTGTAGGTATTGGTTTTTGGTTGATTTAGCTCGCCAGAGCCGGTTTAAAATCTGCTTCTTTGGGCTGCCCTTCAAATTCCGCCTCAAATGCACGAATGGCATCTGCAGTCAGATCAGTGCGGTTGAGCGTGTAGATGTGTATTCCATCGACGCCATTGCGTGCCAGATCACGGACCTGGTCTTCAACAATGCGGCGCGAAACATCTGTATGACACGCTTTATCATCGCCAGCGGCCTGATAAAGAGCCTCAAAATGCTCGGGAACCGATGCTCCGCAATTCCTTGAAAATTCTTTGATCTTTTCAAAATTCGAGATCGGGATGATGCCGGGCACGAGCGGTATGCGAACACCGGCTTCACGGGCCTTGTCCACGAACCGGTAATAATCCTCATTATCGAAAAAATACTGTGTGATCGCACGGTCCGCACCCGCGGCCTGTTTTTCCAGAAGCACCTCTAGATCGCTGTCAAATGACGGCGCCCTGGGGTGGACTTCCGGATAAGCGGAAACCGAAATATCAAATGGATACAGTTTCTTTAGCGCGGCGATGGCTTCAGCAACTGACGCGAAACCGGCCAGGCCATCACCCTGCCCTTCGCCAACATCACCGCGCAGCACAACCAGACGCTCGATACCGGCGTTCCATAGTTCTTTGGCAAAGGTCAAAAACCCGTCCCGATCAAAGTGACAGAGTGCCAGATGGCTTGCAGTGGGAACCTCATTGAGAGCCTGTAGCCGTGTCGACCAGTCCATGCTTCCTTCGGTGGCCGAACCACCGGCACCAAAAGTCACGGTCTGAAAAGACGGAGCAAAGCGACGCAATGCGTGCGCTCCTGTCATCAAACCCCGTTCTGCCGACAAACCGCGTGGCGGAAAATATTCCAGACTGATCTCCGGCTGACCGGACTTGAAAACGGAATAAGAGGCAGAGGACATATTTCAAACCCTATAAAACGAGCCAAAAACGGCGTTTTTACATCAGAATCGAATGCGACAAGCAACGTCGCAAAACCACCATACATACAAATTTTATAATGCGCAAGATTGATATAAAGATTTCTTTATGCAATTTCATCAACTGATGTTATCTGAACCACCAAACGTCCAAACGCGCACGATTCGTGTCGTTTTTGGTATAACTGAACCCGCTGTTGGCGAAGATAGTCATATCAGCAAAGCCGTTTAATTGGCCTCACCCGGAGATTTTTACCTGTGACCAGAACCCTTGTCGCATCGGCAACAAAAGAAGCAATTATCGGCTTTGACCAGAAATTCTGCGTCATTGGCGAACGCATTAATCCCACGGGCCGCAAAAAGCTGGCTGCAGAAATGCAGGCCGGGAATTTCGAGACCGTCAAGGCCGATGCGGTAGCGCAAGTCGCTGCCGGTGCCACCATGCTGGACGTGAACGCCGGGGTTACCGCCGTAAACCCGAATGAGACTGAACCGCCCCTGCTCGTTCAAACCCTGGAAATGGTTCAGGAGCTTGTGGACGTACCCTTGTCGATCGATTCGTCAGTAACCGCCGCGATCGAAGCCGGATTGCAGGTCGCCAAAGGGCGTCCGCTCGTCAATTCTGTGACTGGTGAAGAAGAAAAGCTCGAAGCCATTCTCCCACTCATAAAGAAATATGACGTACCCGTTGTTGCCATATCCAATGATGAAACGGGCATATCCGAAGATCCCAATGTCCGTTTTGCTGTCGCCAAGAAAATCGTTGAGCGGGCTGCTGATTTTGGCATTCCGGCTCATGATATTGTCGTCGACCCGCTCGTCATGCCCATTGGGGCCATGGGTGGCGCAGGTCAGCAGGTTTTTGCCCTTGTTCGGCGTCTGCGGGAAGAACTGGGTGTGAACACAACCTGCGGCCTTTCCAACATTTCCTTCGGTCTGCCGCACCGCCACGGGGTGAATGCGGCTTTTATCCCGATGTGCATCGCTTCCGGCATGACCTCCGCCATCATGAACCCCTGCCGACCCCAGGAAATGGAAATGGTCCATGCCGCCAATGTCTTGTCGGGCAATGATCAGGATTGTCAGGAATGGATCATGAACTATCGTGACCACACACCAGCAGCCGCAGGTGCATCGGCGGTAACCGCGGCTCCGGCCACGAGCGGAGGCCGGCGACGCGGCGGCAGAGCGGCGCGAACAGGTGGTTAGAAGAGCTGACAGTTCAAATCCGATGATAAGCAACCCAATGAAGTGGCCAGTCGGGCGCCATACGCCAGCTTGCAATCAACAAGAACGGGTTCCGCAATGGCCCCGGATGTTCCCATGAAAAACGGTATGGACCCCCTCATCATCTTCACGCCGAGCGGCAAACGTGGTCACTTCCCGGTTGGCACACCGATCCTTGATGCGGCACGCGAGCTTGGGGTCTATATCGAATCCGTGTGCGGCGGACGCGGGATTTGCGGACGTTGTCAGGTGGAGACTCAGTTTGGCAAGTTTGCCAAACACGGCATTGAATCGCTTGAAGAAAACGCATCCGGCTGGTCTGCAAAAGAGACCCGCTACACAGACAAGCGCGGCCCGTTGAAAGATGGCCGTCGCCTTTCCTGTTCAACCACCATTCAGGGGCCGCTTGTTGTCGATATTCCGGCGGATACGGTGATCAACCAGCAAACTATCCGCAAAGCCGTCGATACGCGGATCATAACACGCAATCCCGCGATCCAGATGTGCTATGTCGAGGTCGATGAACCCGACATGCATAAACCACTGGGCGATCTCGACCGTCTCAAACTGATGATCGAAAAGGACTGGGGTTATAGTGATCTGCTTGTCTCACAACACATCCTGCCACAGGTTCAGCAGATATTGCGGGATGGAAAATGGGCCGTTACAGCCGCCATTCACCGTGACCTGAAGACATCCCGCCCTACCCTGATTGCACTTTCTCCCGGCCTGAAAAACGAAGCCTATGGCATTGCATGCGATATCGGTTCTACCACCATTGCCATGCACCTCTCATCCTTGCTGTCTGGTCAAACGCTTGCATCTGCCGGAACATCCAACCCGCAAATCCGCTTCGGCGAGGACGTCATGAGCCGGGTCTCCTACGTGATGATGAACCCGGACGGTCAGGCATCAATGACCAAGGCTGTCCGCAACGCCGTCAACGGACTGATCGAACAGGTGTGCACCGAAGCAGGCGTTGACCCGACCGACATTCTTGACAGCGTGTTTGTTGGCAACCCCATCATGCACCATCTTTTTCTGGGCATCGATCCGACCGAACTGGGCGGAGCGCCTTTTGCGCTGGCGGTATCAGGGGCGGTACATACCTGGGCCACGGAGATTGACCTTCATATGAATGAGGGAACCCGGGTCTACATCATACCCTGCATTGCCGGACACGTTGGCGCTGATGCTGCTGCCGCCACGCTGTCAGAAAGCCCGCATACGGAGCAGGAACTGACGCTGCTGGTCGATGTTGGGACCAATGCAGAAATTGTTCTGGGCAGAGAAGGCCGCACCCTCGCCTGTTCATCTCCAACCGGACCTGCCTTTGAGGGTGCTGAAATTTCGTGCGGCCAGCGGGCTGCCCCCGGCGCGATAGAACGGGTGCGCATTGATCCGCAAACACTGGAACCCAAGATCCGCATTATCGGTGTTGAACAATGGTCGGATGAACCAGGGTTTTCAGAAGCCGCCGCCGCGACCGGCATTACCGGGATTTGTGGTTCAGGCATCATTGAGGTCATGGCCGAAATGTTTCTGGCAGGCATCATCGATGAAGACGGGGTTGTTGACCGGTCAAAAGCGGCAACAAACACGCGCGTGTTCGAAGATGGCCGTACATTCTCCTACCGCCTTTGGGAAACGCCTGATGGACCGGACATCCGTGTCACACAAAACGATGTTCGCGCCATTCAGATGGCCAAGGCGGCGCTTTATGCCGGCGTCAAACTGCTGATGGAAAAGCAGGACATGCCACAAGTCTCCAAGATCAGTCTGGCAGGCGCATTCGGAACGTTTATTGATCCCAAATATGCATTGGTGCTGGGGCTCGTTCCCGATTGTGAGATAGAAAACGTCAAAGCTGTCGGCAATGCCGCAGGTACCGGCGCTCGCATGGCACTGCTCAACCGCGACCACCGCCGCGAGATTGAGGAAACTGTTCGAAAAATCGAGAAGATAGAGACAGCACTTGAATCAAAGTTTCAGGAGCACTTCGTCAATGCGATGGCTTTTCCCAACAAGGTTGACCGCTTCCCGCGACTGGAAATGCAGGTAAAACTGCCGCAAAAAAGACAGGAACCGGAAGGCGCAGAAGCAGGCGACCGCCCCAGACGACGCGGCGGCCGCAGACGGGGCGGATAGCCGTCTATCTCAATCAGGCACGTACCGGTTTCAGAAACCACGCCACGCAGAGAACCACAGCGACAACAATCACAGGAACCAGTGCCAGATTGCTGCCTGCCAGCGCCAGCGCTGCCGCCGCGGCCCACAGGATTGACACCAGCGCTTCGCACAATGTTGCAATACGCGATGAGACTTGCCGACGGCGAAACAGGCTGCGGTTCGCCTGACTGCGGAACCACAACTGGATCATGACCGCTGAGGCAGATGACAAAGCTCCGCCAAGCAGCATCCACGCAGCTACAGAGAATGAAAAGAGCGCCAGAACCACCGCAAAAGGAGCCAGAACAACCCCAATGATGGCAAAAACCGCCTCGATCTTCGCCAGAAGAATGGTTCGCATCGGCACCGGTGCCGTATCAATCAATTCATGCGCATCTTCGCCGGAGATCGTGATCCAAGCCAGTCCACCAGCCAACTGGCCCGCAGCCATAACGATAACCGGCACAACAACGAGAAAGATGCCGTAATCATTGCCAAAATTCATCCAAAGCAACAGTGCCGGTGGCGCGAGATAGAGAATCTGCTGCAGGGATTGCGACATGAGCCATGGATCACGCTTGAGAAGCGCCCATTCTTTGCGCCGAAGACCGGCGCGAATGGAGGTGCGGCGCGCAAAACCCTTAAACGGTTTTACGGCAGCCTTGCGCTCCACCATTCCGGCAGTAGCCAGAACGTCGCGTGCAAACCGGCGGGCAGAAAACCCGACAACACCAGCAAGCAAAACGGAACTGGCGAGAGCCACGATGAAAAGAGCGTCGCCCTCACCCATGATCGCTCTGGCTGGAAGCCACCAAAGGCTCCAGACATCGGGAGACGCAGCCACAGAATCCGAAGCGGTGAAAAAGCTAAAGCGTGAAACACCCTGACCGAAGATGATGGCAACGGCCTGCAAAGCAATAACAAATCCCGCACCAACAACCGCAGCAACGATCTGCGCAATCAAACGCGTCCGGACAGTTCCAACGAGGCGAAAAAGTGCAAGCGTCATCAACACCGCCAGGGCTGTTGCGGCACCGCCCATGGAAATCAAAACAACATAGGCACTCAGCCAATGCCAGCCATCATAATAGATCAAAACATTGACGAGTGGCGCAGCAATCAGCGCCGACAGCATGATCGTCTGCAAGGCAAGCACGGTGGTGCGAACCTCAAAAAGACGATGAGATGGAGCCGGTGATGACAGGATCAGATCAAGGTCTGATCGCGCATAATAGGCCCGTGTGACCGATTCAATCGACTGACTGAACATCAGCGACATGAACATGACCACAGCACCGGATATCATCAGCAATGTCGCCTTGTCAGCAACTATGCCGGTTTCCAGCGCCGGGCGCACCAGATACGCAGCAAAGGCATGCATACCCGCGATGATGGCAAGAACAATGGTTCCCACAAGCGCCGTTCGTTGTGGTTTGCCTCCGGTCATCAAAGAAACGAAGTCACGCCAGATCAGACGACCCTCATGGGCAGCAAACCATGGAAGTGTATTGGATGCAGCGATGTTCATGCCGCAAGGCTCCGCATCATCGTTGCGTCGTCCTCTTCCACCAGATCAAGGAAAACCTCCTCCAGTGTGGAAGCTTCCTTGGTGGTGCGCCCCTGCAATTCCTCAAACGTGCCTTCGGCAATAAGGCGACCCTGGGCAATAACGCCGATACGTTCGGCCATCCGTTCTGCAACTTCCAGAATATGTGTGGTCATGATGATCGTGGTGCCCGCCGCGACCCTGGACAAAAGAACGTCTTTCACCAGGCGGGCGGAACCGGCATCAAGACCCGTCAAAGGTTCGTCAAGGATAATGAGGCGAGGTTCGTGAACGAGAGCACCGGCCAGCGCAACTTTCTGCTTCATGCCCTTTGAAAAACCACCACAGCGCTCCATCGCGTGAGGTTGCAGGGCCAGCCAGTCGATCAACTCAAGCGAACGCTTCTCTGCGACATCGGGGGCGATGCCCCAGAGACCGGCAATAAATTCCAGATATTCCAGCGGCGTCAGCTTCTCGTAGATCATGGGTTCGTCCGAAACCCAGGCAACCTGGGTCTTGGCCGCAAGCGGATCCGCCCGTGCGTCGGTTCCAAAGACACTGATGCTGCCTGCATCGGGTTCGAGCAATCCGGCAACCATGCGCAGCGTTGTGGTTTTCCCCGCACCGTTTGGACCCAGCAGAGCATAAAACTCGCCGCCCCGCACCCGAAGGTTCAATCCATCGACAGCGGGTCTGTCAAAAGTCTTTTCAAGACCCGTAATTTCGAGCGCCGCAACCTCTTGTGACTTTGGATTTGCCATTATTCTTTGCCCTTTTGAGGAAAAATTTTCAGGCACCCTACTGCGACAGGATTTCCACCCGGTGAAAGGCAATGGTTAAGAAACCGTCAGCGGTCCAAAGTTCAAAATCCCCAAATTGTGATTATTCTATCCTCTATGCGACATGGCTAAATCTGTGCTAGTTTGTCGCAAGGCACGTCAATGGGGAGCTTGATCGATGCAACAGTTGGGCGAAAATTCCCACAAGTCTGATACCTCACCAACAGGTCAGACACTTCGGAGCGATCTTTCCCTGGTCGACCGAAGTTTCGTATTCTTCCTGGTTCCCGACTTCTCCATGATTGCGTTTGCGACGGCAATTGAATCCCTGAGGCTGGCCAACCGCATGTTGGGATATCAAAGCTACAGATGGCGGTTGGCAACCTTGGATGGAGAGCCGGTATGCGCTTCAAATGGTGTCGTCGTCAGCGTGAACACCTCCCTTGCCGATGAAAGGAAAATGCTGGGAGGCAAAGACCGTCCATCCATGGTTTTTGTGTGTTCGGGTGTGAATGTCGAGAAATTCAACAATAAATCGGTCGAAGCCTGGATCAGAGAAGAACATAACCGGGGCGTCTCTATTGCAGGCCTTTGCACCGGCGCCCACATTCTGGCCATGGCCGGTCTGCTGGCCGGGCGGCGCTGTGCCATTCATTGGGAAAACCTTCCCGGTTTCCAGGAGGCTTTTCCAAAAGCGGATGTCTATGCCGATCTTTTTGAAGTCGATGGCAATGTCTATACCTGCGCCGGGGGAACTGCGGCGCTCGACATGATGCTGTCTCTGATAGCCGAAGATCATGATGACAACCTCATCAATGCCATCTGCGAACAGGCCCTGACTGATCGGGTCCGTGGACCTCATGACCGTCAGCGTCTGCCTCTGCGGGCCCGTCTGGGGGTTCAAAATGCTCGCATTCTTTCCATCATCGAAATGATGGAGGCCAATCTGTCCGAGCCGCTTACATTGATCGAGATTGCCGATCATGCCGGGCTGTCACGGCGACAGATTGAAAGGCTTTTTCGTCAGCATATGGGACGGTCCCCGGCACGATATTATCTGGAGATAAGATTGGACCGGGCGCGCCACCTTTTGCTTCAATCAGCACTGCCTGTGGTGGAAGTTGCGGTGGCGTGCGGCTTTGTTTCCGCGTCACATTTTTCAAAGTGCTATAGGGAACTCTACGGGCGATCTCCTCAGCAAGAGCGTGCTGAACGTCTTGTAGATGGTGACTGAACCCTACGGCAGGGTCTCGTCAAACCAGCGACGCCGGATCTGCTCCCAGATTTTCTCGCCAATCAGACAGTCATAGTCAGACTGCGGTTCATTGGGTTTGTCATGGAAGGACGCCTTTTGAACAGGCTCATTGTCGAGCGACGGAGGCTCCGGTACCTGCGACAGTTCCAGCACAAGTTTGCGACGTACTGCCTCGGGAAACTCATCCCACTTGCGAACAGGAATAACAAATGAAGCTGGTCCCCCAATGACACAATTGCGATAATAGTCGTCCAGGTTGTTGATGCTGAACTGCAAACCAAAACCTTCTCTGGTCATCAACGGGAGACCATTAATGACAACTCCCTTTTCAAGCGCCCTGTCTCGTGCCGGAACGACGGGTTCGCCGCTGTTGTTGGGGCCATCGCCTGAGATATCAACCACCTGTCTGAGACCTGAAAACCCATTGCCGTCAAATTGCGCAACGCTATAGCTGATGGCTCCTGATATGGAGGTCCGGCGAAAGCCGGAATCAAAACGTGCCGTCAGCAATGCGGCGACCCGCTCCGCATCGGCCTGGTTTTCGATGATGGTCCATGGCTGCACAACCCGTTGTGCGGAACTCTCAGCCCATTCGATATAGGTCAGCGCGATACGGCCATGGATACCGCGCTTTATAGCCTGAATGACGGTTTCATTTCGAAGTGCTTCAGCATAACCGCGGCGCTGGATCTCCAATTCACGGGGCGACATGGAGCGTGACACATCAACCGCCAGAACCAGCTCAACATCAACGGGAATATCCTGCTGAGCCGCCGCCGGTCCCGACACCAGCAGTGACACCATCACCAATATTGCAATCCGCAGCATTGGGGAATGATGTCCCCTGGGTTCCCCTTTGTCGAGGGGCTGGCTAGTCAGGCAGCCTTGTTTGACTTCAACTTTGCGGGAGCAGCTTTGCCGGTTAGTTCGGGAATATCTTCAAGCGGAAGTGGCTTGGAAATAATATAGCCCTGCATTTCATCGCACCCCTCGTCCCGGGTAATCTGGAGCTGTTCCTCGCTTTCGATACCCTCAGCAGTGGTCTTGATACCCAGGTTGCTGGCCAGTCCGAGGATCGAGCGAACAATCGAGAGATCTTCTTTGGATTTCTCCGCTGACTGCATAAAGCTCTTGTCGATCTTCACCTTGTCAAACGGAAAACGCACCAGATAGGAGAGCGATGAGTAACCGGTGCCAAAATCATCCAGCGCAATCATGACGCCGAGTTTTCTCAGTTCTTCAAACAGCTTACGTGTCCGTTCAGGATTTTCGATCAAAACCGATTCAGTGACCTCAAGTTCAAGCCGCTCAGGAGGCAGGCCTGTCTCGTTGAGTATCTCCATAACCTGCATAAGCAGGCGCTGGCTCATAACCTGTCTAGCAGAAACATTGACCGCAACGCGATGCGGCTTCTTCCAGGACGCGGCATCCCTGCACGCGGTTTTCAACACCCAGTGCCCGATATCCGTAATCAGCCCTGTCTCTTCCGCCAACTCGATAAAGACGTCCGGCAACAACTGACCGCGTGTCGGGTGGTTCCAGCGAAGCAGGGCCTCATAGCTTTCAACCTTGCCGGAAGAAACAACAGCAAGCGGTTGATAGTGCAATTCGAACTGTTTCAGGCGCAAAGCATTGCGCAGGTCCAGCTCAAGCGTGCGACGCTCCAAAAGGGCCTTGTCCATTCCACGCCGAAATACTTTATGAGTGCGCCCACCCTGCTCCTTGGCCCGGTGGAGAGCTAAATCAGCATTACGCAGAAGGCTTTCTGATTCCACCGGCGCTTCCCGCGCAAAGGCCACACCAACGCTTGCCCCGAGGGAAACCGTGTGTCCGTTTATGAGGAAGGGTCGGTCCAACTGGGCCAACAATCCTTCGGCAAGAATTTCGCTCTCCTGACTCGTGTTGCCCGAGACATGAAGAATTGCAAATTCATCGCCGCCAAATCGGGCAATGGTATCATCCGTCCCCAAACTGGACTGAAGTCGGCTGGCAATCTCACGCAAGAGCGAATCCCCCAGCGAATGCCCAAGACTGTCATTGACTGCTTTAAAGTTGTCGAGGTCGAGATACATACAGGCAAACAACGCGGCGGAATCCTCGTCAACCACTTTCTGATCCGCCATCTGCTTGTTGAAGTCGGAACAGGCTGCATCCAGTTTTTCGTAAAAATGGTTGCGGTTCGCCAGACCGGTAATCTGATCATACCGGGCCATGTTCGTGAGGCGGTCCTGAGCATTCTTGGAATCGTTCACATCCGACATGGTGCCCCGAAATCCAGAGAATTCACCATCTGCGTCTGTCGTTGGCTTGCCTGTCACGGTCCACCAGCGCGGCCCAAGGTTGCTGTCAATCTGCACGATATGGTCGCGAATGACATTGGCAATCATCAGTTTCTTGGCAAGAGGCATGCTGACCAACTCACTCGAGCCCTTGGCCTGAGGCAGTGACACAAACTCAAACAATAGCCGCCCAACAAGCTCTTCCCGGCTTTTGCCCAGGCTTTCACAAAAACGGTCTGACGGATCGATGATTGCTCCAAACCGATCTGTTTGCCACATCCAGTCACTGGAAGAATCTTCAAAATCTTTCAGCAACACACCGATTGTAGCTCTTTGTTCCTGTAACTGATAGGCGTCAACAAAGCGCCCCACAAACCCCGCACCCCAATCTGCTGATGCACGAGACAAGGCAACCAGGTAGGCCGCCAGCGCGACGCTACAAAGCTGGATCACCGTATTGCCCGATACCAGCATGGCAGTCGAAGCACCGATACCGATTATCACGCAATAAACGCGTGCTGCAGCAGGAATAATTGCTAACGCAAGCGTACCACCACCAATCATCCCCGAACCAATACAGGTGAGCAGCACTTTCTGCGCCACTGTGGCGTCTCTGAAAAACAACGGCAAAAAGGTCGCCCAGATCAGGGCAATAATCGAGCCATTGATAATAACCTGACGGGTACTCCTGCGCGGCTTGATCGGGTCATCAACACGAAACCGAAAACCAATTCCCGCAAAGGCCACGAATATGACACTCAGTGACATACCAGCCCAGCCAAAGAGCAGATAGCTGTTTGTTGTTCCGTAAAAACCAGCGATGGCAACAAAGATGCAGATGGTGTTGGCCAACAAGGTCAACGGCGTCATCTTCTTGACGTCATGGATTTGCTGCCCCCGGATTTCACAGGCAAGCGCATCGTTTTTGACTTGGTCACGAATAGGGTCCGGCAGTATGAAACTGCGGATTGCGTTAGTCAGGCGCGCGATCTCGGCGTCTTCTTCGCTCGGTCTCATATACAAATTCCCATCAGCCTTGGGCGAAAGGCCGTTATTTTCAGGGAATTTATGTTTCGAACCTTATCAATTCATGAAGGTCGAATTAGTGGTGACTTTACAATAAGATCACCCGTCTGCACGGAGTCGGTCATTGCCGGGGTCAAAGGGACTCTCTTCCACCACCACCGCCTTGTAGAGTTTGCCAAGAATCTTGATATCGAGAATTTCACCAATCGCCTCATTGCCCGGCTTGACCATGGCCAGAGCCAGCGATTTGCCAATCCGGTAACCAAAGCCTCCATGTGTGGCGCGGCCCACAAGGTCGCCGGCCCTGTAGATTGCCTCTGATCCGCGGGCATCGGCATCGGTCACCCCCTCAACCTGCAATGTGACAAACTTCCATTCTTCTCCTGCAGCATGGCGCTCCATCAGCGCCTCTTTACCGATGAAGTCCTTGTCCAGTTTAATAAACCGGTCGAGCGCCGACTCATAAGCCGAATATTCAATTGAGAGTTCACGCGGGATTAGCCGATAGGATTTCTCGATTGCCATGGCTGTCATTGCCCGAATGCCAAAGGGTTTGATCCCAAACTCGGCCCCCGCCTCCATCACAAGGTCCCAGATCGTATTTTGTTGCTCGATTGGGTGATGAAGTTCCCAACCAAGTTCACCAACAAAATTCACACGAATGGCATGAGCGTTGGCTGTGCCAACGGAAATCTGCTGGCCAGAGAGCCAGGGAAAACTCTTGTTATCGAGCGGCGCCTTTGTCAGTTTCGACAGAACTTTGCGTGCATTGGGGCCAGCCAGAACCAGAACGCCCCATTGTGTCGTCATGGGCGACATGCGAACCGAACCGTCGTCGGGAAGCAACCTCATCAAGACATCATGGTCGTGTGTCTCGTAGGCTCCAGCAGAAACCAGATAGAAGCCGGACGGTTGGCGGTAGACTGTAAATTCACTTTTCACACCACCTCGTTGGGTCAGGACGTGGCAAAGCGCGATACGGCCATTTTTCGCAGGAACCCGGTTGGCAAAAATATGGTTCAACCAGTCTTCCGCTCCCGGGCCACTGATCCAGCATTTTGCAAAAGCCGACATATCAAGCAGGCCACAGGACTGCGTAACAGCCTTAACTTCATTGCCGACATGCTCAAAATAGTTGGACCGGCGAAACGACCACTTCTCCCGTATGCGCCCGGTGTGGTCCGCAGGTGCATGATTTTCATTGACCAGCACATCGGCGCCAACACCACGTTCCTCCTGTGGCAATTCATAACCGTCAGGCGCATACCAGTTGGCACGCTCCCAGCCATACACACTGCCAAACACGCCACCAAGTGCCTTTTGGCGTTCAAAAGACGGTGTGGTCTTCAAGGGACGCGCCGCTGGCCGCTCCTCGTCGGGGTAGTGAAGCGTGAAGACATTTGCGTAAGCCTCCTCATTCTTTTCAATCAGATAACCTTCGGTCGCATACCCGCCATAGCGGCGCGGATCGACACCCATCATATCAATCGTGGGCTCCCCATCGACAATCCATTCAGCCAATTGCCACCCTGCCCCTCCAGCAGCCGTAATGCCAAAGGAATGACCCTCATTGAGCCAGAACCCCTTGAGACCCGGTGCCGGACCGATTATGGGATTGCCATCCGGGGTATAGGCGATGGCACCATTATAGACCTTCTTGATACCGGCCTCTCCAAAATAGGGAACCCGCTCCACCGCCGTCTCAATATGCGGCATCAACCGTTCAAGGTCTTCCTGAAAAAGCTCATACTCGCTGTCATCAGCGGGACCATCAACATAGCAGCACGGCGCGCCTTTCTCGTAAGGCCCCAGGATCAGACCGCCAGCTTCCTCACGCATATACCATGCACTGTCGCTTTCACGCAGCACACAAAGCTCCGCGCCGCCCTCCGCACGGAATTTCTGAATCTCCGGATGCGCCTCTGTCACGATATATTGGTGCTGCACCGGGATAACAGGAACGTTCAGTCCCACCAAGGCACCGGTTTTGCGGGCAAAATTCCCCGAACATGAAATGACGTGGTCGCATTCAATGTTGCCCTGATCCGTCTCAACCAGCCACGTGCCATTGGTTTGTTGCTGAATGCCGGTGACACTGGTGTTTCGATGAATTTTTGCCCCGCGGTCACGGGCTGCCTTTGCCAAGGCCTGCGTGAGGTCGGCGGGCTGGATATACCCGTCATCGGGGTGCTGAATACCTCCCAGCAGCCCATCAGTATTTACGTATGGCCATTTCTCCCTGATTTCCTCAGGCGTGATCGCACGAACATCAATCCCGATGGTTTCGGCAACACCCATGTAATATTCATACTCATCCCAACGGTCCTTCGAACGAGCAAGCCGCACATTGGAAACCTGACGAAACCCCGTATCCATCCCGGTCTCTTCGGCAAGCTCCTGATAGAACCGCACGGAATATTTGTGCACCTGCCCAACAGAATAGGACATGTTGAACAAAGGAAGCAGGCCGGCCGCATGCCAGGTGGAGCCGGAGGTCAGTTCTTTGCGCTCCAACAGGATGGAATCGGTCCATCCCTTTTTGGCCAGATGATACAGCGTCGAAACACCGACCACGCCGCCACCGATAACCACCGCACGCGCCTTGTTTTCCATCGTACAATTCCCCAGAAGCCTTGATTGCCCAGGCACAGCACCGGAACAAATTTCTAAAACAATAAACCTATGCGCAACAGACGCCACCACTCCGTTTGCGACATCGGCAAATATGGCCGCGACGGCACTTTCGATGCAACCGCAACCAATGCGAGAACCTTCTGGTAACCAAACCCGTATTTAATTGGAGCTTTCAACACTATCTGAAGCTTCCCCGGACATCTTGCTCACGGGACTATTTGCGTCATTGGGGACACAATGGATATCGCAGTAAAGCCGCAAGAGTCGAAGGACGGCGAAACCCTGCCGCCGCTTTGCGTTGACATGGATGGTACGCTTCTGCGCACCGACATGTTGCACGAAGCTGTCTTTCTCTTATTGCGCCTGGACCTGTTGTACATTTTTTACCTCCCTTTCTGGTTGTTGAAAGGCAAGGCCAATCTCAAGGCCGAGATCGCACGTCGCGTTGCACCCAACGTCGAAAACCTGCCCTACAACAAGACGCTTCTGGATTGGCTGCTGAGTGAAAAGGTCAGGGGCCGCAAGCTTGTTCTGGCCACCGCATCGCATCGCGATTATGCACAGGCGGTGGCAGAGCGGGTCGGACTTTTCGACAGCGTTGAAGCCAGCGACGACACCACGAATTTGTCGGACGCAAAAAAGGCAGAACGTCTTGTGCATTTGTTTGGCGAGAATGGCTTTGACTATGTCGGCAATTCTCGCGCCGATATTCCCGTTTGGGACAGAGCCAACCGCGCCATCATTGTTGGCAACGAAGTCTCAGCCCTGAACTATCTGGGAAACGAACACGCTGAACGCCTCGAAGAACCCACGGCACAAATGCCGATGTGGAAAGTCTGGTTAAAAGCCATTCGCATCCACCAATGGCTCAAAAACCTTTTGCTGTTTGTTCCGGTTCTGCTGGCTGCTCGCCACTTTGATTTTTCGCTGCTGATACCGTTAGGGATGGCATTCTTTACTTTCAGCCTTTGTGCATCCAGCGTTTATCTGCTCAATGATCTCATTGACATTGATGTTGACCGTAACCACTCCTCAAAACGCAACAGGCCCATCGCGGCAGGTAAAATTCCTGCATCACGCGCTCTTATCGTTTCAGCGATCTTTCTGGTTGCGGCCTTTACGCTGAGCCTGGCTCTCCTACCACAGTTTTTCACGCTTATTCTGGCGGTCTACTACTCCACCACCTGCGTCTATTCATTTTATCTCAAACGCAAACTTCTGGTGGATGTCCTCACCCTGGCGGGGCTTTTCACCATCCGGGTTGTGGCTGGATCAGCCGCCATACAAGGGGGAGTTTCCACGTGGCTGCTGGCTTTTTGCCTGTTCTTCTTCCTCAGCCTCGCACTGGTAAAGCGTTTCATTGAACTCAACACGCAGGAAGGCCAGGAAGAAGGCAAGAAATCGGGCGGACGGGGCTATCATCCCGGCGATCTGGAAACACTGGCACAAAGTGGCATTGCCTCGGGTTTTGCAGCAATTGTGGTTCTCGCGCTCTTTATTGAATCGCCAGAGGTCACAACAAACTTCCCTCGCCCCGAAGCGATCTGGCTGCTTCTGCCACTGGTTCTTTACCTGATCCTCCGCATCTGGATTCTGGCGCGCCGCAAACAGGTGCAGGATGACCCTGTAATCTTTTTGATGACCGATTGGCGCAGCCAGATCATGATTGGAGCTGGTGCGACACTTCTGCTCGGTTCACAGGCCTTTTGAGGATGGAAAAGGCCAGAACCACGAACAGCTGGGGACGCCTGGACAACCGGGAACGCACCATTTCACCTTATCAGGACTCAGAAAGCCTGACGGCAGGGCAAAGCCAGCTTCCATTCGGCAACGGCCGTTCTTACGGTGACAGCTGTCACAATGACGGCGGAACACTGATTGAAAATCGCCATCGAAGCCAAATTCTGGATTTTGACATTCAAAAGGGTGTTTTGCGCGCGCAATCTGGAATCCTGTTCAGCGATTTACTGCAGTTCCTGGAACCAACTGGCTGGTTCCCTCCCGTGGTTCCCGGCACGAAATTTATTACTCTTGCAGGCGCCATCGCCAACGACATCCACGGCAAAAACCATGGACATGCAGGAACGTTTGGATGTCATGTCAACGCATTTGGGCTGGTTCGCGAAGGAGAGGAAATCACATGCTCCTCAACGGAGAACACCAGCCTGTTTCAAGCAACAATAGCGGGCATGGGGCTGACAGGTTTCATCACATGGGCCGAAATCAGGCTTCTCAAAGTGCCCTCACACCATGTTCAGGAAACCAAACGCAGTTTCACATCTTTCAATGAATTCAAAGAGCTGGAGCGCGAAACTGAATCAAGATCGGAATATTCCGTCGCCTGGGTCGATTCATTGGCAACCGGCAAACAGGCTGGTCGGGGAATTCTGATATCAGGTATTCACTGCAACTCGCAGCGATACATCCATTACGGCGTGCCAAAGATGAGCGTACCGTTCACACCGCCAGTGCCCCTGGTCAGCGGACTGCCTCTCAAACTGTTCAACAAACTCTATTACCACCGCGGTACCGCCCGTTCGACGCCGGGCATCGTAGAGCCAGACCCGTTTTTCTTTCCTCTGGATGCAATTGGAAACTGGAACAGGCTGTATGGGCCGGGAGGATTGTTTCAACATCAAAGCGCCCTGCCCCTGAACACCGCAGACGACGCTATCGCGGCTCTCGTTCGGGCCAGTCAGCTCGCCCAGCAGGGTTCATTTTTGACGGTTCTGAAACGCTTTGGAAACGTGCCGTCACCGGGACTGCTTTCCTTTCCAATGCCCGGATACACATTGACACTCGACTTTCCCAACAAGGGAGAAAAGACCTTGCGTCTTTTGCAACAGCTCGACGAAATAACGCTGCAGGCCGGTGGGCGCATCAATCCCTATAAGGACGGGCGCATGAGCGCCCAGACCTTTCAGTGCGCCTTTCCGCAATGGCGGGATCTGGAAGCCCTGCGCGATCCATCAATGATGTCGAATTTCTGGCGGCGTGTAACCGCGTCGGTCAAATCAAGCGCACCACCTCTTTATTCCCAGCCCGACACGGTTAACCAAGTCTCTAAACCCAGCCTTCATGGAGTTGAAATAGACTCGCGCGCACCGGTCGGTAAGACGCCCCCTGTTTCCAGTGCCCGGACACAAAACACATGACTTATCTGCCGTTCATTCTGTTTACGGTATTTACCAATGCCGCCGCCCAGATCATGCTCAAACAGGGCATGATTACACTCGGCCCCGTTGGCAATGACGGCCCCACCACGGCGCTGTCCCTGATCACGATGCTGTTTAAGGTGGTGTTTCACCCCTGGGTTTTTGCCGGTCTGTGCACATTTGTCATCTCCATGGCGTCTCACCTGTATGTCCTCTCCAAAGTGGAACTTTCGTTTGCCTATCCGTTTCTCAGCCTGGCCTATGTGGTCGTTGCTGTGACGGCCTGGCTGCTGTTTTCAGAAGATCTGAATCCATGGCGGCTGGCCGGAATTGCCCTGATTTGCATCGGCACGGTTCTGATTGCCCAAGGTGGGTCAGCGGAGAGCGCTCCAGGTCAAAATAATACAGCAGCAACCTCCCCCGGGGCTGAAGCAAAGAAGGAAAGCGTCTGATGAAGCATATTCTATTTGGCGGTGATGGTTTTGTTGGCCGCGTGCTGGCGGCGAAACTTGCCAATGAAGGTGAAACCGTGATCGTGGCGGATATCAACCAGGGCGCGTGCGCGCATTACGCAAAATGCGAGTGGGTGCACCTGGACGTTACCCAGAAAACCGATTTCGGGAAAATTGATATCGCTGCGGAAGATGCAGTCTACAACCTGTCGGCCAAGATGCTGTCGCCCATCGTTACACGGGCCGAACGGCACGATTTTTTCTGGCCCGTCAACTACTACGGGACGCTGAACATCCTCGAAGCAATGGAAAAGGCCGGTGCCACCAATCTCGTCCATTTCACCACCGACATGATCTACGGGCACACCAAAACGGTGCCCATGTATGAAGACCATCCGGTTCACCCCCTGGGCGAATATGGCGAGAGCAAGCTGGAAACCGAAAACCTTTCTGCCAAATGGCGCGCTGAGAAGGGGTTCAACATCTCCCTTTTCCGCCCCCGCCTCATCATCGGCCCCGGCCGTTTGGGAATTTTGGAAAAACTGTTCAAGCTCGTCGACCATCACCTCCCAGTGCCCATGATCGGGTCTGGAAAAAACCCCTATCAGTTCATTTCAGTTTTCGACTGTGCAGATGCTGCCTATCTTGCCTGGAAGGTCGGTTTTCCAAACGAGGCTTACAATCTGGGTTCAAAAAACCCACCCTCCGTGCGCAAGCTTTTGGGGCGCCTCATTGAAGAAGCGGGAAGCAAGTCAATCCTGATCCCAACCCCGGGATGGGCTGTCAAACGAACACTCGATCTGCTTGATCTGATAAACTTTCCAATCATGGATCCCGAACAATACCTGATTGCCGACGAGGAGTGCCTTCTCGACTGTTCAAAGGCTGAACGGGAGTTGGGCTGGCAGGCGCGGTATAGCGATGATGATATGCTGGTGGCGGCCTATCGCGAATATCGCCAGAAAATTGATGGCGAGAAAGCCAGCGACACCAATAGCCTGAAAAAGGCAGCCTGACTTCAAGTCTACTCGCTTGAATCAGCCTCTTAAGGAAAACTGTAATGTTGTTGAAAAAACGCAAGAAACCTGAACCTCAACAGGAAAACCACGCGGCTGCTGCCCTGGCTGCATCGCCCGTGGCACACGACATTCCACATCCTGACCTGATCTCGGTTGAAGAGGCCAAGGCGATGGACCTGGATCAGATGACCGAGCTGTTCATGAACCATCTCAATCCGGGTCAGTATCATTTCATGAAGCTTCTGGGCTTTCACAAGGTGAAGATCGAGAAGGCTGAGGGTGTCTGGTACACCGATCAGAACGGTCGCAAAATTCTGGATTTCTTTGGCGGCTTTGGTTCGCTTGCATTTGGTCACAACCATCCGCGTATTCTCGCCGCCCGCAAAAAATTTCAGGATGAGAACCGACACGAAATCGCCATGGCGTTTCTGTCGCAATACGCTGCCGCCCTCGCCCATAACCTGGCAGAGATAGCGCCCGGCGATCTGGACATGGTGTTTCTGGGTTCCTCCGGTTCCGAAGCAATGGAAGCAGCCATCAAGGTTGCCGAACGCGCCCAGGGCCCAAAGCGGGCCAAGGTTCTTTATGCGCAAAACGCTTTCCACGGAAAAACCAAAGGCGTGTTGTCGATCACGGACTCAACGCTTTACCAATCCGAATTCAAACTGGTCGAAGACGTTACAAAAGTACCCTTTGGCGATCTCGATGCCATCCGTCATGCACTGGAAGGCGACCCACAGATCGGCATTGTCTGCCTTGAAACCATTCAGGGCGGCGGTGGCATTATCGAAGCACCCGCCGAGTTCTGGCAGGGGCTTCGCGCGCTGTGCGATGAAAAGGACGTGCTCTGGGTAGCCGACGAGGTTCAGTGCGGCACAGGCCGTTCTGGCCGTTTCTTCGCCTTTGAACATTATGGGGTCGTGCCGGATGTGACGGCTCTGGCAAAATCTCTGGGCGGCGGCAAATGCGCCATGGCCGCAATGATTGCCCGCAAACCGATCTATATGAAAGCCTATGGCAAGCCCAACACTGCGCTAATTCATGGGCCAGCCACCTTCGGCGGAATTGGCGAAGCCTGTATCACGGCCATCGAAGGTCTCAATGTCATGTATGACGACCAGCTGATGAAAAATGCTGCCGAAGTTGGAGGCCATCTGAAATCGGAACTCCAGCGATTGATGGCGAAATATCCCAAACTCATCAAAGATGTCCGGGGCCGTGGCTTTATGCTTGGACTGGAGTTTCAGAACTTTTCAAAAACGATGCCTCTTGCCGTGCGCCCTGCCCTGGCGGTTCTCGACGACAAGCTGAAGGGATCTCTGCCAGGCTTTATCGGTTCGGCGCTGCTGCGCGATCACAATGTTCTGGTGGCCTTTACCGAGTACAATCGCAATGTTGTGCGCCTGCAACCACCTCTGATTACAACACGCGAGAATGTCGACACCTTCATCACAGCACTTGATACAGTTCTGGCTGGCGGAGTGACGAAGATTGTCTCCAATTTTGTGAAATCGCAATGGAGCTAAGCTATGGACGAGGCGCGCAAGAAGCAGGGCAACTCACCCGCCGCGTTTCTCGCGCAACGCGGCCTGCCGCTTCTGCGCCCTCTTCTCACTTCCACCAGGCTGGAATATGCCGGATTGATCCTGTTTGCAGGGTTTCTTGCAGCAATATTTGTGTTCAATATCGTTCGACCCGAATTCAATTGGGACATGGCGGCCTATATCGCCTCATCCCTCAAACTATCAGGCTTGTCAGCCGCTGATCTGCACGCACAGACCTGGAGCTTGATGCAAGCAAACGCGCCTGCCGAACAGTTTCAAAAACTGACTGCGGGAAATGACTACAACACGCACACCTACAGGCACCCGGAAGCTTTTGCCTCCATGCTTCCGCTTTATGACGTCAAACTGGCTTACGTGTTGGCATTGCATTGGCTGGGCAGGCTGATTGGCCCGGTTGAGGCAGCAGTCTGGTTAAGCGCCGCAACATCGCTGAGTTTTGGATTGACGTGCCTGTGGTGGATGAGGCGCGCCGAAATCCTGCAGGCCGCTCCAATAGTTGCCTGCATTATGGTGCTTTGCGGATACTTCTATATGGGAAACATCGCAACACCGGACCTCATGGTCGCCACCTTCTTTATGCTGGGTTGCGAACGTTTCTTGCGGGGCAAGGACATACAGGCGGTCGTGCTGGTCTATGGCGCATTTCTGGTTCGCCCGGAAAACATCCTGTTCCTTTTCACCCTGTTGCTGACCGCAATTTTATTTCGAATGCGCCTGCTCCCCACCTTGATCGGCTTTCTGGCGGCGGTGGCAGCCTATGTGGGGATCACCTCTGGAACCGACCATCCGGGCTGGTGGGCGCATTTCTATTTCTCCTGTATCGAAATTCAAAA
This sequence comes from uncultured Rhizobiaceae group bacterium, assembly GCA_937930635.1. GTDB lineage: Bacteria > Pseudomonadota > Alphaproteobacteria > Rhizobiales > Rhizobiaceae > Pseudahrensia. The sequence continues at coordinate 285,356 of CALHCF010000007.1, forward strand.
CACGCTTGTCGGTTTCTCACCGCAATTCAGTCCGGCACTCTATGTTCAGGGTGTCGCACGGGGCATTTTCGTTTCTCTGCGCGATAACAACTGGATATTGATCTTCGCGCTCGTCCTGCTTGGCTGGTGGCTTCTTGTTCGCAATGGCCGCACAACCCCGCTGCGCGCAACGGCACTTCTCACAGCACTTGTACTCACCATCATTGGTAAGTTCGTCGTCTTCCCGCTACCGGATGACCGAACCTACATGATGTTGATAGTCGCGATGGCCCTGGTGCTTCTTGAAACCTGGAAACCGAATTTCTCAATCTCAAAAGCGCCCGCCGCTAATTGACCAATTATTTGTCGGTAGCCGGCACCCAGGCGGTATGCACGCCATTGCCCGGCTGAGGCTGTTGCGGAGCGGCCTGCTGAGCTTGGGGTGCCTGCTGAACGGGAACGCCCTGTTGAGGCACATAGACCGGCTGCATAACCTGTTGCATGGGGTGCACGGGCTGCATCGGCTGCATCATCGGAAATACCGGCTGAGGCATCGGGTAGTATTGAACATACCCGCCTTGTTGCACACCCATCGGCTGCGGCTGCATTACGGGTTGCTGAACCATTTGGGGCGGTGGTGCCGGTTGCGGATAGGGAACCTGTTGCGGAGGTATTCCCGCCTGTGCCGAAACGGGGGGCATTTGCGGCGACGCCGGTGGCTGAGGCTCTGCCGGAGGAGCTTCGGCGTACGCTGTTTGGGGTTGCGGGGGAACAGCAGGCGATGGGGCCTGAGATATTTCGGCAGCCAGTGTAGCAGCATCCTGCCCCCTGACCTCATCAGGTTTGCGTTTGAAAATGCGCTCTTTCAAACTCGCAGAAACAGTTCTCGGCTCAGCAGATGCTGGTTGCGGATCCGCGACAGGATTTTGAAATCCATCATTGCTGGAATATCCATTACTACTGGAATACCCGTCATCACTGGAATAAAGATCACCTTCAAGCCCTGCATCTGAGCGACTTTCGGGATGCGCCGGGGGCATGGAGCCCCGCACCGGCGGTTGCCCGGTTACCTGCGCTGCGTTGCGAAGAACTCCAAACATAAACGGGATAAGCCCCAGAAATGCGCCGAAGGCCGCACCAACGACACCGCCGCCGGCAACGATGAGTTTACGTTGCGGGCCTTCTTTTTCCGAAGGTGGCACAGCTCCCGAAATAACACGCGCGCTTTCGGATTTGATGTTTTTCTGCTCGCTGGTTTCTCTGGACCGTAGCAAAACCGATTCAAACACCCGTCTGTTGGCTTCAACTTCGCGCTCCAGTTCACGCAGCTTTACCTTTGCAGCGGAGTCGTTAACGGCCGACGCCTTGAGCGTATTGACCTCCGACAGAAGGTCCGCCTCACGCGCAACGGCACGTTTGAAGTCTTCCTGTGTGGAACGGATGATGCGCTGGATTTCCTGTGCTATGGCATCGCGGGCACTGCGCAACTCTGCTGCGGCTCCAACCCGGTCGGGATGTCGCTGTCCCAAGGTAACATCCAGTCTGTCCAGTCGCGACTTGGCCCGTGAATATTCCACCCGCAACTGACCAATCGCTGCGGTTTGAAGCGCAGATGGCAACGAACCCGAAATCACGTCGGCAAGATCTGCTTCTGTTGCTAGTTTTGACCGCGTCCGGGCATCGCCTGACTGAACCTTGGCCAGCGCCAGTTGTTCATTTAGTCGCGACAACTGAACTTCAGAAACCAGTTTCCCATCGGCATCAACAAGGCCGTTCTCAGCTCTGTATTTTTCGACCTTCTCTTCTGCATCACGAACACTGTCGCGCAATTCATCGAGGCGTCCGGTCAGATCTTCACTTGCTGAACGGGCGGCTGATGAACGGGCGCCACTTTCATCCTTGAGATATTTGTCAGCTATCGTGTTGGCGATCAGCGCCGACTTTTGAGGGTCGCGTGTCGATATCCCAATCTGAATTGTGAAAGTCTGATTGATGCGTCGAATATAGAGGTTCTCATACAGATATTTCTTTGTACTCGATAACCGGTTTTCGCTGCTGCTCTTATCGCCAAATACCAGCTTGAAAAACTGGCCCATTGCGGAGGTAACTTCACCTTCTCCGTTGAACTCGGGGTCTTCAGACAGATCAAGTTCATCGATAACCGGATCAATCACACTTGATGAATTGATAATCCGGACCTGACTCTCAGCGTAAGCAACGGTCGCCTCACTGTTCAGCCCTGTGGGCGTTACCGAATTTTCCAATACCTGCAGGCCGCGCGGCTCAATCAAAACCTCGGCAATAGCCTGATATTTGTTGGGAAGTGAAAGCGCATAGGCAGCAGCAATGGCCGCCCCGATAAGACCACAGGCGATAATCAACCACCACGCGTGCAAAACCGCGCCAATAAGCCGGTTGAACGAAAAAACACTTTCGCCACCGTGACCTGCATTCATGACCCCTGCCCCGCTGACAGCCATGGTTGACTGTCCTGTCGCAATTCTTGCCGCACCATTGCCTGTTGCAGGAAGATACGGGTCAGAAGCTGTTGCAGTTTCAGGAGTCTGCTGGCTTGCAGCCCTGCGCAAATCACGAAATTTCGCCTTAAGGCCATCAAGTTCGTTGGAAAGGAAGGCAAGTTGGCCGGATTTACCAGCTGGCGAACCATCCCTACCGCAGGTCTGACCGAGAGTAACAGCTGCTTCTCTGCCCTGTTCCTGAGCACGTTGAGCAGCCGCAGCAATTTGCATTTCCCGCTCTGCACGGACCTGAGCTTCGCTAATCGTGTCAAGAAACGATCCCTGCCCCGCGCCAGAAGCTTGTCCAGGATTGCCGGGATCAACCGATCTTCCTTTAGCGGAAAAGAAGCCAGACAGAGAAGTGTTATCCGCAGCAACAGGTTTCGCTGCGGCAGGACTGGCAGTTTCTCCAGTTCGCTTCTTGAAAATGCGAGACAGCATTGTTTTTGACGGAACCTCAAGCGGGAATACAACAACGGGACCAGAATGCACCGCACCTTACTTACTTATTAACCGACATGGATAACAAAGGATTAATCTCAGCGCCTGACAAGCCTGTTCCACACTAGTTTGTGGTTTGCTGGATGAGGTCAAAAAATGGCTTGGGGTTCCAGTCGCGATCAAACGGCAGGGGCCGCGCCCGGCCACGATCATTTCTTTTGAACGTATCGCGTATCCAACTGTAGCGGTCATTCAGTCCCCAGGTGGTAAGGATGCTTGGCGTTACGGATGCTGTCAGTGTTTCGAGAAACTCTCTTGCCGTCGCTTCTACGGCTCGGTCCCGAACCTGAGGATCGCGTGGCAGTTTCCAGTCAATCACATCAAGCTCCGTCACGGCCACTTTCAGACCCAGGCGTTTCAACTGCTCGATAAATATGAAGAGATTGTCTTTGCCGATTTTCCGCTCTGCATACAGATGCGCCTGCAAACCAACACCATGGATGGGAATGTTCTTGTCCTGCAGACGACGAACGATCTTCAACAGGGCGTCCTGCCGGGCTTTCGTACGCGGGCTGGCATCTTCCAGATCATAATCATTGATATAAAGATCAGCCGATGGATCGACCAACGCGGCCGCTCGAAACGCAACCTCCACATGGCGCGGCCCCATGACATCGTACCAGACACCTCGGCGCCACGCACCGCCGTTGAGAGGGTCATGAGCCACGACTTCATTGACCACATCCCAGCTGGCGATCCGCCCCGCATAGCGGCCCATCACGGTCTCGATATGTTCATTGAGGAAACGTTCAAGATCGCGTTCAGAACGCACACGATCCAACCATTTGGGATTGAATCCGTACCACAGCAGCGTATGCCCGTGGATCGCTTTTCCGTGTCGTTCGGCGAATTCGATAATCTCATCGGCACCGCTGAAATCAAACCGGCGTTTGACATAGCGCAGACTGGCCCACTTCAGCGCATTCATCGGAACAATCACATCAGCATGACGGATGAGCAGTTCCTTCATTTTGGGTGCTTTGCGAAACGGCTCCAACGCCACAGCAACCCCATAGGGAATCCGCTTGCCTGCCTGCGCAAATTGCGGAACTGAAGCCCCCGCAGCCAGGGTCGCAGCCGCAGTAAGTTTTAATGCAGAACGCCGCGTTAATGAGTTTGGGTTAATCTTGGGCAGTTTGAATATCCACTTTGTCTATGGCACGAGTGCGCATTGCAATAATAACGGCTTGCCGAGCACTTTGTTCCCCCGGATCCGGATAATTTGATGGCCCCACAAACAGACAATAATCCGGTATCGCGGGTTTTGGTAAGGCTGGGTATCGGGCACCGCGAAATTCGAGACTATGCAGCCCTGTTGAGCGGTCAGGTCGGACGGCTGGTCTTCTCCCTCATCTTTTTTGTCACGCTGGCACGGGCACTCAGCCTTGGCGACTTTGGCCTGTTCGCCACAATATCATCGATTGGGGTCGTCCTCTCCCGTATTTCCGGTTTTGGTTTTATTTCACCTCTTTACCGGGTTGCAACCACGCGTCCAAACCTCATCGGCGCTTATACATCAGGTTATCTGGTGGCCGTCCTGGCATCGTTTCCTGTGGTTTGCCTGATCGCAGCCGCCTTTTACTGGACGCTGTACAGCTCCCTTGTCGCCTTCAGCACATTCGCGCTCATTGCTTTTACCGAAATACTGATATGGCGATCCCTGGAAGCGGTAATCATTGTCAATAACGGCCTGAACAGGTTTGTAATCGGCTCGGGCCTGTCCATTGCAGGCATTGCAGTTAAAGCAGGTGCCGCACTGATATTTTCCCTTACCGGCGCGGGAGAGCTGGAGAACTGGGCGCTGATCTATGCCCTGTCCAACGCCGGACTGATGATTGTGGCGGTGATTCTGTTCTATCCAAAACAGAGATTGCGATGGAAACCCCGGGCCTGGAGCGGCCGCCTGCGCGATGCGCTCGGTGTCTCGGCCGCAGAAGCCCTTTTCTATATTCAGGCAGAACTCGACAAGGTTCTGGTGCTGGCGCTTGGTGGAGAAATAATCGCAGGTCTCTATTCAATCCTGATGAGACTGATCGACCTGACAGCCATGCCTCTGCGCGCCTTCAACGTGCTGCTGGTTCAGTGGATCATGCGGGCCCGACAGGCCGGCAAAGCAACTCGCCTCGGGCTTCTGGCTGACACGGGCCTGTTTGCCGTCTCGATTGCCGGGTTGCTGGCAATTGCTGGTTTAACTTGGATCGCCCCAGGTGTTCTGGGCGACAACATCACCATGGCAGCAGCATATCTTGTGCCGGCACTCATGGTTTGTGCTTTTCGCAATGCCATCGAGTATCACACAGAACTGCTCTATGCTCATGAACGCATGTTGGCGCGGGTTTTCCTGCTCATGGCGCTGGCCGTTATGAAAGCCACACTGCTGGCTATTCTGCTTTCTCAGACTGCCGATTTCGCAATCATTGCGCTGTGGCTCAACGTCCTCTTCGCATCGCTTTATGGGCTTTCAGCTTTCGTGACCTACAAACGGGTGCTTTCAACCCCTCACCAACTGCCTCAATAGGGCCGGATCGGTTCCCGTAAAAGACTGAATTCCAATGGCGACCTGATCGTCCTCCATCGTTTCGACAAACCCGGCAACACTCTGCGCTGTCAGCGCGTCGCCTGACCAATAGGTCTTGCAAAGAGCTTGCTGCGTGGACCAGTGGCCTTCTCCAGCCAGGACATCATCGGCAAAAGCGCCATAGATCTGACATTCGGAGAAAGAACGTTCCGAGCCTATGGCAGCGACCCAATGCTTGCCGCTGACTTCCTCGATACGATGGCACATTTCAACAACCTGTGTCCGCCGCCAGCTTACCAGGTTGTTGATGTAGTCATGCGCAGGAAAATCCGGCTGCGGCAGTTCAAACAGTCTGGCGGCCCCGCTCGTCCATCGCTTATGCAAGCTCCCATTTTCAGGAAGACCATCGTGAATACCGTCTGATTTTCGGTAGAGGCGAAGATCAGCCCCCTGCCATAACTGCCCGGTCGAGAAAGGGCGAACAAACAGCATGTCTGAATCGCAATACAGCAGCCCTGCGTGGGGAATATGATGTGCAATCGCAATACGGCGCAGCTGTTGAACATGCCAACCCCGCATGGGCCAGGTGCGCGATGAAAACCACAACCGTTTTGAAGAAGCCGAAAGGCCCTGACGGATGCTGTGAAGCCAGTGCGGCAAAATATCCGATTCATTGATTATGTGACGTTTTGGCCCCTGAAGCTCCATGAACATGTCAAAGTCACTGCCTTCCACCAGAAGGTAGTGGTCGGGCTTATCTTCAACAAAAGCGTCAATGCTGTCGCACAGCAAGCGGCAGCGCTCGAAATCATCCCGGTAACTGGGAGTTATCAGAGCGACTTTTCGATGGTCGGACATCGGGCTTATCGGCTCTTGCCGCTGAATTTCTGACGCAACACCCGCAGCAAAAATGCCGGATTACCAAGAACATAACGACGCCATAACCGATTGGGCTCCAGCCACAGGCGATACAGCCACTCAAACCGCAACTGGCGCATCAACTTGGGTGCCCTGGGCACGCGACTGGCGACAAAATCGAACAGCGCACCAACTCCGATAGCAACCTTGGCGTGCTCTTCGGTGCAGTATTCTGCAATCCACATTTCCTGGCGCGGATTACCGAACGCAACCATCAGGATATCGGGTGGGTTCTTTTTTAGCTTTGTCAGGATCCGCTTTTGCTTGGCATCATCAAAATAGCCATCGCTGACCACACTGAAGCGGTGGTGCGGAAATCTTTTTGAGAAATTGGCCGCAGCTTCCTTTGCAACCCCCTCCTGGGCACCCAGCAAACCGACGTGAACGCCATCTTTCAAAAATCCAAGAAGGCCGGGAATGAAATCTGTTCCATTGAGGTTGTCGGGAAATTTTGGTCCATAGAGCATGCGAGAGGCGATATCGATGCCAATACCATCAGACAGAACTGAAAATCCTTTTAAAACAGAACAGTATTCCTCGTTTTTAAAAGAAATATTAGCACCATGAGCATTGAAAAACGCATATTTCTGGTGCTCACCATTCATAATGGTGCGCTCGATATCGGCAAAGACATCTGCACGTGAAGCCACGCGAATGTTCACGCCAAGAATATCGCGGACTTCCCGAACTGAGGTCTTATCTGGACCCAAATGTGGGGCCGGCACATCCAACGCGCCGATGTTCTCAGTCATGGTGATAAAACCGTACCTTTGCATTTCTCAGCCAAAAATGGGCTGTGGAACTTAACAATTGCAGAAAATGAACAAAAATAGCTCAAATTGAGCAAACAAGATTAAGCCAATTTTGCAAGACCTCTCTCCAGAGCGGCATGCATCGCAAGCTTTTGTTTACTATGAAAAGCTGTTCCATCAACAGCGCGTAACGTCCCTTCCCGACTTTTGTTGACCATGGAAATCAATGAGGAGGCAAATACAGCAGGGTCATCGCTGGTTACGCAGTTTTCGGGAACAATGTTGATCCCACGCAGAGATGATGTCGTGGCGACACAGGCCAGACCCGATTGAAAAGCCTCGATTGTTTTGAGTTGCACTCCCGTTCCGCCCCGACTGACAAGCGGTACGACACGGACGGATTTAAGAAATTCATGAGCATTTTCAACCCTGCCCAGAAGGCTGATCTGAGAGGACGAGGCTATCGCCCCTTCAGGAACGTTCCCCGCAATTGCGATACGAAAATGCTCTGGAAGCTTCGGTACTACTTCTTCAGCAAACCACTTTAAGCCAACCAGATTGGGTTGCCACGTCCATGTTCCGATCAGGCCGATATCATGCGTAAAGTCAGTTGATTGATCACGACAATCAGATCGCTGGGGTGCCACCAGCGGTAGAACACCACTTTTTTCCCCGCTCAAACCGTGCAACTGACGGTCTGCCTCGCTCAAACACCAGACATAACGTGCGCTCTCGCACAATCCGGCTTCAATGGCCTTCAACAAGCGTGCATCACGGCGATACAGAAACCGCTCCAGTGCCGATTCAGCGTGCTCTGCATTTTCGTAAGCGGATTTATGTTCGACATTGTGAGCAACATAAAGGCTCGGTTTTTCAAGCAATTTTGGATAAGCGGCTGCCATCTGATACGAGTTGATGATGTGTCCATCGATTTTCCCGGCCCGCGCCATTTCCTGTTGCAGTTTGATGTAGGGCACCTGGGTAATCTTGGCAGCCGATATGGGAAGTCCCTTAACGATTGCCCTGCCTACCCAACCAATCTTTTGAAAAAAGCCGGCATCAGCATTTTCCAATGGAAGGGTGGAGAAGACATGGGTGTCTTTGTCACGGCTCAGGTATTGACGCGGCTGCGAGAATCCGAAAATTGAAACACGATGGCCCAGCTCACGAAGCCCCGCGATGATCACATCATTGGCAACTTCAAAGCCGGATATCGGATTGTCATCGGGCACGATGGATGAGAAAAAGGCGAGATGCATGATATGGATACCAGTACGGTTTAATCGCTAAGTAAGTGTTTCCCAAGCTGGGCAATTCGTTAAACCAATTGTCTCAATGAAAACGCATGGCGTGTGAACCTTTGCAGCAATGATTACCCATCCAAAAATACAACCGCCGGACGAAGGCGACATTTCGGTATGCTGGAGTAACGTCTCGCAGGAAGATCGGTTTGTTGAACTTGTTGTGACCATACCAACGTTCAAGCGCCCTGATCACCTGCGCACCACGCTGCAATCAGTCCTGAATCAAAAGACTGAGCGTAAATTTGCAGTCGTGATCATGGATAACCACCCGCAGGATGGAGAAGGTGCAGCCGCCGCACAGCAATTGCTTGAACATAGCAAAATCCCGGCAACGGTAATCCTGGCTCACCGCCGGGGAAATTGCGCGGCCTACAATGCAGGTTGGTACACTGCGCTGGAACGCTATCCGCAAGCCCGCTGGATACAGGTTATCGATGATGATGAAATTGCGCATGAAAACTGGTTAGACACCATGACCGAGATGGCGCAACAGACCGGAACCGACTTTGTTGGGGCACCGCAGCACCCGATTTTTGAAGATAACGGCAACCCCAAATGGGCCAGCCATCCGGTTTTTCGCCCCCCTTACGACCGGGGTGGAACGGTTCCCATCCTCTACTCATCTGGAAATGTACTCATCGCGACCAAACGGTTGAAAAATCACGGACATCCCTGGCTTGATGAGCGGTTTAATTTTCTGGGCGGAGGGGATTCAGACTTTTACTCCCGCTGCAGATCGGTGGGGGCAACCTTTTCCTGGGCGCCGGATGGCGGCGTTGATGAAACCACCCCAAAACGACGGACTGAACTTTCCTGGCTCAACTCTCGTAGCTTACGCAATGGTTCAATTTCGGCGCTTATCGAGAAAAAGGCGGCGACATCTGCCATTGATCACGTTCGACGGCTGGCGAAAAGCCTGCTGCTGCTGGCAGCGTCGCCTTACCGTTCGTTAATGATGTTTGTTAAGACAAGGGTGCTAACATTCGCGCTCAACCCTATGAATGTTGCCTTGGGGCGTCTTTTAATGGAATTCGGGTTTGCCAATGAACAATATCGGGCTGCCGACAAGAACTGACAGCATTGCCAGCGCCAACAGGTGCGCGCGATGACGATCGCCTACACCACTCCTGAACAACCCCGTGTGCATTCATCATTTCATCTGGCGATGACCTGGTTGCCATCGGCGCTTGTCATGACAATTGTCTGGATTTCATTCAGACCTTTCACCACCCAGTTGGACGACGTTTCTGCTGGTGCACCCGGTGGTGGTGGCGGTGACATTGTCAATCAGATCGGATTTGGCATCCTGGGTCTGGTATGCGGCTGGATGCTGATGAGCCAGGCTTCGCAGCAAATTCGCAACGCATTGAAGAACCCGGTGTGGTTCCTGGTGCTGGCTGTGCTTGTTCTGTCTGTAGCAATTGCAGACAGTCCAGGGTCGGCGATCCGTGCCATGGTATTTTCAATCATCGTTGTATTTGCGGCCATGACCGCTTTGGCGATGCCGCGTACCATGGATAGTATGGTGCTGGTGTTAAGCTCTGCTGCAATGGCAGCTGTGGTCTTCTGTTATGTCGCCGTTTTCTTTGTTCCCTCACAAGGTGTTCACGGCTCTTCAGGGTTCGAATCCCAACATGCCGGCCTCTGGCGCGGGGTTTATGATCATAAAAACGTAGCGGCTTATGTGATGGGGGCCTTTGCGATGATTGGCCTGTTTTGCGCACGCAACGGGCGTCCTGTACTTGGCATTCTGCTATGTGTCCTTTCAATCCTGTTTGTCATCAACGCCGGATCAAAGACCGTGCTGGGAATTTTGCCCGTCGCCTTTGCAACCGCTGGTCTTGCCCACTGGATTAGCTGGCGTCCTCTCAAGGCTTTCGTCATTCTGCTGCCGGTTGCCGGTCTTGCCACGGCGACGCTAGGGGCCGTCCTCTATCCTCCCATTTTGGAAAAACTCTGGGAATATATCCCCGGCCTCAGCTATACCGGGCGCACAGACCTTTGGATTTTTGGTCTGGAATACCTGCAGAAAACACCCTGGCTGGGTTATGGCTTTGAAAGTTTTTGGGGCACCACCCGTGTTACCAATCTGGAACAACCTATCGAGTTGAACTGGGATGTGCGGGGCATTGTCCACGGCCACAATTCTTGGCTCGACGCTATGATTTTCTTTGGCATTCCAGGTGCTCTCGTTGTGGGATTGGCGCTGGTTGTGTCACCGATTGTCGATTATCTGCGCATTCCCCCCACTGGCAATGCAGGACGGTTGGCCAGCCTGTTCATGGGTATCTGGATTTTTACCGCACTGGGCGCCAATCTGGAATCCTTTTTCTTCCGGCGCGCAGACCCTTTCTGGTTCTGTATGCTGATCGCAATCATAGGGTTGCGCATTACGGCCCATATAACGGTAACTCAGCGGCGCAATGCCGGAAGGCCGATCCCGATGGCCTCAAACCCACCATCGGCAGCCAGCGTCTGACCCGTGATAAAACTTGCTTCGTTGGAGCAAAGAAAACAGATCGCACTGGCAATCTCATCTTCACTGCCATAGCGGTTCAGCGCGATTGCATCATGGTAGGCAGATCGAATTTCGGGGGTATGAACCGCAAGGGCGAGTTTTGTATCAACAGGCCCCGGTGCCACACAATTGGCGCGAATGCCCAGTTCGCCCAGTTCAGCGGCCTGTTGCAAAGTCAGTTGAATGACTGCCGCCTTTGACGTTCCATAGGCCACACGCAATGTACTGGCTCGCAGACCTGAAATGGATGCAATATTGACAATTGCCGCTGTTCCATCCTTTGCCGATCTGGCCAGCAGCGGTGTCATGGCCTGCGACATCAAGAAAACACCATCAAGATTGGTGGCCATCACACGGCGCCACCGCTCAAATGTCGTATCGGCAATGGGACCAAAATCGGCGACACCGGCATTGTTTACAAGTGCGTTACAGCATCCAAACTGACGGTCAATATCTGTTGCAAGCTTCTCAACCTGATGCGGGTCCGAAACATCAGCCTCAAACACGAAAGCATCATCTCCGCAGGCAGTTGCGGCTTTACGCAGCTCCGAGCCGTCAATATCGACAAGGGCAACCTGCATTCCCTGGTTCAAAAACCGGCGCGCTGTGGCAAGACCTATTCCCCGTGCACCGCCGGTAACAACGGCCACCTCTTTTCTAGCCATTGGTTTGCCCCAACCAGCTGGAAAATCCGTCCACGATGACGTCAATATCGCTGCTTTCCACGTCAAGATGCGCCACCAGCCTCACTGTCTGAGTAGCATCCGGATCTCCGACGATAACGTGCCGCTCCATCATGTGTTCGCTGAGAGGTCTTGAGCCCTTATTGACAACTTTCATCCAAACCATATTGGTTTGAACCGACTTCATATCGATCTCGATTCCCTCAATTTCTGTAAGACGTTTGGCCAGTACTGCGGCTTTCTCATGATCCTCTTCAAGCCGGTCGATATGGTGGTCCAGCGCATAAAGGCCGCAGGCAGCAAGCACTCCGGCCTGCCGCATTCCACCACCCAGAATTTTTCGATTTCGCCTGGCCTGTTCGATAAATTGATGGGAACCGCAAAGCATCGAACCGACAGGTGTTCCAAGGCCTTTCGACAGACAAAGCGAGACACTGTCCATTGGCTCGGTCAGCTCTTTTGCCGGTCTGCCGGATTTCACAGCCGCATTCATCAGCCGCGCTCCATCCAAATGCAGAGCAAGACCATTAGCTTTCGCCACCTGTGCAACCCGCAGCATATCTTCTTGATCAACGACACGACCATTGAAGGTATTTTCGACGCAAATCAGTTTGCTGATTGCAAAATGTGGATCATCAGGTCGGATTGCCGCCTCGACCTCACTGGCCTCCAAAGCACCGTTCTCATTGGGGTGCAGGTGACAGGGCGAAATGCCACCCAGCACAGCCGCACCAGCAGCCTCATATTTTGGAATATGATAGCCTACACCACCAATATATTCGTCACCGCGCCCGCAATGGTTAAGAAGTGCAATCAGGTTACTTTGCGTACCAGAGGTAACGAACAAGCCGGCCTCTTTGCCCAACAATTCCGCCGTGCGCTCTTCAAGCGCCCGAACCGTTGGATCATCACCATAAACATCATCTCCCACATCGGCTTCGGCCATGGCCTTGCGCATGCCAGGCGACGGGCGGGTGACTGTGTCACTGCGCAAATCAATTTGTCGGTTTCCCGCCCTAGCTTTGGGCATATTTGAATACATAGGATGGCTTCCATTTTATGGGCTGTTTCTCGCGCTATCCAAGCCCAAATCACGACTGTTTAGAAGCCCTAATCCAGCACCAAATTGCTTGGCACCTTTTCGGGTTTACCCAATCGTCCCCGCAAACCGGCTTCATCACTGAGTGCTTCCAGAAAAGCCAGCAAATCTGAAAACTCTTCATTCTCAAGTTGAACTTTGGGCATCTCAATACGCGCCATCATCTTTTCGACCAGATGGCGCACATCACTGTGCAACCGACCCTCAAGACTCCTGCTGGTCGTGAAGTTTTTTAGCGCAGTTCCTGGATCAATATGAGCCTGCAACAGATCCTCAATCTTCTCGTAACTGCCGGCATGACCATAAGGAGCCGTGTAGACAACATTGCGAAGCGAGGGGGTCTTCATTTTGAAAACATCCTCAGGCCTGTTTGTCACCAAGACACGACCCCGGCGCACGTCGCCTGCACCTTCGCTCAGGTCTTCATCAAACCGCCAAAGCGCAAGACCAACAGCATGGAACCGATGATCGGTCTGAAAGGCCCCACTGTGGCAAGTGCTGCACTGAGCTTTGCCATAGAACAGATCCAATCCTCGCCTTTGTTTTGCGGAAAGCGCATTCACCTCACCTCTCAAAAACCGATCAAAAGGTGAATTATCAGCACGCCACTCGTATCCCACAAAGGCAGAAATCGCATTTGCAATTTCAACGATCGTGACATCGCGATGCCGTTTCAACTTGGGGTAAGCCGCCTGCACATAGGGCCAGTATTCCGGCAAATCACGGATGCGTTTGGCAAGCGCATCCCAGATCGCTTCATTGCCCTGATGCGCAACTTCGGCAATCTCGTTTTTCACCCGGCCAACCAGTTCATCGTCGGCAAGTGCCGGAAACAATGCCTGCACGGCCAGAATATCTCGCAGACCCTCCGGTGGCATCGCTTTGCCCGGAACCTTGAAACTGCCGTCAGAATTTAGAGTGACCCGCCCATCTGTAAACATGCTGACAAACTCCCGGGCACCCAGATTAAACAGAGGGGGAGCATGATCGGGAGAAGGTTTGAGAGCATCGTAGATCGGCAAACCATTGATCGCCAGATCATCAACCGCCGACTCTTTGGAAGGATCGAGCAAAAACCCGTTGGACGACCCGCGATCATGGTTGTGGCAGGTGGCACAAGCCACCCGATAGGTACCGGACAGCACACGGTCATAAAACAAAAGACGCCCCAGCTCGATCTGCGCCTGCGAATAGCGTCGGTAATCGCTGTCGCGCACCTGATCGGGGCGTTCGCCAGCAAAGGCAAAGCCGCAAATCCAAACGAGAAGAAACGACAGCACGTATCTCACGCGGTCAGTGTCCCGCGTGCAAACTCCACAGCATTGCCACCAATACGACCGGCGGTCATGGCTCCATTGACCATTTCTATTTCCAACTTGATGAAGGAAGGGCGTTTCATCTCTATTCCCTGTTCAATCTGATAAGCGTGATGCCCATCCACCGGCTGATCAAAATGAGCAATTGTTCCACAAAACGCTGCAACTGCAGATCCGGTTGCAGGATCCTCGGGAATTCCTTCGTGGGGCGCAAACATACGGGCATGAAAATGCGACTCGTGATTGACCGTCTCGCGGCAATAGACAAATACAGCCGGGATCTTGTTTTCAAACTCTTTGTTGGCCGCCACCCAGCTACCCGGGGTAACCTGCAGGGATGCCATCACCTTGAGGTCACGCACCGGAACAAAAATATAAGGCACTCCTGCAGAAAAGCCGCTGGGGATATGATTTTCAAATCCGATGTCCTGTGACGTTATGTTGAGCGCCTCGGCCAAAAGTTCCTTTTTGGGCATAAAGGGCACCAGATAAGGAAGCTTCGGCATATCGAACTCAGCCAACGCCCTGCCATTGGCAAATCGCACCCCGCAACGAACCGGCCCAACCTGTTCTTCAAGAACGATAATACCCTGCCCTGCCTCGTCGATCCCTTTTTCAAGGGCCAGAGCAATCGCAGTCCCAACCGTTGGATGACCAGCAAACGGCAACTCCAGGCCAGGCGTAAAAATACGGATATTGGCTGTATGAACAGGATTGTCTGGAGGGCGAACAAACACGGTTTCCGACAGATTGAACTCTCTGGCAATTGTTTGCATACGCTCAGTATCAAGACCCTCCCCGTCAAACACGATGGCGAGTTGGTTTCCAGCCATAGGCTGATCAGTGAATACATCAAAAATTGCGTAACGGCGCTTCATCAAACGTCCTAAAGAAGTGTGGGATCAACTGTGCGGTTGACCACGTTTTTTACGGTAAGACCTTGCACAATGATCGAGAAAAGCACCACGGCATAGGTTGCGGCAAGCAAAAGCGGCTTTTCGGGAATAGCGGGAATCGACAAAGCCAGCGCCACCGAGATACCACCACGCAACCCTCCCCAGGTGAGCACCGGGATCGCACCACTGCTAAAGGTTTGCTTGATGGATAGCAGCAAGATGGGGGTGGATACCGCGATGAGACGTGACGCAAGCACCAACGGAACAGACGCCATCGCCAACCATGCAAATGACGGATCAAGCGAGATCACCAGAACCTCCAGACCGATCAAAAGAAACAAAACGGAATTGAGAATCTCGTCAATCAGTTCCCAAAAACTAAACATTGACGAGCGGGTGTGGTCGCTCATCGCCAGAGTTGCCCCGCGATTGCCGATCAGCAAGCCCGCCATGACGACCGCAATCGGGCCCGATAAATGCAGGCGCAGTGCCAGGGCATAGGTTCCAGCCACAATGCCCAGAGACAGGAGAATCTCCAGCATGTGTTCATCGATCGACGCCATCGCCCGATAAGCAATCCAGCCGGTCAACAGGCCAAGAACCGCACCACCGATGGCTTCAATGAAAAACAGTTCAGCGATATGAGCCACGCTGACCTCACCACCACCGGAGCCTGTAGCGATGGCCAGCATGATGGTGAAAACGACAACCCCGACACCATCATTAAACAGCGATTCCCCGGCAATCTTTGCTTCCAGCGCAGGCGGTACATTAATCGACTTCAGAAGGCTAAGCACCGCAACGGGATCGGTTGGGGAAATCAGGGCGCCAAACACCAGCGCCCAGATCAGCGGCACGGGTGTACCCAATAACCCCGCCAGAAAATAGAGACCAAACCCAACGATAAACGTGGACATTAAAACACCCACTGACGCCATAAGCCCAATCGCCCAGGCCTGGCTGCGCAGGAATGAAAAATCCACATGCAACGCACCGGCAAAAAGCAGGAACGCGAGCATGCCTTCCATCACCGTTGCGTAAAAGTCGATCTGACCAATCGCTGCCTGCAATGTGTCGGTAATGCCCAGTCCGGGGAAAAACTGTTCAATACCCAGCAGAACCAGCGAAGCAATTAATGCCATGACCAGCAGGCCGATTGTATGCGGCAGACGAAAAACAACATGATTCAACCAGCCAAATACCCCCGACAGCAACAGCAGGAGCGCTGCGATTTCAAAAAGAGAGAGGGTCATGTGCATTCCTTAATTCCTGGCTTCTGCTACCTCAATTCAAACCATGTTCAACGTTACCGCAACCGGGCAATGATCGGACGCCTTGGGTCGGTCCCATCCGGTTCTGGGGTATCGCTCAACATCCTGGTGATGCGGAAACACGGTTCTGTAGGGCTGACCCGCCCTGATAATATCCGGGACAACAGTTTCGTTTGCCAAGGCAAGCGCTGGCGATGCCAAAAGATAATCAAGCTGCACAAGATGGCGTGTCTCCCGGGTTTCAGGATCACATGGATCGGCAACCGGACCGCCAGCATAATAAAACGTCCACCGGTTGTCGGGCGCGCGGCGTTTGATCAGATCATGAGAAAAACCATCGACAATGAGCGGCTCAACCCCACTGATGGCCTCAGCTTCCAGCTGGAATTCATATCCTTTTGACTGGTTACCGGTGACGACCAGCCGTTCGTTATAGTCATTCAGATCGCCGCATATAATCCACCGCATTTGTGGCGTTCTTTCCGAGCCGAACTTGCGCTCGACAATTTTACGAACAGCCCGTGCTTCCGCCAGCCGAACCGGCATTGTGTAGTCGCGCCCTGGAACACCGTTGCGCGAAGACCCCATGGATTTAAAATGGCTGATGAACAATGTCAGCCATTTGCCGCCAATGCGTAAATCAACTTCCAGACAGTCGCGCCGAAAAATCCTCTCATCGGCATCGAAACCCATTTTTTGTAATGAATCGGTATGAACGCCAAGCTCTCCAAAAGTGCTCTTTCGATGGCTTTTGATACGCTCAACCGAAATCTTGCGACCATCGGCGGTCTGTTCACGCGCCATCAGCGCAACATCAATCCCCCGGCTGTCGTTGCCTTCAATCCAGACCTTGTTTGGATATTCCAGACCCGTCATACGGTAAAGATAGTTGCGTTCGAAGGCCTCCAGCGTGGCAAGATTCTCGACTTCCTGGAAACAAATTATGTCAGCCCCACAATCCGCAATCGCCAGCGCAGTCATTTGCCGGGCATCATCTTCGTGGGCAACAACGCGAGCCTGCTGCGATTGTTTGTATTGGTTTGACGACTGTTTCTTGTTCGTCACCATCGCGAGGTCATCGCGCCGACCTGAAAAATCAAACCGCGCCATCAGATTTTCGGCATTAAACGTTGCGATGCGGACGGTCATGGAAAGTGCGGTTCATATTGCTGCAGATAGACGTTTATGCGCTATAGCGGCCCCTACAGCAACGAGCTTGTGAAATCGGCCTCCGCGAAAAGAAGATGGTGTGACATCACGCACAGATTCCAGGAAACCCACGGGTTAGAGTTCAATCATCAGACGGAGACAACATCCTCCCGGTCTCCAGAAAAAGCGACGAAAGGCTTGATCTCCACCCGTCGCAACCTGTTCTACCAGCTGTTCAACGCCCCCGAGGCAGCTGGCAGATGATAAAGGTCCGCTCTTTTGGAGCGGACCTTTTTTTCAGGGGCAAGCGGGTGTGACTTTTATCACCCGCCAAAATTGCTGCTGTGGACGCGGTGATTGCCGCAAGGTAAGTTCATATGCAGAGGAAACATCCGGGGAATCGTTTATGAATCCGGGAAAAAGGAGAGAGTTTTGAGCAGATTGAACAAAAGCGCAGCTCTTGTTTTGGGAGCAATCGTATTGGCGACCACGCCTCAGGCTTCCAACGCCATGACAGTTAAACCCGTTCCCGTTGCACAGGAGATGGATGGATCAATTGTCAAAGTCGGGCGAAGAGGTCGCCGGGTAGGGCGTGTTCTGGGTGCCGTCGCCATCGGCGCGATTGTCGGAAGCATCATCTCGCGTGGCATTCATGCTCGTGACAGGCGCTACAGGGATGCGCGGCACAGAGAACATCGCAACATTTACCGGCACGAACGCTGGTGCGAGCGCAAGTATCGCTCTTATCGGGTTTGGGACAACACGTTCCAACCCTACCACGGTGGGCGCCGGGAATGCCGCTCTCCCTATTTTTGAGCACTAGTCATCCAGATTGAACAAATGAAAAGGCCGCCGGAAACTGCGGCCTTTTTTGTGGGCGCTCAGCCCAACATCACATGAAAGCTGCGTTCAGTTTCCATTCAGGTGGGGTTTGGTATTCCTAATTCATCGCGTTTGGGGCGACATGTATCTGTCAGGAATTTCAGATCCCGTCCCAACCTTCAACAGGTGGCGGCTCAACTGGCCGCGCAACAGGATGGAGATCCCAATGAGCAAGCTCAAGACTTCACTGATGGTCGGCTTCGTAACCTTTGCCATAGCAGCCACATCAACCTTAAGCCCGGCATCTGCCGGTAAACGTGAGCGCCGCATCGCCACCGGCATTGCAATCGGCGCACTGCTTGGCGCGGTCATCGCCGATGGTGTTCATCGCAAGAAGCGCCGCAAACATGTTCGCCAGCACAGGAACCATCGCAATCACTATCGCAATCATCGCCGCCATTATGACGATTTCGATTATGATGATGATTATGTAGACCGGTCAGACCGCCATTATCAGCGTCCGACCCGCTTTCGCCGCGTCTATGATGACACGCCTCGCCGTGTCTATCGTGACCGCCGCCCAGTTTACCAGGAGCGTCGCATCAACAGCCACCGGGCTCACACCAACTGGTGCCATAACCAGTATCGTTCCTATCGGCAGTCCGATAACACTTTCCAGCCCTATCACGGCGGCCGCCGGCTGTGCATATCCCCCTTCAACTAGGGGCGCGCAGATTGCCTGACAGTCTGGCCGGGCCTCTGCCCTTATAGCTAGCTGACAGGTCCCACAAAAAAGGCCCGCGACATAAACTGTCGCGGGCCTTTTTTTGAGTGCTTTTGAAAGACGGTCAGTTTTTGTCTTTATCAACCAGGGCATTTCCCTTGATCCAGGGCATCATGCCCCGCAACTTTTCGCCAACTTCTTCAATCTGATGGTTGTCGTTCATCCGGCGTGTCCCCTTGAAACGGGCAGCACCAGAATGCCATTCCTGCATCCATTCAGACGTAAACTTGCCGGTCTGAATATCGTTTAGAACACGCTTCATTTCCGCCTTCGTATCTTCGGTAATGATACGAGGACCAGATACATATTCACCCCATTCAGCCGTGTTCGAAATCGAGTAATTCATGTTGGCGATACCGCCTTCATAAATCAGATCAACGATCAGCTTTACCTCGTGCAGACATTCGAAATAGGCCATTTCCGGCGCGTAGCCGGCTTCCACCAGTGTTTCAAATCCGGCGCGGATCAGCTCTACAAGACCACCACACAAAACAACCTGCTCACCAAACAGATCTGTCTCGCATTCTTCCTGGAAGGTGGTCTCGATAACACCTGACCGCCCACCGCCAACGCCGCAGGCATAGGACAGTGCAAGATCATGGGCATTGCCGGACGCGTCCTGATGGATGGCGATCAGACAGGGAACACCCCCGCCCTTCTGGTATTCACCACGAACAGTATGACCAGGCCCCTTTGGCGCGATCATGACAACATCGATACCCTTGCCCGGTTCAATAAGGTTGAAGTGAACATTCAGGCCGTGAGCAAATGCGATAGCGGCACCATCACGGATGTTTGCTGCAATGCTTTCCTTCCAGATACCCGCCTGCAATTCATCGGGCGCGGCCATCATGATCAGGTCTGCAACCTTGGAGGCATCGGCAACCGACATGACCTCGAAACCATCCGCCTGCGCCTTTTTGGCAGTGGCCGATCCTTCACGCAGGGCAATAATAACGTCTTTGGCACCCGAATCCTTCAGATTCAGCGCATGAGCGCGCCCCTGTGATCCATAGCCTACAATGCAGACTTTCTTGCCTTTGATCAGATTGATATCCGCATCGCGGTCATAATAAACGCGCATGAGCGTTTCCTTTAAATGTTTTTGAAGCGCCTATCGACATCGCAAAATGCCGAGCTCGCGGTGGTTTAAACGCCCAATGAAGAAATGGCAATCGTCTCTCAGCGTTTCGTCAGATTCCAGCTTCCGATAATCAAATCCGCAAGAGCAGCAAGATGCTGAAACACCCCACTCCTGGAACCGGGCTCAAGTCACAACCATTGATATTCTGCTCCATAGTTGCCAAACCACACGTCAGCGAAACAGGCGACTTTGGAGCTTTTCAATGGCCTACAATATCCTCATTCTTGGCGCCTCTTATGGATCATTGCTGGGCACGAAATTCCTGATGGCCGGGCATGATGTCACTTTGGTCTGCCGACAGGCCACCGCCGGGCTGATCAACACTGAAGGCACAGAAGTACGCATCAAACTGCGTGGCGAAGATGCCCACCGCTCTGTTTTTTCCAAAGACCTGCCTGGAAAACTGAATGCAAAAGCACCTGAACATGTTGATCCGGCAGATTATGATCTGGTTGGTCTTGCCATGCAGGAGCCGCAATATTCCAACCATACAATTCGTATGCTGATGGTCAAAATTGCTGAGGCCCGCATTCCCTGCCTGTCCATCATGAACATGCCGCCCCTGCCCTATCTGGGGCGTATTCCAGGCATCGACATATCGAAGGCCGAAATTGCATCCAGCAACCCGGCCGTGTGGGAACGTTTTGACCCCAGCCTGATGACCCTGTGCTCACCGGACCCCCAAGCCTTTCGTCCACCTGAAGAAAAACCAAACGTGCTGCATGTTGGTTTGCCGACAAACTTCAAGGCGGCTGCATTTTCCGATGCTGGCCACAACTCCATGTTGAAGAAACTCGCTGAGGATATCGACGCGGTACGCCTCGAGGGAAATGATGTCCCTGTAAAACTGCGGATCCATGACAGCCTTTTTGTCCCTCTTGCGAAATGGAGCATGCTGCTGACGGGAAACTATCGCTGCGTGCGTGGCGACAATCCAATACCAATCCGCGATGCCGTACATTCCAATCTCAGTGCCTCACAATCCATATATGCCCATGTGGACGGGATTGCCCGGCAACTGGGGGCCGATCCATCCGATCAGGTGCCCTTTGACAAATATGCCAAGGCGGCAGAAGGGTTGTTGAAACCTTCTTCCGTCGCCCGCGCCATTGCCGCCGGGGCACCGGAGGTGGAACGGGTCGACAAGTTGGTTCAGCTCATCGGCCAGTCACTTGGAATGGACAATGATGCGGTAAACGAGACGGTGGCAACTGTGGACCGCTGTCTTGCAGAAAACCGGCAGGCCTCAGTCTGATACAGGGCCTGCCCGCTAATCACGCTGCCCCTGTACCACCTGATTGAGGATCATGGCGCAGAACAAAATGGCAAAGCCTGCAAGAATACCCTGACCAACAGAGGAATACTGGAGAGCTTCCAGAACATCCTCTCCAAGCCCCTTGGCCCCGATCAGAGACGCCACAACAACCATCGCCAGGCTGAGCATAATGGTCTGGTTGACACCCGCTAGAATGGAAGGTGAGGCAAGCGGCAGGTCCACTTTGGTCAGCAAATACCATTTAGACGCCCCATAGGCGATCGCCGCCTCGCGGATCGATTCCGGAACTCCCCGCATACCAAGCACAGTCAGGCGAACAACCGGCGTACCGCCAAAAATCATCGTCGTAATAACCGCAGCCGGTTTGCCGACACTAAAAAATGCGATCACCGGGATCATGAAAACGAAAGACGGCATGGTTTGCATAAAGTCCATAATCGGACGGATCACCGAATAAAACCGGGGTCGGCGCGCGCAAAACAAGCCAAGAGGTATGCCAAGCGTAATCGACAGAATTGCAGCCGTTCCAAGCAATGCCAGCGTGGTCATGGCCTTTTCCCAAAAGCCAAACAGTCCCATATAGGCGAGGAAAAAGGCAGCAGCGATAGCGCCTTTGGTTCCTGCCGACAGCCAGGTCAACAAGATGATGAAGCTTGCAACAACAAGCCAGGGTGTCGAGACAAACAGAACTTCCAGACCATCGAGCACGATGCGGATACAGTAGCTAACGGAGGCAAAAAACGCCTGCCCTCCCAGCTTGATCGCATCAAAGAGCGATTCAACATACGTAATCGCAGTGAGCCTGATAATGCGATCCGTTGGAAAACTTGCCAGCCAGCCAACTGCTCCTGGAAAAGAAAAATGAACAATACTGACCGCAAAGATAATAAATACGAACACCGCTGCCACACAGGTGCGCAGGGGTGAAAGTCCTGACTTTACGGTTCGGTCGGACAGCCAGATAGAGAAGCGTTTTTCAAGAGCCGGATTGGCGATAATGCCTTCTGCAATTTTCACGATGGCGAGAAACGCCAGTCCAAAGACCGCCACCCAAACTGCATTCGCTTCGGCCTGAGCTGCTTCCAGCCTGATATCTGCGATGGCATTTTCCAGTGATTCAATCGTGCGCCGGAAAACATCAACATTATCGGCCTTTTTGTCGATGGCCGCCTGCAACTGCTGATAACGAAAGTTCAGCGTCCCCTCAATCTGGGCAATTCGTTCGCGCGCTTCTGCCCCCAGATCACCAAACAACCCCCGCCCGATCTGAATAACTGCGAAAGCCTCAAGAATGACAAACGGAAGCCCCCAGTTCCACAACCCACGCATTCCAAACCAGACGGAGCCAAGAGCGGCCGCCATCCAGTTAAAGGTCCAGGTGAATTTCGACCGGGCACCAATCGCGCGAAACTTTGCCCGGTAGTAGTCGGGACTGCTGCCTGTAAACTCAGGCACCAATGCATCCCGGTCCGCGGCATTTACATTGACGGTTTCACTCACGAGGTTTCCGTCCCTTCCACAACTGTCCGCAAAAGGTCTGCGCGCGTGATCACACCGACTCGCTTGCCTGCTTTATCGACAACTGCCAGCGGGACATCGGTTTCAATTGCACTGTTTATCAGCACACCGAGGTTGGCGTCCTCATTGAATTCGGGAGTACCTGCGCCAAGATTACCATTTGAGGATTCAAACTCCCCGATGGGCTGCATAACGGCATGGGCGCGAACAACCTTGAGGCGGGAAATGCCAGCAACGAAATCCGCTACATAGTCATCAATCGGGTTCATGACGATATCTTCCGGTGTTCCCGTCTGCACCACACGCCCGTCCCGCATGATCGCAATGCGATCCCCGATACGAACCGCTTCATCCAAATCATGGGTAATAAACACGGTTGTCTTGTTCATATTTGCCGCAAGCTTCATGAATTCGTTCTGCAATTGTCGGCGGATCAACGGATCAAGAGCACTAAACGGCTCATCCATCAGCAGAATTTCGGGATCGGCCGCCAGCGCTCTGGCCAGGCCTACCCGCTGCTGCATTCCGCCCGACAGTTCATGAGCAAACTTGTTGCCCCAGCTCGACAGCTCAACCATGTCCAGCGTGCGCTGGGCGATATCTATTCGCTGGTTCTTGGGAACATCGCGAATTTCCAGCGGCATCGCCACGTTATCGATCACAGAGCGATGCGGCATGAGGGCAAAATTCTGAAACACCATTGCTATGTGTTCATTTCGATAGCGCCGCAAAGGCGCCGGCCCCATCGCCATGATGTCTTCACCATTGACAACAATGCGCCCGTCAGTTGGTTCAAGCAGCCGATTGATATGACGCACCAGCGTGGATTTGCCACTGCCTGAAAGGCCCATGACGCAAAAAATCTCTCCTGGCAGGATGTTCATTGTTGCGTCGGCAACACCCACCACACAATTATGTTTGTCGAGAACTTCCTTCTTTGAAAGGTCGTTTGCGCGGATATCGGACAGAGCCTCGACAGCGTTGGCTCCGAATATCTTCCAAACTTGGGAAATCTCGATCGCGAACTCGCGATCTTGTCCAGTCAAAGCTGCCACGCCAATACTCTTTCGTGAAACAGAAAGTGTCCGCCGCCAGTAGCGGCGGACATCAACTTCTCAAAGGCGCGGACCTAGAGGCCCAGCCAGCTGTCTACCCGCTTGGAGTTGGCTGCAACCCACTCCTTGGCGACGGCCGCCGCATCTTTGCCACCCTCAATCTGAAAAGCAAAATTGGAGACATCCTCGCCGCTGAGTTTCATATTTTTCAGAAAATCAGCAATGGCCGGTGACCGTTTGGTCAGGGACTTTGAATAGGCAACCTGAACATTTTTCAGGGCGTCTTCTGTTTCCACTTTCGAATTCTCAAACCAGTTTGGATCCTGATCCGGCTGCAAAGCCTTGTATTTGGCAGGGTCAAATGGCGGTTCTTCAAGACGCACGATGTCGTGCTGGAACCAGATGGCATGGGGCGAATAACAATAGAACGCGTAGCCTATACCTTTTTTGACACTGTCACCGACCGTTGCTGTCATCACTGACTGGTCAGCACGGATCGGCTCCATGAAAGGCATCAGACCGTAGTCGCGCACCTTCACCTGATTGACATTTGCCGAAGCCCAGCTGGGCGCACCAATCCAGATTTCACCCTTGCCGTTGCCGTCACTGTCCATCAGTTTGGCAATCTCAGGGCGAGCCAGATCAAAGATCGACGTGACCTTGTTTTTTTCCGAAAATTCCTTGGTCACACAGAAGCTCTGCTTGCCTTCATAGGAATTCTTGGACAATTCCACATTGCCGGTGCCATCAACATATTTGTCAGTGAAGCTCTTCTGGTTTGGCAGCCAGACATCCGGGTGAACATCGATATCACCCTTCCCAGCATCCATGGCAGCAAAAATTGCGGCATTATTTCCAGGAACCAGATTGGCCTCACCTCCAATACGGGTTTTCACCACCTCCTGAATAAGATGAGCAATCGCCTGCGCACCCGTCCATGACGGCGCTCCAATGTTCACTTTTTCTGCGGCCATCGCCAATGACGAAGCGGTCAGAGACAGCGCACAGACACTTCCAAAAAACAGTTTCTTCATAAACCTTCTCCCTACATAGAAATCAGAACCGGTTGTTTGTCCGGCTTTCGTCTTTTTCTGGCTGACAGTTTGGGCGAAGCCCTTCGATCAACCCATTCAACCGCCGCTTTTTTGATCAACAGGCCAAGCGGCCGGACTGTTGTGTGCGATCATCGGGTCATCAACCTCAAATCCCGCACCAGACATAATATGTTCTACAGCATTAGCCGCGATGGCAAGGGGATACCCAACCTTTTTGGCCGGGAAATTCCCACCCCTGAGTGCCAAGAAAATCGTGTCATTCAAACTTCATGTCCACAGGCTTGCAAGAATCGCTTCACGGTATCTTCCATACCGTATTCGAGGGCATCAGCGGTCAGACCATGCCCGATGGAGACCTCTGCCAAATCCGGAATACGGGCCACCAGTGGCGGCAGATTTGCAACTGTGAGATCGTGACCGGCATTGACCGCCATCCCCATACCGATTGCCGCATCAGCCGTCTCGCCCAGCTTGTCGAGCTCACGGGCGGCAGCTTCGGGATTGTCATATGTTGCACCATAGGGGCCGGTATAAAGCTCAATTCGATCTGCACCGGTATCTCTGGCCATGGCGATTTGCTGAGGGTCGGCATCAGCAAACAGGGAAACCCGCATTCCAGCCCGATTCAATCTTGCAACAATTGGCGTTAGATAATTGTGTTGGCTGTAAAAATCCCAACCATGGTCGGATGTAGCCTGAGCAGGATCATCAGGCACCAGCGTCACCTGTTCAGGCTGCGCCTCCTCGCAAAGCGATAAAAAGGATGCCGAGGGATATCCTTCTATATTGTATTCGCGGTCGGGAAACTCATCATCGACAAGCGCTCTCAACTCAGGGACATCGCTGAATCGAATATGGCGTTGATCCGGGCGGGGGTGGATTGTCAGGCCAGCGGCACCAGCCTGAAGAGCCAGACGCCCCATATCAACAACACTTGGCCAGGGCAGGTCTCGGCGATTGCGCAACTGGGCAACCGCATTGAGATTAGCGGATAATGCAACGGGCATGGCGGGTATCCGTGGTCAGGTCGTGAGCAACGATGGCCGCGCACGCGATGGTATGCAACCGTCATCTCAGTCTGGACTCAAAGAATTTTCGTGTTATCGCATCATCATGACGTTTCAACCGTTCAGCCGCATTGAAGAACCTTTCACGATCGGATTGCAGCCCGTCGATCCAAACGGCTTTCTCTTTATCGACGACCGTTTAACCGATTACAGAGCTCAAAAAAGGGTTCTCTATGAACAACTGTTTGATGAATGTTGCATGGCCGAACCCACAACAGCCGAGGCGCAACGGGAGGGAGGCCGACTCATTGTGGATTGCCTGCGCAACCACCACACCCAGCATTATCGGTTTGACGCCGGCCATGCTTACCCGACCGACGGATCCGCTCCCATCGATCTGCACAGCCGGGACGAGATACCCCTCGCCACCACAGCACTGTTGGTCCCTGACGATCTGGTATTGATGCGACGCGATGACAGCGGGTGGCGAATGGTTGCAGCATCCCTGTGCTTCCCATCGTCATGGAATCCGCGCGAGAAATTCGGCAAGTCTCTGGAAGCCATTCATGCCCCCGTCCCGATGGGCGAACAAACCAACAGCCGTATCCGGCGGATCTTTGACGGGCTAAAGCCCGGCATACCGGTTTGGCGCGAAAACTGGGCGCTGGACGCTGATGATGAGTTACGGCATGCCCTTGGTGAAACGGACCGGGCGCAAGGCATGAACAAGCTGGCCGGTGAAATCTTTCTGCGCACTGAATACCAAACGCTTCACAAGCTTCCGGTCTGCGGCGATATTCTCTTCACCATCGGCATCTACATCACCCCGCTGGAATCCCTTCTGGATACAGACAACGGGCACCAAAAGGTGAGCACACTGCTGCATCAATACCGCACCATGAGCGACGCGGGACGTTCCTATAAGGGAATCGACCAGAATTCAGACGGACTGGTGAACTGGCTGGAAAAAAACAAGGCGCAAAACAAATGAACAACACTGTGGACGAAGCCCATCTCCAAAGCTGGATTGGAAAAGAGGAAAGCCACCAGGATATTTTGCATGTTGAACAAGCCCGTCTGCTTCAGGCGACGCTTGATCAGCAGCCGGACCTGAAGACCGGAGAGGTACTCCCGCCAACATGGCAGTGGATCTATTTCGCAAGTGGCGCTCGACAGTCGGTTCTTGGGCGCGACGGCCACCCGAAACGCGGTGAATTCTTGCCGCCAGTTCCCCTGCCCCGGCGAATGTGGGCGGGAGGACGACTGGGTTTCTCAAAGCCGGTTCAATTTGGAGAGACAATTACAAAGACATCAAGGATTGAAGATGTATCGATCAAGTCTGGCGGCAGCGGACCGCTCTGTTTTGTTGTCGTGCGTCACTCCTTTTACGGAAGTGATGGTTCTGAGCGTTTTTGGGAAGAGCAGGACCTTGTATATCTGGAAGACCCTGCACCAGATGCTGCGCCAGCCCGACCAAAACAGCCACCCGCGACAGCCCAATGGAGCGAGACCATAGCCCCTGATCCTGTCTTGCTGTTTCGCTACTCTGCGCTGACATTCAACAGCCACCGCATTCATTATGACCGGGAGTATTGTCGGGATGTGGAAGGTTATCCGGGACTGGTCGTGCACGGGCCGCTTTCAGCGACATTGCTGGCTGATCTGGCTGTCAGAAAATCCGATGGCCGGGCTTTGGCCAGCTTTTCATTTCGCGCCGTTGCCCCGCTGTTTGATACCCAACCTTTTACCATGCACGCCACACTGGACGACAAAGCGGGTGGCAAGGGCGGAGACTTCTGGACGCAAACACCCCAAGGCCATCTCGCCATGCAGGCCCGGGCCGAGTATCGCTAGAAAATGCTGCGTGTTGCCTCACAAGCCAGCATCGTCACCAACGCCAATGCCATGCATGTTTGACCCCGATATTTCCCCCAGAAAAAACGCGAGGCTACTGATCTGAAAAACTTTGCAGGAGTTAAAGCCGCCCCACGCTCAACCGCGTTCTATGTCTTGGGCAGATAAGCCAGTTTGTTTTTATCTTCCCATGAATGACCGGCTCCCATAATGCAGGTTTTTCCCGACGTCATGGTCATGAGAACTGTCCATGTCCCATCCGTGGACGTATAAATTTCCATAACCGCCTTACCGGAACCCGAGACACCAATCGCCCGGGGCGTTTCCTGATATTTTTCGTTCAGGAATTTGGTCATTTTTTCCCGTTCCCCGCAAACCCGCGGGGCCGCCTCGGCAACCGAAACCGCCAGCAACCCGGTTGCCGACAGCGTCAGGGCCAATTTTGCGAGAGAAACTCCAAACCGTGTTTTGATCATCAAAATCTCCATTGCCAGCTGAAAAGCCATGTTCAACGGAGAGAGTTTTGTCAGGGTCCGGTAAACACCACCTGTCGCTGGTTCCTTTCAAGAACCGCCACTTTTACTCACTTTCACAAAGTTCAAGCCCCTTCAGGCTGCGCCTGAAACATGAATAAGTTGTTAACCATAAATATTAACTGTCACACGAGAGGTTTTGTATTGCCTCCCGGCATGTTCCTGCAGCCTGACTGGCGAGCCGGCGCGCTATTTTACGATGGTAAGCTTCTCAGCAGCCCGTGTTATGGCTGTGTAGAGCCAGCGCTGGCTGTGTTCGCGGAAAGCCCAGCTTTCGTCAAACAGATAGACATTGTTCCACTGCGAACCCTGGGCCTTGTGCACGGTTAGCGCGTAGCCATAGTCAAAATCATCGTACCGGCGTTTCATCTGCCATGGCAGTTCATCTTCAGGATTTTCGAAGGCAGCTTTCAGCACTTTTATTTTCGCAGACTGACGTTCCATGCCATCATCCTCGGAGCCAATCAGAAGGTTCATGAACGGCTTTGCGCTATTGGGGGCGGATATGACTTGCCATAAAGACCCATTCAGCAACCCTTTGGCCGGGTCGTTGCGCAGAGCCACCAATTTGTCACCGGATGCCGGCAGCGCGCCCTGAAAATCCTTCAGATCACGAAGACGCTGGTTATACCGCCTCCTTGTCTTGTTGGTGCCGACCAACACCTGATCCACATCCAGCACCTCGCTTTGATCCACCTCACGACGGTTGATGACTTTGCTGTCTCCAAATGCACCATAGGGGATGGGGTCCCCTTCCCGGGCCATCTGCGCCAGATCGATAATGGGATTATCGCGTGCCTGACGATGAATGCTCTCAAGCAATATGTCCGGCTCATGCTCGGTAAAAAAACCACCGCCTGAAACTGGCGGAAGTTGTCCAGGATCACCCAGCACAAGAACAGGCGTACCAAATGAAAGAAGGTCACTGCCAAGCTGCTCATCCACCATCGAACATTCATCGATCACAATCAGCGAAGCATTCGCGACAGGGCTTTGACGGTTGAGCGTAAACATCGGTGTCATGCTCGACTTGCCCGTGTCTTCATCCTCGACAAGCTCCTCGCCGCGCGGACGATAGATCAGCGAGTGGATTGTGCTGGCTTTCTTTGCACCACGGGAGCGCAACACGAGAGCCGCCTTGCCGGTAAAAGCTGCAAAAAGCACATCACCGTCAACGTCCTTGGCCAGATGACGTGCCAATGTGGTTTTACCGGTACCCGCATAACCAAAAAGGCGGAAAACCTGCGGATAGCCCTGCTTCAGCCAGTTCGAGACAGCAACCAGCGCGGCATCCTGTTCAGGCGAAAACTTCAAGCGACTCGGTCTCTTGGACAATCATGAAACGACATCTGAATGTACGATGAGCGACAAAAGAACACAATGGGAACATTTGGTATTATGTCGTGTTAAATTTTTGGTGCTTCTGTCCACCCGCTATCCTCCGGTGCAGTCAAATCTATCGCTCAGCCTACGGTTTTGCACCCACTTCAGGGTTTTGATTCCAATTACAAAAAGAGACAGATAGCGTTTCACATTGATAACAGACAAAGGATCAGCCTGGACGATGAAGCCGAAGCCAGTGTTCCACCGCACGGGCCGCGATCTTCTGCATCGCATCAGCATGAGGCCGGGCACCAGCACCCAAAAGCAGCTTGCGCTGCCGGTCCCCCACCAACAGGCCGATCAGCATATCAAAGGCATCGTCCGGACTGGAAATGTCGACCAGCCCGGCCTCATGCCCCTCTTCAAACAAGGCATAGAAGGGAAGCCTCACCTGTTCTTGCCAATGGTTCAAAACTGCTGCGCCAAGATCAGAGGTTTCCGCACAAGCCTGCGCCATGGCCACCCGGTTGACAGCAATCACAGCATCGCCGGTCATGATGTCCAGCAACGAAAGCGCATAGGCACCAAGTCGCTCGTCAAAAGACCCCTGTGCCCGGCCAAACGCGGTCTGAAGCGCCTTGTTCATCCCCTGTGCCTGCTCATGGATGAGCGCCGTGATAATACCATCACGATCATCGAACCAGTTGTATAGGGTCTCTTTGGAACAGCGGGCTTCTGCAGCAATCTGGGCGGTCGAGATTGCAGCTCCATGGCGACGCAATAACCGCAAAGTCGCCGTCAGAATCTGACGTTGGCGGATTTCTCGTCGTGAAGGTTTCGAATCATGTTCCACACTGGGACCATAAAGTCAGGCTGCCTGTTTGGGAATCCGTTGTGTCGAGCGACTGCGTTTTATCTACATACGGAAAACGCCAAACCGGGTTTCAGGTATGGGCGCATTCAGGCTGGCTGCCAGCGCAAGGCCAAGAACACGCCGGGTATCACGGGGACGAATAATACCATCATCCCACAAGCGGGCGGTGGCATAGTAAGGGTGCCCCTCTTCCTCGAATTGCTCGATGATCGGCTGGCGAAACTCCGCCTCCTCAATTTCACTCCACTGATCGCCGTCCCTCTCCATCCGGTCTCGTTTGACCGTTGCCAGAACAGAAGCGGCCTGCTCTCCGCCCATCACCGATATGCGAGCATTGGGCCACATGAACAAGAAGCGAGGACTGTAGGCACGGCCACACATCCCGTAATTACCGGCACCATACGACCCGCCGACAACAAGCGTAATCTTCGGCACCTGTGCGCACGCAACGGCATGGACCAGTTTGGCACCATCTTTTGCAATACCGCCGGTCTCGTATTCACGTCCGACCATGAAACCAGTGATATTTTGGAGAAACAGCAGCGGAATTTTTCGCTGACAGCACAGCTCTATGAAGTGAGCACCCTTCTTTGCACTTTCAGAAAACAGGATGCCATTATTGGCAATGATACCCACGGGCATGCCGTGAAGATGGGCAAATCCCGTTACCAGTGTGGGACCATAACGCGCCTTAAATTCATCAAATCGCGAACCGTCCACCAGCCGCGCAATAATCTCATGCACATCATATTGCTTGCGCAGATCAACCGGGACGACGGTTTCCAGTTCATCGGGTGCAAACAACGGCTCCAGGCTCTGTCGTCTTTCAACCGCACTAAGGTCTGGCGAATTGAGCCCGCGCACAATGTTGCGAACAATCTCAAGGGCGTGGGTATCATTTTCGGCCATATGATCAGCAACGCCTGACAGCCGTGTATGGACATCAGCCCCACCCAGGTCTTCGGCAGAAACCTCTTCACCCGTTGCCGCTTTTACCAGCGGCGGCCCGCCCAGAAAGATGGTGCCCTGATTTTTGACAATTATGGTCTCATCCGACATGGCGGGCACATAGGCGCCTCCGGCCGTGCAAGACCCCATCACACAGGCAATCTGCGCAATCCCGTCTCGCGACAGGTTCGCCTGATTGAAGAAGATGCGGCCAAAGTGATCCCGGTCAGGAAAGACTTCCGTATGATTGGGCAGGTTGGCCCCGCCACTGTCGACCAGATAGATACACGGCAGCCGGTTCTGCTGAGCGATTTCCTGCGCCCGCAGATGTTTTTTCACGGTCATTGGATAGTAGGTGCCACCCTTGATCGTTGCGTCGTTGCACACGATCACGCATTGCCGCCCCTCGACCATCCCAATGCCTGTAATCACACCAGCGCCGTGAACCGCGCCATCATACAGTTCATGGGCAGCCAGTGGCGAAAGTTCCAAAAAGGGTGATCCGGGGTCTATCAGGCGCATAACCCGCTCACGCGGCAGCAACTTTCCACGCTCGATATGGCGTTGTCGCGCACTTTCTGATCCGCCAACGGATGACTGCGCGAGAAGACGGTTCAGATCATCCGTTAATGCTGTCCATGCCTCAACATTGGCTTGAACTGCCGGTCCTGTGGTCTGCGCCTGGGCAGCAAGAATCGTCATGAGATATTGTTACCGGTTCTGCTATGGTTTTTCTTTAGACTGCGGCTCGTCGGAAGGCGTTTCAACCGGCAACCCCTGTTCACGCCACTGATTGAACCCGCCCTCAATATGGGCGACGGGCCCAAGCCCCATATTTTGAAGGTCACGTGTAGCCAGCGCCGACCGCCACGCCGCCGCACAAAAGAATATATAGGTCTTGCCTGTTTGAGCGAAGACATCGCGATGATAGGGGCTGGCAGGGTCTACCCAGAACTCCAGCATGCCTCTTGGAGCATGTACGGCATCAGGCACCCGGCCCTCGCGTTGGAGTTCACGAATATCGCGGATATCCACCAGCACCGCAGAACCTTCATCCTGCAGCGCCTTGGCGTCTTGCGGACTCAGCGTGACAATTTCTGCCTCAGCCTCAGCAACCAGCTGTTCTGCCGTCTTTCTCATCTGGCATCCTATTCCCAGTTCAACTGCCGCCGACGCTAACAGCACCGACAAGCGAAAACAAAGAAAATCGAATGCTGGCGAGCCTGCAAACAGCTGTCATGCGTCTCTTTGCCAGACAATGCCGGGCGCAAAGATTTAGACAACATGCATCTTGGCAAGGCTTACGATCAGTTGGAAATAACGGAAGCTGATGTGTTGGGGGTTGAGGAGGTGCCTGAACCTGAAATCAGGGACCCGAAAAGAACAACGCCACTAACAATGACGACGGTCCAGAGCGTGATGCCCCAGCACGATTTTTCTACTGTACGATTCATAACGCCTCTAAACTGAGATAAACACCCGGCCCCGATTCTATGCCAATCGCCGGTGAAATCGCGCGTGGTATAGTCACATGTTCCTCCCGGTGCAACAGGCAGTCTTTCATAAGCGTCCTCAGACTCGCAATGCAGCCTTGCAAATGACGCATGGCAGCAGTGATTTCAGGTATTTATGGAAAAAACACAGTTTATAAATGGTTAACAGAAAAGCGGCAGAACCGGCCCAGCAGCCATTTATATGACCATCAATCACCACGTTTGGCAGCCGGTGAACGCCGTTTTTTTGATGGCGGATCAGCCACTTCGACAGGCGTACGCATGATAATCTCACGATGCGGAAACGGGATGCCGATATTATTTTCCTGAAAGGCATCCCAAAGTCCCAGCATCACCTGGCCACGGACATTCGTCAGCCCACCCTGTGGATCGGTGATCCAGAACCGAACCAGAAAATTGAGGGACGATTCACCAAACTCAGTCATCCAGCAAACCGGTTTCTTGACCGTGCTGATCCGATCGATCTTTTGGGTGGCCTCAATTGCAATACGGGTCACTTCATGCGGATTGCTGTCGTAGGCGACGCCAAAAGGCACATCAAGCCGGACCAGCTTGTCAGTAAACGACCAATTGACGACCTTTTCAGTAATGAAGTCCTCATTGGGAATCAGGAATTCACGGCCATCGCGGGTGACAACGGACACAAAGCGCGAACGCAGTTCACGAATCCAGCCAAAGGTTTCTCCCAATGAAATGGTATCGCCGGGTTTGATCGACTTATCGAGCAGGATGATCACACCGGAAATGAAATTCGATACGACCTTTTGAAGGCCAAAACCAAGCCCCACCCCAACTGCACCTGAAAACACGGCCAGCGCAGTCAGATCGATGCCAACGGAATTCAGCGCGATGACGACGGCCAGAACAACGAGTGAAATTTTCACCAGCTTGCCAATCAAGACCTGCAAGCTCGGTGTCAGGTCAGACATTGCGCGGACGCGGGTTTCAACAAAGTTCCCGGTATTGGTCGCAAGCCAGGTAAGGCCAAGAACAAGGGCAATGGTTTTGATGACCAGAAGCGCGGAAATGCGGACATCGCCCACATTGAATGCCAGCGCATCAAGGGTTTCCGTTGCCGACTGAAGATAACCGGTCAGGCTGAGCGCAACGACGATCCAGGCGATAACTGCAACCAGACTGGAAAGCTGTCGCGAGTGAATAATGCGCGACAAGACGTTGATGATGAGCCAGGCCAACGCCAGTGTATAGGCAATCCGCAGTATCAGAGTGTTCCAGGGCCAGGTGTTGGCATCGACAATCTGGTATGCCGTCCAGCACAGCACGACAAACAACACCCATTCCGTGCGACGAAGCAGGGCTGCAAGAAGCCGCAGGAAGCCGGCATTCAGTTTCAGGCTGCGGATCCAGGCTTCAAACTTCGGTTCGATCCGGATTGAGATGAGCCAGCTCACCAGATAAACGAAAGCAATGATGACCAGCTGGTAGATGGTCCAGGGGTTGAATATCGACTCCCAAAGGCCCGTTAAGAGCTTCTGTCCCCCCACCACAATACCATCAACCACCTCACCGCTTGTAAGGTTGCGTGGTTCCAAGGAACTGTTCTCAGGCATAGTCTGTTCCAGATCCCTTATATTAGCCGACACTCATTGCCAGCACCCTGCTGATCGTCTTGAGCGACCTGTCAGATTGATCAGCCCATTCGTTGAAGGCATCTTGAACCGCCCGCATGCTCGACTTTGATCCGGGCTGCTTGTCGACAACCCCTTCAGCAATCAGACGCGCAACAACATCTTTGGAGAGAATGAAGGAGTCGACATTCATGAAGCGCAAAAAATACATGCCCGTATTGCCGCCAAGTCTGACTCCCCGCTTCTTCAAAATCTCAAGCAATCCAACATAGTCTGACGATGGCCAGCTGGCGAAAAATTTGCCGGCACCGCCATGTTCCCTGTTCAGTTCGCTTATGAATCGGGCATTTTCCGGTACCGTGCTGATCTTTGCACCATGGCGCACAATCTTTTTGTTTGAAACCAGCGCATTGAGATCATCATCACTCATCATCAGATTGCGTCCGATATCGAAACCGTGAAATGCCTCCTCAAAGCCCGGCCACATGCTTTCCACCACTTTCCAGTTGAAACCGGCCTGAAAAATGCACTTGGTCATCATGGCCAGCCAGCGGTCATCAGCAATGGCTGCCAGCTCTTTTGAACCGGCGGGCGGATCGAGAAGTTTTTCAAGTTCATCGACGCCCCCTTTACGGTTTGCCGCAAGATCAAAAATTTCATCAAACTTCCTCATCACCTGCTCCCAACCGCAATATCGCCGGTTAATCCCAGTCCGGTGAAAACTCGAAATCGCATATCCGTTCCTGGCGGCTGACAAGCGCGGAGATAGCTTTCATTTCGTCCTCGCTAAGTTCAAAATCAAATACATCGATATTCTCCGCCAACCGTGCCGGTGTCGCAGTTTTGGGTATGGCGCCACCGCCCTGCTGAATATGCCAACGCAACACAATCTGTGCCGCAGTCTTGCCATGGGCTTTGCCAGCCTCGACAATGGATGCTTCTTCAAACAGATCTCCGCCACGAAATAACGGGCAATACGCAACCAGCGCCACACCATGCCGGGCGCACAAATCCCGCATTCTTGATTGATCAAGATAGGGATGGTTCTCTACCTGGTTGACAGCAATCGGTCTTTCACTGGCTTCAACAATTCCCGAAAAAAGCGGCAGTGTGAAGTTGGACACCCCGATATGACGTGTCCATCCGCGCTCAACAGCATCATTGAGCAAGCGCGCCCATTCGCGAAAATCATGACGTGCCGGGGGCCAGTGAATGAGCAGAAGATCCAGATGGTCAACATCGAGGCGTTTCAGACTTGCCTCGACGCTGCGTTGAAAATCACCTTCACGGACTTCCGTTGGCCACACCTTTGTCGTCAAAAAAATCTGGTCCCGCGCCCTGGAGGATGCTTTGATCCCCTCACCAACGGCCTGTTCGTTTTCATAATAGGCAGCTGTATCAACATGGCTATATCCACCATCCAGCGCAGCACGGACCATGTTGGAGGCAGTTTCACCGCGCAAGTCCCAGGTCCCCAGACCAAGAACGGGAATATTGGCTCCATTTGCTGACAGATTTTTCATGGACAGGTCTCTGGTTGACGAACCTTCGCAGGGTTTCGCTTTTTTTCGACAATGGCAATATCAAATTGATGACACACAACCTGTTCACCCAGGCATTTGGGGTGATAGACCACTCATATCGTGGATTCGAAAAAATGCCGGGAAAAAGAGTGTCTTCAGGCCAGCCTGCAACCGGACCCAGACCACGCATCACCATCATAGACGTGGCCCGCGGCATCGCGCTGCTTGCCATGACTGTTTATCATTTCACGTGGGATCTGGAGTTTTTCGGCTGGATACTGCCTGGCACCATTCAGCAATCGGGCTGGGTGCTGTTTGCGCGCTCTATCGCATTTAGCTTTCTGTTTCTTGTCGGGGTCAGTCTGGTTCTGGGTCATGACAGCGAAATTCGCTGGCCGGACTTCTGGAAGCGTTTTGCCAAAGTCGCCGCCGGTGCCGCGTTGATTTCGCTTGGAACATGGTTTGCCTTTCGCCAAGGCTTCATCTTCTTTGGCATCCTGCATGCCATTGCCCTGTTCAGCATCTTTGCCCTGCCTTTCGTTCGCCAAAGCTGGTTGTTTTCAGCTGTGGCAGCGGCCGCAATAACCGGGGTCTGGAGCAGCTTTACCGCTCCGCTTTTTGGAAATTCCGCTCTGCTTTGGGTCGGACTTTCGCCAACGCCTATCGCAAGCAACGATTATGTCCCGCTCTTTCCGTGGTTCGCGGCTGTTTTGTTGGGTATAGTGGCCACCAAACTGGCAACGACCGGCTTTTGGAACAGGCTCGCTTCAATCAGTCTGCCCAGCCTTGTTCAGCGCCCTCTCATATTCATTGGGCAACATTCCCTGATCTATTATCTATTGCATCAGCTGGTTTTGATGGGGGGGCTGTGGGTCTTTACACAGGTTGCCGGTCCGCCGGACCGAACAGCAAGTTTCATTCATTTGTGCAGCAGGGAATGCGCACAGACCCGCGATGCGAATTTCTGCCGCGCCTATTGCAGCTGTACGATGGAAAGCTTCAAGGACGCAAAACTGTTTACTCCCTTCCTGGATGGCGAGATTGACATGACGACCAATCGCGAAATCCGTAAAGTTGTCGATATCTGTTCGACGCGCTCCAACAATTGATAAAGGGCCGATGTCGGGAGGAAACATCGACCCTTCACAACACAACAGGGAGGTTTGCAAACCCTGGGTGTTTGGAGATCGCTTAGTAAGCGAAATTGGGATGCGGTTGCGCAAATGAGTGACCGTATTTGCGCACATAGCTGCCATTGACCCAGCCACGTTTCCAACCCTTGGAAATCAGACACCAGTCTGAACCGGACTTCAGGATGCAGCGTTCAACGAATACCTGTTTTCCAACTTTGATGTGAGCGACTTTCTGGGAATGGGCCGCCGGCCACTTGCGGATATTCAACCGGTCCCAGTTCGGAAAATGGGCTGTCACGGCAGGCTCGCCGACATTATAGCCAGCAGCGGCAGCTTCTTTGACCGCGATACCTGAACCAAGTGTTGCAGCGGCTGTGATAGCCAGAAGTGTGGAGCGAAAGTTGATCGCTTTTTTCATTGTCTTGTTCCTCAATTTTGCGGTTCCAATTTGGGGCGGGAACCAGTTGTTGACAAAAACCAAACTAGCGGCGTTCAGCTGAACGACATTTGAGCCGCGCATTCAGATTTCGTTCATATTGAGGGTTTTGGAGGCTATTTGCGTGCCTTTACGCACACGATAAACGCCATCAACCGGTTTTTGCGAACAGCTCGCGGCCGATCAACATGCGGCGAATTTCGCTTGTACCGGCACCAATCTCGTAGAGCTTTGCATCGCGCAACAGCCGCCCGGTGGGATATTCATTGATATAACCGTTCCCGCCAAGAATCTGGATGGCGTCCAGTGCCATCTGGGTTGCCTTCTCCCCGGCATACAGGATCGCTCCGGCTGCATCTTCGCGTGTGGTCTCGCCACGATCGCAGGCCTGCGCCACCGCATAGACATAGGCACGGGTGGCATTCATGCCGACATACATGTCAGCCAGCTTGCCCTGAATGAGTTGGAATTCGCCAATTGGCTGACCAAATTGCTTGCGTTCGTGAACATAGGGCAACACGATATCCATGGCGGCCTGCATGATGCCAACAGGCCCGGCGGCCAGAACAGCACGTTCATAGTCAAGGCCCGACATCAGAACTTTGACGCCTTCGTTTTCCTTGCCGAGAATATTTTCCGCAGGCACTTCGCAGTTATCGAACACCAGTTCACCGGTTTCCGATCCACGCATTCCCAGCTTGTCCAGTTTTTGCGCGATTGAAAATCCGGCAAAATCCTTCTGAATCAGAAAGGCAGTAATGCCTTTTGGGCCAGCCTCCATATCCGTCTTTGCGTAGACGATGAGTGTGTCGGCTTGTGGGGCGTTGGTGATCCAGAATTTGGAGCCATTGAGAACATATTTGTCCCCCTTCTTGTCGGCCCGCAGTTTCATGGAAACAACATCGGAACCGGCGCCGGGCTCACTCATTGCCAGCGCACCAAGATGCTCTCCGCTCACCAGCTTTTCCAGATACCGCCCCTTTTGATCCTCATTGCCCCAGCGTGACAGCTGGTTCACACACAGGTTGGAGTGGGCACCATAGGAAAGCCCAACCGATGCCGATGCCCGGCTCACTTCCTCCATGGCGATACAATGTTCCAGATAACCAAGGCCAACCCCGCCCCATTCCTCCGGCACAGTTATCCCATGCAGTCCAAGCTCTCCCATCTGCGGCCATAGTTCACGCGGAAACCAGTCCTCGCGGTCAATCTTGTCAGCCAATGGCGCAATCTTGTCCTGCGAGAACGAACGCACACTGTCTCGCAGCATGTCCGCTTCATCACCCAGATTGAAATTGAAGGCTCGTGTATCGTTAGGGATCATGGGATGGCTCACAAAGGCTTTGCGTATTTGATGAAGGGGGTGCGGTCCGCAACCTTGTCGTAAAGCATACGGCCTGGATA
This sequence comes from uncultured Rhizobiaceae group bacterium, assembly GCA_937930635.1. Classification (GTDB taxonomy): domain Bacteria; phylum Pseudomonadota; class Alphaproteobacteria; order Rhizobiales; family Rhizobiaceae; genus Pseudahrensia. Next base: position 324,571 of record CALHCF010000007.1, read on the forward strand.
GTTGAATTCCTGTGTCATCCAGTAAACCTGCGCTGCACCATCAGTCTTTGCTGCATCATAGACTGCTTCAATCAACTTGCGACCAACACCCTTTCCGCGCATTTGCGGGAGTGTGTACAGGTCATTCAGGTAACAGCGGGGTTCCAAAGACCAGGTGGTCGCATGATAAAGATAGGTCACCATGCCAACCATCGCGCCGGTTTCATCAACCGCCTTGAAGCCATGAATGTCCCCCTCAGGATCAAGTATGCGATCCCAGGCCTGATGGCCCACATCTTCGGGCAGGTCGGCCTTGTAAAAAATCAGATAGTCTCGCCAAAGGCTCAGCCAGTCCTCGCGATCAGCGGTATCGAAGGTTTGAATCTCTATGGACATAACAGTGAACCTCGCGCCCTTCGAATTGAACTATAGGATTTTTTCAAGCGCATTAAACCGGGCGAAGCAAGCAGATACGATACACTTTGGCTTCAATGGCCCATCTTGAGAATGCCAATCATCGATCAGAAAGATAAGCCCTCAGGTCAGCAAAGTCACAGCAGACCACGCTCGCCCCTGCTCTGAGCAAGCGCCCTTCCATACCGTTCGTCGCATGACCTCCGCCACAAAAACCAATGACGGTCATGCCAGCAGCAACACCGGCACGAACGCCATTCTCGCTGTCCTCAATGACAAGACATTCATCGACAGGAACATCCAACTGACGAGCAGCGAAGAGAAAAAGGTCCGGCTCGGGCTTTCCTTGTTCCACCTGCTCACCAGAATAGATGTGCGGATCAAAGCTCTCGTGCAGTCCCGTGCGCTTCAACTTCCAGTGCAACCTTTCAAGGCGCGTTGAAGATGCAACCGCAATCGGCAATCGAAGACCCGCAACAAAATCTGTGGCACCGGCGACTTGCACCAGTTCCGTTTCAAATCGTGCCGCACACGCCGATCGCAGATTATCGTGGAAATCAGGCGGCACATCACCTTTGCCAAGTCTGGCGTAATCCTGTGCTACATTTGCCGCAAAACCCTCAGGTGGAAGCCCCGCGAACCGGGCCTGATAGGCGTCTTTGTCATAATGCAAACCGATGGCGCCCAGATGGGCAAGCTCAAGTTCGCAATATATCGTTTCGGAGTCCACCAGCACGCCATCACAGTCGAAAATTATGGCTGATGGTGACAATTGGGCTGCACTCCGCGATTCATTTGGCCTTGTTGAAGCACATCACAGTCCACATGGGTACACAATCAACCCGTCAATATTGATCCCGTCGGCGCAACCAGCTCATGGAGTGCGACAACCCCTCTTCATCCCGCCCCTTCGGTACGGCATCCATGTAATGATAGGCCGCGTTAAAAATATCGAGCCCCCGGCCATAGGTTGAGTAGGAGTGGTAGATGGTCCCATTGTCACCCAGAGTAAAAACACTGAGGCCAGGAGCTTCAGAACCGCCAAAACGCGATGTTCCAAAATTGTAGTTGCGCGCATCCTCGCCGATCTCATCGGCATCAAATGTCACAGCGAAGTCCTGGTTGAATCTATTTTTTCCAGCCGACACCCAGGGAAAAGACCAGCCGAGTCTGTCGCGATACGCGGTCAGTTTTTCAACAGGCGCGGTCGAGACCGCAACAAGTGAAATATCGCGCGCCTTAAGATGCTCAATCACCGGGTTGTAACCATCCGCCCAAAAGGAACAGCTGGTGCACCCTTCTTCCCAATCATCCCCAAACATGAAGTGGTAGACAATCAACTGGCTCCTGCCCTCGAAAAGACCGGCCAGAGAAACTGCTCCCTTCTCGCTTTCAAACATGTAGGTTTTGTCCACCTCCACCCAGGGTAGAGAGCGACGCGACCGGCTCAAAGCATCCCGCTCGCGGGTGAAGGCTTTCTCCCTGGCCAACAGTTCCAGCCGCGCCTCAAGCCATTCTTCGCGCGTCACAACTTTGTTGGGTTGCATAACTCCCTCCTTCCTCAGGCTGCCTGAATGGTAAGCACATCACCGGTTTCCAGAAGGGTCTTCAAACGTGCCGCAATACGTGACCACCCCTGTTTTACGCCTTCCAGCTTTTCAGTGACGCCATAATGCAGGATGGTCAGCTTGCAGGTGTCTCCCATCTGCTCGATTTCATAAACATTGCGCGAGTCGGGAATTTCACTGGGGTCCAGCATCACCGGTGCAAAAGTCATCTCCAGCCGTTTCATGGGATCAACATCAAGCACGGTGCCCACAAGCATGTCATTTCCTTCCGACGACACATATTTGTAGTCGGCTCCCTTGGTGAAATCGCTGTGCACGGTGGCATCGCCCTGAAAATATTTCCGTGAAATCTCGCCGTTGGTCAGCGCCTCCCACAACGCCTGGGGTGTCGTTTTGATATAGGTTTCCAACATAAAATCGGGTTTCGTTTCGGTTGAAGTGCTCATGACATTCTCTCCTTCCAGTTCTGCTTTAAGATCCAGCGCAGCACGCGCCAGCTTTTTCGGGGTTACGGGTTTTTGGGTCAGTGGCTCGATCCAGCGGTCAATGACCTGCTGCAACGGCACCGCATTCAGATAGTGAAACTTGAACCGTCCCTCCTTTCGCGAAATTACCAGAGACGCTGCTTCCAAAACCCTGAGATGTTTCATCACGCCAAACCGGGTCATTTCAAAACCAGCCTCCTGCACCGATGCTTCCAGCTCGGTCAGCGTCTGACCGCTTTTGTCGTGCAATGCGTCCAGCAAGGCCCTGCGGGTATCGTCGCTTAGCGCTTTGAAAACAGTGTCCATGAAAAACATATAAGTGACTTTTTACTCACGTGTCAATATAGTCACATATTTATCATGAAATCCCGATTGCACTTCATGTGCCAGAGGTGCAGATTCAGGCTGCAAACAAGACTGAAAGTTTCCAATCAATGTCAGACATCGAAGCACGCCCGAACAAATATCCACTCCCACCGTTGCTGACGATTGGAACTCTTGTGGTTTGCTATGTTCTGGACCAGACCTTGCCGCTTGGCTGGGAACCAGAGCAAGTGACGCGCTTCATGCGTGGAACGGGGGGATTGCTGATCATTGCTGCAATCGCCCTCGACATCTGGGCGTTCCTGACTTTTCGAAAGCACAACGCAAACATGATGCCGCACAAGGCAGCCTCACAATTATTGATGTCCGGTCCCTTCGCCCATTCAAGGAACCCGATATATCTCGCCAATGTTGTTTTGACAGTTGGGGCGGGCTTTCTTCTTGGCAGCCGCTGGTTTCTGCTGGGCGCGGTCGTGCTGTTTTTCCTGCTGTCTGAGCTGGCCATCAAACGCGAGGAGAAACACATGGAGGCGCTGTTTGGTGACCAATGGAAAGATTACTGCAAGGCGGTCCGCCGCTGGGCCTGATTGACCTGAACACATCACTGTTTCATAATCGGCCCATGGGGTTTGCGAACGCCCCGTGAGGCTCCGGCCCAAGTCTCGCATCCATGAATCTCAAACGAGATTTCTCCACTCCGAGAAGGATGCAAAATGGCCGCCCCCGATCAGATTACCGTCAAACAACTTGCTCGTCTTATTGGCACACCGGATTGTCCGGTACTCATCGACTGCTGTATTGATGATGATTTCCATGCCGACCCCCGGCTCATTCCAACCGCGTTCCGGCACCCGTTTGACGACATGGCATCGCTTGTGCCTCAGCTTCTGGGAAAGCGCGTCATTACCATTTGCCAGAAAGGACTGAAAATAAGCGCAGGCTCTGCAGCCGTATTGCGGGCACATGGGGTCGCGGCTGAAAATCTTGAAGGTGGAAATTTTGCCTGGCGCGATAGCGGTGAGCCGCTTGTTCCTGTCGCCAGCATCCCGGCTCGAAACTCCAGCGGCCAAACAGTGTGGGTTACACGTCACCGACCCAAAATCGACCGCATTGCCTGCCCCTGGCTCATTCGTAGGTTCATCGATCCAAAGGCTCAGTTTCTCTTCGTGGCACCATCACAAGTTGAGCTTGTTGCCGAAAAATTCGAGGCCACGCCTTTTGATATCGAAAATGTCTTCTGGAGCCACCGCGGTGAAAAATGCACTTTCGACACCATGGTCGAAGAATTTTCATTATCGACAGAACCGCTCGAGCGGCTGGCGATGATCGTGCGGGCGGCCGATACCAATCGCCACGAACTGGCACCGGAAGCAGCCGGCCTCAGGGCCGCGTCTCTTGGTCTTTCACGCATGTATCGCGACGACCTGCAACAACTGGAAGCGGGCATGGCGCTCTATGATGCGTTCTACCGCTGGGCACGCGACGCCCATACGGAAACCCATGACTGGCCCACTCCCGGCAAAGCGTGAGCCTGGCATGACAACCACCAGTCCGCTTTCCACGCCCAGCCTTCTTGCCGCAACAAAGGTCTGGGCACGAATTGGGATTTTGTCTTTTGGAGGACCAGCCGCACAGATTGCCCTGATGCACCGCGAAATTGTCGAGCACCGAAACTGGCTGTCTGAAAAACAGTTTCTCAATGCCCTTTCCTTTTGCATGTTGCTGCCTGGTCCAGAAGCCATGCAACTGGCGACATATGCGGGGTGGCGTATGCAGGGCACACTCGGAGGGCTGATAGCGGGATTATTGTTCGTGATTCCCGGCGCCATCGTGATGCTGGCACTGGCGGCGGTCTACGCCACGTTTGGTGAAGTGCCGCTTGTCGACGCCCTGTTTCTGGGCGTGAAAGCAGCCGTCCTTATCATCGTTATTGAAGCGCTGTTGCGAGTGGCCAGAAAGGCGCTCATCCACCCGATGCATTGGGCTGTCGCGATCTTTGCCTTTGTGGGATTGTTCTTCTTTGCCTTGCCCTATCCGCTGATCATCCTGCTGGCAGCAGCATGGGGATTTTTCCGTGCCACGACGGAACCGGATACAACGCAATTGCCGTCTGAAAATGCGCGCTCCCTGAAAAGCACCGCGTCTGTTATCCTTCTGTGGCTTACGGTCTGGTGGGGACCGCTGCTCCTGTTGCGGATCCTCACACCCGACAGTCAACTCAATGCAATAGGTCTTTTCTTTTCAAAACTCGCCGTGGTGACATTTGGCGGAGCCTATGCCGTGCTCGCTTATATGGGCCAGGACGTGGTGAACAATTCCGGCTGGTTGACGGCTGGCCAGATGATGGATGGGCTTGGCCTTGCTGAAACCACGCCGGGGCCTCTCATTCTGGTTACAGAATTTGTCGGCTTTCTCGCTGCCCATAAACAGGGAGGCTTCTGGTTTGGGTTTGCAGCCGCCATCGTTACCTTGTGGGCGACCTTCACTCCCTGCTTCCTTTGGATATTTGCCGGAGCGCCCTACATCGACTGGATTTCCCGGCGGCCCCGCCTGAAGGGTGCATTGTCCGGCATCACGGCGGCCGTTGTGGGTGTCATATTGAACCTCTCAATCTGGTTCGCACTCCATGTAATTTTCGGGTCAGTCACCGAAACCACTTATGGGGTTGTTACCACCTGGATACCCGACATATCGAGCATAAACTGGCGGGTCGTTGTTTTGACCGCCGCCGCTGCATATCTGATGCTGCTTCGCCACTGGGGTATGCTTCCCACTTTGCTCATCGCCTCTGCTGCGGGGGCCATCCTGACTTTGGTTTAGGGTCGGGATCCGATACGTCAATCGATACTGCAATCGATAGAGGGGGCGATGGAGGGGTCGATAGTTGGTCGATATCCGATAAACCAAACCTGATCTACTGGCTCACACCCAGTTCTGCCAATCGTTCGAAACAGGCCTCTTCCGCGGCATCCATCTCCCGCATGGTTTCTTCGATGTCGCGCTGTTTCTGTTCCAGTTCCTGGCGTTTCTCATTGATTTTCTCAATCATGAGACGCATCTGCCCCCCTTCACCTGTGGGTGCCCTATACATGCCGATAATTTCGCGAATTTCGGCAATCGAGAAACCAAGCCTCTTGCCCCGCAAGATCTGCGTCAGCAACATGCGGTCAGAAGGTCGAAAAAGCCGCGTACGCCCCCGCCGGACCGGCGTAATCAGCCCCTCATCTTCATAAAACCTGATGGTTCTTGTTGAAATCCCAAACTCTCGGGTAAGTTCTGTAATTGTATAATATTCACGCATAAGTTCTTGCCGGACCGATTTGAAATTAAATACGAAATTCGAAATACCTTGCCGAACTTAGATTATCGATTTACGTAAAAGTCAATTGAGACAGGGGAATGAAAGGCAGGATGTTGGGCGATCGCCGTTTTTTACGTGTTTCCATGCTCCTCATGTGCTGTTCGGTTTTCACGTCTGCAGCAATGGCGGAACCATTTCGTCACAAGTTTGGCGAGCTTAGAGAATATCACAGCCATTGGCTCAGCGTCTGTCCGGACAAGTATGACCAGACATCTGCATCCCCCTATCTGACAAGCTGTTGGACTGCCACCTTTTCTGGAAGACCGGGTTTCTTTATGGGCAACCGGTTGTCGATTGAGCGAAACCGGGCAAGTGGTGTTCTTTCCATAACCTTCACGCCCGATGTTGCAGACCAGATCGATCGGCAACGACCTGTCGAATTTCGTTTCTCTGGTTATGACAGCATCTCGGTTTTCCCTGGCAGCGGCTATGACAACGAAAGAGTGGGCGACACGGTGGTGGCCAATTCATTTCGCATTCAGCGGCGCGATCAGATTGATCTGCTGGTCAAGAAAATGCGGGACCGGCGTCACATGATCCTGTCCATCCCCACCAGTGACGGTCTCTTCGCTGACATTCCCTATTCAATGATGGGTGTCGTAAGCTCGATAACTTTCATGGAAGAATTCGCCGCACCCGGCCCTTCCTGATCTGCACACGCATCCGCACACGGTCTGGTCGAAAAATCAGATATTCAAATTCCAAACCACCAGGCTGCCAGACCCAGAAACGCAAAAAAGCCAACCACGTCAGTCACCGTGGTAACGAACACACCCGATGCAATAGCAGGGTCGATATTCATCTTATCAAGAGCAATGGGAATCAGGATGCCGGACGCGGCGGCAAACACCATGTTCACAATCATTGCCAGGGCGATGACGACACCAAGCGCGATCTGCGAAAACCAGACAGCGGCAACAATGCCGATCACGACGGCAAAGACAACGCCATTGAGCAGACCAACCAGCAGTTCTTTGCGCACAATCCGCCGCGCATTGTAAGTATCGAGGTCGCGGGTGGCGAGTGCCCGAACCGCCACTGTCATGGTCTGGGTACCGGCATTGCCTCCCATGGAAGCAACAATGGGCATCAATATTGCCAGAGCCACCATCTTCTCAATCGTTGCGTCAAAAAGGCCAATGATCAGCGAAGCAATCACCGCGGTAAACAGATTGATGCCGAGCCATGAGACCCGTGATCGCGCGATGGCCAGAACGTTGTCCGACAATTCCTCATCACCGACACCAGCCAGCCGTTTTATGTCCTCGGCGGCCTCTTCCTGAATAACATCGACCACATCATCAATGGTGAGCACCCCCACCAGCCGGCCGTTTTCATCGACAACAGGAGCAGACAGCAGGTCATACTGTTCAAACACCTGCGCCGCCTCCTCCTGATCGATTTCGGCATTGATCGGATGCGCGTTGGTCTCGTGAATTGTGTCTATCGAAACATCCCGCCCGGCCCGCAACAGGGTGTCGAGTGGAAGAGTGCCTGCCAGTTTGAAATCAGGTTCAATGGTAAAAATTTCGGTGAACCGCTCAGGCAAGCTTTCCCCTGCCCGCACATAATCAATCGCCTGACCCACGGTCCAAAACGGCGGGACGGCAATAAATTCCGTTTGCATACGCCGGCCTGCGGTTTCTTCAGGATAGTCCAGCGACCGGCGCAGCCGAATGCGTTCCTGAAACGGTATTTGTGACAGGATCTCTTCGCGATCATCCGTCTCAAGGTCTTCAAGAATGAAAACCGCATCATCGGAATCCAGTTCACGAACCGCTTCGGCGACTTTTTCGTTTGGAAGGTTGTCAACAATGCCGAGGCGAATAGCCTCGTCCACCTCTGTCAGGGCAGCAAAATCAAAATCAGATCCGGCCAGTTCAACAAAGTGACCGCGCTTCTCCTCGTCCACAACCTCAAGAAGGTCCGCAACCTCGGATTCGTGGAGATGGCGGGTAATGCGGCGGATAATGTCAGCGTCGTCGGCATCAATCGCCGCTTCCAGCAGTCCGGCAATTTCCTCACGCACCACACCATCATCGGTATAGATACCAGAAACGTCGTGGTTCTCTTCAACTTCGGGGGCAGGTTCTTCCATAACTCCCGCCTATCATATGACGCTACGCCGCCCAATGTGAAGCAAAAGAAAATCGCAAAAAAATGAAACCGCTATAGCCTGCATCCGGTCAGCAAAATCAGACACCATATCAAAAATTGCCCCTGGTCTTGGAAAGCAGAAGCCGACGCAACGCAAGAGACCCGAGGCCCCTTAGTCGGCCAGACCCGCAGAGAAACAGGGACCGCAATTGTTCAAAACACCAAAGAACCACAAAGATAAACAATACCTTGCGGCACTGAAAAACGAAAATGGTGCGGCCGAGACGCACCAGAACATCCAATTTTATCACTATTTTCAGATTGTTAAGAAAAAGGCGCGTTCTAAATGTGAAACGTATTGTGGTGCATACTCGAAAGAATTTCTACTATGTCTCCTCCTTTGAAGAAATTGGTGGGCAATTACGGGTCACTTATGGCGTACCAACTCCATGTTGTTTACATCTAATATTGAAAATGAGGGTAAGGATTTGTAACATTGAAAGTATTTATTAGCTGGAGCGGAGAACGTAGCAAATCACTAGCCAATGCAATCAAAGACTGGCTTCCATTAATACTACACTATGTCGAACCGTGGGTTTCAGACAAAGATATTTCCGCTGGTGAGCGATGGGCACAAACAATCGCGGGCGAGCTTGAAACATCCAATTTTGGTATTCTTTGTATTACACCTGAAAACTTAAGTTCTGAGTGGATTTTGTTCGAAGCTGGGGCGTTATCAAAATCTATGCAGGACGCCAAAGTCATTCCTCTTCTATTTGGCCTTGAGCTCAGTGAGTTGACAGGTCCACTGTCCCAATTTCAGGCTCTAAAGGTAGATGAACAGGGTATGTTGGACGCTGCAAAAACAATTAATGAAGTTAGCGATACCAAAGCAGCTGACACAGTTGTCGAAAAGCTATTCCCCGCACTTTGGCCGGACTTTCAAAAAAGGCTTGAGAAAATTCCAGCGCAGAAAGCAGCCGAAAAACACATGCGCCCACAAAAAGAAATTTTGGAAGACCTAGTATCTCAAGTTAGGGGGTTAAGTGGTGTAGTTCGCGAGTTCGATGGTGAGCATGGCGACCGTATGCCTCGCAAGTGGGGAAAGAGGTTTCATCCGCGAATGCTGGATGAACTGATGCACATCGCTTCAGACGTAGGCGACGATTGGTCACTTGTTTTGATGGCTGGTTACTTGCGAGATCAAATGCCTTGGTTTTCGGAGGTTCTAATAGAATCTCACCGCGAACTAAAAACAGCCAATCGAAAGCAAGCAGACGAAATTCGCGATCGCTTAATGCATGTAACCAAATCCGTGTTACACGGTCCACTCGCAGAGATTTTGCACGGTGGGAGCAAGGCACGATACATGTTTGCAGAAGAGCTTCCGTATCTATTAGACCGAGCAATATCTCGACGGTTTGATCGTATGGATACACCAAACAAGAAAACAAAGAAGCCAATGTGAATGAAAGAGCATTCATTTTGTGGGGCAAGTTTGAAATTTGCCCCACAAATCTAAGAAGACAATAAAACTATCTTTAGTATCATCTATATATCGGAAAAACTTGGTGCGGCCGAGAAGACTCGAACTTCCACGGGAGTTACCCCACAGCGACCTCAACGCTGCGCGTCTACCAGTTCCGCCACGGCCGCAAACCATGTCCCGGACCCGTCACTCAAGGGCGGCACCGGTGGTAGGCCTGAGCGTCTAACAACCCCGTATCGGTAAATCAAGCTCTGATTGGCCGTACGCTACCAAGCCTCGCGCATCCCGCATCCTTTGTGCTAGTCCCTCGCGCATGACGACACCGCAAAACGCCTCCGATACCGTGGAATGGAAGATCAGCGATGCCCCCGTGGCTTACTCTGAGGCGCTTGCGTTCATGGAACAACGTGCAGCTGGCATCGCGAACGGCATAGCCTTAGAGTGCATCTGGTTGCTCGAGCATCCGCCGCTCTATACCGCAGGCACCAGTGCCAATCCGGCAGACCTCACCGACCCACACCGCTTCCCAGTCCACGAGACCGGCCGCGGCGGGCAATACACCTATCATGGACCCGGTCAGCGCGTGGCGTACGTCATGCTGGATCTGAACAAACGGGGCCGCGACGTTCGAAAGTTCGTAACGTTTCTCGAAGACTGGCTGATCACCACACTCGACCGGTTCAACGTGCGCGGTGAGCGGCGTGCAGATCGAGTCGGCGTCTGGGTGCAGCGTCCGGATCTGGGGCGGGAAGACAAGATCGCCGCCATCGGCATTCGGTTGCGCCGTTGGGTCAGCTTCCACGGCATCAGCCTGAATGTGGAACCTGATCTCGAACATTTTTCAGGGATTGTACCCTGCGGCGTCCATGAGCACGGCGTGACAAGCCTCGTGGACTTAGGATTGCCGGTTACGATGACAGATGTGGACGTGGCGCTAAGAAATGCGTTCGAAAAAACAATCGAAAAACGATGCTGACAATCCTCGTTTAAACAAGGCATGACTCAAACAATCCGCATAGGAATGGCAATCAGATGAATACGTTCCTAAATTTCATTTTTTCAAAATTTTCTCGATGGTTGGGAACACGCACGAAGTCAAAATTTGTCAGTTTCCTATTCGGTTTGTTCATTCTCGGCACTATGGCAGCAATCATGTACATGCGTTGGCACAACCAACAAATCCGATAATCCAAACTGTTCCACCTCCCGACGACATCAACCAATCA
>CALHCF010000008.1 GCA_937930635.1 uncultured Rhizobiaceae group bacterium
CACTCCCCCCATGCGCATCACTAATACCAACACCGTCAAGCGTAACATTGCCCGTGTTCAAAACCGAATACGTATACGTAACAACATCACCAATAGACAAACCTGAATCAGGAGAACCAACCTTCGTAACCGATAACGAAGGAACAGCAGCCGGACCGGGAATGGTCAGTGTACCGGAAACACTGCCCAATGATCCCTCGGTTGGTGTCGCTGTCACGGTAGCCTGATTCACAAAGACGTCGTCATTATCAATATTGGCCTGCGTGACAATATGCTGCCCTGTACAGGTCATCTGCGCACCACTGACCAGACTGTTTTGGGGACACGAAACATTGCCCGTAATAAATGTGTCTGTGACCACGATATTGCTCAACGTCACCGAACCAATGTTAGAGACCAGGAAGGAATAGTTGATCACATCGTTGACGGCAGAATAGCTCGTCACATCAGCCGTCTTCACGATCGTGACACCCGGCGCGACCTCCGGTGAGCCTGTGGCATCGTTGCCATCAGTAAAAAACCAGAAATTGTCGCCACGCCTGCGGCTACCGTCCCGATCGTGAATCTGTGGTGTGGTGCTGCCGACTGTAAGAATATTGTTGAGTAGAGCCGGATTGGTACTTTCAAACCACGCCGTGGTGGTCTGCGCCGATCCCTGGTTGGGAAAACACGATGTTGGACCCTGCGAAACGGTTCCTGCGATATTGGTATTCTCGCCGTTGACGCCGGTAAAGCTGGATACGTCGAAGCCATTGACACGGAACGTGATGTCATTGTGGTCAAAGTTACCCGGGCAGGCATCGCCATCGCGGGCAGTAAGCCGCACATACATTTTGACGATTGAACCACCAAAATAGGTCGAACAGGCCGTCGGTCCGCAATTGAGCGTCTGCGTTGGACCAAGCTGAAAGGGATTGCCACGGAAGGCTGCCGGGTTTCCGGTATACTGGAAGCCCTGAAACTGCGTCGAGGGATTCACAAACTGGTAGTAGTAGTTCCCGTTGGCTCCCACCAACACGAACACCGTTCCCCCGGCCTCAGGATATGTGTTGGGAATCTGAGTACCCAGGCCGTCCGGTATGGTTGTCGTAAACGGAGTAGCCCATGCGGCACTTCCAAAAAGTGCCGCGCACAAGCAGAAAAACAGCTGCAGAATAAAGCTAAAGAAATTCCTATGCCGCATTGCTGGTCGCCCCCGACGCAATTTTTTCAATTGCGCCTCCGACACGAACGCGGAAAAGTGAGTCGGAGGTCTTAGGCGATTTATATACCGTTACGTCAGCTTTGTTAATAGCGGAAAATATAAAAGAAACATCGCCGGCTTATTCTTGATGCGATTATATCAAATACAATTCATCGCGTGTCGGCTTTGGTCATACGCCCATCAAATCATTGATAAACTTTGGCTCGCGAATGGTCCAGCCACGATATCAGAATTGAGGTCGATGTGCAGCACCGACCGCTTGCAATCATGAGCGAGAGTTGGATAAAGGCTCTCCATCTCTCGATTTGAGCGCCTGATGTCCAAGATCATTCTTCACAACTATCCCCAATCACCCGTCGCTGAAAAGGCCCGCGTTGCGCTTGGCATAAAAGGAATATCCTGGTCGTCTGTTGATATTCCCCGTTTACCGCCCAAGCTGATGCTCACAAAACTGACCGGCGGCTACCGGCGTACGCCCGTTATGCAGATCGGCGCAGACATCTTTTGTGACAGCCAATGCATCATTCAAGAACTGGAGCGGCAATTTCCATCTCCAACATTCTTTCCAACTTCAAATGCCGGTTTGATCTGGGGGCTTAGCAGATGGACAGATGGGCCCCTGTTTGACCTCACCGTAAAAATTGTCCTGGGCTCTGCGGGTGATGATCTGCCGTCGGATTTTGCGCAGGATCGCGGGCGTCTGTATTTTGGTTCGGACTGGGCGCAGGGTTTGAGTGAGGCCAGCGCATCTCTTCCACATCTGGCCTCACAAATGCGTGGACCGATGAAATGGCTGAATGATCAGCTTGCAGATGGCCGCCCATTCCTTTTAGGAAATGAGCCCGGTGCAATCGATGCACAATTCTATCATCTGGTCTGGTTCCTTCGTGGCCGTTGGCGACTTGGATCGGCCTTCCTGTCAGAATTTCCTCATCTTGAAAAATGGGAAGCAAATGTCGCAGCAATCGGGCACGGTCAGATGACGGAGCTCAGTGCTGAGGATGCCATTAAAATTGCACAAGACTCAGAGCCGGCTAATCAGGATCACGATGATGAAGCTGACCCGCAGGGATTGCTCCCCGGCATGACGGTCGTTGTTTCTCCCGACCTCGATGGTGGAGAACAACCCGTAGAAGGACAGATCGTCATCGCAACAACCGAACGCGTGGTGATTGGAAGAACCACCCCGGATTTGGGTGCCATAAACGTTCACTTCCCCCGCATTGGCTACAACGTAAAGCGGTTGGATTAGAACTTTTTGGTTTTTTTGGCTGACGGGCGAAGGCGGCCAACAGCCTCTCGAAGCTGGTTTGGAACTTACTACCGGAGGACTGAACGTCCCGCATAGTGAGCCTGATCACCCAGTTCTTCCTCAATACGCAGCAGCTGGTTATATTTTGCCAACCGGTCCGAGCGTGAAAGCGAGCCGGTTTTGATCTGTCCGCAATTGGTGGCCACAGCAAGATCGGAAATCGTGCTGTCTTCCGTTTCACCGGAACGATGCGACATAACAGAAGTATAACCGGCGCGGTGGGCGGTGTTGACCGCATCGAAGGTCTCGGTCAGCGATCCGATCTGGTTGACCTTCACAAGAATTGAATTGGCAACGCCCATGGCGATACCGTCCTGCAAACGACGGGTATTGGTAACAAACAGATCATCACCAACAAGCTGACAGGTTGCGCCAATCTTGCCGGTGAGCGACTTCCAGCCTTCCCAGTCATCCTCAGCCATACCATCTTCAATTGAAATAATGGGATATTTACCAGCGAGTTCCGCCAGATAAGAGGCCATGTCTTCAGGTGACAGGGAACGCCCCTCACCTTTCAATTCATATTGGTCCGCTTCGAAAAACTCTGTTGAGGCAGTGTCGAGTGCCAAAAAGACATCCTCGCCAGGCTTGTAACCGGCCTTTTCAATTGACCCCATCACAAAATCAAGCGCTTCAGGCGCACTACCAATATTGGGGGCGAAGCCCCCTTCGTCACCAACATTTGTGCCGTGACCTGCTGCCGAAAGAGATTTCTTCAGCGTATGAAAAATTTCTGCCCCCATGCGCAATCCTTCTTTGAAGGTTGGTGCGCCAACGGGCATGATCATGAATTCCTGAAAATCAATCGGGTTATCGGCATGTTCACCACCGTTGATGATGTTCATCATCGGAACGGGCAAAACATGAGCGGTCGGGCCACCCAGATAGCGGTAGAGTGGAAGCCGTGCAGCTTCCGCTGCCGCTTTGGCTGTTGCCAGCGAAACCCCCAAAATGGCGTTCGCCCCCAGATTTCCCTTGTTGGCCGTACCGTCGAGGTCGATCATTGTGCGGTCAACCGCGATCTGATCTTCCGCTTCAAGGCCGCAGACAGCATCGACGATTGTCGTGTTGACGCCCTCAACAGCCTTTTCAACACCCTTACCAATGTAGCGAGAGCCACCATCGCGCAATTCCACGGCTTCATGAGCACCGGTCGATGCCCCTGAAGGCACAGCCGCGCGTCCAAAAGACCCGTCCTCCAGCAAAACATCCACTTCGACAGTCGGGTTGCCACGGCTATCGAGAATTTCGCGGGCGTGGACATCAACAATGCTTGTCATAAATAACTCCAGGAGGGTCTAACGAAGAACGATAATTTAAGATCAACAGCGCGCCCGGCCTTCATGCTGGCAAACCGGAGAGCGTGTCGGCGAGTTGCGAAACTTAAGGCCTGTAGATTGTCGAAACCTCTATCATTTAGCCACCATTTTCGCCAGTTGCGTTGTGATAACGGCTGCGCCGCGCAAACGTTTGTCGGCGGTTGGATAATCGCGCTGCAGCACAATCGACTGGTCCGGCCGTATCTTGGCCAGACTGCCCTGTTCGCCAATCCAGGCGATAAGTTTTGCAGGTTCAGCAAATTCCTGATTGCGAAACTGAACAACAAGTCCCTTGGGTCCTGCATCAAGCTTCTCGATATTGGCACGGCGGCACAACGCCTTGATAAAAACAATCTTCAGCAGTTGTTCGACTTCATTGGGCAAGGGCCCAAACCGGTCGATCATTTCGGCACCAACAGCATCAATCTCTTCCGCCGTTTCCAGATCAGCAAGCCGCCGGTAAAGGCTCATACGCACGGTAAGATCAGGCACATAGCTTTCAGGAATCATCACCGTGGCACCAACAGTAATTTGCGGCGACCATTTCCCCTCAAGTTGCGACCCGTCACCATCTTTAAGTTCAGCAACAGCTTCCTCAAGCATTTGCTGGTACAGTTCATACCCAACCTCACGAACATGACCCGATTGCTCTTCACCCAGAATATTGCCTGCACCGCGGATATCGAGATCGTGGCTTGCCAGCTGGAAACCGGCCCCTAACGTATCAAGCGATTGCAGCACTTTGAGACGACGCTCGGCGGTTTGGGTCAGCACCTTATTGGGCGGGAGTGTCATCAACGCATAGGCTCGGGTCTTTGAACGCCCAACCCTGCCCCGCATCTGATAAAGCTGCGCCAGACCAAACATATCAGCGCGATGAACAATCATTGTATTGGCTGTGGGGATATCCAGCCCGGATTCAACGATGGTGGTCGAGAGCAAGACATCATACCTGCCATCATAAAAGGCATTCATGACATCCTCGAGTTCGCCGGGCGGCATCTGCCCGTGAGCGACCCCGACTTTCAATTCAGGGACATGTTCGGCAAGAAATTCCCGACGCCCGGCAAGATCTGACAACCGGGGACAGATATAAAAACTCTGTCCGCCCCGGTAGCGTTCGCGCAACAAGGCTTCGCGCACCACCACACTGTCAAAAGGCATGATGAATGTGCGCACAGCCATCCGGTCTATTGGCGCAGTTGTAATAAGCGAAAGTTCGCGCACTCCGGTAAGCGCCAGTTGAAGGGTCCGGGGAATCGGTGTTGCAGAAAGCGTCAGAACATGAACATCCGACCGCAACTCCTTCAGACGTTCCTTATGCTTGACACCGAAGCGCTGTTCTTCATCGATGATAAGCAGCCCAAGCTGCTTGAACTCGACTGATTTTCCCAGCAAGGCATGGGTGCCGATGATGATATCCACCGTCCCGTCCCTGGCGCCAGCCTTGGCCTGCGAAAGTGCCTTGGGCCCTACAAGCCGTGATGCCTGAGCAATTTGCACGGGCAGTCCGTGGAAACGCTCGGTGAAGGTTTTGGTGTGCTGACGCGCCAGCAATGTGGTGGGCACCACAACGGCCACCTGTTTCCCGGCCATGGCGGTCAAAAAAGCGGCTCTCAAGGCCACTTCTGTCTTCCCAAATCCCACATCACCGCAGATAAGCCGATCCATAGGACGCCCTGAAGCAAGATCGTCGGTTACCGCATCAATGGCATTGAGTTGGTCATCTGTTTCTTCATAGGGAAAACGGGCAGCAAACTCATCAAAAAGCCCGTCTGCCGGTGCAATTGGATCAGCCGTTTTCAACTGGCGGGTGGCAGCAATGGCAATCAATTGACCGGCCATCTCAAGAATTCTCTTCTTGAGCTTGGCTTTGCGCGCCTGCCAGTTGGCACCACCCAGCCGATCCAGCATCACTTCCGTATCAGATGAGCCATAACGTGACAGCAGGTCAATGTTTTCGACCGGAAGATAGAGCTTGTCATCACCATGATAACGCAACTCCAGACAGTCATGCGGCGCTCCAGCAGCCTCGATGGTGACCAAACCATGAAAACGGGCAATGCCGTGATCTACATGCACGACAATATCTCCCGCCGACAGGCTGGAGACTTCTGAAAGGAAATCACTCCCCTTTCGCGAACCACGGCGACGTTTTACCAGCCGGTCACCCAGAACATCCTGCTCGCCAATGACTGCAAAGTCCGGGTCAACAAATCCGGATTCCAGCCCCAAAACCGCAAGAGCCGTTGTTTGCGGTTTCAGGTTCGCCGCTTCGTTCCAGTTTGCGACCTTTTGAACATTGGTAAGGCCATGCTCATCAAGAACCTGAACGAGCCGGTCGCGAGCACCTTCACTCCAGGACGCGATCATAACCCGCTTTCCTCCTTCCCGGAGATCGGCGGCGTGATTGGTCAGCAGTTCAAAAATATTGATATTGCCGGCAGATCGCTCGGCAGCAAAATTGCGACCCTTGCGAGCTTCCATCGAAAGCGTGCGCTGACCATCGACAAAGTCGGGAGCATCAAACGGCGAGAGTTTAAGAAGATCAACATCACGCAGGCCATCTGCGACCAGATCTGGCGTGAGATAAAGTGAGCCTGGAGAAACAGGTTTGTAAGGCGCACCGCCATCACCGGCAGCTGTGGCGTCAAGACCACGTTCCCGTGCTGCGAAATGATCTTCAATTTGAGTGTGACGAGCCTCAAAAGCCTCATGAACCAGATGATCCACCACAAAATGGCGGCCCGGCAGATAGTCGAAAACCGTCTCCAGCTCTTCAAAGAACAACGGCAACCAGTGTTCCAGTCCGGCATAACGCCGTCCCTCACTCACCGCCGAGTAAAGAGCATCATCGCGGGTCGCCGCCCCAAAGGCCGACAGGTAATTGCTTCGAAACCGGGCAATGGTTTTCGCATCCAGCGTCACTTCGCTCATCGGCGCCAGAAGAACCTGGTCCAACTGAGCTTTTGTGCGCTGGCTTTCAACTTCAAAACAACGCAGCGATTCAAGCGTGTCTCCAAAGAAGTCGAGGCGCACCGGTTCATTCTCGCCAGGTGCAAAAAGATCAACAATACCCCCACGAACAGCAAATTCGCCGGCTTCGCGTACCGTTGGCGTCCGCTCAAATCCGTTGCCGGAAAGCCATTCGGTCAGCGCATCCATCATGACCCGTTGACCGGGTGCCAGACGCCAGACCTGCGCAGCCATGATTTTACGCGTTGGAACCATCTGCATCAACGCATTGGGCGTCACAGTGATCAACCGGGGGCGCTTTGGAGGCTGTTCACTAGCCAGGGTAGACAAGGCCGATATTCGGCGAGCCAGAACATCGTTGCTGGGTGACACCCGGTCATAGGGAAGACAGTCCCAGGCAGGCAGATGCATGGTCTCTGCCCAGGGCGCAAAGAAAGCAAATGCTGCTTCGACATCCGCCGCCCGCTGTCCGTCACGAGCGACAAAAACAATATCTGCAACACCATTGTTGCGCTTGGCAATCGAGGCCAAAGCCCTTTCCAGGACAACGGCTTCGTAGCCATCTGGAACACCGCCAAGGTTAACGGTGCCAGGTTCAGCCAGCCACATGTCCAGCATGTCGAGCGGTTTAACGGTCATCACGGCTATTTATTGAGGTGAAAGGATCGAATTTGTCGAACCAGCTCATTGTTCCAGTTTGGAGGCACGCCAACGGTGCCGGACAACCATTTGAACATTTCCGGGTCCGGCACTTCCATCAGCTCTTCAAACAAATCCAGATGGGTCTTGCTCATCGATTCAATCGCTTCATTGGCATAGGTACCAAGGACAAAGTCCATTTCTCGGGTTCCTCGGTGCCATGCTCTAAAAAGCAGGCGTTTACGGCGCTCATCAAGCCCCGCGCTGCTGCGCATCGATTCACTCACGATTTCTAGCCTGTTGGAAGGAAATACCTTCCCGTCTATAGTCCGGTTTGACCTTGGTGTTCAATCGCTGGGAATGCATTGTGACAAAATACGCATTTGGGCTGACTTTCCTAACGTTCCTGATAGCCGCGGCTGCCTCCGCACAGGACACAAGAGGTATCCAGGTGGTGCAAAGCGACGTCAAACTTTATGGCGGTCCCGGCACCAATTTCGGTGCAATCGGCACCGCTCAGGCCAACGAACCTTTGGTGATTGTTGGTCCCCAAAGTGTTACAATCGGTAACGGCGTCAACATCGGCCAGGGTGGGCTGATCGAGGGTAAACCCTGGTTTCAGGTGCGCACTCAGTCAGGAATAAAAGGATATCTCAGTGGGTCGCATATCTGCACCACGGGCAAAGCCATGGAAGGTATTGCCGGACAGTGTGGCATCACCGTTAGAGCCGGTCCAAAACAGAGCGACCAAAAAGACTGAGCTGGAAGCGGTGCACGAAACATCACGCCGCTATCTCTCATGCTTGCGTCAGCACTGACCAATTGGCACGGTTAAACCATGCGGCCCGAAATCCTCAACTCACTGTTTGCTCCTGTCACCAATCTCGCGGGGATTGGCCCCAAGCTCGCTGTTGCCCTGACCCGCCTGTTGAAAGGCGGGGATGGAACCGAAGCGGCGAAGGTTGGCGACCTGCTGTTTCATCTGCCAAGCGGTCTTATTGACCGGCGCAATCAACCAACGATCACAGGCGCAGCCGAGGGCGCACTCGCGACAATCAAAGTTCGGGTAGACCGGCATCAGCCACCGCCACGCGGCAACCGTCGGATACCCTATCGGGTTTATGTTCACGACGAGACAGGTGAACTTGGTCTGACATTCTTTAGAGGACAATCATCCTGGCTTGAAAAGCAATTGCCAGTGGGTGAGACCCGTTATGTGAGCGGACGGGTGGAATGGTATAATGGTCGGCCCACCATGGTTCACCCGGATCATATTGTCACGGAAGAGAATTTCGCTGACATGCCTTTGGTTGAACCGGTCTATCCCTTGACGGCGGGACTATCGCTCAAAGTTGCTCAAAAATGCGCTGCAGCGGCTTTGAGCGCATTACCAGAACTTCCCGAATGGATTGATGCAAGCCTGCTTGAACGGCATCACTGGCCCAGGCTCTCTGAGGCGTTGAACAGGATTCATCGGCCACGCGATATTCTTGATATTTCTGCCGATGCGATTTCATGGAAACGCCTGGCCTATGATGAACTACTCGCCGGGCAACTGGCTCTTGCATTGGTACGGCGGCGTATGAAGAAAGGCGCAGGCAAGCCGTGGGTGGGAACCGGCGAAAAACAGCAATCAATAATCGACAAGCTGCCCTTCGAGCTGACGCAGGCACAAAAACGTTCAGTCCAGGAAATACATGCTGACATGGCGCAACCACAACGCATGTTGAGGATGCTTCAGGGCGATGTTGGTTCCGGTAAAACAGCCGTTGCATTGCTGGCCTGCGCGGCAGCTGTAGAGGCCGGTGGGCAAGCCGCGATCATGGCACCAACGGAAATCCTTGCTCGTCAGCATTACGCCACCATTGCACCACTGGCCAAATCCGTTGGCATGAAAGTGGCCGTTTTAACCGGGCGCGAAAAAGGTGCCGCCCGAAAGGAAATCTATGCGGAGCTTGCCGACGGTTCGATTGATATTCTCCTTGGCACTCATGCACTCTTTCAGGCGGACGTCGTCTTCCACAATCTCGCCCTTGGCGTCGTTGATGAACAGCACCGGTTTGGCGTTCACCAACGGCTTGCGCTGGCTTCCAAAGGGGGCTTCGCGGATATTCTTGTAATGACCGCCACCCCTATCCCTCGTACACTAGTGCTGACATTCTTCGGCGATATGGACGTCTCCAAACTGGACGAGAAACCAGCATCCCGCCTTCCCATTCAAACCAATGCCATTGCGCTGGATCGCCTCGATCAGCTTGTTTCACGCGTCCAGGACGCCGTATCGCGCGGTGAAAAGATTTATTGGATTTGCCCGCTTGTCGAAGAAAGTGACGAATTGCCGGTCACGGCTGCGGAAGTGCGGTACAAAGCACTGGAACAGGTGCTGGGACAAAATGTTGGCATGGTTCATGGCCGCATGAAACCTGCTGAAAAAGATGCGGCAATGTTGGATTTCAAGGAAGGAAAAACACGCGTTCTTGTCGCCACAACAGTCATTGAAGTGGGAGTGGACGTTCCTGATGCCACGATCATGGTAATTGAGCATGCAGAGAGGTTTGGCCTTGCCCAGCTTCATCAATTACGGGGCCGGGTTGGCCGGGGCGACAAGCCGTCGACCTGTTTGCTGCTTTACAAGGCGCCGCTGGGGGAAGTCGCTGAAGCCCGGTTGCGCATCATGCGTGAGACTGAGGATGGATTCCGGATTGCCGAGGAAGATCTGAAACTGCGTGGTGAGGGAGAAATTCTGGGGACGCGACAGTCAGGCACGCCCGGTTTTCAGATTGCAAGAATGGAGCACCATGCGCAGCTGCTTGAGATCGCTCGTGATGACGCCAGACTTATCCTGTCACAAGACGAGGAGCTGACCAGCCCACGAGGCGAAGCGCTGCGGATCCTGCTTTATCTTTTCTCAAAAGATGAAGCGGTTCGCCTGTTGCGAGCCGGTTAGAATATTTCAGTTTTTGCCCGAAGCGCCTAGGCTTCTTGCGCTGTCTTGGTCTGGCTATCGGATTTTTTGTCACTGGACCGCTTGGCAAGAGCCTCATTTTTGGCTTCTTCAAATTCAGGTGCAACAAGCCCCGCAGAAATAACCAGCTTGGCCGCCTCTTCCACATTCATATCCAGGATTACGACGTCTTCGACCGGAACAAAGAGAAGAAAACCGGAAGTTGGGTTGGGAGTTGTCGGCAGGAATACGCTGATGGTCTTACCCGCCGGTTCATCAAGCTTCGACTGAACCTCACCCAGTGTGTCTGTTGCGACAAAAGCAAGCGCCCACAGCCCCTTTCGGGGATATTCAATCAGGGCAACGCTGGAAAAACTCTCAGAATTCTCCCGAAAGACCGTTTCGAAAATCTGTTTCAGCGCCGAATAGATATTGCGCACAACCGGCATACGCGACAGCAGATATTCGCCATAGGATATGATGCTGCGGCCAATAAGGTTTGCTGTCAAAAAACCAACCAGAGTGATCACCAACAGGGCAATCACAAGACCGAAACCGGGTATCGAGAAAGGCAGATACAGATCCGGGTTATAAACATCCGGCAAATATGGTTTTACCCAGCTGTCCACCCAGCCGATCAGGGTCCACGTCAGATAGGTGGTAATTGCCAGCGGCGCACAGATCACCAGACCCGTAAAGAAATAGTTTCTCAAACGGGTAATGTATGGCTGCCGGACGGGCTGCCTTTGTGAATCCTTTTCGTTCTTTGCCAAAACCGAACGTGCCCTTAATCGAAGTTCCGCTGATCCTCTAATTGGGCCTGAAACAGCGAATACTCAAGCTAATTCCTATTCCACGGTAACTGACTTGGCCAGATTACGTGGCTGATCAACGTCTGTGCCCATATGAACGGCGGTATGATAAGCCAGCATCTGGATGGGAAGCGAATAGATAATCGGGGTAATAATTTCCGGCATTGAAGGCATAACGATAAGCTCTGCCCCGTCCATTCCGGCTTCTTCTGCACCACGCGGATCCGTGATCAGAATAATTTTGCCGCCCCGTGCCGCCACTTCCTGCATGTTGGAGACGGTTTTTTCAAAAATGCGGTCATGAGGAGCGATGACAACCACCGGCATCTCTTCATCAATCAACGCGATAGGACCGTGCTTGAGCTCTCCGGCAGCATAGGCCTCAGCATGGATGTAGGACAGTTCCTTCAGCTTGAGAGCCCCCTCCATAGCCAACGGGTAATTGGTGTCACGGCCCAGATAAAGGATATGTTGCTTGTTGGCGAGACTATGCGCCAACTGGCGGATTTCTTCCTCAAGCTTCAAGACTTCATTGGCGTAGCGAGGTGCTTCAGAGAGTTCGGCAACCAGCTTTGTTTCGCGCTCCCGGTCAATGTGACCGCGTTGCACACCGGCAGCCACAGCCAGAGATGCAAGAACCGAAAGCTGACAGGTAAAGGCCTTGGTGGAGGCCACTCCGATTTCCGGACCAGCCAGAGTGGGAAAAACACTATGGGACGAACGGGCAATGGTAGACTCGCGAACGTTCACGATTGCAGCCAGATGCTGTCCTTCTGCTTCGCAATATTTCAGCCCGGCCAGCGTGTCTGCTGTTTCACCGGACTGGGATATGAACAGAGACAGGCCGGATTTTGACATGGGCACTTCGCGGTAGCGAAACTCCGAGGCAACATCGATATCGACCGGCAGCCTGGCGAGACGTTCAAACCAGTATTTTGACGTGTACCCTGCAAGATAGGCCGTTCCACAGGCTGTAATGTTGAGGCGGTCAAGCGATGCGAAATCGATGGGTTGTTCCGTTTCGCTCATCTCGTGCAAAGCGACTTTCTGCTCATTGAAGTCAACATAATGAGCAAGCGTGTGACCGATCACCTCGGGTTGCTCATAGATCTCCTTGATCATGAAGTGACGGTGATTGCCCTTGTCGACCATCAAAGCGGAGCCGACCGATGTCTGTTGCGCGCGTTCAACGGTATTGCCATCAAGATCAAAGATCTGCATGCCGTCGCGCCGGATCACCGCCCAGTCGCCATCCTCAAGATAGGTAATACGGTTGGTAAATGGTGCCAATGCCACGGCATCAGACCCTAGATACATTTCCCCCGCGCCATGACCAATAGCCAGTGGTGGGCCATTGCGCCCTGCAACGATCAGATTGCTGTCGGTACCGAACATGATGGCGAGGGCAAACGCGCCCGTCAGACGGGAAATTGCGCTTTGTGCCGCTTTTTCAGGCGACAGACCATCTTTCATGCCCTTTGCCACCAGATGCGCGATGACCTCGGTATCGGTTTGTGATGAGAAGGTGAAACCATCCGCCTGCAACTCGGTTCGCAATTCACGGAAGTTTTCGACAATCCCGTTATGAACCACCGCCACCTTTGTTGAAAAATGCGGATGAGCGTTCACCTCCACCGGTGCACCATGTGTTGCCCAGCGAGTATGGCCGATGCCGATATTGCCGGCGAGCGGATCAAATTCGAGGCGGTTTTCCAGATTGACCAGCTTGCCTTCGGCGCGGCGACGGTCAAGATTCCCCTCACTGAGTGTTGCAACACCTGCGGAATCATACCCGCGGTATTCAAGCCGCTTCAAAGCGTCAACGATCAGTGGTGCCACTGGACGCGTTCCGACAATCCCCACAATTCCGCACATTTGTCTGTCCCCGTACCTTCAATATGACCGCCGCACCGGCTGGCGATCGCCTCAGTTTGAGAATGATTGCGTATTCGCACTTGATGCAAATAGCACGTCATTCAGGCATTTCGGCAAACACAAACGATGGATATTGAATCCAATCCTTGGTTCGCAACCCGGGTCACTTAACAACCCTGGTGCGTCAAACTAGTCAAAAATGATTTCAAACCTGCAAACAAAAATGGGAATATTGACCTGGATCAGGCATCTTTTGTCGACCGGGTGGCCAGTTTACGTGCCTGGTTTCGTTCCCGCAACACCTTTGCCTTGCCTTCCAGGTTTGCCTGTTTGCCACGTTCGATAGCCAGCGCATCAGATGGAACATCCTCATAAATCACACTTCCGGCGGCGGTATTGGCATTGGTGCCGATTGATACCGGAGCAACCAGCGACGTGTTTGTGCCAATAAAGGCACCATCGCCAATTTTCGTCTTGTGCTTTCCAAAACCATCGTAATTGCAGGTGATGGTCCCGGCTCCAATATTGGCCTCCGCACCAACTTCCGCATCTCCGATGTAGGAAAGGTGATTGATCTTCGCGCCTGCCGCCACCAGCCCTGCTTTGATCTCCACGAAATTGCCCGCCCGGGCCTTTGGCCCCATAACCGTTCCGGGCCGCAGACGCGCGAAAGGACCGACAATCGCGCCTTCTCCCACCTGTGCCCCTTCAAGATGTGAGAACGAACGAATAGTTGCTCCTTTGGCAATCCGGACATCGGGCCCAAAAACAAGATTGGGCTCAAGAACCGCATCACGTTCCACCACCGTGTCATGGTGGAAGATAACAGTATGGGGAGCTGTCATAGAGACCCCGCTCAACATCAGATCATGCCGGCGGCGCTGCTGCCAGATATGCTCAACCTCCGCCAACTGAACCCGGTCATTGACGCCAAGTGTTTCGTCTTCAGGAACTTCACTGGCGATGACTTCCAGCCCTTTTTGACGCGCAACTTCGGCAGCATCAGTAAGATAATATTCCCCCTGGGTGTTGTCGTTCCCGATTGCCTTGAGCACATCCACCATAATCTCACGACGAAACGCCATAATGCCGCTGTTACAGAAGGTTATCTTGCGTTCTTCATCCGTTGCATCTTTATGCTCGCGAATGGCCAGCAGGTTTTTCCCCTCCGTTATCATCCGCCCGTAACCGGTTGGATCGGCGGTCCTGAAACCAAGGACAACAATATCCGCCCCCTCGTTGAGTTCAGCCCGGGCGCTTTCGATGGTTGAGGCCCGAATGAGTGGAACGTCGCCATTAAGCACAACAACATCATCAAACTCATCGGTAATCGCATCCTGAGCGGCCAAAACAGCATGCCCGGTACCCAGACGTTCGTGCTGAATGTGCGACGTACTCGACGGATCATAGTCCTCGACAGCCTTCGAGACACGCTCTGCCTGATTGCCCACAACCACAGCAATTGCCTCTGCCCCGGCAGATTTCGCCGTCTCCATCACATGACCAACCATGGCCAGCCCGGCAACGGGATGCAGCACCTTGGGCAAGTCTGACGCCATGCGCTTCCCCTCGCCTGCCGCCAGAATGATGGTCAGGCATTTACGGTCAGTTTTAGAATTCATGAGAACCTCACCGGCACGGAATAAGCACTAAGCTGCACAATTGCGCCATAAATGCTAGATTGCAGCGATTCGTTCAATCAAACAGTTGGTTTGAGGTGAACGAGGGGCGGGTCGCTGGTTTTGCGTCGACTGGGCACGTGAAGTTGGGACATCGGGGGAAAAGCCGTGAAACAGACACCTTCTGAGGTGATGAGAAACAGTCGTGAAGATGCACGCCGGGCAGCGAAAGAAGCCGCCGGAGATTTCCTGCAGCGACATCGCACCCCCTCAAATTCGCGCTCAGACCGGGTGGCAGTCTACACGTGGGCTGGACTGGCTGTCGTCAGCGCCGTTGTGGCAACAACCGCGGGACTTTCACCAGGCCTTCAAAGTGGTGGTTCAAACGTCGGTGAAGATCTTGTAGCCGAAAGGATCCAGCCTTCGGACACATTGAACACCAGCGACAAAATTATCGTTGCAGAAGCGCCAGTGACCGCACGACCCGCCGAAAAAACGTCACCGGCCACCCTCTCCCCTCTGGAAACACCGGCACCAGAGACGGTGGTTTCTATTCCAGACCAGGTCGCCACGCTGGATGACCCGGGGATCGACACAACCACAACAGGGTCGGTCACCGCTGCAAAGCCCCCCAAGACCACTACGCCCCTACCCGTACCTGCGCTTGCGCTCGGTGTCGATATCGGCCGTTCCACAAGTATTCCGGCACTGCGCGCCCGTTTCCTCGCCCTGCAAAACCGTGCGCCTGACTTGTTTTCCGCCCTTACGCCGCTTGCCAATCTGCGAGAACGCAATGGTAATCTCGAAGCCCGCCTGATCGCCGGGCCGTTTGCAACGCCGAAACAGGTTTCAGAGTTCTGCAGAGCGGTGAAGCTGCAGCTTACGGTCGACTGCAAACAATCGATTTATCAGGGCGACCCGATTGAATTTGACGGCTGATTAGCAGACAAACCCCGTTCAACATTCACAGGGGTTGTCCTCAGATTGGCGGAGTCCTCGCTTCCACAAGAAAATACAGGTGAACGCACACGAGCGCTGATTGTTCTGTGTGTCATGCCTTTGTTTTTCTCGTCTAACATCATCTTTGGCCGCGCCGCAGTCGCTGAAGTAGAGCCCTTTACGCTTGCTTTTTTGCGTTGGGCGGCAACTTGCCTGATTTTGCTTCCCTTTGTGCTGCCAGCTCTGAAGGGCACAAAGGCCCAATTGCGCACGCTCACGCCACTCCTTCTGGCGATGGGCTTTCTTGGCATGTGGGTTTGCGGTGCGCTCGTCTATCTCGCGCTGAAATACACCACGGCGACAAACGGAACCCTGATCTACACGTCATCACCAATCATGATCATCCTCATCGAATGGCTCTTTCGTGGACGGGCAATCGGATTGCGAGAGATTATTGGCATAGCACTGGCTTTTTTGGGCGTTATCGTCATCGTGAGCAAAGGCTCACTCAACAATTTACTGGGCCTGAAATTCAATCTCGGCGACATTATTTTCCTGGTAACGGCGTTTGCCTGGGCGATTTATTCGGCAGCTCTCAAATCAACAGCCTTTCAGACCTTTCAAACCCTACCTCTGTTTGCATTGATCGC
Organism: uncultured Rhizobiaceae group bacterium; assembly: GCA_937930635.1. GTDB lineage: Bacteria > Pseudomonadota > Alphaproteobacteria > Rhizobiales > Rhizobiaceae > Pseudahrensia. The sequence continues at coordinate 16,290 of CALHCF010000008.1, forward strand.
AGGCAGTGGCGCGCTTTTGCTGGCTCCCTTCGCAATGTTCGAAATCTGGTGGCTGGGCACCTTCCCCACGACCGCCAGCGCCTGGACCAATATAGCTGGAATCGTTGGCGTTGCTTCGCTCCTCGCCTTCTCCATGTTTCAATATGGCGTAAAGGTGCTGGGTGCATCGCTCACCGGGGTTTTCATGTATCTGCTGCCGGTCTACGGCGTCACGCTGGCCGTTCTCTTTCTGGGTGAAGAACTGGCCAAGTTCCATCTGTGGGGAATCATGCTGGTGTTGAGTGGCATCATCATTGCTACAGCACCGGGCAGCCTACGCAAAAAGGCTCATCCCACGGTCTGAAGAAAAGGAAACATCTCAAGTAAAGAATAAGCCATCGTCTCCATCCCGCCGGTAAGAAAGAGAATTCCGGTCAAGATAAGGAGCACGCCCATGACTTTCTCAACGATGCCCAAATGACGTTTGAAGCGGCTCAGAAACTCCATAAACGGACCAACAAAGAAAGCGGCCAGTAGAAAGGGCACACCCAGACCTGCTGAATACACGGCCAGCATGAGGGCACCCTCGCTGACGGAGTCGCGCGCACTGGCAACTCCTAAAACCGCCCCAAGAACCGGCCCGATGCACGGGGTCCAACCAAAAGCAAAAGCAAGCCCCATGAGAAAGGAACCGCCAAACCCGGCGCCACGTATGGTTTCATTACTCAGTTGAATTCGGGCTTCACGATAAAACAGGCCAATACGGAACAAACCCAGGAAATGACACCCCATGAGAATGATCACAATGCCAGCGATAAAAGCCAGTGTGGTAAGGTGGGCGCGCACGAAAAGACCGATGGTTGATGCACCCGCTCCAAGCGATATGAAGACGACTGAAAAACCCATGACAAACAACAGCGCATTTATGAACGCTCTTTGCCGCACGCCTGCGCCGATTGTCGCGGTACCATCCGCATTGGCTGTCATGTCATCAATCGAGGCACCGGCGAGATAGGTCAGATAGGGCGGAACCAATGGCAAAACGCAGGGAGAAATGAAGGAAAAGATGCCGGCGAGAAAGATGCCAATAAATGTCAGTTCGCCCACGATTCAGCGCTCCGGCGTCAGTGTTCAAGGACCAGATATTATCCTATAGACGGCTTTATTAAAAAACACACTTCAATTGCCCTCACGTGCGTGTGTGTTCCACACAGGCTGAATCCCAAAAAATTTACCCATATGGCTCATGGCCGCTTGACCCGTAGAGGCCCTTTGCCTATGCAGCCCTGCATCCGGAGACAATCCGTTTCGGGAGCCCGTAGCTCAGTTGGTAGAGCGCCTCACTTTTAATGAGGATGTCCACGGTTCGAATCCGTGCGGGCTCACCACCTCTTCCCGGCATTCCCGGTCCCCATCAGGTCAGATCAATGTCTGAAACCCCAGCGCAGCGAGATCAGACATCTCCCGACTTCAAATTCAGCATCACCGCGACTGACGGACAGGCCCGCCGCGGTGCAATCTCGATGCCGCGCGGAACGATCCGAACTCCTGCCTACATGCCCGTGGGCACGGCTGGCACCGTCAAGGCCATGTATATGAGCCAGGTGCGCGATCTGGGCGCTGATGTCATCTTGGGCAACACCTATCACCTCATGCTGCGCCCAGGTGCCGAGCGGGTCGCAAAACTGGGCGGTCTGCATGAGTTTGCACGCTGGCCTCATCCGATTCTAACCGACTCTGGTGGATTTCAGGTGATGTCGCTGGCGCAGTTGCGGAAACTGACAGAACACAGCGTCACCTTCAAATCCCACGTCGATGGCGCCAAGTTTGAGCTGACGCCGGAACGGTCCATCGAAATTCAAGCCTTGCTGGACAGCGATATCCAGATGCAGCTGGACGAGTGCCTCGCCCTGCCTGCCTCGCGCGAAGAGATTACGCGCGCCATGGAATTGTCTCTGCGCTGGGCAGAGCGTTCTCATGAGGCCTTTAAAACCCAAAGCGACCATCATGCCCGGGCTATGTTTGGTATTGTTCAGGGTGGCGATGACGAGGAGTTGCGCCTCCGCTCAGCAAATGCACTGAAAGCGATGGACCTGAAAGGCTACTCAATTGGGGGGCTGGCCGTTGGCGAACCTCAGGAGGTCATGCTCAGGATGCTCGATATCACCTGCCCGCAATTGCCGCAAGAAAAGCCGCGCTATCTGATGGGGGTTGGAACACCCGATGATCTGTTGGAATCGATCGCCCGTGGTGTCGACATGTTCGACTGTGTGATGCCTACCCGTGCAGGCCGCCACGGCACTGCATACACCCGTTTCGGCAAGATCAACCTGCGCAATGCCCGCCATGCGGAAGATCATCGCCCGCTTGATGAACAATCCGACTGCCCGGCTGCACGAGACTACAGTCGCGCCTATCTACATCATCTTGTGCGATCAAACGAAGCACTGGGTGGAATGCTTTTGACCTGGAACAATCTTCATTATTATCAATATATTATGCAGGGTTCTCGAGACGCTATCGAGGCAAATGATTACCGGAATTTCATGGGACTGACCAAGGAAGCCTGGCAAAGGGGCGACATTGCGCCCCTTTAATGGCGCAAGGGTATTCAGGTAGAGCGGCCTTCAGCCGGTTTCATCTGGACACCGTGAATGTTCCATTCACCATCTCCATTGCGGCGCAGGGTATAGAGAGCAACCCAGTCGCGACCATTTGGTCCCCTCAAAAGAACTTCCTGATAAAGCGTCTCGTCGTGAAAACGGCTGCGCCCGAAGCTCCACACATCTGCGCCATAGATGGCTCCGTACCCCTTCTTGACCATGCCGATAAACCGGTCAGTTGATCCAAACAACTGTTTGAGGTTTGGCGCGGCGAAACCGAAAGCCTTCTCGTGATCACGGGCCTTGAAAGCATTGATCTGGCCGTTGATGACATCCTGAGCGCCTGAACGCAGTTCTGCCGGCGCTTCCTTGTCGGACGTCTGAGCGAAAGCCATTGTGGTTGAGATCACCAAGGCCGCAAGCCAAGCGAAAAAACTTCTTGGAGTCAGGATCGAGGGGTATCTCATGGCGCAGGTCTCCTTTTCAGCTCTTGTTCCTAAAACGCAATACCCTGCTTATTGGTTGCCTATCTATGCAAGATCCTCAACCAGCATCACAGGCCGGCATCATGGGGAAGCGGCACAAAACAAGCTTTGACATGAAACTCCCGGACTGCACTGCACACCGTCAAACCCCTCAAAACGCAGCACTTTCGCACGTGTTGCAGCAGAATAGCAGCACACAAATAGAGAGACGTCGATTCTGATTGAAATATGTCCAAAAAAAGACGATAAATCACTATTGCCCTAACGTAACGGAATCAGACCTGTGAGATCCTTCATCAAAGCTCTAGCGATAACGCTTGCCTTTATCTTCTCCCTTCCAACAACAACCTATGCCGCTTCGCGTGACGGTTCATCTTTCTTTTCCTTCAGTCTTTTCAAGCGCGATGGAAGAACTGTTCGCAAAAAGGAAACGATCAAGACACGGCGTTATGCGCTTGCCAAATCCAAACGCAAGCTGCGCAAATCCAGAAAACGCAGGGCGGTAAGCAAAAGATCACGGGCACGCTCCAGGGCAGCAACAAGAAGAGCCAATGCACGGCGCGCGAAGGCCAGGCGCATTGCCAAAGCAAGACGGGCAAAGGCAAAACGGGCGAGAGCAGCCAAACGCGCTAAACTCTACGCGCGCACAAGCGTACGCTACAGAACACGTGAAAAGCGAGGAACGATCATCATTGATACCCGCACCCGCCATCTCTATCACGTTCAGGGCAACGGACGTGCCGTTCGCTATGGTGTAGCAGTGGGCAAGGCAGGGTTCGCCTGGAGCGGCACCTCGCGCATCCGTCGCAAGGTAAAATGGCCTACATGGACCCCTCCGGCCGAGATGATCGAGCGCACTCCCAAACTGGCAAAATGGAAGAACGGTCAGCCAGGCGGCCCCACTAACCCTCTGGGCGCCGCAGCTCTTTATTTGTTCCAGGGCAAAAAGGACACGCTTTACCGCATCCACGGGACCAACGCCCCGTCCAGCATTGGCCGGGCGGCCTCCAGTGGCTGTATCCGAATGAAAAACGAGGACATTCAGCACCTCTATAGCCGTGTTGGCAATGGCACCAAGGTTATCGTCCAATAAGGAAAAACCGCTGTTTCCGGTGCCGCTAGCGCGCCGGGAACAGCAACGAAGCATCACCATAGGAATAGAAGCGGTATTCATTTGCGATAGCGTGATGATAAGCCGTTTTCATGGTGCCCTGCCCTGCTAACGCGCAAACCAGCATGAAGAGCGTGGAACGCGGCAGGTGAAAATTTGTCATCAAGCCATCAACGAAACGAAACTGGTATCCCGGTGTTATGAAAATATCGCTGGCACCGGACCATGCCTCGATCTGCCCCTGCGCGGTTGCCGCACTTTCCAGCAGGCGCAGTGACGTTGTCCCAACTGCAATGACCCGCCCTCCGGCAGCCCGCACCTGATTAAGTGATGTTGCGGTCTCCTTCGAGATTTCGCCAATCTCCGAATGCATCTGGTGTTCATCCGTATCGTCCACTTTCACGGGCAGGAATGTCCCTGCTCCCACATGCAGCGTCACGAAATGGCGGCTAATGCCACGCTCATCAAGCTTTGCGAACAATTCATCCGTGAAATGCAGCCCTGCTGTCGGCGCCGCAACAGCACCTTTTTCGCGCGCGTAGATGGTTTGATAGTCCAGAACATCGCGTTCATCGCCAGCCCGTTTTGAGGCGATATAAGGCGGCAACGGCATATGACCGACCCTGGCTAGGGCCTCATCAAAGGCAGGGCCAGATGCATCAAATTGCAGTTCCACCTCTCCGCCTTGCCATTTGCCGCAAACGACAGCGTTTAACGCGCCGCTCTCACCAAATTCGATGGTATCACCGATCTTCAGTTTTTTTGCCCCGCGGACAAAGGCTCGCCAGCGATCCAGGGCAATGCGCATATGCAGCGTTACGCCGATGCCAGCAATTGCCTCTCCCCGCCGCCGAACACCTTCAAGCTGGGCCGGAATGACGCGGGTATCGTTAAACACAAGCGCATCACCTGGCTGGAGCAATTGCGGCAGCGCTGCAACAGTGTGATCCTCAAGCGAGCCATCATGGCTGGCGTTGACGAGCAGCAGTCGGGCTGATTCACGAGGCTGCGCAGGCCGCAACGCAATATTTCGCTCAGGAAGGTCAAAATCGAACTCGTCAACCCGCATAGTCTGCCCCAAACATAAAAATGGCGGAGTCCAGCTCCGCCATTAGTCATCACCATTCCGATCCGCAATCTATGCGTCAGCGGCCACTTTCATGGAAACGATTTTATCCGGACTAGGCACCGGCTCACCACGGGCAAATTTGTCGACATTGTCCATGCCTTCAATCACCTGACCCCAGGCTGTATATTGATTGTCGAGGAACCGCACATCATCAAAACAGATGAAAAACTGGGAGTTGGCGCTGTCCGGGTGCTGAGAACGTGCCATCGAACAAACGCCACGCACATGGGCAACATCGTTGAATTCGGCCTTAAGATTGGGCTTGTCAGAACCACCCGTGCCGGTACCCGTAGGATCTCCACCCTGCGCCATGAAATCGTCAATCACGCGGTGAAAAACAACCCCGTCATAAAAACCTTCACGCGCAAGCTCCTTGATATGTTTGACATGCCCAGGAGCCTTGTCCGGCATACACTCAATAACCACCATTCCCTGGGAAGTCTCCATGAGCAAAGTGTTTTCAGGGTCTTTGTAGTCCGCCACAATATGTTCCTTTGTGTTATTTTCAGTATTTGTCTGCGGTGCGCATTTTGAGGATTGTATCCGGATCCTGCACCGTTCCGTTTTGAGCCGTAGAGCCCCGCTTGATGGCATCGATATGCTCCATGCCCTCAGTGACCTTGCCAAAAACGGTGTATTGATTGTTGAGATGAGGTGCCGGGGCAAACATGATAAAAAATTGCGAATTACCGCTGTCCGGGTTTTGAGACCGCGCCATACCCAGCGTGCCACGCTCAAAAGGCACATCTGAGAATTCCGCCTTCAGATCAGGTTTGTCCGAACCTCCGGTACCGTCACCGCGTGGATCTCCGGTCTGTGCCATGAAGCCTTCAATAACACGGTGGAACTTCAAGCCGTCATAAAAGCCGTCATTGGCCAGTGTCGAGATGCGTTTCACATGCTCTGGAGCAACTTTCGGCATCAACTCAATAGTGACCTGGCCACCCTTGATATCCAGCAGAAGCATGTTGGCTTTGTCGGCGGCATGTGCGGCAGTTGCAAGGACGAGGGAAACGAAAGCCGCAGTAAGAAGGTTTAGTCGACGCATTCAGAGTCTCCATAAAAAAGGATGAGATTGTCAGCCGTTGTTTGCAATCTTGCTTGATAAAGCCTTTGCAACGGCTTCGGGAACAAAGGGAGCAACGTCTCCCTTCATCGCTGCTATCTGGCGCACCAGTGTGGCGGTAATGGGCCGTGTTGCCGGACTTGCCGGTAAAAAAACCGTCTGTACATCATCGGCCATCTCACCATTCATACCCGCCATTTGCATTTCATAGTCAAAATCGGAGCCATCGCGCAGCCCACGGATCAAAATTGTTGCCCCTGCCTGACGGGCTGCATCAACCACAAGGTTGTCAAACAAGACAATCGATACGCGCTTTATCAGGTCCGTTCCGATCACCTCTTCAATCAACTCTTTGCGCTGTTCAAAAGTGAAGAACCCCTTTTTGGACAAATGAACGCCAATCGCAATGATCACCTCATCTGCCACCGCCAGGGCCTGCAGCAGAATATCAAGATGCCCGTTGGTGAACGGATCAAAGGAGCCGGGATAGAGTGCCTTGCGAGTCATGGTTCTGCCTTAACGCCAGAACATGCCAAACGCAAACCGTGCGTAATATGACACACCACAATACGGTTGCGAAGTTCCCGGCGAAACCGGTTTGCCGCAGGCAAAAATAACCGCAACAAAATCCAATCCCGGATTTTCTGTTTGAAATTCGCCTGCCTGGTTTCGCAGATCAACCATATACGAAGCAAAGAAATCGATATGAGGTTTACATAGTCGATCAGGGTGTAAAATATGAGGAGCCTATTTTACATTTCTACGAATTTTGTAATGAGCCGATCTAACCCTCAAATTGTTGAGTCTGCCATCCAGCTGTTTATTCGCAGGGGCTACCGCGGCACGACATTGTCAAATGTCGCAAACAACGCTGGCGTGTCTCGTCCCACACTCTATGCAGCTTATGGCGATAAATGCGCGCTCTTTGTTGCCGCCATAGACTACCTGTCAAACCAATCTCTCAAGACAATGCAGGACTCGTGGGATGCATGCGAAACCCCTGACGAGCATATGCAGGTTTATTTTGAAGCGATTATCATTCCAGCTTACGACGTCTTGCAAAACGTCAATGCCTCACCCGATCTGATTACCGGTTACAACGACCAAGGCAGATTGGCGGTTCAAAACGCCCTGTTGGCGCAGCAAGATGCTCTGGAGACGGTATTTGCCCCCTATCAAGATGCAATAGGTCAAGCAGGTCTCTCTCTGACCGATCTTGTTCGCCTCATCGTTCTCTCAGCTGCCGGGCTAAAATTCAACGCCGATTCCAGATCAGGCCTTCTGGCGGCCCTGGATTCACTGAAAATCACAACGAACACGATACTCGGCATGCAAAACGCTCATAAATAACGCCGTTGTTGAGCCGACTGCCCCCCACTCATCAACTCAAGCTAACGGGACAGGCTTTGCCAAATCTGTTGCCCTCGATTCTGATCCAAGATTTACGCGCGCGACAAGGCAAGCCACAGACCGCCGCCGACCATAAGGCTTCCGCCTGCAATCTCAACGGCACGAACATTTCTTCCGGTAAGCACATCACCAGCCCGGCCGGCACCGATTGCATAGATGGAATCAAGAATTGTCGCCAAAACCATGAACAGCAGTCCAAACCCCAGGGTCTGCATCGCGACATTAGCGTCTGGGTCAATAAACTGCGGCAGGAACGCACCAAAAAACAC
>CALHCF010000009.1 GCA_937930635.1 uncultured Rhizobiaceae group bacterium
TCCTCAATACAGAACTCATAAAACAGCGCTGCTTGTGCTCCCTGACGAGGTCCCATCATCGCGATCAATCTCCCAAATCATTGGAGAAATTGAATCAGCCCAAAGTGCCGTTAATGAGGCGAGTTTTTCAACAGAATAGGCTCAAAGCTGACCTTCGGCATAAAAGTTACGGCTTTATAGCGCCATATCCGGCATTATTGATGGTGGTGCGGGATTATTGTTGCAATTTAGGCTGCGTGATGGCGCCATTTCCGTCAAATTCTGTTCAATCCGGTTACTCCGATTTTCGCGACGAGACGAGTTGTACTCTAACCTGACTGCGTAGCTTCCGCCCTCTGCCAGTCGAGCAATTTGGCAAGATCGCCGTCAGGCTGGGGAGTTATTATGGGCTGCTTCCCTAAAAAGACCATGCCCGACCCACCGTCGATGGTAATGACATCACCGGCACGAACCACTGTGCCTGCACTTGTGCATGACTGATTAGTTGAATCAATTTTCAAACTCATCGCAGCGGTAATACACGGTTTTCCCATACCGCGGGCAACAACGGCTGCGTGGCTTGTCATGCCTCCGCGGCTGGTCAGAATGCCGACAGCGGCATCCATGCCGTGCACATCTCTGGGGTCAGTTTCAGCCCGTACAAGAATTACATCCCGTCCGACCTGGCGGGCTGCAACTGCATCCTGCGAAGAAAAGACCACCGCGCCCACCACGCCACCCGGCGAAGCGGGCAACCCCTTGGTGAAGAGTTTGGCATCCCTTGCCGCCTCAACCTTGCTTACCAGCATTGGCGCAAGCGCCGAACTGTCGCAGCGAGCAACAGCCTGCGTGCGGCTGATCACTCCCTCATCCGCCATTTCAACGGCGATACGCAATCCTGCCTTTGGTGTGCGTTTTCCGCTCCTGGTCTGAAGGAAATAAAGTTTCCCCGACTCCACTGTGAACTCGATTTCCTGCAAATCGCCAAAGTGCTTTTCCAACACCTCCCCCGCTGCAAGCAGCGCCTCAAAAGCCTCCGGCAAGACCTTCTCCATGGAAGCGCTGTCCGACATGGCGGCAATACGGGCGTCTTCTGTCAGTTCCATTGGCGTGCGAAACCCGGAAACAACATCTTCGCCCTGCGCGTTGATCAGATATTCTCCAAAAGGCTTTTTCTCTCCCGTCGACGGATTGCGGGTGAAAAACACACCTGTACAGGATTGGGGATCACGGTTGCCAAAAACCATGGCCTGCACGACAGCCGCAGTAGAACCTGTGTGAGGAAGCCCGTTGATCTCGCGATAGCGTTGCGCGCGCGGATTGTGCCATGATCTGAAAACCGCGAGCAAAGCCAGTTCCAACTGTTGCGTGACATCCTGGGGAAATGGTTCACCGGAACTGTTGGCGACCAGATCGAGAAACTGTCGCGCAACCTTCTCCACGGCCACCGCTGACAACTCGGCATCGGTATCGACCCGTTCGCGGTCGCGGGCTTCTTCCATGATTTCTTCAAACTCGTCAGGCTCGGCACCCAGTACAACCTGAGAAAAACCCTGGATGAAACGGCGATAGCTGTCCCAGGCGAACCGTGGGTTGCCGGTCTGCGCTGCAAGCGCCGTGGTTGTGGTCTCATTCAACCCCACATTGAGGACCGTATCCATCATACCGGGCATGGATATTGCTGCCCCGGAACGCACAGCCAGCAGGAGTGGGTTGTCGACCCCTCCAAACTTCTGGCCGAGCGATTTTTCGATTGCTTGAAAAGCCTGCTCGATTGAACTCACAATCTGGTCCGGCAAGGCATCCGTATCTTCGGCGATGTCGCATCCCACCGATGCACCAACAACAAAGCCCGGCGGTACGGGCAGGCCGAGTCCGGCCATGGTCATCAGGCCGGTCCCTTTCAGCCCCAGTTCCTGAGAATTACAGGTCGATGTGGCGTTCCCGGTTTCAAACGGAAAGATCAGACTTTCGTTCACGCTTTTTTATCCGGCATTCGTTTTGTTCTGCCGATTGCTTACACCAACTGCAGGGATAGCACAGCCCGTTTAGCCCGCCTCGCGGAACGATTCTGCAGTCTGAAGATCAACCGAGACAAGCTGACTGACGCCACGCTCGGCCATGGTAACGCCGAAAAGCCGGTTCATGCGCGCCATGGTGATCGGGTTATGGGTAATAATCACAAAACGTGTGTCGGTGCTTTCCGCCATCTGATCCATCAGATTACAGAAACGCTCAACATTATGATCATCCAGCGGAGCATCAACCTCGTCCAGCACGCAGATAGGGGCAGGATTGGTCAGGAACACTGCAAAGATAAGCGCCATCGCCGTCAGCGCCTGCTCACCGCCCGAAAGCAAGGTCATTGTTTGCGGCTTCTTGCCGGGCGGGCGAGCCAGAATTTCCAGTCCGGCTTCCAGCGGATCATCCGATTCCACCAGCTGCAACTCCGCAGTTCCGCCACCAAACAGATGGGTAAACAGCTTCTGGAACTGGGCGTTGACCTCGTCAAACGCGGTCAGCAAGCGTTCCCGCCCCTCCTTGTTCAGGCTTTGAATGCCCTGACGCAACTGGCGAATGGCTTCGATGAGATCGTCACGTTCGCTAACCAACGTATCACGCTGTTCACCAATCTCGTTCTGTTCCTCTTCGGCGCGCAGATTTACCGCGCCAAGGCGTTCCCGCTCCCCTTTAAGCCGCTCAAGTTTCCGCTCGATCGCCTCAAGTTCCGGCAGTTTTTCCTCGTCTTTGACACCGGTCTGCTCGAAGGCGAGATGCGGTTCGCATTCCAGCTCTTCGCGGATGCGCGTTTCAACTTCACCGCGACGTTCTTTTGCCGCTTCAAGCCGTTCTTCGGCGCGGGCGCTAACCTGCTTTGCTTCCGAAAGAGCATTAAGCGTATCGCCCGCAACCTTATCCGCCTCACGCAGATTGTTCTCAGTTTCTGCAAGATTATCAGCGGCTTGCTTGCGATTGTCTTCTGCTTTTGCGATCTCATCCATCAGCGCGCGGCGGCGGGATTCAATTTCGTCCGGGGCGGCTTCGGCGGTGGCTTTCTGTTCGACCACTTCCGCAAGCCGCTGTCGCAGATCCTTGATCTGCCGATCCGCATTTACAGCACGGTCGTTCCACGCGGCCTTTTCACGCCCTATTGCTTCAAGTCGTTCTAAACGCATGGCATTTTCGCGCGCCAGGCCATCAAATTCCGCCCGCGCTTCAGCGAAACCCGCGCGCAATTGAGCCGTCTTGTTGCGGGCAAGCTGAGCCCGGTCCTCAAGACCTGCGGCATCCGGCAAATTGGCCTGAGCGGTTTCAGCTTCGCCAATAACTCCTTGTATTTCCTCAAGACTTGAGGCCAGACGGACCTTTGCTTCTTCGAGAGCCGAGCGGCGGTTGGACAACTCGCTGACCGACCGTTCAGCCTCAGACAGCGCCCGACGGGCTTCGCCTAACGCATTCTGATTGCTGCGTAAATCCTCACGCGCCGAGCGTTCCGCATCACGGGCAGCAGTGGCTTTCGCACGAACGGTTTCAAACTCTATCTCCACCGCGCGCAGATTTTTAACGGCCTCAACCGCGGCTTTATCAAGCTCCGCCAGACGGTTTTTTTGCTCTAATTTCAACGCAGTAGCAGTAGGTGCTTCAGCAGATGCCCGATAGCCATCCCACCGCCAAAGATCACCATCCAGAGTGACCAGCCGCTGACCAGTGGCCAGTTGAGTGCATAACTTCTCGCCCTGCTCGCGGCTGACGACGCCGATCTGGGCCAATCGACGTGAGAGTTCTTTTGGAGCCGAAACCTTTTGCGCAAGAATCTCCACGCCCTTGGGCAACGCCGGGTCATCTACATTATCAGTATGTGACCAATGCACGGCAGCAGCGGAATCAACAGGGATATCAAGGTCTTCCCCTAAAGCGGCACCGAGTGCCTTTTCATATCCCTGCTCCGCCTTGATCTCTTCAAGAACCGGCGGGAAGAGATCTTTGTCGCCGGTGTTCACCATCCGCGCCAGGGTCTTGGATTCAATCTCGATTTCGTTCAGTTGTCCCCGCGCATCGGTAACTTTTGAACGGGCGGCCTGCTCGTTCTCACGAGCGGATTCGGCCTCTTTTTCGGCGCTTTGCGTCACCTTTTCGGCCTGTTCGACCGCTTTTTCGAGCGTTGAGACGGTGGTTACGCTGTCCTGGACGACACTCTGCGTGCCGATTTTCTGCGTCAGGTTGGCGAGGTCCGATTCAACGGTTTCGATCTGCTGTTGCAGCCGGCTGCGGCGCTCAATTCCGTCACGCAGATTGCGTTCGGTCTGGCCGATCTGGGCCTGCGCCAAAGCAAGTTCCTGAGTGAGCGCGCCGAGGGTCTGCTCGCTGTCAGCAAGCTCAGCGGCAGACGTGTCGAGCCGGGCTTTTGTGGCGGCCTCTTTTTCTTCACGCCCTCCGGTTTCACCATGAAGCTGATTTTCTTCACGCTCGAGATGAGAGATAATGTCGCTGTTTTCTGCAATCATCTGTTCTTCTCGAACAATATCGGCTTCAAGCTGCGTCTGGCGATCATCCATCTCGCGCTTGCGGGCGGCGATGCGCTTGGCTTCTTCGTCCAGCTGGTCACGGGCAATCGTGACATGCTGCAGAGCGGCGGCGGCTTTGGCTTCCGCTTCACGCAGCGTCGGCAGTTTGGCGGCAATAATGGCCTGAGCCTTGGCGGCTTCTCCCTGAACAATCCCAGTCTGACCAACAATGGCTGTTGCCTCGGTCAGCGCGGCCTGCGCCTCAGCCTGCGCTTCCTTGGTAGCGGCCCAGCGCAAATGCAGAATGGTTGCCTCGGCCTTACGGATATCCCCGGCAATATTGCGATAACGGTTTGCCTGTCGCGCCTGACGTTTCAGGCTATCAAGCTGGGTTTCAAGCTGACTGACCACATCATCGAGCCGTTCGAGATTGGTTTCGGCAGCCCGCAAACGCAGTTCGGCCTCGTGACGGCGAGAATGCAGACCCGAAATCCCCGCGGCCTCTTCCAGCAGCGCACGTCGCGCCTGCGGCTTAGCAGAAATCAGTTCGCCAATCCGCCCCTGCCCGATCATTGAAGGCGACCGTGCCCCGGTGGAAACATCGGCAAACAAAAGCTGCACATCTTTGGCGCGGACATCCTTGCCATTGATGCGGTACACCGACCCTGCCTCGCGCTCGATGCGGCGTGACACCTGCAATTCATCGGCATCGTTGAAAGTCGCTGGCGCTTCACGGGTCTTGTTGTCGAGAAACAGTGCCACTTCGGCCATGTTGCGGGATGGGCGCGCGCCGGATCCTGAAAAGATCACATCATCCATCGATGAGGCGCGCATATTCTTGTAGGAGTTTTCGCCCATAACCCAGCGCAGGGCTTCGACAAGATTGGACTTGCCACAACCGTTGGGGCCAACAACGCCTGTCAGCCCCTTCTCAATAATAAATTCCGTCGGTTCAACAAAGGATTTGAACCCGAGGAGACGGAGTTTGTTGAATTCCATAAAAAGCCCACTCCAAAGCAGACATTGAAAACCGTCTGCATGCACAGGCACGGACAGACGAATCCCCCCGCCTGACCTTACCTTATTGGCGGACTTATAGCACTAGAGAGCCGCTTCAATGGCTTTGGTGAGGGTTGCAGTGGTTGAATCCCCAAGTTTCTCGTTGTTGACGAAAATTGTCGGCGTGGCGCGCACGTTGAAATCCTTCACCGCCTTGTTGCGCCCCTGAATGATCTTGGTCAGCAGTTCCTGATTGGACAGGCACTTCTTGAAATCGTCTTCACTCATACCCGCCAGCTTGGAAAGCCGCAGCAATTCCGGTACCGGGTTGCCTTTGCCTGACCAGACAGACTGGGTGGAGAACAGCGCGTCAATCATTGCGTAGTAATTGCCGTTCGGCGCGCATTTGGCGAGCATGAAGGCGGCTTCACCGCGCCGGTCCCCATCGAACGTGAACGGACGCAATATCAGTTTGGCCTTGCCGGTATCGATGTATTTTTCCTTGATCTCCGGCAGCACCCGCTCATGGAAAGACTTGCAGTGCGGGCATGTCATGGAGGCATATTCGACAATGGTGACTTTGGCATTCACATCACCCATCACATCATCTTTGAGCGGCAAATCATCAAAAAGCCCGCTGACGGTCTGTGCATGGGCACCGCCTGTTGCCAGCAGAGCACCGGCAGAAACGGACAAGACAGCCGAACGGACCAGAAAAGCACGGCGGGCGGCATCAAATGTCGTGGACATGGTGAGGGATCCTCTTTCATTAAGGGCCATCGCAAACCGGCCCTGGAACTTTCCAAAATAAGCGTTCCAGAATAACGCGTGGACGCATGATAAACTGACAGGTAATCCCGCGCACCAATCGGGTGCGAAAACTCCCCCTGACAAATCACCCCGATGTTAAGATGGAACGGTCTCCAATTCCAGTGGTGTTTAGACGCACAGAGTTCATATCCATGTTATTAGGACAAGAGCGCTGAATGGCAGATGAACAGGAAAATCCTGGGTAAATCAGGTTGATTTCATGAAAACCGGTTTTGATTGATGGATCAAAAAATACTTGATTCAGTTGAAGCGAACCCGTGTTAACGGCTTTGTGACCACAGAAGTAGCCATTGAGAGTTTGACACCAATAAAACACCCCGATAACCGGGCTTGTAGAACAAAATTTCCGACCGTTAGACCAGAACCAAGGTCCGCTTTCCACTTGCCATAAAAATGTTAGCACCCCTTGTTAAGCAATTGGTTTAACTCAGCCAGATCTCGCACCAACAGCTGACAAGGTGCGGTTTGGCAGAAATTCCAAAAGAACGACGACATGAGAGAAAATGACATGAAAAAAATATTAGGGGCCGCACTGCTGGCGACATCTGTAGCATTCACGCCAAATGCATTTGCAGATACAGCAGACGGGAAGTCTCTGCTCGGCCAGCCATGGGAAAAAATTGTCGAGACAGCCAAAGGTGGTCAGGTGAACTGGTTTCTTTGGGGCGGGTCCGACGACATCAACAAGTATGTGACCGAATATGTTGGCGGCATTTTGAAGAATGACTATGGCATCACACTCAACCGTGTGGGCCTGACCGATACGGCTGAAGCTGTGAATATTGTGCTGAGCGAAAAGGAGGCCGGTGTCACAGACAAGGGTTCAGTTGATATGATCTGGATCAACGGAGAAAATTTCCGCACCATGAAGCAGGGCGGCCTGGCCTATTGCGGCTATACAGACACATTGCCCAACAACAAACTGGTGAATTGGGAAAATCCCGCGATTGCCAACGACTTCGGCGTTCCGGTTGATGATTGTGAGGTGCCATGGTCGAAGGCTCAATTCGCCTTCGCTTACGATACTGCACGAACAGAAAAACCGCCCAAATCAATTGGCGAACTCATTGAATGGGTAAAAGCCAATCCGGGCCAGTTTACCTACCCCGCCCCGCCAGATTTCAATGGGTCGGTTTTTGTACGCCACGTCTTTTATCATGCAGCCGGTGGTGTCGAAAATCTACTGGGTGATTTTGATCAAGCCAAATTTGACGAAGTGTCGGCAAAGGCCTGGAAAATCCTGAATGACATGGAGCCTTATCTGTGGCGCGAAGGAAAAACCTATCCAACGTCTGTCAATGCGCTGGAGCAGCTTTTTGCCAACTCCGAAGTGGCGCTGTATTTCAACTACGAGCCGGCAGGGGTCGGGCTTAATATCGAAAACGGTACATTTCCCGCTACCGTGAAGGGTTATGGGCTGAGTGACGGAACAATCGGCAATACGAATTATACGATTATTCCCTTCAACTCGCCGAACAAGGCTGCCGCGCTGGTGCTGCAGAATGTTCTGCTGTCAGGCGCAGCGCAATACGAAAAAGCAAAGCCTGATGTGTGGGGAACGCAGCCTGCTATTGAGATATCGCGCACGGCGGATGATATTAAGGCCAAGTTTGCATCAATCAAAAAGCATCCTGCGGTTGCTTCCGCAGAGGAGCTTGCCAAAAATGCATTGCCGGAACTTCAGGCTTCCTGGATTTCGGCCATCGAAAAAGGTTGGGTAGCCAACGTCGGTCAATAATACCGAACAATCCTCCGCAGGGTTGGAAGGCCGTGCGGAGGATCATCCCAAGTCGAGGGTTCTATTCGTTATGTCCGATCGCCTGAAGATCGCACTGCTCCTCGCGCCTGCGCTTTCCATCATAGGTGTTTTGTTTTTTGGCGGGCTTTTGATCGGCCTGATGCGCAGCTTCAACTATATGCCGGTGATCGGACTGACCGAACCGGATCTCAGCGCCTATATTGCCGTTTTCACCTCACGGGAGTTCTATCTCTCCTTTCTGCTGACATTCCATATTGCCTTCACATCGACGGTCATCTCCTCAATTTTGGCGATCGGTTCCGCTTTGCTGCTTCGCAGAACCTTTGTGGGGCGCTCGCTGATCAACTTCCTGTTTCAACTCAACCTCACCGTCCCGCATCTCGTTGGTGCAATCGGCATGTTGTATCTGTTTTCGCAATCAGGATCTTTTGCCCGCCTTGGGGCTGAGTGGAACCTGATTGCCAAGCCAAGTGACTTTCCTGCCCTGGTTTTCGACCCCTACGCCATCGGTATCATTCTCCAGTATATCTGGAAGGAGGTGCCGTTTATCGGCGTCATCGTGCTGGCCAATATGCAGTCCCTTGGCGAAGACTATGAAAGTGTTGCGCGATCGCTTGGAGCCAGCAAATGGCAGGCCTTCATTCATGTTTTGATGCCGTTGATCTTTCCCGGCGTCCTGTCGGCATCGATAATCGTCTTTGCCTTTACATTCGGGGCCTATGAAATTCCCGCAATTTTAGGGGCAAGTTATCCCAAGGCCCTGCCGGTTCTGGCTTATCAGAAATACACAGATGTCGACCTCGCCGCCCGCCCGGAGGCGATGGCGATGGCCATCGTCATCGCGGCTCTCAGCGCCCTGATGATCTACTTCTATGTGCGATATATGCGCCGCAGGATCAGGAGCTGACATGGTCGGCAAAGAGAGTTTTTCGATCAGAAGTATCCGCGTTCTCTCGGGCGCGGTGCTGATCACCTGGCTTATACTCCCCCTCGTGCCGCTGGCCATATGGTCATTTGCGAAAGGGTGGTTCTTTCCTGACTTGCTGCCAAAGCGGTGGTCCCTTCAGGCCTGGGAATATGCGCTTTCCGACTTATCGGGCGTCATGGACAGTCTGTGGTTGACGGTGTGGATTTCAATTGCGGCAACGGCCCTATCCATTCTGGTTGGAATACCTGCGGGGCGCGCCCTTGGCATGTATAAATTCAGGGGCAAGGAACTGGTGGAGCTGTTGATCCTGGCGCCCACCATCGTACCGGGCATTGCCGTGGTGCTTGGCATTCACAGCGTCTTCATTTCGATGGGGCTGAACAACACCATAAACGGCGTCATTCTTGTGCACCTCATCCCGACCCTGCCTTACATGATCCTTGTGATGGCGGGCATATTTGCCAATTACGACCCGTCGTTTGAAGCGCAGGCCCGAAGTCTTGGCGCTTCTTCCGCCCAAACATTCTGGTATGTGACGCTGCCCGCCATCATGCCGGGGATTATTGTGGGCGGGCTGTTTGCATTCCTGGTTTCGTGGAGTCAGTACATCCTCACGCTGCTGATCGGTGGAGGCCGGGTGGTGACGCTTCCGCTTCTTCTTTTCAATTTTGCGACCTCCGGGCGCAACGATATTACGGGCGCGATTGGCATGATTTACATTCTTCCAGGCGTCATCATTCTTTTGCTGACCGCGAAACATCTGTCCGGGCGCAATGGCGCCGTTGGAGGGTTTGGCCGGATATGACCCACGTTTCAATTAGGGAGTTGACAAAAGTCTATCCCGGTTCCGCTGATCCGGCTTTGGACGGTCTCTCGCTGGAAATACCGACGGGTGAGCTGACCGCCCTGCTCGGACCGTCCGGTTGCGGCAAGACAACCACGATGAAAATGATCGCGGGTCTGCTGGCTCCAACATCCGGGGATATCCATTTCGATGGCCGTTCCGTCCTGAGCGAGAAACCTGAACACCGCGGCGTGGTCATGGTTTTCCAGAACTACCTTCTGTTTCCGCACATGAACGTGGCCGACAATGTGGGCTTTGGGCTAAAGATGCGCAAAGTTCCCAAACAGGAGATCGACCACCGGGTCAAAGAAATGCTTGAACTGGTGAAACTGCCGGACCTTGGCGACCGTCAGCCTTCTGCCCTGTCCGGCGGCCAGCAACAACGGGTTGCTCTTGCGCGGGCGCTGATTGTTCAGCCCAATGTCCTGCTGCTGGACGAACCGCTGTCCAATCTGGATGCCCACCTGCGGTTTGAAATGCGCGATCTTATTCGCGGTCTCCAGCAGGAAATGGGCATTACAACCATCTTTGTAACTCATGACCAGGAGGAAGCTGTTGTCTTGGCCGACAAAGTTGCGTTGATCCTCGATGGTCGACTCAAACAGTACGGACCTGCTGATGTATTCTACAAACGGCCGGTTGATGAGGCCACGGCCCGTTTTTTCGGAGGGCAGAATTTCGCATCTGGTACGTCGGATGGTTCTGTTTTCAAAAGCGGGCTTGGTCAGCTAAAATTGCCGGATGGAGTTAACCCCGGCCCCGGGAAACTGACGGTCCGGCCAGAAAATATCCGCATAAATGCCGGCGAGAACATGCAGAACAGTCTTCAGGCTGTTGTGACGGAGAGGGTTTTTCTGGGCACCCAGACCCTTGTAAAGCTGCAGGTTGGAAACGAAAAGCTGGACGCAATTGCAAACCCCAACGAGGTGGAAAACATATCCGTGGGCGATTCAGTGACGATCAGCCTGCCGCCATCCTCTCTGTGGGTCCTCTCAACATAAGATGCACCCAATAAAACAAGCCCGGGCACGGTTTTCGCCAACTCTACGGCTACAGATTTTCGCGCTATTGCGAACGCCTGGAAAACACGGCCTTGCCCATTTTTTCCAATGCATGTTTCAGGTCAGGGTCCGTGATATCAGCCAGAAGCGCGTCGAGGTCCCGGCGGTCTTCCACCGGCAGATCAGCCCTCGCACGGAGTTTACGCTGTTCGCGGACAGGGAGCGGTTTCTGGACGATCTTGATATGCACCACAGCGGCAAACCCGAAATAGGTGTTGACACTGCTCATGATCGCGGAGGTGTCATGTTGCAGAAAAAGCGCGTGATGCCCCTCGCAGGCGATTACCAGGGTTGCAGGTTCGAACGGATCATCATCGCTTGCCTGGCGCGGCCAGTTGAGCTTTTCAGGCCGGGAATGGGCTGCATGTTTTTCTCCCGCAATTTCAGACCACGCCGCCATCAGGTCCATTGTCATCCCGGCACGACGCTCGATGATCGGATCAAGCAGGTTTGAAACGAGATCGGAAACCGGCTGGGCACCACGGTTGTTTTGAGCTTGCTTTTTTGTGTTCTGCGCCAAAGGGTCCATCTCATGGATTCGATTAGTAAACGCCTGCTCGCCTGGTACGACAGGCACGCCCGCACTTTGCCGTGGCGGACCAGCCCGGCCGATGGCAAACGGGGTGTCGTTCCCGATCCCTACCATGTCTGGCTGTCAGAAGTCATGCTTCAGCAGACAACAGTCACAACCGTCAAACCCTATTTTGAGAAATTTGTCACGATGTGGCCCGGCGTGACAGACCTTGCGCGTGCTGACACAGAAGATGTGATGAAAGCCTGGGCCGGGCTTGGCTATTATTCACGCGCGCGCAATCTCAAAGCATGCGCTGATATTGTGGCCTCCACCATGGACGGTCGATTTCCGAAAACACAGGCAGAATTGCGCACCCTGCCGGGTATTGGGGACTATACCTCCGCC
This sequence comes from uncultured Rhizobiaceae group bacterium, assembly GCA_937930635.1. Lineage (GTDB taxonomy): Bacteria > Pseudomonadota > Alphaproteobacteria > Rhizobiales > Rhizobiaceae > Pseudahrensia. Next base: position 11,826 of record CALHCF010000009.1, read on the forward strand.
GCCATTGCCGCCATTGCCTTTGGTGAGGTGGCAGCTGTGGTGGACGGTAATGTCGAACGGGTGGTGATCCGCCATACCGCCAACGCCACACCTCTGCCCAAAGCCAAAGACGATTGCCGCCGTTTCATGGCGGATGTCACGCCATCTGACCGGCCTGGCGACTTTGTTCAGGCGGTGATGGATCTTGGGGCAACCATCTGCACACCGCGCAGCCCCGGTTGTGTAATCTGTCCGCTGAAAGAGGACTGCCAGGCGCGCAAAGCCGGGTCGATGCTCGATTTTCCGGTCAAAGCGCCAAAAAAAGTAAAATCCAACCGCGTTGGTGCCGCCTTTGTGGCGCTGAACGAACGCGGTGCAGTCTGGCTGGTCAAACGTCCCGACATTGGTCTGCTGGGCGGAATGACCGCAGTACCCTCTACGCTTTGGACCGCCGCGCGCAACGGTGCGACAGGAGCGGAGTCCGCCCCCTTCCCCGGCCGATGGCAAAGCTGCGGCAGCATACGCCACACTTTCACTCATTTTCATATCGAGCTTGAAGTTTATAAGACAAGCAATACCAGCCCCACAGGGGCGGGATGGTGGTCACCACCCGACACATTGACTGGTGAGGCCTTACCGACGGTGATGAAAAAGGTCATCACCGCCGCCCTGCCCGACGCATTCAGGAGACATTCAAATGACGCCCATTGATCATATCGTCTTCGACATCGGCCGTGTGCTGCTGCATTGGGATGCGGAGCTGATCTACACCGATCTCATTCCCGACAAAGCCGAGCGTGATCATTTCCTTGAACATATCTGCAGCCCGGACTGGAACCTGGCGCGTGACCGCGGCGCAAGTTTTGCCGATGGCGAAGCCGAGTTGATTGCACAACACCCTGATAAAGAAGAGCTGATCCGCGCCTTTCGAAAGAACTGGATTCGCAGCGTACCCCACGCACTTGATGAGGTGGTGAAGCTGATGAAAGATTTTATCGATGCGGGCCGGGATGTAACGCTGCTCTCCAATTTCAGCCATGAAACCATTCCCGAAGCGCGCGCGCACTACCCCTTTCTCACCCGACCACGCGGCGCAACGATTTCCGGCGAAATTGGACTGCTTAAACCAGATGCCGCGATCTATGATCATCACGCCCAAACATTCGAGCTGACACCCGACCGCACTCTCTTTATCGACGACAGCGAAAAAAATGTTGCCGGTGCCAAAGCCTGCGGCTGGCACGCAGTGCAGTTCAGCCACATCAATGAACTAAGGCGTGACCTGGAAGGCTTTGGACTGGTTTGACACCGGGGCGCAGTTTCAGACCAGTTTCGTTTCCCGCCGGGAGCGAAAACTCGCCTGAAAAGAAGAAAGGTTGAAGCTGCGCTTCGATCAGCCTTTCAGGCTGGTCATCCGCAGATAGGGCAAAACAGTTTCGAACTCTCCAAACTTAGCCTTTGCATCTTCATCATTGACGGTGGTTGGAATCACCACATCATCACCAACATTCCAGTTAGCCGGTGTAGCCACGCCCTTGCTGGCCGCTGTCTGCAACCCATCAAGCGCACGCAGAACTTCCGCGAAATTGCGGCCTACATTCATTGGATAGGTCATGGAAAGCTTCAACTGCTTGTCAGGTCCGATGATAAAGACGGATCGCACAGTCGCGCTGTCGTTGGGGGTGCGACCATCCGGCATGTAGGCCTCGGCTGGCAGCATATCAAAAGCTTTGGAAACAGTCAGACCATCATCTGCAATAATGGGAAAGCCAGCCTTTACCCCTCCAACTTTTTCAATGTCACCCTTCCATTTATTATGGTCCTCGACGCCATCCACGGAGACGCCAATGACCTTGGTGCCGCGTTTGTTCCATTCATCGGCCAGCTGAGCCACAGCACCAAACTCTGTGGTACAAACAGGGGTAAAATCCTTGGGGTGTGAGAACAAAATCGCCCAGCTGTCGCCAATCCAGTCGTGCAAAGCAAATGAGCCCTGATCTGTTTCAACTGTAAGGTTTGGGATCGTGTCGTTTATGCGCAGACTCATCATAAAACTCCTTTGTGAAACGATTGACCAGGGATGCCTGTCAACAGGATGTATCGCTGGCACAAAGCCGGTTTAGCCATGCCATTGAGCTTACGACCATTGCTTGAGAGTGCAACATCAAATGTGCAGCCGGCGAAAGGGACTCGACAATCCGCAGCAGGAGCCTGATCATCAGCAACGGGAGTTCAAACGACCAAGCAGGAGGAAATGATATGAATATGAGGCCTGATCCAACGTTCCACGCAACTGCCCAACTGGCCATGCAGGCGCCTGTCGAGAATTATGGCTTTACGGTCATGCTTAGCCCGGACGGCGAAAACCCTGACGGTATCGCCGTGGTCGACCTGAATCCGAAATCGAAAACCTACGGGCAAATCGTCCATCAGGTAATTGTGCCCAATAAGGGCGATGAGTTTCATCACTTCGGTTGGAATGCGTGTTCGTCTGCATTGTCACCGTTGACGGGACATGCCTTTCTGGAACGCCGGTACCTGATTGTTCCAGGCATCCGTTCCTCACGAATCTACATCATTGATGTCAAAGACCCCCTCAAGGCGAAAATACACAAGACAATCGAGCCTGAGGAACTGTTTAAGAAAACGGGCTATTCGCGTCCCCACACCATCCATTGCGGCCCGGAAGGCATCTATGTGTCGACGCTCGGTGGCGGGGGAGAGGACGGTACTAATGGACCGCCCGGGATCTTTATCATGGACTGCGAAACGTTCGATATTATTGGCCGTTATGAAATGGATCGTGGCCCGCAAGACAAACATTATGATTTTTGGTGGAACCTGCCGCAGGATTATATGGTCAGTTCTGAATGGGGACTGCCGCCTCAGTTCGAGAATGGCATCGTGCCGGAGGATTTGCTGAGCAACAAATACGGCCATTCAATTCACTTCTGGGATCTGCGCAAACGCAAGAATGTCCAGACCATCGATTTTGGTGAGAACTATCAGATGGCTCTGGAAGTACGCCCGGCCCATGATCCCGCAAAGTCCTATGGTTTTTGCGGCGTGGTTGTTGACACAACCAACCTGCAAGGCGCGATCTTTACATGGTGGCGCGATGATGATGGCACCTGGCAAGCCAAGAAAACCATTACCATCGACCCCGTTCCAACCGATGCCGACGAATTGCCGGAATTGCTGAAGGGATTTGCAGCTGTCCCTCCTCTGGTAACGGATATCGATCTCAGCCTGGACGACAAATACTTGTATGTGGCGTGTTGGGGGCTGGGAGAGATGCATCAATATGATGTTTCAGATCCCATGAACCCGGTTCTTTCAGGAAAGGTCGAGCTTGGCGGCATTTCTGCCCATCACAAGCACCCCAATGGCAAGGATTTTGCCTATGGTCCGCAAATGGTGGAAATCAGCCGTGATGGCAAACGGGTTTACTGGACCAACTCGCTCTATTCTTCCTGGGACGATCAGTTCTATCCCAACGATTCCGGCGGACAGATGGTGATGGCCCATGTTGGAGAAAACGGAGGCCTGACTTTAGACAAGGATTTCTATGTCGACTTTCCTAAAGGCTATCGCAGTCACCAGATCCGGCTGGAGGGCGGTGATTGTTCGACCGACAGTTTCTGTTATCCCAATGTCTAGATGATATTGGACGAGACCTCTTTAACGGCCCTTTGGTGGGCCGTTATCTTGTCGGGGATCTATCACGGAATTAACCCGGGAATGGGTTGGCCCCTCGCCGTCTCGGCGGGCCTTATGGAGCGCAGGAACAGCGCATTGCCAAAAGCTCTGGGGCTGCTCGCGCTGGGTCATTTGCTGGCCATGCTGGCAATTTTGCTGCCTTTCTCACTCATGACCATGCTTCTCATTTGGGAAGATGAGTTGCGCATTGGAGCGGGCCTTCTGGTTATCGCCATGGGGGTTTATCTGCTGATCAACCGCCAGCACCCCAAGATGCTGGCCCGCGTGCACCCCGCCCGTCTTGCATTGTGGTCCTTCCTGGCAGCCATGGCTCATGGGGCGGGGCTAATGCTGGTTCCTGTCTATCTTGGCATTTGTGCCATTGATGCCAGCGAGGTTGGGCATCAGGCTGCCCGAACACTGATGGCCGGGAATGTACAAAATGCCCTTGCGGTCGCCTTCATACACACAGCAGCCATGACAATGGCTGGCGGCATATTGGCCACGGTTATCTACTTCTGGCTTGGCCTGAAATTCCTCTCAAAAACATGGTTCAATCTCGATGTTATTTGGGCAATCAGCCTGATACTCGTTGGGATCTTCGGTGTTTATTCCGCTTATTCAGGGCATTGAGGCACGGGAGACAGAGACCGTTTCAAACGCTGCTCGCTTTGGGCAATTCCGGCTTTGATTTTGCCAGGGCTGCCTGTGCGCTGCAGATAGTGACTGCGGAGACTTTCGCGACCCGCCAAACTTCGCTAAAGCGGCGGAAATTTGTTCTGGAACGCTTCACAATGTTTGAAACACCCAAGCCAGTCCTTGGCAACGACCAGCCTGCGACCGTCAAATCCTGGGATGAGTGGTCGCCGCTTAAACATGTCATCGTGGGGGTGGCAGATGGCTGCATGATCCCGCCGTCCGAACCGGCTCTGGATGCCAAGGTACCGGAAGATTCCGACATGAAGGGACAATGGGGGCCGCGCACGCAGGAGACCGTCGACAAGGCCAATGCCCAGCTTGATAACTTTGCCAAGGTTCTGGAAAGCCGGGGCGTCCGTGTTGACCGCCCCACACCTCTGGATTTTTCACAGCCCGTTTCCACACCCGACTGGGACAACCCCTCCTCCTTTGGCTGCATGCCGCCGCGCGACGTGATCCTGACCGTTGGCAAGGAAATGCTGGAAGCAACTATGTCTTATCGCTGCCGGTTTTTCGAATATTTGTGCTACCGGCCGCTGCTGCAAAAATATTTTGATGATGATCCGGGCATGCGCCATACGTCAGCGCCGAAGCCGCGAATGACGGATGCTTCCTACCGGCCTGATTATCTGTCTGAATCCATCGGTGTTGAAAAACGACTGCGGTGGACCGCCGAGAAGTTTTTCGTGACAACGGAAGAAGAGCCTTTGTTCGATGCCGCCGATGTTTTGCGGTTCGGCAAAGACCTGATTGTGCAGCACGGATTTACGACCAATATGAAAGGGATCGACTGGTTGCGCCGCCACTACCCCGACCACCGGGTGCGTGCGGTCAATTTTCCAGGAGATCCCTATCCCATCCATATTGATGCGACCTTCACCCCCATCCGACCGGGGCTGATCATCAACAATCCCGAACGCCGGTTGCCGGATGACCAAAGAGAGTTTTTCCACCGCAACGACTGGGAAATCGTTGATGCTGCCCGCCCCGCACACAACACGCCACCACCGCTTTGCTATTCATCGGTCTGGCTGTCCATGAATGTTTTGATGGTGGACGAAAAAACCGTCTGCGTTGAGGCTTCCGAGGTCAATCAGATGGAGCAATTCGACAAGCTGGGGCTGGAAGTTCTGCCCATTCCGTTCCGCGATGCCTATGCTTTCGGCGGCGCCCTGCACTGCGCGACAACAGATGTCCATCGCGACGGCGATTGCGGCGACTATTTCGCAAAAGGATAACAGTGCTCAACTGACCATGATCCGGGATCGTATTGAGAGGCAACATATGTGCGTGTGAACGGCGGCAATGTCGCGCTCTTTGTTCTAACCATTACGGGTCGGAAGCCGCAGCGCTATTAGCGTCGGCCAATTCATAAATCGCCACTTTCTTTGGCAGCGTTGATTTGGAGTCGCTCGGTTCCCCGGCAGCCTGGGACGCGGGAGCCGGGGGCAACTCGAAGAATTCGACCGAGGTTAAATCGCCCAGGGGATCGGTTTCATAGCCAAAATCAGCTCTTGCTGAATTGACGGCCTTGAGCAGCGCAGCGCAGAAATTCTTTCTGCTCTTTTCCAGCCCTTCATCAGTGGCGTCGGTTCCCTGCTCGGTCTTGTCTCGCCCGGCCCTGCGCGCATCAAGAACATTTGCATGGGCTGTGGTGCACCCCATCAGTTCCACAAAGTGTCTGAAATTCCGGGACCGCGCACGAAGATACAGTTCATTGAATGCTGATTTTACCTCAAGCAGTTTTTCGGCCTGTTTCTCGTGACTGGCGTAAATATGGTGATTGAAAATCACTTCCAGCGAATTGATGAACCCCACAAATGCGGCGCATTTTTCTTTCTGGAGATCAAGTTTACGATCTTCGTCCTTCTGCTTGGCATACTGAAATAATGCAGCACCCACTGTCACAACCGCTGTCGCCAGCATTATGCCCAAGGGAATTACAAGGTCCTTGAAAAATCTGCCTCTCCCATCACCTTCTCCAATTCCTTTGATCCGGCCCCGTTTCCTAAACTTCCAACTGCTGAGCCTCAATTATTGCCAGAACGGGCGAGAATGACCAGCATTGATGCGATTCTGTATCCTGGGCACTCCTTACGCGGGGCTCTTAGGAAGTTCTTATCTATCGCCCATCTGTCGCCATGACTGTTGATTGCATGGATGGTCGATTGACTGTCTGCGTGGGGTTGAGCAAAGTCTTTAAAAGGCGATCTTTATGACCACACATCTCTACACCCATTCCATCTTCACCGAGCACCTGACGCCGGACGGGCATCCTGAACGCCCCGACAGGATACGCGCCGTAGACAAAGCTTTGTCGCATAAAGATTTTGATGCCCTGATCCGTTTCGAGACACAGCAAGCCGACGAGGCGGTGATGCTTTATGCTCATCCCGAAGCCTATGTAACCGGTATCCGCGACCAGACGCCGGAGGAAGGCAGGGTGAGGATTGATCCCGACACCACAATGAGCCCGCAAAGCTGGGAGTGCGTGCGCCACGCTGTCGGGGGCGGTCTGAGTTCAATCGACGCTGTCTTTTCAGGCGCAGCAGACAATGCCTTTCTTGCTGCCCGGCCGCCGGGCCACCACGCCGAGAAGGTTACGGCGATGGGGTTTTGCCTTATCAACACCGCCGCCGTCATGGCCCGTCACGCTCAAAAGGCCCACGGTGTTGAACGGGTCGCGATCATTGATTTCGATGTTCACCACGGTAACGGCACGCAGGATATCTTCTGGGACGACCCTTCGGTGATGTATTGCTCGACCCATCAAATGCCTTTGTTTCCGGGTTCCGGCGACAAGAATGAGACAGGAACCGGCAACATAGTGAACGCACCTTTGTCGCCAGGGATGGACGGTCAGGGCTTCAAGGAAGCCTTCCGCAGCCGGGTCATGCCAGCACTGGAGAATTTTCGTCCTGACTTGGTTATTGTTTCAGCCGGATTTGATGCCCACCACCGCGACCCGCTCGCCAATATCAATCTCAATGAAGATGACTTTGACTGGGCGACAGGCAAACTGATGGATATCGCAGACCGGTTTTCCAACAACCGCCTCGTCAGTCTGCTGGAAGGTGGTTATGATCTGACCGGGCTGGCCGATTCCTGCGCTGCCCACGTCAAACGGATGATGATGGGCTAACCGGTATCAGGGAATGAGTATGACAAAAGAAAACGAAATCAAAGATATTGCCGCGCTGAGTTTTGAGCAGGCACTCGATCAGCTTGAAAAGATCGTCAATGATCTGGAACGCGGAGATGTCGCGCTGGACGAAAGCATCAAGACCTATGAACGCGGCGAAGCGTTGAAAAGACATTGTGCCACGCTGCTACAGGCGGCTGAAGACAAGGTTGAGAAGATCCGTGTCGGTGCAGATGGCACGGCCAAGGGAACCGAGCCGCTGGACTGATGCTTATTGTCGCAACATCTTGATTGTCGCATCGTCCTGAATACCTTGCCCTGTGCGGCTGAACGTTTATTCCTAGATTGGCGCGCACATCGCACGCTCTGATTGAGTAGGCCACCCTTGAGACCTGAAACACCCCTGCTGGATACCATTCGCAAGCTGGAAGACCTGCGTCAGATGGACGATTCCAAGCTGCCCCAACTGGCGGATGAACTGCGAGCCGAGATGATCGACGCTGTTTCGGTGACAGGTGGTCACCTTGGCGCAGGATTGGGTGTTGTTGAATTGACCGTGGCTCTGCATCATGTCTTTGACACACCTCATGACCGCATTATCTGGGATGTCGGGCACCAGTGTTATCCACACAAGATCCTGACCGGGCGAAGAGACCGCATTCGCACATTACGACAGGAAGATGGACTGTCCGGTTTCACCAAGCGCGCTGAAAGCGAGTATGATCCGTTTGGAGCTGCGCACTCATCAACATCAATTTCTGCCGGTCTGGGCATGGCAGAAGCGTCACGGCTTTCCGGTGAAAAACGCAATGTCGTCTCTATCATCGGTGATGGCTCCATCACGGCAGGCATGGCTTACGAGGCGATGAACAATGCCGGGGGGCTGAACGCACGGCAAATCGTGATCCTGAACGATAATGATATGTCGATTGCGCCGCCTACTGGGGCGATGAGCCATTATCTGGCCCGCCTTGTTTCTGGCCAAACCTATCGGTCGATCCGGGAGACGGCTAAGCAGTTGTCGCAGAAACTGCCCAAGTTCATCTATGACAAAGCCCGCAAGACAGAGGAATTTGCCCGCGGCTACTGGATGGGCGGGACGATGTTTGAAGAACTCGGCTTCTATTATGTCGGGCCAATAGACGGACATAATCTTGAACATCTGCTTCCCATCCTGCGCAATGTTCGTGATTCACAGGCTGGACCGGTTCTGGTCCATGTGGTCACTGAAAAAGGCAAGGGGTATTCCCATGCCGAGGGGGCAACAGACAAGCTCCACGCAGTAAGCAAGTTCAATGTGGTGACTGGTGAGCAGTCCAAATCTGTTCCAAACGCACCCTCCTACACCAAGGTATTTGGTCAGAGCCTTGTTCAGGAGGCCCACGATGATGACAAGATTGTTGGCATCTCGGCAGCCATGCCAAGCGGCACGGGCATGGACATCTTTGGTGAAGCGTTTCCCGAACGTATCTATGATGTCGGCATTGCAGAACAGCACGGTGTTACGTTTGCTGCAGGTTTGGCAAGCGAAGGTTACAAGCCCTTTTGCGCCATCTATTCCACCTTCCTGCAACGCGCCTATGATCAGGTGGTCCACGACGTTTCAATTCAGCAATTGCCTGTGCGTTTTCCCATAGACCGTGCAGGGTTTGTCGGCGCAGACGGTGCCACCCATGCCGGATCCTTCGACATCGCCTATCTGACATGCCTCCCAGGTTTCACGGTGATGGCGGCTGCCGATGAGGCAGAACTGAAACATATGGTTGCAACAGCAGTTGCCTATGATGAAGGCCCCATTGCCTTCCGTTATCCCCGTGGAGAAGGTGTGGGTGTTGAACTGCCCGAACGTGGCAAAGCCCTGGAAATTGGCAAAGGGCGCATTGTTCAGGAAGGTTCGCAGATTGCTCTTCTGTCATTCGGCACCCGCCTCCAGGATTGTCTGTTGGCGGCGGAAGAGCTGGCCGACTACGGCTTGTCGGCCACGGTTGCGGATGCCCGTTTCGCCAAGCCGCTGGATACTGAACTGATCACGCAGCTGGCGCAGGAACACGAAGTTCTGATCACCATTGAGGAAGGAGCAGCTGGCGGATTTGGTGCCCATGTGTTGCACTATCTTGCCGGTCAAGGGCTGCTCGATAACGGGCTGAAAATCCGGACTTTGACGATGCCTGATGTCTATGTGGATCAAATGAGCCCTGCCGCAATGATAAGCCGGGCGGGACTGGACAAGACCGGCATTCTGCAAAGCGTCTTTTCTGCTCTGGGCCGGGTGGAAGAGCTGCCGGCACGGGCCTAGAAGACCAAACCTGTACCAATCAAACCGACGAGAAGAATGATGAAAATTTTTCGCTTTGCTCTTTGGACTGCGATTTTTGTTTTAGGCGCATTTTTAAGCTATGCGACGCTCGAATGGACCCTCAAGGGCCAGTCGGACAATCTGGTTGCAGGAACCGGAATCGCGGACATTGGTGGTGAATTCACGGCTGTTCGGGCAGACGGCACCACAATCACGCAGGACGATATTATTGGCCGCCCGCATGTGTTGTTTTTTGGCTTCACAAACTGCCCTGATATATGCCCGACCACACTTGCCGAAGCAGGCCAGTGGTTGCAGAGCATTGGAAGTGACGGTGACAAGCTTGACGTCTACTTTGTCAGCGTAGACCCGGAGCGGGATACACCTGAAGTTCTGAAACAATATATGTCGGCCTTCGACAAACGTATCACAGCGATCACCGGCTCGGTCGACCAGATCGAAAAACTGGCAAAAGCCTGGCGCGTGTTTGTTGAAAAAGATACCAGCGGCGACCCTGAGGCGTACAATGTGAACCATACGGCCACCACTTTTTTGATGAAGGCCGATGGCGGTTTTTTCGGCACGATTGACTATGCCGAAGATGCCGAGGTGGCCAAGGCGAAGCTTAAGCGCCTCATCAAATCGTCGAGCTGATTGCTTCTGGTGGCCCATCTTTGCCGGACCATGCCATTGGATTTTGCCGATTGGCCCGTGATCCATCCTTGCGCGTCACCAGCCAGAGGCAATGATGGCGACAATGCACATCCGTTGAGCAGACCACGCAATGGTTGAAGTCACAATCAAAGCCCTTGGCTCGCATGGCGACGGCATTGGCGAGATTGACGGCAAGACAGTTTATCTGCCCTACACACTGGCTGGCGAGACCGTTATCGCGCAGACGGGCGACAATGAAAGAATGGTTCTCGATCAAATTGTCGAACCTTCACCGCACCGTGTGGACCCTCCCTGCCCTCACTTTGGTATTTGTGGTGGCTGTTCTCTGCAGCATATGGCGGCAGATAAACTTCTGGACTGGAAACGGGACCAGGTTATGCAGGCTTTCGCGCGTGAAAAGATTGAGGCGCGCATAGACCCCTGCATCGCCGCCCCACGCCGGAGCCGACGCCGTGTCACGCTGACCGCCCGCCGGGGTTTCGATGCCGTGTTGCTTGGTTTCAACGTTCGGGCCAGCCACGACCTTGTCGATATTTCTGCCTGCACCATCCTTCAGCCCGAACTGGAGAGTGCACTGCCGGGATTTCGTCAGCTGGCAGCAACGTTGCTGCGTGGCGGCGAAGACATCACGCTCACGGCAACCTCATGCGACAACGGCATCGATTTGGATTTTGGCGTTGAACAGGAACCCACTGAAGCCATGACAGCTGCGCTTGTACGCGCCCTGGCTCGCACGGATGTTCTGCGCGCCAGTATCAACCATTCGGTGATCATGGAAAAGGAAAAACCGCTGATCACCTTTGACACCGCAACAATAACCCTGCCACCCGGCGGTTTTTTGCAGGCCGTTCCGCAAGCCGAAAATACCATGGCAACCCTTGTGGTTGATCACCTGGCGAACTGCAGGCGGATTACCGATCTGTTCAGCGGTTCGGGTACGTTTTCACTACGGATCGCCCGTCATGCCCGTGTTCACGCAGTCGAGATGGAACACAAAGCCCTTCACGCGCTGATGGCAGCTACCGGGACTGATGGTTTGCGGGCGATTACGAGCGAAAGTCGTGATCTCTACGAACGTCCGCTCATGGCTTCTGAATTGAAGAAATTTGACGGTCTTTGCCTCGATCCGCCCCGTGCGGGGGCTCGCGCGCAAATCGAAGAAATTGTCAAAGCCAAGACCGGCAAGATCGCGTATATCTCCTGCAACCCCAAGACGCTAGCCCGTGATACAGCCGTTCTTCTTGATGGCGGATACACCATCGACAGGGTTATCCCTATCGACCAGTTCCAGTTCTCCCATCATGTTGAGGTCGTGGCGCTTTTATCGAGAAAGCCGGTAAAGAAAACCCGCTCTATTTTCCGGGGATGAGCCCCTGTTGTTGTGAGGGGTCAGGACGCCTTTTTGTTCATGAAGGACAGGAAGGCGCTTTTGGCTTCGTCCGAGGTCAGCCGCTCTGCAAACAGCCGCCCCTCCTCTTCCATGCGCTCAACGATATCGTCGCGGTCACCGCGGATCAGGCGACGGGCAATGGCCAGCGCTTCCGGTGGTTTTTCGGCAATGCGCCGGGCAGCAGCAAGAGCGTTTTCCTCAAGCTCCTCCGGCTCGACAACAAGATTGACCAGGCCGGCCTCCCGGGCTTGTTCTGCGTTGAACCGATCTCCCATAGCCAGCAGGGAAAAGGCGCGGTGCTGCCCCATGATACGGGGCGCAATCAGACTTGACCCTGCCTCGGGCACCAGACCCAGATTGACAAAGGGGGTTTGAAACCAGGCCCGCGGCGTGGCGTAGACGGCATCGAAATGCAGCAACATGGTGGTTCCGATACCCACGGCAAGTCCATCGACACCAGCGATCAAGGGTTTGGTACCGCCGATAATGGCTCGCAGAAAATCAATGACCTGCGTCCCTTTCTCACCTCCTTGCGCAACGGCCAGAAAGTCAACAAGGTCAGCGCCTGCGGAATACACTTCGGGCTGTCCAAGAAACAATGTCGCCCCAAGAGTGTCATCATCGTCAGCGCCCGATACGGCCTGCGCCATGGCGCTATACATCTCGCCAGTCAGCGCATTTTTTTTGTGAGCCCGGTTAAGACGCACAATCTGCACGCGACCGTCGCGAGAAATTTCGATGTCAGCCATTAGGAGTCCCCCCTGTTAAATTCTATGGAGATAGAAGAGCTTCGCCTGCCTGAAGCAGACTGTCGGCACCCTGTTCAATCTGTGTGCGCAAACCTGACGTCTCGCCTAGCAAATTGTGCGCCATGAAGCGAGCGACCAAAGCGCGCGATGATGCGTCCATTGGGTTCGATTTCAGCGCAGCGCGCGCCAGGTAGGTGTTGCCAGCAGCCAAGGCAAAAAGCCTCAAATAGGGCGCGGAACCGGCGAGAGCCGTGTTGCGCTCTCCAGCTTCCAGTCTGGCCAGCATGAATTCAGTGGTCGCGTCCAGATCATCCAACCCGGCAAGCAGGGCATCCGCCAGACCAGCCATGTCATCGCGATTGGACTGCGCAACGTCTTCCACCATAGTGCGAAGCTCTGCGAGATAGCCGCGAACGGCATCACCACCAGACAAAGGCAGTTTACGGGTCACAAGGTCAATCGACTGGATGCCGTTGGTGCCTTCGTAAATGGGCGCGATGCGCGCGTCGCGCAGCAGTTGGGCCGCACCGGTCTCCTCCACATATCCCATACCGCCATGAACCTGCACACCGATGCTGGCAACTTCACAACCTATGTCGGTGGAGAACGCTTTGGCGACAGGGGTCAGCAGACCCGCACGATCATTCCAATATGCGCCATCAGTCTCGCCACCTGCCATATCGATGGCATGAGCGCAATTGTAAGTGATCATGCGGGCGGCTGCGGTCAAAGCCTTCATGGTAAGAATGTTACGCTGTACATCAGGGTGATGAAGGATCGGCGCCATACCCTCACCATCATAGGAATCAGCCCTGCCCTGCCTTCTTTCTGCGGCATAGGCTTCAGCTTTCTGCGTAGCGCTTTCTGCAACCGCCACCCCTTGAATCCCGACAAGCAGGCGCGCGTTGTTCATCATTGTGAACATGCAGGCGAGACCCCGGTTCTCCTCGCCTATGAGCCAGCCGATCGCACCGGGTTGGTCGCCGAATTTTCCATCGCCGTAAATCATGGTGCAGGTGGGGGAAGCATGAATGCCGAGTTTATGTTCCACACCGTTGCAAAATACGTCATTGCGGGCACCCAGGGTTCCATCTTCATGCACGAGGAATTTTGGCACAAGAAACAGCGAGATGCCGCGTTGACCCGCAGGCGCATCAGGAAGACGAGCAAGAACAAGATGGACGATGTTGTCTGTCAGGTCATGTTCGCCATAAGTGATGAAAATCTTCTGCCCAAAGATCCGGTAGGTGCCGTCACCCACAGGTTCAGCCCGTGATTTGAGTGCATTGAGGTCAGACCCGGCCTGAGGTTCGGTCAGGTTCATGGTACCGGTCCACTCACCGGAGACCAGTTTTGGCAGATAAGTTTCTTTTATCGCCTGTGTTCCATGGGCACAGATGGCTTCCACCGCGCCAACGGTGAGTGTTGGACCAATGCCAAAAGCCAGTGATCCCGAGTTCCACATTTCAAAGGCAGCCGTGCCAAGCGAGATTGGCAGATCCTGACCTCCAAACTGTTCCGGGCCGGTCAATGCATTCCATCCGCCCTGCGACCACCGCTTGTAAAGATCCCTCCAGCCTTGCGGCATGGTAACAACACCATCTGAAAGAGGTGTTCCCTGTTCATCACCGGCACGGGACAGTGGTGCCACCTCTTCTGAAGCAAACTTGCCGGCTTCCTCCAGAATGGCATCCAGCAGATCGGGAGAAAGATCGCCCATCTGTCCGTTTTCCATTGCATCACCCAGACCGGTAACAGCTTTTAGCGTGTGGACAATTTCTGATACGGGCGCACGATACATGAACTGACTCCATCGCATGGTTTGAGGGGAAGCAATTTGCACAGTTTGACGTTTACATCAAAAATACAATGCTTGCAGAATTCAGACTTTTATCATTTACACAACCGATGAACACCATCATCAACGTGTTGAGCGGATTTGATCAAGCCATCGCCATGCTGCGCAATGGCAGGCTTGTCGCTGTGCCGACCGAGACTGTTTATGGCCTGGCCGCCGATGCCACCAATACCAGCGCCGTGAACAGGATTTATGAGGCCAAGGGTCGCCCCGACTTCAACCCTTTGATCGCCCATGTTGCCGGTCTTGATATGGCAGAGAAATATGGCGCTTTCGATGATCATTCACGACAGCTGGCGATGGAGTTCTGGCCTGGCCCACTGACTTTGGTGCTGCCCTTGAAACCGCAAAGCAACATTGCCAAGCCGGTAACCGCCGGGCTGGAAACAATCGCCCTGCGCCACCCTCGCGGTATCATGGCAAAATTGTCTGCTGGACTGGGCACGCCTGTTGCAGCTCCAAGCGCCAACAGTTCCGGGCATTTGAGCCCCACTCTGGCAACGCATGTGCAAGCAGACCTTGGAGACAAGGTAGACCTTATTCTTGATGGTGGTCCCTGCGAGCTTGGGTTGGAGTCAACCATCGTCAGATGTTCAGACGGCCAAGTAACATTGCTGCGTGAAGGCGGATTGCCGGTTGAAGATCTTGAGAAGTCTCTCGGCTTTGCGGTGCAGCGCGGGACCAACAATCCCAAGGTTGAGGCTCCAGGAATGTTGCTTGCTCATTACGCACCCCGCAAACCTGTGCGTCTCAATGCCACAAGCGTTTCAAGCGAAGACGCGCTTTTGTCTTTCGGACATCAGTCGACAGAGGGGCAACCCGTGGCTCACCTCAACCTCAGCGAAAACGGAGACCTGACGGAAGCCGCGCACAATCTGTTTGCGATGTTGAAAATGCTGGATGAGAGCGGGGCCGTGTCGATTGCGGTTCAGGCAATCCCGCATCATGGTCTTGGCGCTGCAATCAACGACAGACTGCGCCGGGCCGCTCATGGCCGGACAGGAAAAGGGGAGTTAGCGCGATGAAGACAGAGACGCTTCAGCAGTTTGTCGATATTGTCGGCGATGCCTATGCGCTTCGCGACAGCAGTTCCATTGCACCTTTTGTGGAAGATACACGCGGCCGCTATCTCGGCAGTTCAAACCTCGTTCTGCGCCCCGGCACTGTCGAAGAGGTTTCGGCTATCCTGAAACTGGCAACAAAGACGCAAACACCTGTAATCCCGCAAGGAGGCAATACGGGACTGGTGGGGGCAGGCCTGCCTCTGCACGAGGGTGAAGGCAATGAAGTTATCGTTTCGATGGGACGGCTGAACAGAATTCTTGACGTGGATGGGGCCAGCAACACGATGACGGTCGAGAGTGGTGCAATTCTCGAAACCATCCAGAATGCTGCCGACGATGTTGACCGGCTTTTCCCATTGTCACTCGGCGCACAAGGTTCATGTCAGATTGGCGGCAATATCGGATCGAATGCCGGTGGAACCGGAGTTCTGGCCTATGGCAATACACGCGAACTGGTGATGGGGCTTGAAGCCGTGTTGCCAACCGGCGAAATCTGGAACGGGCTAAGTCGTCTTCGCAAGGACAATACCGGCTACGACCTGAAGAACCTTTTCATTGGCGCAGAAGGCACACTGGGCATCGTCACAAAGGCGGTCTTGAAGCTGTTCCCAAAACCCAGGGGGCGTGAGGTCGCCTATGCCGGACTGTCGTCACCCGAGGCGGTCCTGAAGCTGCTGACATTGGCCCAAAGCCATGCGGGAAACGGGCTGACCGGATTTGAGTTCATGGCTGCTATTGCCATGGAATTCACGCTGCGCCATGCACCAAACAAACCTCAGGCGCCAATTGCCGGGCAGCACCCGTGGTATGTTTTGATTGAGGTGTCCTCCAACCGGTCGTCTGAAGATGCACGGTCGTTGATGGAGACTATTTTGGAAGAAGCGCTTACCGGCAACCTGATCCAAGATGCAACGATTGCCGGGAACATGGCTCAGCAACAGGACTTCTGGCGTTTGCGCGAGGATATGTCCTGGGCACAAAAACCCGAAGGTGCATCCATCAAGCATGATATTTCGGTTCCCGTGGGCAGTGTTCCCCGTTTCATTGCGGAAGCGGATAAGGCTGTCCTTGATATCGTGCCCGATGCACGCATTGTGAACTTTGGACATCTGGGCGACGGTAACCTGCACTATAATATTTCACAGCCGGTAGGCTGGAGTGCTGATCAGTTCTTTGACCGTGAGACTGAAATACATGAAGCGGTCTATGCCGCAGTGACCCGATTTGATGGCTCCATCTCTGCCGAACATGGCATCGGGCAGATGAAACGTGACAAGATGGAAGTGCTGAAAGACCCGGTTGCTCTTGCCATGATGCGACGTATCAAAGCCACGCTTGATCCGGCAGGGATCATGAACCCAGGCAAGGTTTTGAAGTAAGGTTTTGCAAACTTTTACGTAACGATTGCGCAACCTTACCGGCTTCTTACCCACTCCAAGCTTTCGCTAACCCTTTGCAAGGGTGAAGTTTTCTTAACCCCAAATCTTAAGTGAATTTGGCGGCGCGGCGCGTAATGTCCTCTCTAACGCAAGGCCAAAAGAAGCCTGCGAAAACCAACGAGAGACCCGCAAAAAACAACCCATAAAGGGTGGGCTCTTAAGAGGGACACAGAGAGGCAAATACCCATGGCTAAGATGGGACAATGTGCAGGGGCACATAACAAGAAACCTGTATGGGCGGGCGATTCAATTCGCCTTGACCCATATGCCCTGCCCCAAAAGGTAAGCTATGACCGCGCGGCGCTGTCGACGCGCGGTCAAGCGGTGAATGACCGGAATGTCGAGGTTGTTCTCGACGCCACTGGAGCGGTTATGAAACGGGTGCTGGATTGCGGTTTGCCGCTTTCCCTTGCCCTTCCAAACCGGGCATTTCAGGGCGTTGCCGCCCGTGCATTTGAAAACAGGGATGGAACCAGCACTGTCACTCTGGAACTGCTTCATAAAGATGCAGACCTGAGTGTTCCGCTGAGCGTTTCCTGTACGATTGAAGAAGCTGCCTGCGACTGGCATTCCTGGGCGAGACGCCTTGGTCTGCCGATGCTGCTGGTGGACGAAAATGGTGCAATCACGGTTGTAAAAGACCACAAAAATCTGGAGCTGAGAATGCCGAAACCACGCCGTCGGCGTTCATCAATGCTGCGCCATCGTCCAAACTTTCTGCGCCGTCGCAAGACCGGCATGATCGGCCCTGTGGTACGCATAAAGGCTGAGGAAATTATCGCCCGCAACTGATTTTAGCGGCGACGACAAGACGCAACCGGCTTCGAAGACCCTCCCTCTTCGCAGTCCGTTGCGTTTTTTTGTTTGGGCGGCCGGACATTAAAGGAAAATATCAGCAATCAGACCAGCGAAGATAATCCACCCAAAAACCCTGTTGGACTTGAACAACCGCAGACAATTGTCAGCGTCCTGGATATCGAGTGTTCGTATTTGCCACAACATGTGAACGGCACCCGCTGCAATACCTGCGAAGGCTGGCCATCCAAGACTGCGCTCACCAAGGGTGGAAACCAGCGGGCCTGAAAAGAAAAATGACAGCGCAATCAAAGCCAGCGCTGCTGCATACAAAACCATCAGAGCGGTCTTTGTATGCTCGCCAAACAAAAGAGCTGTCGACCCGATTCCAACCAGAGCATCATCTTCCCGGTCCTGATGGGCATAAATCGTGTCGTAACCAATGGTCCACAAAACGCAGCCTGCATAGAGCAGACCGATGCCAACAGACAGGCCATCAAAAATAACGGCCCATCCCATCAGCGCGCCCCAGGAAAATGCAAGACCAAGCACAAACTGCGGCCAATGGCTCACCCGTTTGGCAAAGGGGTAGCAGGCAACAACCAGCAATGAAGCAAGCCCCAGCATCAGGGCAAACCAATTGTCATGGGAAGGTCCGGCTGTAAGCAGCAGAAGACAGACAAAACCAACCAGAGCCTGACCAATCAGGAAAATCAGAGCAGCCTCAACCGTCACCCGGCCAGAGGGGATCGGTCTTGACGCAGTTCTTGCCACCTGCGCATCGATCTGTCGGTCCACCATGTCATTGTAAGTGCATCCCGCTCCCCGCATTGCGATGGCACCAATCAAAAAATAAATGAAGTAGGGAACAGATTCCCACAACAGTGTCAGCAGGTTTAACGTGGTTCCGGTCCACCAGCGCGCATCGAATTCAGCAGAAAATGCAAGCGCCGTTGCCAGCGACCACCAACAAGGCCAAAGGAGCAGCCACCAGCCAATGGGTCTGTCCCACCGGGCTAATTGGGCATAAGGCCATGTGCTCGCGGGCAACAAACGGTAAACCCAGCTGTTTGGCACAGCATCTGCAACCCGATTGCGATTCGATTCGATAGTCATCGTTTTCCGAAATGACGCGTTCTCAACGCTAACACAAGTGGAAAACTCCTGATGGTTTTCACGGATTGTGCGCAGCATGGTAAGCATGAAACTGGACAACCGCTTCAAGAGGCAAGCTTTGAATATCCTGCTTATCGGTTCAGGCGGGCGTGAACACGCGCTGGCCTGGAAAATTTCCCAGTCACCTCTTTTGACCAAGCTCTATATGCTGCCTGGAAATGGAGGCACCTATCCTCTTGGAGAAAGACTGGTTTTTGAAATTGAAGATCACGAACAAATCTCCGATTTCTGCAAAGCCCAGGCCATTGATCTGGTGGTGATCGGTCCGGAGGCTCCTCTGGTTGATGGTTTGGCGGATGATCTGCGCTCTCAGGGCATTGCCACATTTGGCCCTTCCGCGGCTGCAGCCCGGCTTGAAGGCTCAAAGCATTTCACCAAAAAGCTGTGCAGCAAAATGGATATTCCAACCGCAGCTTACGGGCATTTTACAAACCCGGCGAACGCCCATGCCTATGTTCAACGGCAGGGGACACCGATCGTGATCAAAGCCGACGGGCTTGCAGCCGGCAAAGGGGTGACAATCGCACAAACTCCCGATGAGGCTCTGGCAGCCATAGACAATTGTTTTAATGGGAATTTTGGCGACGCAGGCGCTGAGGTTGTTGTTGAAGAATTCATGACCGGCGAAGAAGCCTCAATGTTTTTCCTCTGCGATGGCACAACGGCCCTGCCCTTTGGGACTGCACAGGATCACAAGGCCGTAGGAGACGGCGACACCGGGCCCAACACCGGCGGAATGGGCGCTTATTCGCCCGCACCCGTGCTGGATGCCGCTATGCAGCAGCGGGTGTTACAGGAGATTGTTGAACCCACTTTGCGTGGAATGGAGGCAGCCGGAACACCATTTTCCGGTGTCCTTTATGCCGGGCTGATCATCTCCGACTCAGGCCCAAAGCTGATCGAGTATAATGTCCGGTTTGGCGACCCTGAATGCCAGGTCCTGATGATGCGGCTTGAAAGCGATCTGGTCCCGCTGTTGCATGCCTGCGCCACCGGCGACCTTGCTAATCATTCTGCGGAATGGTCCAACGATGCAGCGCTGACCGTGGTGATGGCTGCCAAAGGATATCCAGGCAAGGCAACAACCGGCGGTTTTATTGGTGGCTTGGCCGGATTGAACAGCGCGGATACTCACGTCTTTCATGCCGGAACAGCGATGCAGGAGGGCATGACCATTGCCACCGGCGGGCGCGTCCTCAACATTACCGCGACCGGCAGTTCCGTCAGTGAAGCACAAGCCCGCGCCTATGCCGCGGTTGACAAGGTTGAGTGGCCTGACGGTTTCTGCCGCCGCGACATTGGCTGGCGGGCCATCGAACGGGAGAAGACAGATGGCTGATGAACTGCTGATTGAAACGGTTGATGGCATTCGGATAATCACCATAAACCGACCGCACCGACGAAACGCAGTTGATCGCGCCACGGGTGATGCCCTGTATGAGGCGTTCAGGGAGTTTGATGAAGACGACCATGTTTCTGTTGCCATTTTGACTGGCGCTGACGGCGCGTTTTGTGCGGGGTTTGACCTGAAATCCATCGCCGAAAATGGCACACCTGGACGGGTGGAAGATGGCGGCGAAAATGATCCCGGACCCATGGGACCAACCCGCATGATGCTCTCCAAACCGGTGATCGCGGCCATCGAGGGTCATGCTGTCGCCGGTGGCATGGAACTGGCATTGTGGTGCGATTTGCGGGTTCTGTCACAGGATGCGGTCTTCGGTATTTATTGCCGCCGCTTCGGTGTGCCGCTTGTCGATGGCGGCACATTCCGTCTTGCCCGTCTGATTGGCCAAAGTCGTGCTATGGATCTGGTTCTCACCGGACGGCCTGTCGATGCGCAAGAGAGTGAGAGGATTGGCCTTGCCAACCGTGTTGTACCGGCAGGAACAGCACTGGAAGCCAGCATCGCTTTGGCTAAAGACCTGTCTCGCTTTCCCCAGACCTGTATGCGCAATGACCGTCTTGCCATGATTCAGCAATGGGGCATGAGCCACGACGAAGCGCTGCGCAACGAATTGCGGATTGGGATTGAGACCATCGAGTCGGGTGAGACGTTTGATGGCGCCAGCCGTTTCGCAGATGGCGTTGGCCGACATGGTGATTTCAGCGACAGCTAAAACAACGCCAGCATACCATGCAGGCGGCATGATCTTTCTTTCAACGCGGCCTCCCCAAGCCTTGCGGGAACGTCTACAAGGGCTGTTTGCTGGCAGCCTCGCCATGCAGGCATTAATCAGGAGCGGGTTGCGCGTGACCTCAAACAAAAACGTCCATGGCATTGTCCTGATGGTTCTTTCCATGGGCGCATTTGCGCTGGCCGACACCCTGGTTAAACTTTCAGCATCAACACTTTCACCGGCGCAGGTTCTGTTCTTTTTGATGGGCGGCGGTTTGGTCATGTTTGCACTCATGGCAAAATGGCAGGGCCAAAGCCTCAATGACCCAAGAGCACTTTCACCTGTTTTTCTGCTGCGCTACTTCTCTGAAATTGCGGGCATGATCGGCATGGTGCTGGCCCTGTCGTCCGTCCCCCTTTCCACAGTTGGCGCGATAACTCAGGCGACACCCATCCTGGCTGCGGTCGGTGCTATTTTCTTCCTGGGCGAAAAGGTCAGTTGGCGACGCTGGACATCGATTATCATTGGATTTGTCGGAGTCTTGCTTATCGTTCAACCCGGCACAGACGGGTTCGACCTTCCCGTATTGTGGGCCATACTGGCACTTGTTGCCCTTTCCGTCCGTGACCTGATTACCCGCCTTACGCCACCGGATATGGCATCGACCAGCCTTGCCACCTATACAATGATTGCAGCCGTACCTTTTTCAGTTGGCTGGGTTCTTTTTAATGGCGAAAGCCTGATTCCGGCTGAAACGAACTGGTTGATTGTGCTTCCCATGATTGCTCTGGGATCGGTGGGTTACATGCTGCTGATCACTTCAATCCGCATGGCTGAAGTCTCCGTCGTCACACCCTTCCGGTATTCACGGATCATTTTTCTTCTGTTGCTGGGCGCACTGGTTTTTCAGGAAAGGCCCAACTCTCTGACACTCCTTGGAGCAACACTGATCATCACATCCGGCCTCTATATGATGTGGCGGGAGCGGCAGTTGAAGATAAGCAGTAACTGATCAAATGCACCTGTGACCAAAAGCGACGGGACCAGCCAGGCGATACTCCCGACGCTTGGAAGATATCGCCCTTGTTTAACTAAGTCAGGTTGGCAGGGTTTCCCACAACCAGGCGATAAAGCAGCTCAGACAGCACTTTCAACTCACTTTTCTCCCACCGGTCCTGGAAAACATATCCCGCCTGCTTGGCAAAGGTTCCGCTTGCCTCGTTCAACCTGGTCCGTCCCGCGTCTGTTAGCACAACGAAGGCCAGCCGAGCATCCCGCTTGTCAACCTGGCGGGCGAGCAACCCAAGCTTCTCCATGGGAGCCGCCATTCGGGTCACGGTAGAGGCACTGACATGCATGCGCTTGGCCAGCTCCACACGGGAGAGGCGGTTTAAGGGAGCCTTCTCAAGATGCTGAAGTAGAAAGAACTCGTTGACCGAAAGCCCATGCACGGCAGAGAACTCCCCGGAAAGCCTGGTTTTCAGCACATCGGCTGACTGCAAAATACGCAGTGCATTTATGGTTTGAATATCACTCATGAGAATTAATGTAACGCATATTGCTTGCATATGCAAGTAATATGCGTTGAAAAACAGCCGTACTTTCAACTGACGGTCATTGCAGTGTGAAATCGTATCGAGTTGGTCAGTTCATCATGATGATTGAGGTGAGCCAAGCCCCCTCGGTGGCAGGGGGGTCAGGCCTCTTCCTTCGACCGCCTCAGGAACGCAAACAGCGTGAGGAAGATGAAAACGATCAGCAGAGGAATGAGCCACAAATCGACAAAAGGAATGGCAGCGGCCAGCCCTACGGCGGTCAGCAGCCAGACCAACACCGGGGTAAAACAGCAGATTGCGGTGATAAGTGTTCCTACTATCCCTGTCTTCAGCATCATCGTTCTCTCCATCGATAGTTGGTTTTCATATACGACACCGTTGGAACAAGGGCAGAAGTTTCTGCGCCTGCGTTCTTCGGCGTGGCATCCCGACAAACGCTATAAAGTCGGGCACCAAAATGCCTGTAGGACGGGTTCTCCGCCCCTGGCTTTTACTCAGCAGCCTGACGCGTGTCCGTGTACCCTGCAAGTTCGCCATTGATCACGTATTTCAGGATATCCACCACCTGCTCGCTTGTTTTGGTGACAGCCAGTGCGGCGGCGTCGACTTCCTTTAGCGCATGGGCGTGTTCGTCCTGATGCATGATGATGGTGGGTTTGCCCAGCGCCGATGCGACACCCGCATCAAAGGCGGCATTCCACTGTTTGTATTTTTCGCCAAAACGCACCACCACAATATCGGCATCGCCAATAAGCGTGCGGGTGCGAATAGCGTTCATCTGCGCGCCCTTGTGATCGTGCCAGAACTTGTTTGGCTCTTCGCCAAGGATCGCCACGCCGCAATCGTCGGACGCTTCATGATGGGTAACCGCCGAGGCAAAGCTGACCGGCAGACCAGCCGCCTTTGCACCGGCTGCAATTTCTTCGCGCCAACTGGTGTGAATTTCACCTGAGAGATAGATGTTCCAGGTTTTCATCGTCGTCTCCTATCCCGCAATTTTTGAAAAATCGGCCACCGCGCCAGTAGCATCCCGAATACGGCGCATCAGCGCAAGGCGGTTGGCGCGAACCTTCTCGTCTTCCACGTTCACCATCACGTCCTCGAAGAATGCATCAACCGGCCTGCGGAGTTTGGCAAGGGCTGCCATTGCAGAGGAATAATCCTGTTTTTCAACAGCTTGCAATGCTTCATTTCCAGCCTGATTCACCGCAGCGAAGAGTGTTTTCTCCGCTTCATCTTCCAGTAGAGATTCAAGAACTTCATCCGAAATCTTAGTTTCTTTTTTCTCTTCAGCCGCAAGGATATTGGCCGCGCGCTTGGTACCGGCCAGCAGGTTTGCACCGTCCTCGGTATCGAGAAAAGAACCCAGCGCCTCTATTCTACGGGTGATGGTAAGGAGATCATCAGACTGAGGTGTGATGACCGCGTCGATCAGATCATGCCGCGCACCGGAATCGCGCAGATAGACCTTGAGGCGGTCGTGGAAGAACGACAGGAGGTCAGGCGAAACGCCGCGTCCCAGCATGCCGAGCATCAAGGAATTTTCCAAAACCAACCGAATAACACCCAGCGCCGCCCGCCTCAGCGCATAGGGGTCTTTGCTTCCCGTCGGCTTCTCATCGATTGCCCAGAAGCCGACCAAAGTGTCGAGCTTTTCGGCCAGCGCTACAGCCACACAGACCGGATCGGTGGGCACATCATCGGACGGGCCTTGGGGTTTCCAGTGCTCCTCGCAGGCAAGCGCGACGGATGTGTCTTCATTGACGTATTCCGCATAACGGCGGCCCATGGTTCCCTGAAGTTCGGGGAATTCATAGACCATGGCGCTGTTGAGATCGGCTTTCGCGATCTGCGCAGCGCGTCTGGCCTTTGCAGGGTCGGCACCGACGACCGGGGCCAATTCTTCGGCCAGCGTTATGATGCGCTGCACGCGCTCGCCCTGCGTTCCAAGCTTGGCGTGGAACGTGACCTGATTGAGTTTCTCCAGCCACGGCTCAAAACCTTCAGTTTTGATGGTGTGCAGATCGGTTTCCCAGAAGAACTTCGCGTCACCCAACCGGGCGTTGACGACTTTTGCATTGCCCTTGGCAATCTCCATACCGCCGTCACTCGCTTCGATATTGGCGACCATCAAAAAATTATTGCTGAGCGTGTCGGCATCCTTGCGCAGGACGAAACATTTTTGATTTTCCTTGATGGTCAGGCGGATGACTTCCGGCGGAATTTCGAGGAAATCAGCATCGAACTCGCCCATCAGCGCAACAGGCCATTCGACCAGATTGGCCACCTCTTCCAGCAGCGCATCATCCTCCACAAGCCCCAGCCCTTTGGCGAAAGCGAGATTGTTGGCATCGGCCTTGATGATTTCCTTGCGGCGTTCGGCGTCGAGGACAACCTTCGCCTTCTCAAGCGCGGCCACGTAGTCGTCGAAACGACGCACAATAATCGGCTCAGGCGCATGGAACCGGTGGCCATGGGTGATATTGCCGGACGCCACGCCCCCGGTTTCGAAGGGAATGACAACCGGTTCTTCGGTCTCCGGTCCAAAAGTGCAGAGGATCGACTGCAACGGACGCACCCATTTGAGGCTGCCGGCTTCTGCTGATTTTGCGCCCCAACGCATGGATTTCGGCCAGGGGAAATTCTGAATGATACCCGGCATCACTTCAGCGATAATGTCCTGCGCCTCCCGGCCCGGCTTTTCGATCACGGCAACATAGAAATCGCCTTTTTTTGAATCGCTTCGCACTTCTGCCTGATCCACTGAATCAAGCCCCGCTCCACGCAGAAACCCGGCAACGGCCCGTCGTGGCGCATCGGTGCGCGGGCCTTTGCGCTCTTCCCTGATATCAGCGGACCGGGCCGTCAGCCCCCGCAGATCCAGTGTCAAACGCCGCGGCGTCCAGTATTGGCGCGCGCCTTCATAGGTGAGTCCGGCATCGACCAGCGCATCGGTCACAAGCTTGCGCAGATCATCCGCCGCTTTGCGTTGCATGCGCGCGGGTATTTCTTCAGAAAACAGTTCAAGCAGAAGGTCGGGCATCAAGCAGTAAAGGCTGTGAAATCAGATGCGCCGCTCTTACCAAGCGCTTTCGTCCATGTCACCCGCTTTGGCTGGCTGGTGTCATCCAGGCTATCACCGCACCACCGGGTTGTTGCAGGATCGCCATGCGCCCGACCTCAGGCACATCGAATGGCCCGGAATTGATAACGGCGCCGGCAGCCCTCGCCTTTTCAATACGGGCATCGATGTCATCGACGCAAACGTAAGACATCCAGTGTTCCGACATCCCCTCAAACGCCTCTCCAACCATGTCCACAATGCCGCCAATGGACGTCTCGCCATTGTTGATTATCCAGTATGTGCCACCAGGTCCCATATCCATGCTGGAATAGGTCCATCCCAGCGAGTCAGCGTAAAATTTCTTGGTCGCTTCGACATCACGGGTCATGATTTCGTTCCAGAAAAAATCTCCATGCACACTCATATGATTTCCTTTCGCGCCGGGTTGAAGAAACATCATCACATGAAAGACCCAGCGCCGAAAGTCTCGATGCGGGATCGACAAAAGGCTTGAAGGGTTACCCGCACGCCCTGTTGTTGCTGGTCTTATGTTTCCGTCGGTTTGTGGCTGCCATCGCAAAGCGGCTGATTGCCTGTCGCCTTGCAGGTGCAGAAAAACTTACGCCCATCAGCGTCAGCCTCCCATTTCAGCGGTGTGAATTCGGTTCCCTTGTGCGACCCATCACAAAATGGCTGATTGGCTGACAGCCCACACGAACACCAGAAATAGGTCTTTCCGGCTTCGACTTCGACGGGAATGGGAGCGTCACCCGCCCGGGTTGGATTGCTCATTGATCCGGCTCCTGAAACCTGTCTGTGTGGTGTTCAAGTCTGAGACAGATGCTGCCCGCTGTCAAAGCCCGCAATCAAGGCGCCGATAAACCACCGGCTTCCGTGTTCAGGAAAGCCTCGCCACAGGCTTTGCTGAGATCCCGCACCCGGCCAATATAGTTTTGCCGTTGGGTCACGGAAATCACGCCACGCGCATCAAGCAGATTGAAGACGTGGCTTGCCTTGATGCACTGGTCATAGGCGGGATGGGCCATGACAATAGCACGACCCTTTTTGGGGTCTTGGGGATCAGCCTCAAGAATGCGCTGACATTCGGCTTCGGCATCTTCGAAATGCCTCAGCAAAATCTCCGTATCCGCCACATCAAAATTCCAACGCGAATATTCCCGTTCGGTCTGCTGGAATACATCGCCATAGGACACCCGGTCATTGCCGCTGGCACCGTTGAAATTCAGATCATAAACATTGTCGACACCCTGAACATACATGGCGAGCCGTTCCAGCCCATAGGTCAGTTCGCCAGCGACGGGTGAGCATTCAAAGCCGCAAACCTGCTGGAAATACGTGAACTGCGAAACCTCCATTCCATCGCACCATACTTCCCAGCCCAGCCCCCAGGCACCCAGGGTCGGGCTTTCCCAGTCATCTTCAACAAAGCGAATATCGTGGAGCGCGGAATCAATGCCGATGGCTTTGAGCGAACCAAGATAAAGCTCTTGCAGATCGGGCGGGCTTGGCTTGAGCAACACCTGATACTGATAATAGTGCTGAAGCCGGTTCGGGTTCTCGCCATAGCGGCCATCGGTGGGCCGACGGCTTGGCTGGACATAAGCCGCGTTCCATGGCTTTGGCCCCAATGCCCGCAGGGTGGTGGCCGGATGAAACGTCCCTGCTCCAACTTCCATGTCGTAAGGCTGGAGGATCACACAGCCATAGCGCGCCCAATAATCATGCAGCGTCAAAATCAGACCCTGAAAAGAGGTTTTGGGATCATTTGGGTTGGCAGCGGCCATCACGTTGGTCCAGTCTAAAAGTCTGGCGACAGGTGCCACGCGATTGGCGAAGGGTCAAGTTGAGAAAACCGGCAATGGCTGACGAGAGTGATCCGAATTCACCGTAAGTTTTGCCCAGCCAAAAGGTCTTCTTACCGGGTCGGAT
Organism: uncultured Rhizobiaceae group bacterium; assembly: GCA_937930635.1. GTDB lineage: Bacteria > Pseudomonadota > Alphaproteobacteria > Rhizobiales > Rhizobiaceae > Pseudahrensia. Next base: position 39,477 of record CALHCF010000009.1, read on the forward strand.
TTACTGCTTTGATCGCACCTGTCATGCGGCAGCACCGCAAGTCCGTTCTTCTGGGCTGAACCTGTCCGCCCCTCAGGCGCGATGCCTGTTTCACTTGCGCAGACGATAGCGCCCCGTTTTGGGATCCTGTTCGAGATCACCCCCGGATTTGGGTTTTTTGGCCTTTTCCAGCTCTTCCCTTTGGATCCGATCCCAGTGCTTACGAAATGATGAGTAAGCGACAAGGGCCACACTTCCCAGCGCTGCTACGGCAATCAGTTGAACCATGAACCCCTCCCCTTGTTCCTTTTTTAAAGCCCCAACTTAAAGCCCCAGCCGGGACCACAGCGCTCGCTCTTCAACAGCTGTCAACAATCCGTCTGCGGCACGGGATGCTATATCATCCATGGCAGGCAATTCCGGCATTTCCATGCCGAAAGGCGAACGACGTCCGAACAGGCCCTTTTTGGCCTCGATCAATTTCAACTCGGTTTTCTCGCCATAGCGCTGCTTCAGGCTTGCACGAATATCGCCAATACCATCAATCAGGCCCAGTTCTCTTGCCTTCTCCCCCGTCCAAAAAAGGCCGGTAAAGAGGTCTTTGTGATCGCTCAAACGATCGCCCCGGCTTTCCTTGACCAGATCGATGAAGACATCGTGGATTTCAAGCTGCAAGGCCTTCAACCGGTCAATATCCGGCTTCTTTTCCGGCAAAAAGGGATCAAGCACCGACTTATTCTGGCCTGCTGTATAGACACGGCGCTTTACGCCAACCTTTTCAATGGCATCAACAAAACCAAAACTGGCGGAAATCACTCCGATGGACCCAACAATACTGGATGGATCAGCGGTAATGTCGTCGCCGGCACACGCAATCATATAGCCGCCCGAAGCCGCCGCATCTTCGACGAAAACATGGACTTTCTTTTCATTCTCCACCGCCAGATCGCGAATGCGTCGATAAATGAGCCGCGACTGAACAGGCGAACCACCCGGTGAGTTGACCACAATGGCAACGGCCGGTGTCTTTTTGCTCTCAAAAGCTTTTTGCAGAAGCCCCGCCGTACTGGCCAGGTTGAGTGCGGGGCGCAGTGCCGAGCCGCCCGCCATGATGGCACCGGAAAGCTTTACAACAGGGATGGTCACACCGCCCTTGTCGCCAAACATGGTGCGTATTTTTTTCGGGACGATACGGGTCAGGGCATTAGCCAAGGGAAATCTCTTTTTTCAGCAATGATCCGACAACAAATGTAGCTTTTTGCATGGTTTTTCAAGCGTCGCTCAGTCTTGGTAGTGTCTCTTTTTGAATTGCAGCCTTGGGATTAACCAGCACTCCCAAATCGATCAGCTATCCACCCTGCGACGCACCGATCAACATCACCTCGCACCGTGATACGACCCCTCACAAACGAACGGTAATGGCTCCTTCGAGGCCGTTTTACAGTTTTCGATCGTGTCGCTCCTGGAACATCTTAGACTTCAGTTCCTCGACAGATTGGCCCAACGCGGACTAGTATGAATTTCATCATTGACTGCGAGCAAACACCTTCATATGTCCTGACACGATCGAAACAGAAACCGCTTGTTTGTCTTGGATCTTAAACATGGTTGCAAAAGTGTGTCTGAATCAACTTCCCATGAAAGTCTAAATCGCACCAAATCATTCCCATTCATGGGTCCATTGACTCAGACAACGCGACCTTTGGCAAGGGATTAGCAATCACATTGTGAGTGACCTATTAAAGTACTTTTAGTCGTTCATTGAACGGCGCATTGAACATAATGCTTACATAAGTATCGCCATGAATTTGATCAATTATCTCTTCAAGGCCTCTTTCAAAAAAATAGTCTGAAATTTCGGAAGCTTTAGTGGCATTTTTCGACGTGAATATCACCGCTACTGGCTTGTCACTTAAAAAATCCAACCAATCTAGCCCGTCAGTGAATATGGGGAAATGTTGTCTTCTTTTAAATTCGTAATCCCACTTTGATCCGTCAATTGCCAATACAGTGGGAATTCCAGAGCCATATAAAACTCGTTTGAAGAGACAGTTTCGATAATTCCACACTAGAGGTCCAACAGGCCCTCCATCGTTCAAGTTCACTCCTGTAATTGAGGAAAAAATTAGTCCGTTGTCCGGGCTCATCGTTGCCAACAACTCTTCCCGGACTTCTTGACATTTTTCTTTGGCACCTGGCCGCAGCAAGTATTCCGAGCGGGCAAATTTTTCGGCAGGTATTTTGGCCGCCTCGTGAATTTTGCCAAAAACCTCCCCATACCTTTCTGAGAATGATCCGCAAGGGAATAGTTTTATTGATTTGGCGTCAAACTGAGTTTGAGGCGGCAGGAGCAAGAACTGCAAAAATGTCAGAGAAGAATTTGTGAAATAGGAAATATCTGCTCTATTTTTTGGCTGCATTGTTGCTTCAAATTGAAATCTTTCAACCAACTTCTTGGATATATAAGCGCAAGATGATGAAGCTTCGAAAAAAATGTTTTTTACATCAGAGTCTTGAAAAATGCTGGTGCTACAATTTTTCCAAAAATGCTTAGCAATAATCTTTTTTTCATCAATATCGTTTGTAGATCGATCAATTATAACAGAATAAGATCGAATCCGATCTACTGTTTCGACCAACAAACGGCTTTGTGTTTCTGTAATATTTAGTCTATAGTTATTTGAAATCTCAGAATACGATTTAGATCTAATCCATCCAGCAGCTTCATCTAGATCCATTCTGTCAATTGCCAAATCTAAAGCAGGTCCCACAGTCTTGGCAACGGAATCGGGGGATTCTAGTGAGAAAAAATCTCTAATATTACCACTATTGAGAAGGCGATTACGAACTCTTTGAAGATCTGGATTATGGTCTAAATTTCTATACTCTTGCTCGTCGCAAGCAAAACCTATCACTGGTATGCTAAACTTTTCGGCTTGATCCAGTTCAAATTCTACAAAACTGCACCCGTCATCAAAAATGTGGCCAACATTACGTCCAACCACGGAAATAAATAAATCACACTCCGAAATTCGTTCGGAAATATATTCCTTGTTGTCTTCGCTCCCTGATGGAAAGAATTCCATGGCAATGGGAATGTGCCCTTTCTTTTGGACCAAGTTTATAACGACATTCCTATGTTCGCCTATGTCCAATTTAGTGGAGCTAATAAATATGGAATACTTCTTTTTCATCGAGATACGGCTTAAAGAGGGTTCGTTGTTATAATTTATATTGGCGATTTGGGGATTGGCAATGCGTTGTTTTTCAGCTGTGTATCAGAATCCAAAAGGCGTGGATGGGGAACAGAAATGGAAACTAGCCAACGCTTCATCGATTTACAATGTGCCCCATCTTGCAATCGCACCGAGAGGCATGAAATGAATTTCCGTTCTCTGAGGGATGCCCCGATTTTTGAATACAAGACCTGGTCGGGCAAACCATACGTGCGATTATGCTAAATATGTAAAACGGTCGCTCATGGCACGTTGGGACATTAACCGGCATATCGTTTGCTGGACAATTGTCAAAATGCAAAACGTCCCACCTTGTTGCCTTTGATTAATTTTGATCAACGTCAACTTCGGGCAAACTCTGGCGGTCTTCTGGTTGCAACATCATCTAATCTGCGACACGGCATCGATTGACGGTTTCGCATCGACCCGGAAATTCGAACTGAGACAGCACCTCAGTCTTCATCAAACAGGCCGCAACGACCACGCAACACCTCTTCTGCCAGCCCCGTAGGTCTGTGGTTATCTGGATCAGACTGTATGGTGAAGGATGGCTCTATCTCCAAAGCAGCGCGCCCACCCAGTCTTGCACGGACAATCATCAGGCCGGTTGGGTGGATGGGCAGAATGGAGATGCTGCCAAACCGCCCTTTCAGCGCTATCAACACCTCTTCGAGCAAAGAGACACGCAAAATGAGGGTCAGACTGGCTTTTGGCCTGGCCACATAAGCGGCTGTCCTGATCCAGGCTTCAAGCAGACCGGGCTGCATAACGTGTGAAGCCGCCCGTTGCTGGTTTGGGGAATGATGGAAATGAGCCTTGTGATTATAAGGCGGGTTGGAAATTATATGGTCATAGGAATTTTGTCGCAGCCCCGCTGCTTCACGGTCCGCTCCACCCAGCGACAGATCAGCGGTAACAATGTGCAACCGATCTTTAAAGTGCTTGTTTTCGGGGTAGCTCAGGCTGGTTTTTGCGTTGGCCAGAGCGTCAGTGTCTTTTTCGATTAAATCGACTTCCACATTTTTGCACCGTTGCGCCAGTGCCATGCCGGCGACGCCGCACCCGGCACCAAAATCGGCAACCCTGCCGCTGGTGGTGTGAGGAAGTGCGGCAGCGAGGAAAACAGCGTCAAGGCCAGCCCGATGGGGGCCTTTGGCGGGCTGAGAGACAAAAAAACTATTGTCGAGGAAACCGTCCTTGGTCGTGACGATTCCGGGCACAGATGCTGCTTTGGACGAAGAGAGTTTCACAGATCAGCGTACAGGCTTTTCCGGCAGTTCGTTGCCAAGGCCTGCATCTCTCATCAACCGCCTGGCTCGCTCAAGATATTCGCCATCCACCATGATGCGACGCGGCAGGATACCCAGCGAACCATCGAGAATGCTCATATGAGTATCGGCGACAAAATGCCCGATGCCTTCTTCACCCAGCAGGGCTTCGGCAAAGGAAACGGTAACCGGGTTATTGGTGCGCAAAAGTTCTTCCATCATCCAACCCTTTGACCCGTTTGGCCCGTTTGGCCCGTTTATCCAATGTCGCTTCGCCTTACCCGAGCCGCGATCCATCTTTGATGTTATGGGACGGGCCTGCAAGAGATTCAAGCTGCCGTGAACGATCTGACATGCGTTCAAAATCAGGTTATCAGCAGGCTGAAAACGCTTTTCACCATTTCCAAACCGCAATGGGACGCCATATCTTGGCTTGCAGTCTTTACCGGCTGCCAAACTTCCCCAATTCCGGAGCATATTATGTATAATTCATTCTTTAAATCCGCCGGCCTGGCTGCCCTGATGATGGGTGCGGCCACTTTTTCAGGACATACGGCCCCTTACACGGTCGATTTATCTCACTCCTTCATCAAGTTTGAAACTTCCCATCTGGGCTTTTCGAAATTGTCAGGACGGTTCAATAAATTTTCGGGCACGATGAACTATGACCCGGCTAAGGGTCCGGATGGGCAAAGCATCAAGATTGAGATCGACATCACGAGCCTTGATACGAACTGGCCTGATCGTGACAAGCATCTGCGCAGCGCAGACTTTTTCAATTCTGAGAAATTCACCAAGGCCACTTTCGAGAGCACCGGCTATGATGGCGATGCCAATGGCGGCACTCTGAAGGGCAATCTGACCCTTCTTGGTGTGACAAAGGAAATCTCTTTTGCCATCAAGAAGATCGGCGAAGGGAAAGACCCCTGGGGTGGCTATCGCGCAGGTTTTGAAGGCAGTTATACGCTGACGCGCAAAGATTTTGGCATGGACTATAACCTCGGCCCGGAAGCCGAAAAGGTTGAGATAACGCTTCAGATCGAAGCGCTTAAAGACAAGTAGGTCTGCTAACCGGAAACCTCGCCGCGGTTGTCAGACCAGCCGGCGAGGTTCCCCCGCAATACTGAGGTGTGTTTGACAAAGGTATTTCAACACCGACGGAGACCGTGGCATATTCTCCCGCTCCATCTGAAACACTTGTATTGGTCATGCACGCCCTCTAATTTCCAAATGATTTAATTTATTGAACCGGCAAGTGTCTCATGGGCGTTGTTATCCCGATTGAAGAAAACCGCGAACCACAGGCAAGCGTTGAGCCGCTTGTTGGCCTGACCCGGGAGGATATGGGCAAGGTCAATGCCCTGATCCTGTCCAAGACCGGTTCGGATGTGGAGATGATCCCCGAGGTCGCCAAGCATCTTATCGATTCCGGCGGCAAACGGCTGCGTCCCATGCTTACGCTTGCTGCTGCTGCGCTGTGTGGATACGAGGGCGACCATCACATTACTCTGGCTGCCAGTGTGGAATTCATGCACACCGCCACCCTGTTGCATGATGATGTGGTTGATGAAAGCGACATGCGGCGGGGCAAACAAGCAGCCCGCATGGTGTGGGGCAATCAGGCCAGCGTTCTTGTTGGTGATTTTCTGCTCGGCCAGGCCTTTCGCATGATGGTGGACGCAGGCTCCATGGGTGCCCTCGATGTTCTTTCAACAGCTTCCATGGTGATCGCAGAAGGCGAGGTCATGCAGCTGTCGGTGGCTCAAAGCATGGAAACCACTGAGGATGACTATCTGGCAGTGATCCGCGCAAAAACCGCGGCACTGTTTTCTGCCGCAGCCGAAGTCGGCCCTATTCTTGCCGATAGCGACAAACCAACCCGTGACGCTTTCCGTTCGTTTGGCGTCAATCTGGGTCTTGCCTTCCAGTTGGTTGATGATGCGCTCGACTATGGCGGCTCAAAGGCCGACCTTGGCAAGAATGTGGGCGACGACTTCTACGAAGGCAAAGTGACCCTGCCGGTGCTGCTGGCCTACAGGCGGGGGAGCGAGGAAGAGCGCAAATTCTGGCGCACTGCCATGGAGAGCGATTCCGCCGACAGCGCGGCTCTGGCTCAGGCAATGGAACTGCTGGCCAAACATGGCGCAATTACCGACACGGTTGCGCGGGCCCGCCACTACGGAGAAATTGCACGCGATGCGCTTGCCCCACTGCCGGCAAGCGAGCAAAAGCGGGCACTTCTCGACGTTGTTGAATTCTGTATCAGCCGCGTCAGCTAAACAGGCTTATCGTGCGAATATGGCACGGGGCAACCAACCCTGATCGCCGTTCTGGTTTACGCACCAAATCCAGCCATGGGTGGATTTGGCACATTGGAATTTCTCTCCGACCCGCGCGTTCAACTCTATTGCATTGTAAGCATAAGCGGCCACAAATTGCTGTCCCTGCAGCACGGGAAGATTGTCTGGTACCCAACCTTCGCGGCTGTCTGGGTCAACGGCCCAGACCCAGCGGTGTCCATCCCACAAATCCTCTCGTTGGGTGACAATCAGTCTCTCACCGGCATCCACCCGGATCGGATCAGGATAACACTGTTGATAGTCAGCAACCGCGACAGCTTCAACCATCAAACCACCCTCCCATTCTCAGCCATGCTGGCTCGACCGCCTGAACGTTACGCAAACCTACAGCACACCTGTAAAAGGGACCGGTTATCGCAGGGACGTCGCGCAATTTGACAGGCCCAACTGGCCGATGCCCCCTATTCAGCAGAGGCACAATGGCACATAATTTGGCATGGCTACTATTGAATACGTCTATTCTGCACATTCCGCCTTTGCGTATCTCGGCTCGAAACGTTTGCTGGAGATTTGTGCCAATCATAGCGTAAAACTCATACACAGGCCTATCTTGCTGTCTCCTGTTGTTGAAGCACAAAGCGGCCTTGCGTTTGGTGCTCGCACTCAACCGCATGTCGATTATTTTTTCGGGCGAGAGATCGAACGCTGGGCTGAATATCGAAATGTGCCAATCGTAAAATTCAGACCAACCTACCACGACGCCGACTACAGTCTTGCTTCGGGCATGATCCTTGCGCTTGGCGATACCGGCGCCAATGTCGACACTATGGCACACACTATTCTGAAAGCTCACTGGTGTGATGATGCGGATCTTTCCAGTCCCGAAGTGCTTGAAAAAATTGGTACGGATCTTGGTCACGACGCACGCACGCTCATGGACCAGGCGAAATCAGATCTGATTCAGGAAAAAGTATGGGCGAATACGGATTGGGCAAAGAACCAGAGTATCTTTGGTTCGCCGACCTATATCCTCGATGGAGACCCCTTCTACGGACAAGACCATCTGGAAATACTGGAACACGCCCTAAGCAAACCCTTCGCACCAACGCGTTGGGTCAATCCTTCTGTAAACTGATGGATAGCTTCGAGGCCTTTGTTTCTCAAGGACATGGCGCATTTTAGACGCCCTTTTGGTTGCTTGGTCCATGGTCTTCAACGCGTCGCTGCAACTCACGCTCCGGCTTGTGCGGGCGCACTGCAACTACTCTTTTGGCCTCAAATTCTCGGCCATTGTCGGCTTTGATTTTTAGAACACAGTCCAATTGCGAAGATGATTGAGATACAACCGTTATCACCGCACAATCCACCCATGCGCCGGAGAGATTGCGAACTTTCAAGTGTCGTTGGAATGAAAGCCGATAATAATCAAGCGTCTGTTGAAAAACACTTTTTTTACCCTGTTCGCGCGTCAAATGAAACTGCAACTGCTCTTCATGCGTCGTCTGGAGGAACGCCTGAAATTTTCCCAAAGCCCAATAGCCATCAATATCGTTGTATCGATTCACAAAGCTATCCAGCAGATCATTGCATATGCCTTTAAGTTCTTTTCGCCGCCCCATAGTTAGCTCTGATATCTGGAAAATGGCATAAGCTCTACCAGTTCGCGCCCCGGCCTTCTCACACGCAGGGGTTGTTGGTACAAGGTATTGTTCCCAATGGCAATTTTGTCCGCATCTCGGTCATCGGCCGGCACCGAAAGATGATACTGTCCAAATGACCGGCCGTGAGCGCAAACTCTGCTGCGGCAGGGTGCGGCGGACCGCCTGCCTTCCCAGGAAACCGATACGGGGCCTCGTGGGACCTCAGGCCCGGTAATGAAATTCGAAATTGCGCGCAAAAGGACGGGGTCCTGGAACAAGAATCCGCGCCTATCCCTGGTATGGGGACAGGCGCGGAACCCAACGCGATACGTTGTTCTTGTATTGGACGTAAGCCTGTCCAAAGCGCCGCTCCATTGACGGCTCCTCCGAGTACTTGAACCAGATGGTTTTTACGGCAACGAAATAGGGGAAGAATGCGAGGAAACGGTTTGACTGAAACGACAGAGCCAGGCCAAGAATCAAAAGGGCACCGCCTATAATCATGGGGTTGCGCATATAAGCATACAGCCCATCGGTCACCAGTTTTTGAGTGTTGAGCTCTTCAATGGGCGACAGTGTGCCGCCTGCATCCTTCTTGAATTTCACCTCACAGCCCAGCACGAGAGCGATGCCTATTATGAGCGCCGGGTAACCAATTATCTGGGAAACCAGCGGGTTCACGATAAAGGGCAGTGCATTAATCCCATCCGCAGACATCACAACAAGAAAGGGCAGTAACACAACAGAAATTGGAATCGTATTCGACATCAAAGTGGCAGCGGTGGAGTTCTGATCCGAGATCGCTCGCCGGCCCAACTGATTGATTATGACGAAAACGCCAAATATTCCAACGATATATGCGTAATAGTAATTGGGTACCGGGTCTTTCGTCGGATCGGCAATAAAGGCCAAGGAGAACAGCCAAAAGCAAGTAAGACAAGCCAAGAGGATGTAAACCTGGTACGTATCGCTGGACAGCCTGTTCTTCATTTTTTTCCCGTTCCAAAAAGTGATGCACACCTGCATCATTTACTCACCCCGGCAGCTTAAGGGTTTGCGCATCCACCATCAATCCGCCCCCCAGGCAAAACGACCCAGTATGAAAACTGACCTTGGATTAAAGCCAGCTTCGCCCGTCATGGGTCGTCAGCTGGTGGTGAAGGCATGATGTTGAACTGAGGGCGGCTGTGAGGCCATTTGACTGATGCCGGGATCTGCACGAATGTCGGTTATGCCCTTCGGGCGATACACTTGATCTCCACAATGGCATCCTCACGAACAAAACCCGCAACCTCGATTGCGGTCCAAGCTGGAAAAGGTTCCTGGACATACTTGGCTCGAATGCTCTTGAACTCTTCGAGGTGGTCGCGCAGCCCGACGTGGTAGCTCGTCATCTCAACGAGGTTCTGGAAACCCAGTCCGCCTTCTTCAAGAACCGCGCGTATTTTTGCGAAAACCGCTTCAATTTGCTCGGAAGGATCGTCGGAGTATTGTCCGTCCGACGAAGCTCCCGTGAAACCCGTCATAAAGATGAAGCCTTCATGCTCTAAACCCGGCGACATTTTCCAATCGTTAACATAACCGACCAAATCAGCGGGAACAATCGCTTCAGGCATATCTGAGTTTCCTTCAATTCGCATTGTAAACAGCGAATACCACCGAAGCTGCGTACCATAAAGCAGTCATTGGTTTCTTACGAAGCAACGGCAGCTCCGTCCGCTGTGCCGCCGTTCGAGGACATCAATTCGCCCCACAGGCAAAACACGCGGGTACGAAAACTGACTTGAGATTAAAGCCAGCTTCGCTCGTCATGGGTCGTCAGCTGGTGGTGAAGGCATGATGTTGAACTAAGGGCGGCTGTGAGGCCACTTGACTGATGCCGGGATCTACACGAATGACCGCTTTCCCAGTAACTCCGCATGAATCGGGTGGCTTGACGCAATTCAACAACGCTACCGCTGGGCGAAAGAAAGCTTCGACGGAGTAGTAAATTGCAAATGATCTCTCGCCTGACGGGGGCTGCCTATGGAGTACATCTGTCAGATCAGGTCGCACTCCTGTCGGTCCCTTTGATCGCGAACCTTGTTTTCAGCGCATCTCCAGAAGTGATCGGTATTCTCGTGGCGTGCCAGTCGATGGCCCATCTCGTTGGTTCCGTCCCTTTCGGCATACTGGTCGATAGCGTCCAGCAGCGAAACCTCACGATAGCAGCGGGCTTCGTATCGCTCACTGGGTTCAGCGGGGCAGTTGTTGCGATCATTCTTGGCAGCATCGTGCTTTTTGGTGCGGCCATGACCATCGCGGGTTTCGGCGTGGTGCTCTTTGTCCTCGCGGCCCTCTCGATCCTGCCAAAGATTTCAGCACGCGAAAGACTTGCCAAGGCTAATGCAGCGATAGAAGTCCCTCGGGCTATTGCGTCCTTCGTGGTGCCGCTTCTTGTCGGCCTCTACTTTACCGCCGTTTCGCCGATCTTGATCATTATGATTGCCGTGATCGCGTCCGCGGTCGCATTGGCTTTCACAATCACGCTCCCGGCCGTTGAAATGCAACCGCCTGCCAAGTCCCCAGTCTTTAAGCGGATTGTCGAAGGCGGTGCATACGTAATCCGTCACCGCCTACTCCTGCCGATTTCGCTTTGCGCAATCTTTTGGAATCTTGCCTTTGCCGCTTTGCTCGTCGTTCTCGTTCCGGTTATCCGCCAAGTCTACATGATGGACCCTGGTGCGTTCGGCATTGGCCTCTCCGCATTCGGACTGGCGTCGATCCTAGGCACATGGGTTATGGGACGGTTCTCAGACCGGATCGCCCCGAACCTGATTCTGCTTTTCGGCCCCGGGAGCAGTGTTATCGCAGCCATCGGGATGGCACTGATACCAGCTGGCAGTTCGCCAGTGCTTTTCTATGCCTGCGCCTTTCTGCTGGGCTTCGGTCCGTCCATGTGGCTGGTGACACAAAACTCCGTCCGCCAACTCGTCACGCCATCCGAGCGCTTGGGGCGGGTCAATGCTGTCATTCAGACAGCAATATATGGCATCCGCCCTTTGGGTGCGCTGGCAGGCGGGCTGGTGGCAGGCAGCTTCGGGCCACAAACCGGAATGCTCTTTGTTGTCTTCGCATATGGAGTTTCGTTTTTTGCCGCGCTCTTCAGCGATCTACGCAGAGTCGGTAGCTATTCGGAGTTGTCGCCGGAGGATGAGCATGAATTTGGAGACGGTGCAATCACGACTGAATAGCTGACCCTAGCGCAGCCGCGACAAAAATTCACTTCGCCCGATGAGCCGCCGTTTGAGGACAACAATTCGCCCCACAGGCAAAACGCGCCGGTATGAAAGCTGACCTGAGATTAAAGCCAGCTTCGCCCGTCATGGGTCGTCAGCTGGTGCTGAAGGCATGGTGTTGAACTGAGGGCGGCTGTGAGGCCTTTTTGCCGTTGCAGCATCATTGCAATTGTCCTGCCTACGACAGGCAATCCGCTGCAAAAAGGAAGATTTTTGCAACGGTTTTGAGAGGCCAATGATTTCAGTGGTTTACGTGTCGCAAAACCTTGTCGCAAAAATATTGGGATTTTGGCTGCGAAACCCCTCCCCTGTTTCTAAGCAAGGAGCTCCCTACGTTACCCAAAGTATGGAAGCTAAGCAGCCATCGGCAAGGCTCGAAGATAGACAAATTTTGCAGCGATATTTACACCAAGCGATGTTCTTACAGCAATTGTTCCAGAGTTAGCATTGGGATTGAATTGCGCGCTTAAATCAAATGACCATTCATAGGGGTTAGACAGCCCGAATACAGATTCGACGTTTGGTGGGAACGTGATTTTCAAAGTGGCATCGGCGATTTCCGAGTTGGGGTCGTAGGTATAAACGCCATCGTATTTTACCGCCCCGCTATCAGCACCGTAAATTTGTCCATTCTCAAATATCAACATTCCTTCGCCAACGCCGTCGTTGGATTCAAATGTTATTCCATACATTCCTTCACGCATTTTTTTATCCTCGTTCATCAATATGGAGAGTTCGACTTGCCTTAGATTTGGGGTGAGTAGGCTAAACAATCGTAAGTAACTGATAGCTGGATTTGGCACAGCTCTCTCACCCGTAAGCCAAAGTGAAACGGCTCTGGGCGTGACGCCCAATAACTCTGCAAATGCGTTTTGCGGCAATGCCAGTTGTTCAAGCGTATATCTGAGTTGATTCTTATCCATGCACATTGTTCTATTAATTATAGAACAATGTGTCAAATACCTTGTTGCCAGTCTTTGTCGCAAAAAGGATGGGTTTTGCGACTGCCGCACTTTTTTTGCCGTTTTCAGTAGAAATTGATATTGATTTCACACGCTTGGCAAAGAAGTCAGGCGATGGAGATTTTATGTTCACGATTGCGGGAAACCGCTAGTCCCATTTTTGGGACTGCCGACTAAAACAGGTTGACGATTTATCGTTTCAGCCTTCCCTTTTTTGTGGCCTGAATAGTCTCACTAACCATTGAAAATTGAACGTGAGTGACAGGCTCGAAGTCCATTGCTGCAAGCTCAGATCGCTTGAGCATCGGCATATTGAAAGACGACTACAATGAAAATCAGACCAACAAAGTCCAAGGACATTCCAGCCCTTAAATTGGTGCTGGATGGCACGGAGCTTTTTCCAAGTGAAATGCTTTCCGATATGGTGAGCGGCTTCCTTTCCAACGAGGAGAGCGAAGACATTTGGCTGACGTGCGAAGCAGACGGCAAAGCCATTGGTTTTTGTTATGCCGCCCCAGAGGCGTTGACGGAAGGCACATGGAACATGCTTGCTATCGCTGTTCTTCCTGAAAGGCAGGGAAGCGGCGCAGGCGGTGCAATCGTCAAAGAGCTTGAATCCAACCTACGAGAGAGCGGCCATCGTATTTTAATTGTCGACACTTCGGGGGCGGACGAGTTCGCACAGACCCGCGAGTTTTATCGTAAAAACGATTATTCGGAAGAAGCGCGTATCCGTGATTTTTGGGCGCAAGGTGATGATAAAGTCATCTTCTGGAAGTCCTTAAAATAGCGAACGACTTGTGCGGCACGGTCACCTTGGCCGTGTCGCATAATTGAATACACGGAATTTGTGCCTTTTCCCGACATACGCCGGATCGTCACTTTGTCAGCTCACCTGCCCTTTAAGCAAATTGGATTGAGTATTCGTTTTCAAAAATTTGCTCTTGGCAGATGGGATCGTTGCTAAGGAACGGTCGCTCTCTCAGCGGCATGCATCTGGACCGGGGTCACTTGGTTTCGGGTCGGTAATCGCGGCCGCTTTGACTGTTGAACAGCCCTACAATTTTCATCCGTGCTAAATCGAACACCTTAACGTTAACCAAACTTGTAGCATGCTTGTAAAAGGGCCATTGTAACGCCAGATTCGATGGCAAGCTGAATTTTGGTGGCCATGATTGGATGGCTGCGCCTTTTGAAAAGAAAAACAAGGATATCCTGATGCTCAACGTCTTTTCCAGACCGATCCGGACAACAGGGGCAGCGGTTGTTTTGAGTGGAATACTCATGGCCAGCCCTTTTGCCTTCACCAGCGGAGCATCAGCGGAAACAGTCAACCCAAGCAACAGTCTTGCGGGCAACTATCTGGCGGCTCGTATCGCCGCCAATGACAAAGATACCCAAAGCGCTGTCAATTTTTATCGCAAGGCGATGGCTCTCGATCCCGAAAACAATGATCTGAAACTCAAGGCGTTTCTGGTCTTTGTTGCCAATGGTGATTTCGTTGAGGGCGTTAAGCTTGGCAATGCGCTGATGAAGGCTGGCAAAGCCCCGGAAATTGTCAATCTGATCCTTGCTGTTGATGCCATGCGCGGCAAAGACTGGCCGAGCGCTGACAAGTTCCTGACCCGCGACTGGCGCAGTTCGCTGGACCGTCTGATGTCGGGCCTGGTGATAAGCTGGGTCAAGTTTGGACAGGAAGATGTTGCAGGAGCACTGAAGATTATCGATGGCCTTGAAGGCCCGGCATGGTTCGACTTGTTCACCCAGTATCATGGTGGGTTGATCGCTCTGGCTGGCGGCCAGACAGACGAGGCCGTTCGTCGTCTGGAAGCGGCTTTTGCAAACCGGGCCGGTGGCCAGTCTGCGGTCAAGACATTTACCCGTGTTGCCGCGGCTCTGGCTCAGGCACACTGGAAAGCCGGGTCAAAGGACAAGGCGGCGGATATTCTCAAACAGGCTATCGATATCTCACCGCAAAACCCGGTATTTGAACGTCTGGATGCCGACGTGAAAAGCGATAAAGGCATTTTGCCGGAAATCACATCGGCGGAACGCGGTGCGGCAGAAGTTTTCATGAATATCGGAACAACCATCGACCGCGAGGGCGGCGAGCAGTTCGCCCGCATTTATCTGCAACTGGCCAACACTCTGGCTCCTAAAAAAGACGTGGTGACCGTGGAACTGGCAGACCTTCTGGATCGGCAGGGCCTGTTGCTGCGTACAAACGCACTTTATCAGTCGATTGACGAGAAATCGCCCTATTACCGCATTGCACAGCTAGAGGTTGCGCTCAATCTTGACGAGCTTGAAAAGCTGAAAGAGGCGCGTGAAGGACTGGATAAACTCCTTGAATCAGGTCCCGATGATCTTGTGGCTCATCTGTCTTACGGCGCTGTTCTGGCGCGCCATGAAAAATTTGACGAAGCGATTGGTATTTATCAACGCATCATAAAACGCATTCCCAAGCCCGAACGCTTTCACTGGACCCTGTTCTACCGGCTGGGCATTGCCTATGAGCGCACCAAACAATGGCCCAAGGCAGAAGCGGCATTTCGCAAATCTTTGACGCTGTTTCCAAACCAGCCCAGCGTTCTCAATTATCTGGGTTATTCGTGGGTTGATATGAACGTCAACCTGAAGGAAGGGCTGGACATGATCCGCAAGGCGGTCGATTTGCGCCCCAATGATGGATACATGGTCGACAGTCTTGGCTGGGCGTATTATCGGCTGGAACGTTTTGAAGAAGCTGTTGTCGAACTGGAACGCGCGGTCGAGTTGCGGCCCGCGGATCCAACGATCAACGACCATCTGGGTGACGCCTACTGGCGGGCAGGTCGTCGGCTGGAAGCGACTTTTCAGTGGCGGCATGCGCTGGCGCTTGATCCACCGAAGGGCGACATCGGCAAAATTGAGGACAAGCTGGCCAATGGTATGGGCGATGACAAAAAGAAAGTCGGATCGCCTGAAGAAAAGAAGCCGGACAACGGCTGAATTTCCGGCTTGGACCTGACTGTTGACGTTAGAAATCGTTGAACGGGCACCGGCCAAGATCAATCTGGCTCTTCATGTGACGGGTCACCGAGACGACGGCTATCACATGCTGGACAGTCTCGTTACCTTTGCTGCGTTCGGCGATGAACTGGTGTTTCGGCCTGCCGATGATCTGACGCTGGCTCTTGAAGGGCCAGAGGCCGGTTCTCTTTCCAATACAGACAATCTGGTACTTCGGGCCGCGCATGAACTGAGGGACGCTCTTGCCGACAAAAAACGGATCACCAGGCCGGGTGCATCCATCAAGCTGCACAAGAACCTCCCTGTCTCATCAGGCGTTGGCGGCGGATCAGCCGATGCAGCGGCAACCCTGCGTGGACTGATGCGCCTGTGGGATGCACAGATTGACGACACGCAACTGGCGAAACTGGCCCTGTCTCTTGGAGCCGACGTTCCCATGTGCCTGACCAGCCGGCCATCTCATATCAGCGGCATTGGCGAGGAAATTGCGCCGGTCAATCTCCCGGTTTTTGACATGGTTCTCATCAATCCACGGCAGGCCGTTTCCACCCCTGATGTTTTCAAAAAACTTGACCGGAAAAACAACGCCTCCATGAGCCGGCTTCCAAAAACCAGCACCTGTACTGACTGGACAAGCTGGCTGGACATGCAGCGCAACGACCTCCAAGCTCCCGCTACAAATCTTGCCCCTGAAATCCTGGATTGTCTTGAAGCGCTCAGGAGAGAGAATAACTGCCTGCTTGCCCGCATGTCGGGTTCTGGCGCCACCTGTTTTGGGATATATGAAAGCGCTGCATCAGCGGAAGCTGCCGCGCAGTCTCTCAGGACCGCTCATCCCGATTGGTGGGTCGTCGCAACTAGATCGATCAGTTGGAGTTCACCATCATGAGCCGCATTGACGAAAGCCGCCCCTTTATTCCGATATCCATCGCGATACTTACGGTATCGGACACGCGGTCGGTGGACGATGACCGTTCAGGGACCATACTGGTCGAGAGGCTGGAGAAAGACGGACATCGACTGGCAGACCGCGCCATCGTGACTGACGATGTGGACGCCATCCAGCAAAAGGTAAAAAGCTGGATTGGCGATGACGCCGTTGATGTTGTGATCACAACAGGCGGCACGGGTTTTACCGGACGCGATGTAACGCCGGACGCTCTGGAGCCGTTGTTTGAAAAGCGGATGGATGGATTTTCCATCGCCTTTCACATGCTCAGCCATGAGAAAATAGGAACATCGACCGTCCAATCCCGCGCTACGGCAGGTGTTTGCGGAACCACATTTATCTTCTGCCTTCCCGGCTCTCCCGGTGCCTGCAAAGACGGTTGGGACGGAATACTCTCCAGGCAGCTCGACTACCGGCACTTGCCCTGCAATTTTGTGGAGATCATGCCCCGGCTGGACGAAAATCTGCAGCGAAGCAAGACCTAGCTCGCACCACACAGGGTGGAAAGAAATCCACAGCCACGGCGTTCACTTCATTTTGTTCTTGTAATGTTCTCATTTCTGCGATAGGAATATATGCGTTAAATACGACGAAGACCGGCGCATAAAGGAGAATATTGCTGTGGAACATCATCTTGATGCCGTTCAGAATGCTGACCACCATGCCTTTGCGCCAGGAGGTAACGCTGCCCGCGCTGATGCTCTGGTGGAAAGAGCCGGTGTTCGGGTCAAGGAAGCACAACGCCGTGGACGGGCTGCGGGTATCAACCCTGCCGGCCGCTTTGAGAGCACATCACGGCATGTTTTTGATGATGGCTGGCAAACTCTGGACGAGCTTCCGCCCTTCAAGACAGATGTGACTGTTGAAAGTCCGCGCAGCGTTCTTACGCGCAATGAATCGCAGGATTTGCCTTTTGACCGGTCGGTCAATCCTTATCGTGGGTGCGAACACGGCTGCGTTTACTGTTTTGCGCGCCCCTCTCATTCTTACATGGGGCTTTCAGCCGGGCTTGATTTTGAAACGAAGCTGTTTGCCAAACCCAATGCTGCAAAACTTCTGCGCAGGGAACTTGCAGCACCCGGTTATACGGTCAAATCAATCGCAATGGGGACGAATACCGACCCCTATCAGCCGATTGAAAAGCAATGGCGTGTGACCCGCGAGATCCTGGAAGTTCTTGAAGAAACCAACCACCCGGTTGGCATTGTTACCAAGTCGGCATTGGTTACCCGTGACATTGATATTCTTAGCCGCATGGCTTCAAAGGGGCTGGCGCGGGTTGCTGTTTCGGTGACATCGCTGGACCGTCGTCTTTCAAGGGCAATGGAGCCTCGGGCAGCAACACCGACACTGCGGCTTGATACCATACGCCAGCTTGGAGATGCGGGCATTCCGGTTTCAGTGATGGTTGCACCTGTCATTCCCGCTTTGACCGACCACGAGATGGAACGCATTCTTGATGCTGCAAAATCCAATGGCGCCAGTGATGCCGGTTATGTGTTGTTGCGTCTGCCCCATGAGGTGAGCGGCCTGTTTAAGGAATGGCTGCTGCGTCACTATCCGGACCGATACACCCATGTTCTGTCTGTTTTGCGTTCGATGCGCGGAGGAAAGGACTATGATGCTGAATGGGGAACGCGGCTGCGGGGTGTTGGACCCTATGCCTGGCAATTGGGACGACGTTTCGAGATCGCTACACGAAAGGCCGGGCTTGCTCCCATGCGCATGAGCCTGCGTTTAGATCTTTTTTCACCACCGGTCCTTTCCGGCACTCAGCTCTCACTTTTTTAGGGAGCTTCTTTCTTCCCCATGTGTTTTTAACTCGTGGCACATGGGGCTCTTGCGGAGAATTGACGACACGGGCACTTTCCCCCGATGCCTTCCAGAACAGTCAATTCTCCGCAACTTTTCAGACCGGCATCCGGCCCGGACTTCTCAATTGAGAGAGATCTTTATAAAGAGGGGCATCAGGCTGTATGCGGAATAGATGAGGCCGGTCGTGGCCCTCTTGCAGGTCCCGTTACAGCGGCGGCCGTCATACTTGATCGTGACAACATCCCTGAAGGACTGCACGATTCAAAAAAACTCACGCAAGCCAGGCGCGAAAGCCTGTTCGGTGATATTTTGGCATCTGCCACGGTGTCAGTTGTCAGTATCAGCGCCGCAAAGATAGACCAGATCAACATTCGCGCCGCTTCTCTTCTCGCCATGGAAATGGCCGCTGCCGGTCTTGCGCACGCTCCCGATCACGCCCTGATTGATGGCAATGCATTGCCAGACAACATGCCCTGCCCAGCCACTCCGTTGGTAAAGGGAGATGCCCGCGTCCTGTCAATTTCGGCAGCTTCAATCATTGCCAAAGTGGTTCGCGACCAAATGATGATAGGGGCAGATGCGCTGTTTCCAGGGTACGGGTTTGCCGGGCACAAGGGCTATCCGACAGCGGCCCACCGCAATGCCGTGATGGAACTGGGGCCGTGCCCGCTTCACCGCCGCAGCTTTGCTCCGGTCGCAGCCGCGCTGGCTGAACACTATCAAGAAAAACCCGGCGCTGAATGAACAGTGCCGGGTCTTTGAATTTCAAAAGTCAGACAGGCCAACTTGTCAGTTCATGCGTGCCTTCACTTCTGCAAGGCTTTGCTTGAACATATTTGTTGCCTCTGCACCGGCCATTTTCTTACCAATCAGGCTTTCGGCAGCATCAACCGCAACTTCCACCGCGGCAGCTTTGACTTCGGCAACAGCCTGGGTTTCTGCCTGGGCAATTTTCTGCTCAGCGATTGCGGTGCGGCGCGTCACATATTCTTCAGTCTTACGTTCCGCTTCCGCCGCCAGAGCTTCGGCCTCACGCTTGGCGGCTGACACGATGCCTTCCGCCTCCTGCTCTGCTTCTTTTCGCTTACGCTGATATTCAGCAAGCAATTGTTGGGCTTCCTCACGCAGCTTACGAGCCTCATCGAGATCGTTGCGAATCTTTTCCGAGCGATCATCGAGCCCTTTTGTCACCATGCCCGGCACCTTGAGATAGGCAATCAGGACAAAAAACAGGACCAGAGCGACGGTTGCCCAAAATGTTGCATCGAGTTCCATGAGAAATCTCCTATCGCCGCGCCGCAGAAACGGCGGAAGCAATGTCCGCCTTTGTGACTTTGCCACTTATGATCTGCGAAACAAGCGCCGCCGTTGTTTCTTCGGCAATGGACCCCACTTCACCCATGGCTTTTGCCTTGATCGACGCGATGCTGGCTTCGGCACCAGCAATTTTGTCGGCCAGTTCTGCCTCAACAGATGCCCGTTTGGCATCAAGTTCTGCTTTTGCTGAATCGCGGGCTTCCTGAGCAATGCCGTGGGCCTTGGCCTTCGCCTCCGCCAACTCCTGCTCGTAAGCAGCCAGCGCTGCGTCAGACTCATCCTTGAGCTGATTGGCTTCGTCGAGATCCTGAGCGATGCGATCGCTGCGCGTCTCAAGAATTGCTGAGATGCGCGGCAGTGCCACTTTCGACATCAGATAATAGAAGAGCCCGAATGTGATCGCCAGCCAAAGCAGCTGGGATGTAAAATAGGTAGGATCAAACGGAGGAAAAACACCGCTTGCCCCTTGCTCAACCGCGCCTTCGGCGCCTGAATTCGATGCAGCCATCAGCTACTCCCTGGACCTCGCAAGACCGAGGCGCTCGGCCCATGCCAACCGCCTCGACCAGTTATCTTCGATCTATTAGACGGCGAAGATGAGAAGAAGCGCGATCAGCAACGAGAAGATGCCGAGGGCTTCTGTCACAGCAAAGCCAAAGATCAGGCGGCCAAACTGACCGTCAGCTGCAGAGGGATTACGCAACGCGCCTGAAAGGAAGTTGCCAAACAGCGAACCAAGACCGATGCCTGCTCCAGCCATGCCCACGCATGCCATGCCAGCGCCAATGTATTTGCCAGCGTCGATGATTGCCTGTTCCATATTTTTTCTCCTGTGGAATTTGGAACCGAATGTCGGAATGAATTGAAATGAGTCGTCCTAGTGAGACGGATGGATTGCATCGTTGAGATACATGCAGGTCAAAATCGCGAAGACATAGGCCTGAAGGAAAGCAACGAGAAATTCGAGGGCGGTGAGTGCAACGGTAAAGGCCAGCGGCAAGATAGAGGCCAGAACGCCCCCAATGCCAAGACCGCTTAGAGTGACGATAAACCCGGCAAACACCTTAAGCGTGATGTGACCCGCCAGCAGATTGGCGAAAAGGCGCACTGATAAGCTGATTGGGCGAGAGATGAACGACATCACCTCGATCAGAACAATTAGCGGAATCAAAACTCCAGGTACGCCGGATGGCACAAACAGCTTGAGGAACCCAAGACCGTTTTTCCAGAAGCCATAAACAACGACTGTCCCGATCACCAGAAGCGCCAGCGCTGCTGTAATGACGATGTGGCTCGCCACCGTGAAGAAATAGGGAAACATGCCAAACAGGTTCGCCACCAGAATGAAGACGAATAACGAGAACACCAGCGGAAAGAACTTCATCCCTTCCGAACCGGCACTATCCCGTAACAGCCCGGCTACAAACTCGTAACACATTTCGGAAATCGACTGCAGGCGGGTCGGGATCAGACCACGCCCGGAAGTCGTTAGAATGAGAAACGCGGATGCGAGGCCAACTGTGGCCACCATGAACAGCGCAGAATTGGTAAAGGAGATATCGTATCCGCCGACTTCAAGCGGCAGAATTTTTGAAATCTGAAACTGGTGGATAGGATCGTTTGCCACCTGAACCTCTTTATATCTTAAGAGCGGCAGTCACTACCGCACTTTTCTGGCGTCGTTTGGCACAAACCAGGGGGGCGGCTCAAGTCCGTATTGCCCCTTATTGCACGTTTTTTATGATTCCCCGCCGTCCGTGTCGCGGTCAGCCTGTTCCCGCACCTTATGAAGGCGCATTCCTGATTCTGCAACCACCCCGGCAGCACGCATCACATTGAGCACTGCAGCAGCAAATCCAATCATCAGGAAAAAAATCAGGCCCCACGGTGAAGTACCGAAAAATCTGTCGAACGCATAACCGATTAAGGCTCCAACCACAACGCCTGCGATGAACTCGCTGCTCAGTTTCATGGCCTGGGCAATACCGGCCCGGTCACCGGAAGCTGGCTTGTCGTTTTTCTGGGAATCCCTGGCCGGGGACTTATCAAGCCGGGCCTTCAGATTATCCAGCCTGGCGGAAAGATCTTCACCCTGCGATGGGTCATTGTCGGACATGGGTAGCGCCACAATTGAGACATGCACGGGCCAGCAGCCCGGCAAACAAGGTGACAATAGAAGCGGCCTTTCGACGAGTCAACGTGAAGGCCGCTCCTGCAATATATTGAAATATATGATTTTATTTCGAAGCAAGCAGGTGCTTAACTCCAGCCCCCGCCATATGTGCGGTAGAAAATATGGCGACCAATCTTGGTCATCTTCTTCATTTTACGACGCCAGCGCGGCCAAACATAGTCGGCATGATAATGGCTGGACGAGCCAACTGAGCGCAGCCAGATACGGCCTTCAATCGACTTGTTGGCGATATCAACGGCAGTTGCCCAATTGCTGCGAGACTTCACTTTGTCGCGGATACCGTCACAGGTGAACGAAAACTGGCAGCGATTGCGCTTGTGACGATTCTGGTACACCACACCACAAACAGTATTTGGGTAGGCCGGATTTTTTACGCGGTTAAGAATGACCTGAGCAACAGCCTGCTGCCCCTTGATGGGCTCGCCGCGCGCCTCAAAATAGATGCCGATGGCGAGGCATTGACGTGATTTCTTTGAAAAAGCCTTCTTTGGCAGGGGATTAGCCGCCCAGCGGTGATCACCACGGCTGAGTTTGATGACCGACTTTCGCCCATCGTTTTGTGGACGCAGAACCGCAGCAAATGCGCTGGCAATGGAACGTTCCTGAGGCGCATAGGCGGAAAGATGGGAATTCGGTTTACCTTTTGCCGATGCGGATGCAAGAACAGTGTCCGAACTCTGCTTTTTCACCTTCTCCATAACCTTGGCCATCACACGCGACGCAGCACGTGCACTGTCCAGATGGCCCTTGGAAAGGCGAACTCGTGGCTTTGGATAGATGGCCGGTTTCCGCAGCGGTTTTGCTAAAACGGTCGTGTGTATAAGCGGTTTATTGGGCTCAAAATTGGCAAGACGCAATTGTGCGCTCTGCCCGTCGATAAATGGGCTGACGCCGGGAACCTGAGCATAAGCGGCTAGGGTCTCTGGAAGCGTCATTTCCCGCAATTTCTTGCTGCGGATGTCGGCTTCAAATGACTGGTAGTCATTCATCATGCCGTGAATGGCAAAATGATGGGGTACCGCCATATCCCCGGTATTCGCGCTTGTATTAACGCCTGTATTTACACTTGTATTCAGGCTCGTATTCAGACTGGCAACTCTAATCGATCCAACGCTTTTTACGGAGGTGTCGTCACTTGAAAACTTGGGGGAATTTGATGCTGCAAAGGTGAAACCGGAACGCAAAGAATTTGTCTTGAGCGCAACGGGAGTTACCTTGGGCTTGGGTTTGAAAACCCGGTCACCCTTTAATGACGCAACAATAACGGGTTTCTCTCCGGTTCCCAGATCGTGTTCGTCGTCAAGAACATGGGTTCCACCCGCCGTCTTGATGGCGAGCGCATAGCGTGTGGCAAATGCAGGAGTGTCCTTTTCCCGGTTTGCGGTTGCCGCGTGAACGGATCCCTTGGGAATGGAAACAAGCCTGTTGAGCCAACGTGCTTCCTGCGGCTGATAGACGCCGGTTCCCGCCAACTCACCAACGTCCTGATGAGATACTGTGCTCGTCCCGACTGCTGTCGCGGCAAGAACGACGCCCGACCAAAAAATTGTGTGCATTTTCCCCGCAGTACAAAAGCGTATCGCCTTCTGACGGCTATTGCCGGCAGCTACCTTTGAAGTACGCATTACTTAACTCCAACCCCATACACGAGACCAGCGGCCAGCGCGTCACGGGTGTCTAGACGCACATTGTGCCAATTTTTAGAATTTGCCGCGTTAACCTTTATTTTTTCTTAACGGTTGGAGCGCCGCTTCCGGTTGGCATAAGGGTTGTCCCCTTTGCGCATGTGCAGCCGCAGGGGCACACCGGGCAATTCGAAGGTGGCCCGCAGGTTGTTGAGCAGATAGCGCTCGTAAGAGGCAGGCACCCCTTCCGGGCGGGTGCACTGGACAACAAATGTTGGAGGGCGGGCCTTTGCCTGCGTGATATATTTGAAGCGAATACGCCGGCCAGAAACTGCTGGTGGAGGATGATAAGCCTGAACTCCATCGACCCAACGGTTGAGTTGTGACGTTGGTATGCGCGTGTTCCAGACGCGATCTGTTGCGATCACAGCTTCCATCAGCTGCCTCAACCCCTTCCCGGTCTGGCCGGAAAGGGTGACTGTGCGCAAGCCGCGCAATTGCGGCAGCAAGCGTTCCGTTTTCTCGTGAAGTTCGGTCAATGCCTGTTGCTTGTTTTCGACCAGATCCCATTTATTGAACGCCAGGACCGGTGCCCTGCCCTCACGGGCAACCAGATCAACAATGTGCAGGTCCTGTTTCTCAAACGGTATGGTCGCATCAAAAACAATGATCACCACTTCGGCGTATTGAATAGCTCGCAACGCGTCTGCCACCGACAGTTTTTCCAGCTTTTCGTGGACCCGGGCCTTTCGCCGCATACCAGCGGTGTCAAACAGACGGATGGCCCTTCCCTTCCACTCCCAGTCTACGGAAATACTGTCACGGGTAATTCCTGCTTCTGGACCAGTCAGAAGCCTTTCCTGACCAAGCATTTGGTTGATAAGCGTGGACTTGCCTGCGTTCGGCCGCCCCACAATGGCAATTTTCAGAGGGCGGGTATCGTCATAGGCAAATTCAGCTTCGTCTTCCTCAAGCTCCTCAAACGCCTCGATGTTGAATTCATCTTCAAAACTGTCTTCATCGGTGCCGGATGCATTTTCTTCAGCATAGGCTTTCTCTTCGCCTATGGCGTCAACAAGGGCATCGCGCAGGTCCGCCATCCCTTCCCCATGTTCTGCAGAAACCGGAACAGGCTCACCAAACCCCATGGAATAGGCATCATAGAAACCATCATCGCCGCGACGCCCCTCCATCTTATTGGCAATGAGCACAACCGGTTTGCCGGCACGTCGCAGCATGTTGGAAAATGATTTATCGAGCGGTGTTACACCCGCGCGGGCATCGATCATGAAAACCGAAACGTCAGCCTCCATAATCGCCTGCTCGGTCTGATCCCGCATCCGTGCTTCGAGCGTGGAATCATCGGCCTCTTCGAGGCCTGCCGTATCAACAACGGAAAAACGCAAATCACCCAGTTTGGCATCGCCCCTGCGCCGATCACGGGTCACACCCGGTGTATCGTCAACCAGCGCCAGTTTCTTGCCGACAAGGCGGTTAAACAGCGTCGACTTCCCCACATTGGGCCGGCCTACGATGGCGAGTGTGAAGCTCATGTGCAGCCTTTCGCGGCAAGCAAAGTGCTATTTCCGAACCGGACCGCCGTTGGAAGCTATCAAATCAAGCATGATCGACATGCGTTGCCGCAGCGCTGGCGGAATTGCAACATCATCCATAGCCGTCTCAAACTGTTTGAAAGACTTTTCAAGATCACCTGCCTTGAAATAGGCCAGCCCGAGAGCTTCATGAGCTGAGAAGCGAAAAGGAGCGGTCGGCCCGACCAACTGGGCAACACGGGCTTCCACATCTGAGGTTGTACCGGTATCGACGAGCAACATGCCAGCACGAATACGGGCGATGGAGCGAAGGTTTTCATCCGTTGTTCCATCCGCCGCAATAGCATCATAAGCCTCAACCGCCTTGGCAGCCTCGCCCTTCTCGACCATGATTGCTGCCGCCCTGAAACGGGACATGGCACGGTAGGCACCACCAGCCTCGTTTTCCAGTTTCGTGAAAGCTGCAAGCGCTTCATCGGGCTTATCGGTTTCCGACAACTGCACGGCATTCATAAAGGCATCACCCGCTGATGCGGCCTGGCTTGCGCTGTAATATTGATAGAAACGATAGCTGCCCGTTAAAACAACCACAGCCACGGCAACGGCAATGATCCACTTTCCATACTGGGCCCAGAAATTCTGCACACGTTCTGTGCGCAGTTCCTCATCAACCTCGCGAATAAATGAATCGTCAGACATCTTACCAAACCCTTCTCACACATCTCCCGGATGCGCTCTTGCTGGCCGGTTTCTACATGATATTTCACCGGAAGTAAGGGGAGAAAACCACTGACAGGAAATATTGACCACGCTAGAATTCAGCAGCATCAACTCTGCGGACCAATTGACATGGCTGATCTTGAGAAAGCGCGCACAAGACTCAACCTCAAGCGCAAGGAACCGGAAGCTATATCGGACCTGTCATCCCAGTCCCGCGATGCCGTGACGCTGGATCAACAGTCTGTCGGGCGTCTTTCGCGTATGGATGCGATGCAGCAGCAGGCTATGAGCAAGGCAACAGAGCAAAAAAGACAACTGGAACTGGTGCGCATTGAGGCTGCTGAACGCCGCTTGCGGGATGAAGATTACGGCTATTGCGAAGACTGCGGCGAACAAATTCCCGATGGGCGGTTGGAAATCGATCCCATGGCGGAACACTGCGTAAACTGCGCGCGCTGATGTTCCCGCAGGCTGTAACTTACAATCCCGTTACGGGCCTGTTGCAGGATTTACGGCTATTCCCACTCAATCGTTCCCGGTGGTTTTGAAGTCACATCATAAACCACCCGGTTGATGCCCTGGACCTCATTGATGATGCGGGTTGCCGCCCGGCCAAGAATGTTCATATCAAATGGATAGAAATCAGCCGTCATACCATCGACAGATGTGACCGCCCGCAAAGCGCACACAAACTCATATGTACGGCTATCCCCCATAACCCCAACCGTCTGGACGGGCAGCAGAACAGCAAAAGCCTGCCAGATTGTATCGTAGAGTCCAGCCCTGCGTATCTCATCGAGATAGATCGCATCGGCCTTGCGCAAAATTTCAAGCTTGTCGCGGGTAATACCTCCCGGGCAGCGGATTGCAAGCCCTGGGCCGGGAAAGGGATGGCGGCCAACAAAGCTATCAGGAAGCCCCAGCTCCCGGCCGAGGACCCGGACTTCATCCTTGAACAATTCCCGCAGCGGTTCCACAAGCTTCATGTTCATGCGTTGCGGCAGACCGCCAACATTGTGGTGGGATTTGATGGTGACTGACGGTCCGCCGGTGAAGCTGACACTTTCGATGACATCTGGATAAAGTGTCCCTTGCGCGAGAAAGTCGGCGCCGCCCAGTTTACGGGCCTCTTCCTCAAAGACATCGATAAAGAGGGCGCCGATGGTTTTTCGCTTGGTTTCGGGGTCTGCTTCGCCTTCAAGGGCGTTGATGAACATGTCTGAAGCATCAACATGGACCAGCGGAATGCTGTAATGTTCCTCAAACATCGCCACGACTTCTTTGGCCTCGTTCATCCGCATCAAACCATGATCAACGAGAATGCATGTCAATTGCTCGCCAATGGCCTCGTGGATCAGCAGAGCGGCGACCGATGAATCAACGCCACCTGAAAGGCCGCAAATGACCCGTTTGTCCCCGACCTGATCACGGATGGCGGCTATCGCCTGCTGCTTGTAGGCCGCCATCGTCCAATTCGAATCCAGCCCGGCGATGCGGTGCACAAAATTGCTCAAGAGCTTTGCGCCATCGGGCGTATGCACCACTTCAGGGTGAAACATGGTGGTGTAATATTTGCGTTTCTCATCGACCGCGATGGCAAAGGGCGCATTGGGAGAATGGGCAACGACCTCAAAGCCATCCGGCAGTTGCGTCACCCTGTCGCCATGGCTCATCCAGACCGGATATTTGCCACCGACCTGCCACATGTCCTCAAACAACGGGCTTGATTTCAGAATTTCGAGATCTGCACGACCAAACTCCCGGTGGTGGCCACCTTCGACGAGCCCGCCAAGTTGCGCACACAAAGTTTGCTGGCCGTAGCAAATCGCCAGAATGGGAACGCCCGATTCAAACATGCTTTCCGGTGCCCGGGGTGATCCTTCCTGCGGCACTGAACCAGGACCGCCTGAGAAGATCACGGCCGCCGGATTCATTTTCGAGAATGCGTCTTCGGCACTGTTGAAGGGCACTATCTCGCAATAGACGCCACCCTCGCGAACCCGGCGCGCAATCAATTGCGTGACCTGGCTGCCAAAATCAATGATAAGCACCATTTGCTGACGGTCTGGCATAGCGACGTCCGGGTTTCTGGGAGAACCTTTAACCGCGTTTAAGCAATCGGGGCAAAGACAGCAACGCAGCTGATACCTGCTTCCCCCACTTTGTCTTGATGGCAGACCGCGGTGAGCAGCCCTTGCAACAGTTCACCCCCCCGATCAAACGGCCTGACGCTCCGCCTCAACCAGTTGGGGTGCCATGATCTCATTGGATTTAACCAGTTTGCCCACCAGATTGCGGTTAAAGCTGGCCTCCAGCGCTTCCCGCAACTCGTTGTGTCTGATCAAAAGCGATGCCAGAGCCTTGTGATCAAAACTCAGGCCCCGCACCGAATTTGCAACAATTGCGGTTGCGGTCGCGCCGGTATCAAGCATGAAACCAATCTCGCCGATAAAATCATCATGGCCGCAAACGCCGACCATGCTTCCCCGTTTGTCAATGCGAACGGCCCCTTCGAGGATAAAGAGCAATTCATCGACCTTTTCTCCTTCACAGGTCAGGACAGTTCCCGCTTCGTAGTGGCGAGGAACTGCCAACCTTAAAAGGCGACGCGCGTGGGCTCTTTCAACATTTGGAACAGCGGCAGCGATAAACCGCTGTTCGTCATCATCGAAGCAAGCCCTTCGATTCTCAAACTCCAGCAACAGCAGCTGAACAAGGTTTACCGCGACAAAGACCGCTTCCCAAAAGACGGTGACAAAATCCTGCAGCCAGAAATAGCCGTAGACTGCTGAAAGGGAACCGGCGGAAACAGCAATAATGCGCAACCATTTCATGGTCCGCATCAGCATGGAGGCCACCAGAAGCACATATGACAAGTGGCCGACCAGTTTACCGGGCGACGCAAACTGTTCGACGAAGTTTCCTGACCATTCCATGAACGCTAATTAGATACGGGACATGGCAATTTACAGGGGCTGATCAGGACAGAGCGCACAAATTGCGCTGAACGGGCCGATATAAGATCAAACTCACGTTACCTGAAACAAAAGGGCCAGCTTCCAAGGGGAAGCTGGCCCTCTATTTTCGACCTGTGGGCACTTTCACCCTGCAGGTATTCTCAACCTATGGCCGGGTGCCTTAGCGGCGGCGGCGTGATCCAAGGATGATCGCGGCGGCGCCGATGGCAATCGCTGCACCAATTGCGGCATTGCGCTTTTTCTTGCGCTGCTTGGCCGTGGTGTGCCGTCCTACCTTCACAACCCTTCTCGGCTTGGCTCTCACAACTCTTTTGCGCTTAATACGCTTCTTCTTAACAACGCGCTTGGTGCGAACCTTACGCGCAGGTTTAACCTTGGCGCGTTTTACCCGCTTCTTTTTCCAGTTTGGCTTTAGAGCCTGAGTGCGAGTTGCTGCCCGGCTTTTCAAAGCCTTCTTGCGAACAGGGGCTACAGCCGCGATCGACTTGCGCGGTGTTGGGCAAACCTTAGCTTTCTGCTGACGCAGGTCGTACAGCAACCGATCGGAATAATCACCCAGAACCACTGGAACTCCGGAGTAGCGGGAGAAACGATCAACGGCTTGCAGCGTCTTGCGACCAGCCAGACCATCAGGACGACCCGGCGAACAGCCAAGGCGAGCCAATTCGGTCTGAATAAAGAAGACGCGATCACGATCCGACAGACCTGAGGGAGCAACCGGCTGAGCAGGAGCCTGCAGATTTGCGGTCTGGTTGGTGACAGCAGGTACCGAAGTGGTTGGAACTGTCGTCTCGCCCAGTCCGGCAACCTTAACTTCAGGTTGCTTCAGCTGTTGGTGCGGTTGCACCTGAATCGTGGTGTCAGGCGCTGGCGGAACCGGCGCAGTCTTGGCAAGTTCCTGTGTGCCCTGAGGAGATTTTGCTTTTACCTCAAGCTGAGCAGCGCGAAGACGGGCCAGACCAGAAAACTGACCATTTGGATACTTGGCCAGGTACTGGCGATATCCTTCGGCGGTGTTGTCACGCTCAACAGAAGACCAGAACACCAACTCAACCTGAATGCCGCCATTGGGATTAGGCTGCGGAGTAACGAGGTGAGGTTGCGGCGTAACGGCTCCAGCAGTAGCAGGCTGGGGTGTCAAAGCGGCAACAACCTGAGGCTCTGCCTTTTTCTCCTCCAAAAGCACCACGCGATTGGTGAGAGAAGAGTTTTCCCATGGAACCTGCTTGGAATTGGTTGAAGCAAGAACATCGCGGCGTACAGAAACGAGGGTGCGTGTGATGTCCTGGTTTGGTGTATCAATGTGCTTCAGCAAGGCTGTCGTGAAAGGGCTGTTGCGGCCTTCACCGTCCAACGCAACCGCGCCGGGCTTGGTCGCAAAGGAGATCAGCGTACCGACGCCTGATCCAATTTCAGCAAGACCACTGCCGACAGATGAGGAGCGAACACCCATGGAACGGGCAAGACCGCGGCCCAGAGGGTTGTTGCGGCAGGCATCGAGGAACAGAAGTGTTGCCTTTGAATTACGCTCCATGGCGTTGAGAACCATCTTGACGGGCATCGCCTCGAAATCAAGATCGTCTTCCTCAGCAAGCTGAGCATCTACAGGCATCAGGTAGTTCTGACCGTTAACCTGAAGGCCGTGACCGGCGTAAAAGAACAACGCGACATCGGCATTTTCGGTTTTGCCGATGAACTTGCGAACCGTCTTGCGCATGTTGCGGTAATCAAGGTCCTGTCCCTCAACGACATCGAAACCGAGGTTACGCAGCTTCGCAGCCATGTCAGTGGCATCGTTTTTGGGATTTATCAGTTCCGGGGCAGTGGTATAAGCGCTATTTCCGATCACCAGTGCAACGCGCTTCTGAACTGCGGCCATCGCACCCGTGATCATCATCACGGTTGCAAGAACAGTTGCCAACAGAAGGCGAACAGGTGCCGGAACATTGATCAGGGGCGTGTTCATTGTTCTCTCCTCAATGATGTCAAAAGACACCAATTTCCTCGTCAATGATGGTACAATACTGAAGTCAGCCCATCATATCTGTGCGATTGTGCACTCATGCCCCGCGTTTGTTTTATTCTCAACAGCTTAAAGAGTCTATAGATAACGACACAAAGCTTACGCATGGTAAGAAAATCAGGTGTTCGACGCAACGAATACTACAAATCAATAATAGACATGAAACAAATACAAAGATGATTGTCCAGTCAATCAGCAGACTTCATGTGGACCGTTGCGCAACAGCACAGAAAAATCCGTCCGTCCCCGTGGACGCCGGTGTCAGTGTTATTGTTTTCATATCAGAAGACCAGGGCTTTGGCTTGTCATAGCCAAGCAAATCCTGCCAGACTTCGCCTACTGAAAGCAGCTCAAACTGTGGATTTTCTTCAAGAAAAACAGCAAATTGACCTTCATTTTCTTCCGGCAGGACACTGCAGGTTATGTAGATGAAATAGCCGCCCGGTCTGACAAAGGGCGCAGCTTGCGACAGGGCTTCTTCCTGTTCGGTCAGTCTGTTTTCCAGCGCTTCTTTGGTCAGTTTCCATTTTGTATGCGGATGCCGGCGCCATGTTCCGGTCCCTGTACAGGGGGCATCAACCACAACACGGTCCATACGCCCGACAAGATCGGAGAAATCATCATCACTGCCATGGACTTGCGCATTGCGAACACCGGCCCTGCGCAACCGTTCAAAAATTGGTTTCAGACGATTCTTGTCGCTATCATAGGCATGAATCTGACCCCGATTTTCCATATTGGCTGCCAATGCGAGCGTTTTGCCACCGGCTCCGGCACAAAAGTCGAGCACCTGTTCCCCGGGTCGCGCAAAAACAAGGTCCGACACAATCTGACTGCCCTCATCCTGAATTTCGAACCACCCCTTCTGGAACGCAGGTTCCGCCTGCACGTTGGATTGACGAGCGGGGCCCGCACCCGGATCAATCCGAATCCCATGCCGCGCAATGGTGCTTCGCCGTGCAGATGTCTTCGAGAGTGCTTTCAGCACCTTGTCCTGGCCGGATTTGAGCGTGTTTACCCGCAAATCAACAGGTGGCCGCGCCGCCATCGCCTGAGCCTCCGCGACCCAGTCCTCATCGAAATTGGCATGCAATGAAGCTTCCAGCCATTCAGGAATATCGGCCTGAATATGGGCGGGAGCTTGTAAGAGGTCGCGGGAATTGAAAGCGGCAGCTTCCTCATCAGACAGAGGGTCAGGGGCAAACTTGTCACCTTCCAGCACAGCATTGAGAGCGCTGACATCAAAATCCCACTCGCGCAGCAATATTCCCAACACCAACCGGCGGGTCTTGTCAGAGTCCATCAGGTATTGGGTTGAGCTCTTTTTTCGCAAGCAATCGTAGACAATATTCCCGATAGCGGCCCGATCTCCCGAACCGGCAAAACGATGGTCCGCCCCCCAGTCCTTGAGAGACTGGGATACCGGCCGTTTGCGCCTGTCCATATCGTTGAGAACTTCAATTGCCGCCTGTGCACGGCCACCAAGACGCATGATCAGACCAGCTCTGCAAGCTGTAGGGCAAACCAGACCATCATGAGCACAGCAACAAGAAAGCAGATTGAAAACACCGGCTGGCGATACCGCAACCGGTTTGCCGTGACATGAAGATAAACATGCAGACATTTGCCAACGGAAAATGCCCATGCGAGCGCCAGCATGACCATGTCCACCTTGCCGAGTACGGCAACGCCAATGCACATCACATAAAAGAGCACCGGCAGCTCAAACTGGTTGGCAATTGCACGCGCCCACTTGCGGCTCTCGGGAACCTCATTTTCATAGGTTCTGAAATCACCGGTCTGTGCCTCGCCTGACTTGATCAGCCGCACGCGCACCCGGAATGTCAGCACATACAGCAGGAGAGTGACGGCAATTTGCAGAAGAACAGGCCAGAAAATTGCTGTTTGATCCATTGTATTTCCTATCGACCTGAGTAGTTCGGGCTTTCGCGCGTAACAGATACCGTGTGGGCATGGCTCTCGGCCAGACCAGCCGATGAAATGCGGACGAAACGGGCATCATTGACGAAACTGCTCAGATCGGGTGCTCCCACATATCCCATCGATGCCCGAAGACCGCCAGCCAACTGATGCAGGACGCTGCTCACAGGCCCCTTGTAAGGCACCTGTCCCTCAATACCCTCCGGAACCAGCTTGAGTGAATCAGTCACTTCCGCCTGGAAATACCGGTCTGCCGAACCACGGGCCATTGCTCCCACCGACCCCATGCCGCGGTAAGACTTAAACGAACGTCCCTGATGAAGGTAAACTTCGCCTGGACTTTCGTCGGTTCCGGCAAGCAGGGAACCGACCATCACGACCGACGCACCGGCGGCAAGCGCCTTTGCCAGATCACCGGAAAACTTGATGCCGCCATCTGCAATGACGGGAATACCGGCTTTGTCGGCGACTTCCACCGCACCCATAATGGCGGAAAGCTGAGGAACGCCGACACCCGCCACCATGCGGGTCGTGCAGATTGATCCCGGCCCTATGCCGATCTTGACCACATCGGCACCGGCATCGATGAGCGCCTTTGTGCCCTCGGGTGTTGCGACATTACCAGCTGCAATACGCACATTGTTGGACAGGCTTTTTGCCTTCGAGACCGCATCCAGCACTCTTTGAGAATGACCATGCGCTGTATCAATCACCAGAAGATCGACACCGGCCTCGATCAGCCGTTCAGCGCGCTCAAACCCATCGGGCCCTACCGTGGTCGCCGCACCAACCCGCAGACTGCCGGTTTCATCCTTTGTCGCATTGGGGTTTAGCTGGCTCTTTTCCATGTCTTTGACGGTAATCAACCCGGTGCATTGCCCTTTTGCATCAACCACGAGCAGTTTTTCGATGCGGTGCTGGTGGAGCAGGCGCTTGGCGTCTTCCTGGCTCACGCCCTCCCGCACGGTTACGAGGGAGTCGTGCGTCATCAGTTCAGAGACCTTTTGACGCGGGTCAGAGGCAAAGCGCACATCGCGGTTTGTGAGGATACCGATCAGACGGCCGGTCTGGTGTCCGCCCACGCCGCCATTTTCGACGACAGGAATGCCGGAAATGCGATGGGTTTCCATCAGACTGAGTGCATCCTGCAAGGTCGCATCAGGACCGATGGTTATTGGATTGACCACCATACCTGACTCAAATTTCTTGACCTGCCGCACTTCTTCCGCCTGCTCGGCCGGGGTGAGATTGCGATGAACAATCCCAAGCCCCCCCGCCTGAGCCATGGCAATAGCCATCCGCGATTCCGTGACCGTATCCATCGCAGCCGACAAAATAGGCAGGTTCAGTCTTATATCGCGGGTTAACTGGCTTGAGACATCCACCTGACTGGGCAAAACTTCCGAGTGCCCCGGCTGCAGGAGAACATCATCAAAGGTGAGCGCCTGCTCACCAGTTGGGGTGGTTATTATTTTGGCCATAAGTCAAACCTTAGGAAATGATGGACCAACAGCTTTCGAAAACACTGAATACGGCCCGTCGGGAGTGTCTTTGGCGACACCCTTGTTTGACGCCCTCCCCTAACATGAGCCGCCGCCACAAGAAAGAGCGGTTCAATCAGGCAAGGCACATTTGATGTTGATGAACCGCTATCGGCCCCCTGCTTTTCACTGGCACGGGCGAAAACGGGTGAAGCATCGCCTCGAACCCGCGATTTCACTGCCAACTGCCAAAAAAACTGAAACTGCCTGATTCGTTTCGTGGGCAACCAAAAGCCCCGCGCCGCAAAAGGAGCGCAGCTTACGTCTTTTGTTGACTGGGCTTTCGATCTTTGGCCAACAAATAGAGTTCAACCGACCCGTCCCGGCTGGCAGGCGGTTTAACGTGGTGGACGCCTTTGAAACTCTGTTTCATCAGGCTCAAAAGCGATTGTTCCGTTCCCCCCTGGAATGTCTTGGTCAGGAAATGGCCTCCCGGTTTGAGGACCTCCAACGCAAAATCAAGCGCAACCTCCACCAGCGCCATTGTCCGCATATGGTCTGTTCGCCGATGACCAATCGTGGGGGCCGCCATGTCCGACATCACCACATCGGGCGCATGACCGCCAAGGGCATCGATCAGCATGCCAGGGGCATCATTATCAAGAAAGTCTTTCTGCAGGATGGTTGCGCCAGCAACAGGATCCATCTCCAGATAATCAATGCCGACAACCCGGATATCCTCGGCACTGGACCCAACTTTTGCCACCGCCACCTGACACCAGCCGCCGGGCGCTGCGCCCAGATCGACAATTCGCGCACCCGGTTTCAACAAGGCATAGCGTTCATCGATTTCCAGCAATTTGTAAGCCGCACGCGATGCATACCCTTCGGCCTTGGCGCGCTGGACATACGGGTCGTTGAGCTGGCGTTGAAGCCACAGGGTCGAAGACAGTTTGCGCCCGCGCGCCGTTTTCACCTTGGTATGCATGGTGCGGATATTGGGGCCGCGGCCAGAACCGCGCCCTCCCCCGCCCTTGTTGCCAGAAAATTTTGCCATGATCAGGTCCGCCTCGCACGATAATAAGGTGGGCGTCGCAGCCACGCATCGTCTGCATTCATCATCTCGGTAAGCAACCCCTCGCGCAGCCCCCGGTCTGCCACCCGCAGGCGCGGACAGGGCCACCTTTGTTGTATTGCCACCAAAATAGCACACCCTGCCAGGACCAGGTCTGCCCGGTCTTTGCCAATGCAGGGATTGCGCATTCTGTCTTCAAAACTCATCTCAACAAGCTCATCCACCAGGTTGAAAACCTGTTTGGTGGACATCCACGTACCATCCACCCGCCGGCGGTCATAGCGCGGTAATTTGAGGTGAATGCCAGCAAGAGTTGTCACGGTTCCTGACGTTCCCAAAAGGTGGACCTCTCCCTGAGAGGCAGCTTCAGTCAGCGCATCACGCCCTTCGAACCGGTCCAGCATTTGAACAACTTCATCCACCATGTCATCGAACACAGCGCGGGTGACACTTTTACCGCCCCCATGCTTTTCAGAAAGCGTGACAACCCCCAACGGCAGCGATGTCCAGGACACCATCGCCTTTGAAAGATCATGTCGTTTGCGCCGGGAAAGGTCGAGCAATGCCAGTTCAGATGAGCCGCCACCGATATCGAAAAGGACGACCCCTCTTGCCTCCCGGTCGACCAGCGAAGAACAACCGGCAACGGCCAGACGAGCCTCGGTTTCCCGATCCACGACTTCCAGTTTTAGTCCAACTTCTTTTTCGACCCGATGCAAAAACTCTGCACCATTTTGTGCGCGGCGACAGGCCTCTGTCGCGATCAACCTCATGCCCCGGACCTGCCGGTTAAGCAGCTTGTCAGCACAGGCACTGAGTGCACCGACTGCACGGTTCATGGCATCGTCGCTTAACCGACCTGATGCGCCAAGCCCCTCTCCCAGCCGGACAATGCGGGAGAACGCGTCTACCACGCGAAACTTGCCCGGCTGCTGCGGTACCGCGACCAGCAGACGACAATTGTTTGTCCCCAAATCAAGTGCGGCATAGGAATCGCTGTTGGAGGCATGCCGGTGCCCGGCCCGCTTGCCGCCACCATGGCCTGCATCTTTGTGCTTTGCGGCCGCGCTTTGCGGGTCAGACCGCGACCCTCTGGGGCGATTGGAGGACTGAGCAGCGTTCTTGCCTTCAATGTCACGCTTGTTGCCCGGGCGTCGGTTGCGACGCCTGGTACCTTTTGAACTGGTTTCACCAGCCCTGCTCGCCTCGCCTGCGGTCGCGGTCTTGGCGTCTGCACCAGCGTCTGCACCAACGTCTGCGGGGGTCAGCGTGTTGGGCGACTGTGCATCCTGTTCCTCACGATTGCGCCGGCGACGACGGCGGCGGCGACGGGCCCGTTTGCCCGGTTTCTTTTCATCAAAGGGTGACTTTTGATCTGCTAACTGACCATTTGGTTGAGCAGAGTCAGTGTTGCCCGCCCCTCCGCCTTCGCTGGAATTGCTTACATGATCAACAGCAAGAGAGCTGTCGCCAAAGGCTTCTGTGCCGGTTTGAACGTCGCTTTTCGGCTTTTTGGCCCGCTTGCGGGGTCTTCTGCGCCGATGCTTCCTGCTCTTCGATTCCCCGGCTTCGTGTTGCGGGCATCGAGCATTTTCGACATTCATTCCCGGCAGCTTGGAGGAATCTTTCCCCCCGTTTGCTTCAGACACCGGAATTTCCTTCGCCATCCTCCGGCTCACACCCACGCAATATTGGGGAGCCATTGGACAACTTTTATTTCAAGTTACCGCCACTCTATCACGCAAGTGTCACCCGGCAAGTAGAATCGATCAGGCAGATGGATCGGCAACCGCTTCAAGCGCAGCCACAATCCCCACTTGACCTAAATCTCCC
The DNA here is from genome assembly GCA_937930635.1 of uncultured Rhizobiaceae group bacterium. Lineage (GTDB taxonomy): Bacteria > Pseudomonadota > Alphaproteobacteria > Rhizobiales > Rhizobiaceae > Pseudahrensia. The sequence continues at coordinate 76,656 of CALHCF010000009.1, forward strand.
AAGTGCCTACTACCACATCGCTGTTCTAAACTGACCAAAGAACACGTCAAATCACACCGGATGGGGAATAGGTTAACGGTAGACCCACGGACTCTGACTCCGTTAGTCCTGGTTCGAATCCAGGTTCCCCAGCCAACACCAGCCAGCTTTCGTTGTAGCCTCCATAGCGCCGTACCGTGGTGATCAGGAAAGGTGATGCACTTCCTGCAGGCCATAGACCGGTGTTGGGATGCCTTCCATACGCGCCTTTATCTGTAGTGACAGAAACTGCGAATAGTGACGCGACTGGTGGAGGTTGCCACCGTGAAACCAAAGCGCATCCTGCTGGACCGGCTTCCACATATTGCGCTGTTCCCCTTCCCAGGGACCGGGATCTTTGGGTGTATCTGAGCCAAGGCCCCAACATTTTCCAACCTTGTCAGCAACGTCCTGGCCGATGAGATCGGCTGCCCAGCCATTCATTGAGCCGTACCCCGTTGCATAGACGAAGAGATCGGCTTCCAGTTTCGACCCGTCTTCAAACAGCAAACCATCTTCGACGATCTCGCTGACCTGACCGGCCTTCAGCTTGATTTCGCCATCAATGACCAACTGGCTGGCGCCAATATCGATGTAATAACCCGAGCCTCGGCGCAGATATTTCATGAAAAGCCCTGAATCATCGGCACCCCAGTCCAACTGGAAACCCGCTTTCTCCAGACCGGCATAGAAATCCTTGTCGACCTCCTTCATCTGTTCATAAAGCGGGATCTGGAATTCGTGGAGAATTTTGTAGGGCAGAGATGCAAAGATCATGTCCGCCTTCTGGGTGGTCATTCCAGATGCAACGGCCTCTTCTGAATAAAGAGCGCTCAGCCCGATATCCATGAGAGTGTCAGAACGGACGATATGGGTGCTGGAGCGCTGAACCATCGTTACATCGACGTCATTTTCCCAAAGCGCAGCACAAATATCATGCGCCGAATTGTTGGAGCCAACCACAACAGCCTTCTTTCCCTTGTAATCATCCGGCCCCGGATGTTGCGAGGAGTGATGCTGATCGCCCTGGAATTTCTCCATACCCGGAAACTGCGGAATATTGGCTTTGCCCGACATGCCCGTCGCCAGGATCAGCTGCTTTGGTTTCAGGACAACCTCTTTCCCCTGGCGGTCGACGATAACCGTCCATTCTCCGGACTTCTCGTCATAGGCGGCGGATTTGCAGCTCGTGTTGGTCCAGTAGTTCAACTCCATGACGCGGGTATACATTTCCAGCCAGTCGCCAATTTTGTCCTTGGGCGAGAACACGGGCCAGTTTGGGGGGAACGGCAGATAGGGCAGATGGTCGTACCAGACAGGGTCATGCAGGCACAGCGACTTGTAGCGGTTACGCCAGCTGTCGCCCGGGCGGTCGTTCTTCTCAACAATGATGGTGGGAACACCGAGCTGGCGCAAACGAGCGCCCAAGGCGATCCCGCCCTGTCCACCCCCGATAATAACGGCATAGGGCTGGGTTTTATAACCAAGGTCCGCCGCTTCCTGTTCGCGTTCCTCTTTCCAGGTCGGGCGATTTTTGGCAGCTCCATGCTTTGCGCCAAGCGGGCGTTCATATCCCTGCGGCTCTTCATGCCCTTTCAATTCGGTCATTGAGGTCAGAAGCGTCCAGATGAGCCCGTCTTTCAAACGCACAAGGCCATAACCGCGCGCGACCTCTGTCTCGAAAGTGATCCAAGCGGTGACAATGCCATCTTCCTTGGTGGCGATTTCCCCATCGGCAATCTGCCATTCTGCAGGTTTGACCGAGGCCAGCTGCTGCGTAAGCATATCGCGGATTTGCTCACGTCCTTCCATGGTCTTGATGTTCCACGTAAAGGTTACGAGATCACGCCAGTAACAATCTTCCTGAAAAAGACGGACAACATCTTCGGTATTTCCAGCCAAAAGTGCTTCATTTAATTGATCAAGTACCTTGGTGACTTCCAGATTGACGGCGGTATCCAGCATAATGTTCTCCCATTGTTATCCTGCTTCCCCATCCCCGATATCTCATCCTATTGTCAGGACGTCGCAGAAATCAAACCGAATGAACCGGATTTGCATCACAGCTTTGGGAGTTGAACAGAATTCCGCTGACAGACTGCCCTGCGCCAGATTTAGGCGAGGCGATAACAGCACTCGCGTTGCGCAGTAAGAGACGGTTTTTTGTGTGACATATGGCACACTCCTCAAGCAGAGCCGATGCCTTGGTTCAGTGAAAAAAATCATATAGTACCTTGATATAAATATATATTTTCTCAAATTTTCAGTAATATTCACGTCTCAATGACGAAACAGAGAGGCCTCTTGCCGAGAGGCTAAAGCACCCAATGTTAGGGAGGCGACGCAATAACAATAAAAAAGGAATGAACATGAAACTCTCTGTAAAAACGATCATCACTGCAGCAGCCCTTATAGCGGCACCGATTCTGGGCAGCGCACAGGCTGCTTCACTGCAAATCGGAGCGGGCGTGGACAAATCTGCAACCGTTCAGACTGTTGGCTTCAAGGTCGCAAAATTCAGCAAACACCGTGGCTTTCGTAAACATCGCGGCATCCGCAAGCATCGCGGCATCCGCAAGCATCGCGGCTATGGCAAGCACCGTGGCTTTCGCAAGCACCGTAGTTCCCGCAAGCATCACGGCTTCCGCAAATACGGCTACGACAGGCACCACTTTGGTGGTGGTGTGAAGTTTGGCTTTGTCGGCAAACACGGGAAAGTCGGCATCCACTTCTAGGGCTCAATCGAGTCTTGAGGCAGGCTCTTTCGCCTGCCTCAAACATCCACTGAAGAAAACTTGCTACGGTTGGGAGCGTTGCGGTTTCTGACAAACGTGCAAAGGCACATAAGGCGCATAAGGGCCGCCCGGCGCTTATGCGCCTTATGTGCAGGTATTCACCGGAACATGTCAGCTCTCGCTGATGCGTCTGCGCTGTTTCATTTTCTTATGGGCTTGCGATGTTCCATCATGGAATGATCCAAACCACTTGTCCCATGGCACATCGAGATTGCCATAATTGCACTCGAAAAACCGGTGATGCAGTTGATGGTGGAAGGTGCCTAAGGCCAGACGGTTCTTGTCATTGACAAGCACACCTTCAAAACCCGTGTGCGAGGTTGCCGCTGTCAGCGCCTGATGTTGCATCTGGAACATGATATGAATCGGGTGAGCTGCCACAATCCAGTGAATGAGCACTGAACTGAAGAACAGAACATGCTCCACAGGATGCATGGAAAGGCCAGACCACGGCCCCACATTTGTGTTGCGGTGATGCAACGCGTGGGCCATCCGATAGAGTGGCGGCCAGTGGAGCAAACGGTGGATCCAATAAAAATGAAATGAGATCCAGATTGGTGTCAGCAGAAAGAGCGCAACAAACCAGACCGGATTTTGCGACCATAGAAGGAACGGCGCATAGCCATTGGCCATGGCCCAGAACATAAGCACTTCGAAAGCTGTCCAGAAGGTGACGCCACTTGCCAGCGTCCAAAACATATTATCGAGCACCTGGCTGTTGAAGGTAAATGCCCGGCTTTTGGCCTTCAGATCCTTGGGATCGTATTTGAGACGCTGCCCCTGCCGTCGCGCACTGTAGAAAAACAGATGCAGACCACCCGGCACCACAACCATCAAAATCAGATTGCGCAGATAGATCTGGGCGATCCATCCCACCGCAAATTGCTTTGCTTCTTCCATGGGCGGCTGAAACCAGAACCAGCACACAATCGCCAGTCCGACGAGAATGGTGTTCTCAGCGATATTGATCCATCGAACGGCAAACCAGCGTAGAACCTTGATCGGAGCCGGTGGCCAACTGAAGACGGGAGATGTCTGGATTGGAACAGGAGGGCGGTGGTTCCAGAGCCGGGCAAAGCCGTCCTGCTCTCCATCTGATTGCCTGGCGTCGGCGTTTTCCATGGCCTGAAACAATCCTCTTTGCCTTCTACGGAGGTTGGGCCGCCCGCCATTTGCTGTCAATAGTCAGCAAACCAGTTTATATCCGGCCGTCGGGTATCTGGTCTGCCGGGCTGAAACTCAAGGCAAAAGCGCCGTCAGCGCCCCACCATCCCACAGACTGGACTCAGATTTTTTGTCACTGGACCCAATTGCAAAAAGGGCAAATTTTAGCGCAGATTTAAATCCTCTGCGCCGCGCTTTGAAGTCTGCGTGACGGGAGGGGCGTTTTGACTGGCAGCGATAATCAAAAACGAACACTCGCATTTGTGGTCAGAATATTTATAACTGCGTTTGTCGGGTCACTGATACCGACACAAAACCCTTAATCGGGGTTCGAACTTTGTAACGGGAGACTAGTATGAAACTCACAAAATCACTGGCAATGGCTCTGGCAGGCGCAACAGCAATGGCTGCTACCGCAACTTCTGCTCTTGCTGACAGCCACCTCAAAGAAATCACTGTGGCTTACTTCCTGGAATGGCCAACACCAAACCAGTTTGCACAGGCCAACAAGGTCTATGAAAAAGAGCTTGGTGTTAAAGTAAAATGGGTGTCATTCGATGCCGGTACCGCAATGTCAGCTGCAATGGCTTCTGGCGATGTGCACATTTCCTTCTCGCAGGGTGTAACACCTTTCCTCGTCGCAACAGCTGCCGGTCAGGACCTGCAGGTTGTTGATGTCGCTGTATCTTACTCCGACAACGACAACTGCGTTGTTCGCTCCGAGCTTGAAGTGAGCAAGGACAATGCTGCCGAGAAGCTGAAAGGCAAGAAAGTTGCTGTGCCACTGGGTACCGCTGCTCATTCAGGTTTTCTTGCACAGATGGCTCACCTTGGAATCAAGGAAGCTGATCTGACAATCGTTGACATGTCTCCATCGGATTCTGCTGCAGCGTTCTCTCAGCCCAATACCGATCTGGCCATGGTGTGCGGTTGGGGTGGTTCTTTGCGTAAGATGAAAGAACACGGCAACCCAATCCTTGAAGGCAAGGAAAAAGAAAAGGTCGTCGGTAAGGTGTTTGACGTAACATCAATCCCAACTTCTTTTGGCGAAGAAAATCCAAAGCTTCTTGCCAAGTTCCTGAAAGTCACAGCTGACATGAATGCTAAATATGCCAAGGACCCTGCTCCAATGATGGAAGCTATTTCCAAGGCTGCAGGCATGGACGCTGCTGGTACGAAAGCCGTTATCAGCACCTTCGTTTTCCCTGGTGTTGACGAGCAGCTGTCTGCTGAATGGATGGGCGGCGGTGTTGCCGACTATCTTACTTCAAGCGCCAAGAAGCTTGAAGAAGGCGGCAAAATCAAAGCGCTTTCCGACTATAAAGCGGTTGTGAATTCCAGCTACCTGGAAGCTGCTTCCAAGCTGTAAGATCGCTTTTTTGGAAAATTGACAAGGGTACGGTGGAATATCATTCTGCCGTACCCTTTTTTGTAGATACTTGAGAAAGAGAGCCGATGTCCGGTCTAATTGTCGATGACATATCAATGACCTTCGAGTTACCTGACGGAGGCAACGTCGAGGCGTTGAAGAACGTCAGCATTGATATCAAAGAAGGTGAATTGATTTCCGTTTTGGGGCCATCGGGGTGCGGCAAGACAACTTTGCTGAACATTCTCGCCGGTTTTCTGGCACCCACCGGGGGCAAGATCAGCCTCAACAACGAGGTGGTTACCGGACCAAGTTCGGAACGGGGCATGGTTTTTCAGCAGGGTGCGCTGTTTGAATGGATGAATGTTTCCAAAAATATTGGCTTCGGGCCGAGCATGAAGGGAACACCTCAAAGCGACATCAACAACCGTGTCACGGAATTGCTTGGCATTGTCGGCTTGCAGGATTTCAGTGAGAAAATGATCTATGAGCTATCGGGTGGGATGCAGCAGCGTGTCGCTCTGGCGCGATGTCTGGCAAACGATCCGGATGTGATCTTGATGGATGAACCGCTTGGCGCGCTTGATGCTCTGACGCGCGAAAAGATGCAGAGCCTTGTGCTCGACATCTGGAAAAAGACCGGAAAGACCATCATTTTGATTACCCACTCAGTTGAGGAAGCGCTGCTTCTTGGTGAGCGGCTGATTGTGATGGCACCGCGTCCTGGACGCATTCACAAACAATACAATCTGCCCTTCGCCGAAATGGGCGTTGGTGCGGATCTCAGGGAAGTAAAACGTCACAAGAAATTCGGGCCAACCCGCGATGAAATCCTCTCCATGATTTGGGATATGGAAGAGGAAATCATGGGTCGCACGGAAAGCGCGTAAGGGGTAAGGACAATGTTGCAAGAACTGCTCGACGTCATTGTGACGACGTTATGGATGATCGTTGGTATCTCCGCGATCTTCGGAATTTTCCTTGCCGTTAGCGGTCTGGTCTATTTTGTCTGGAATTTCATCAATTCAAAGAAGGATCAGTTTCGCGGTTACGGCAGCCTCAAAACGGTGACCTTTGGCGACGAAAGTTCCGTTAGCGCAAACCGTGTTGCCTCGATATCGGGAGTGATCACCGTCTTCCTGATCTGGATGATTGCCACCGGCTCAAACCTTCTGCCTTTCAAGATATTGCCGGTTGCTTTCGTGGGCGACACACAGTTTGAATATACGGCCACCAATGCTGCTGGCGACACTGACAAGGCCACGGTCAAGGTACGTGTTACCCCATTTGGTAACTCAGATACCGAGAAGCTGGTGGCACCGGAAACATCGGACGGTTTTGCTAAGGATGATGTTGTGATGGTGGCTGAGCGCCGTGCCAAGCTATTGCGCGCGCAACGCAACGACGACGGTGGCGCTGAAGAGGGTTTCCGTGTCACCGAAATCAATGGACAGCCCATTGAACCCAATCAGATCGTTCAGGTGGATAACGGCTCCGTGTTGATGACGGGAGCCGGTAGCCTGCAGGTGCGACCCTATACCGGGCCGACGATGGAAGCACTTTATCTGCCGCCGCCAGAACAGGTCTGGGATCGGTTTCTACAGTTGAACTCCGAGGGTTATCAGGGCGTTGGACTGTGGGAAAATGTGATGTGGTCCCTTATCCGCGTGGTTCTGGGCTTCTTCCTTGGTTGTTTGTTTGGAATCCCCTTGGGCTTTGCCATGGGGTTGAACTCGTGGTTGCGCGGCTGGTTTGATCCCATCGTCGAATTCATGCGGCCTGTTCCACCACTCGCGCTGATCCCGCTGGTTATTATCTGGTTTGGCATTGGTGAGCAGGGCAAGGTTTCATTGCTTTTCCTCGCCGCGCTCTGGATCATGATCATTGGTGCCCGGGCGGGAGTTTCAGGGGTTAATATCTCCAAGGTTCATGCTGCCTACTCGCTGGGGGCAACCAAGACGCAACTCTTGAGCAAGGTGATCCTGCCCAACTCGCTACCCGAGATTTTCACGGCAGCCCGTGTCGCCATGGGCGTTTGTTGGGGAACGGTTGTTGCTGCTGAACTGGTCGCGGCGGAGAAAGGCGCGGGTAAGATGATTATCGCGGCTTCCAAATTTCAGCTTACCGATATTGTTATTATCGGTATCATCATCATTGGTGTGATCGGCTTCGGTATCGATGTGCTGATGCGGATGGCGGAAAACAAACTGGTTCCCTGGAAGGGCCGCGGTTAACACAATCGAGGACCGTCGGGATCACCGAGGACTTCAACGAATAAAGGGGCCGCGCAGGTTTCTTCAGGAACCTGCGCGGCTTTTTTACGAACATCCCCCATTTCTCCTCTGCTTTTCCCTGAAAACTCTCGATCGCCTAAACTCTTGATGTAAGTTGTTACATGTGTGAAAACTGACGTGTAAGCGCTTTCATTGCAGCGCTTTTCGTTCCTCACTAAAGCAATGGGAAGCCAGTTATGGTTACAATGCTCGATGTCTCGCGAAAAGCCGGTGTTTCCACCGCGACGGTTTCACGAGTGATAAACAAACCCGAAATCGTCGATGAGAAGACGCGCCTTACGGTTCAAAAGGCAATTTCCACGCTCGACTACCGGCCCAATTTGTTTGCCCGAGGCCTGGCCGGCCGCTCATCGCACACCATTGGTATTGCGGTTAACGGCTTTTCTTCTCCCTATTTCGGCCTCGTCATTGACGGAATGGAACAGGCCCTCGCCAGGGTGGGCTACAAGACAATTGCTGAAAGCAACAGGCGGGGCGCTGAGGGAGAACGCGAAGCGTGGTTATCGCTGATTGAAAGGCGTTGTGAAGGCGTCATAATTCACTCTGCAAACCTGAGTGACGAAGAACTCAAGCACCTGATGCAGCAGCATCCAAGTTCTGTGCTGATCAATCGACTTCTCCCGGATTTTGAGCACCGTTGTATCAATCTCGATAATTTCCACGCAGCGGAAATTGCAGCAAAACATCTGATCGACAACGGACACAGAGAAATCGCCGTTATTACCGGTCCCAAAAGAAATTTTGAAGTCAAAGACCGCATCAATGGTTTCAATTTCACGCTCAACAATGCCGGTCTCAAACTCGATAAAGACCTCACTATCGAGGCAGACTTTTCCGGTTTGAGCGGACAGGAGGGACTGGAAAAGCTCCTGGCCACCGGAAAGAAATTTACAGCCGTATTCTTTCACAACGACGAGATGGCAGCGGGCGGGATGGAAACCTGTCGCAAAGCCAATATCCGAATACCCGAAGATATTTCTATTATCGGTTTTGACGATGTGGCGATTGCCAAACACCTGACGCCAAAGCTGACAACCGTTCGTCAGCCGCTTCGCGAAATCGGCGCCACAGCAGGGCTCCTCGCCCGAGCCATCGCCAACAATCCAAATGATGCGGATCATCTGCCAAGAACATTCCAGGCAGAGGTTGTTGAGCGCGCTTCTGTGGCCCGGATTTGAACATCAGTCGGCTTGCGGCAACTGAAAAGAGAGAAGTTCGACAAGCTGAAATAATATTAGATCAACCCGGTTTTAGCCCCAGAACCGGTGAACACGTTGGGAGCATCGTCTGTTTTCGGCACCCAACGAAAAAGACGGTTGTTACGCTTACCCCTCATAAGCGCCAACAACCCAGCGACCAGGCTCTCGGGCGTAAGGGTCTGGTCGCGACCTTTTCTCACATCGGATAAGTCCTGAAGGCGCGATCAACTTATCCCGCGTCTTTTGCGCGATAAGTGATCAGCCCTCAAGGCGCTCCATTATCTCATCGCTCACGTCCACACCCTTGGCCTCAGCGGTTTGCCGCAGAGCCATACGTCCCATCCCTGGCAGGCGGCTTCCTTCTTCGGCTTCAATTGAAAGGCACAGATCCTCAACACGTTGGAAAACCCGGTCTGGATTTCCAAAAGCTCCCGGATCGATCACCAGTAAAAGCTGACCAACACCAGGGGGCGGCCCGTCACCGGTGAAGAAAGACGAAGCCTCAAAGGCGAAGTTCGCGTCAGGCAGGCCAGCGGCAAGAACTTCCACCATGAGCGCCAGAGCGGCTCCCTTTGCTCCACCAAGAGGAGCCATTGTACCGCCTTCAAGCGCGGCGTTGGGATCGGTGGTCGGTTGCCCGTCAGCATCAAAGGCCCAGCCTTCAGGGATAGAGCTGCCTTGTTGACTGGCTTTCAGCAAATTGCCTCGTGCAACTGTCGATAGGGCCATGTCGATCACAAAGGGCGGTCCTGATTTTCGCGGGGCCGCGAAGGCAATTGGATTTGTACCGAACAATGCGGACTTTCCACCCCAGGGCGCCATGGCCTTGGGCGTGTTGCCAAATGCGATGGCAATCAACCCGTTATCTGCGGCGCGTTCAACCTGATGACCAGCGACACCAAAATGATGAGAACGGGTAAACCCAGCCATGGAAATTCCGCACTGCGCAGCCATTTCGGGCAATTTCTGATGAGCAAGATCAAACGCGGGATAGGCAAAGCCGAGCGCAACATCAATCAGCAAAGCCGCATCGGCGGTTTTGGTCGCAATTGCGACCGCCTGCCCGTCCACCTTTCCAGATCGGGCCTGCGCCGTATAGCTTTCGATACGGGACAGGCCATGCCCCTTGCGCCCGTCAATTTCAGCAAGCACCAGCGCCTGCGCAACGGATGCCGCCGTGCTTTCGCTTACACCGGATGACACAAAAGCCGTAGCAACAAGGCTTTTCAGCCTCTCAACTTCAACAAAACTCACGACCGACCCTCCAGGACATTTAAAACATTATCGACAGTCAATTCACTCACCCGGGAATTTGCTTCCTGCGTCAGGCCGGCAATATGCGGTGTGAGTATGACGTTACTCAACCCTGCAAAATTGCGGGCTCTTGTCTGTTCTGGCGGTTCAGTCTCAAAAACATCCAGTGCAGCCCCACCAAGCCTGTTATCACGCAGGGCATCGGCGAGCGCCTGCTCATCAACGATGCCGCCGCGAGCTGTGTTGATGAGCACGGCGTTGAGCTTCATTGTCGCAAGCGCATCCGAGCTGATCATTCCCCGTGTCTCGTCGGTCAGCGGGACATGCAGACTGATCACGTCGCTTTTTGCCAGAACTTCTTCCAGTGTCATGTGCCGGGTCTCTTGCCAAACCGCAGATTCATCCGGCAGCAGCGGATCATAGGCAACTGTCTTCATGCCCAGCGCCTGCGCCTTCTGCGCGACCAGTTGACCGATACCACCGAACCCAACCAATCCCATGGTTCGCCCCGCAAGTTCACCGCCATTGGACAGGGCTGCGCGGGGCCACTGACCCTCCGCAATCTGCATGGAAGCACCGAAGGCACCGCGAACCAGAGAAAACGCAGCGCCCATCACATATTCCGCAACACTGGGTGCGTTCGCACCTGTCGCTGGACAAACGGTAACGTTGCGCTGTTTGCAGGCCATCATGTCAATGTTATCGAGGCCTACACCCAGACGCCCGACAACCTTGAGGTTTGGTGCACGGCCCAGTAATTCGACATCGACCTGCGTGCGGTTGCGGACAATGATAGCGGCTGCATCACCAACCAGTTCCAGCAAGGCCGAACGATTGTCAGCCAGCGTATCATCCCAATGGACAGTGTGGTTCTGTTTCAGCCGCTCTACCGGCGCAGCATCCATGAATTCACAGATCACAATATCAGGCATCGACAAGAATTCCGGAACGGCTGGGTAACGAGGTTCCGCTATCGGATAGCGGCTTGCGCCTGGTCGCGCAACAAACCTCTGGTCAGGAGATAAAAATCAGGCCGAACGTCAACAGGCGAATGGGTCAGCCACACACGATATTTCGGCATATTCAGCGCGCAGCAATTGCGTTCTCGTACCAGCGGACAATCAGTTTGCGTTCGGCGGCGGTAATGTTGGACAGATTTCCAGGTGGCATGGCATGGCTTCGCCCGGCTTGCAGATAGATCTCACGGGCATGGCGGGCAATTTCCGCCTCTGTTTCCAGAGCCACGCCCTTTGGCGGTACGATCAACCCTTCCCAGACAGGCTCAGCGGCGTGGCACATGGAGCAACGCCCCCGCACCGTTGCACTCACATCATCGAAGCCGGGTGCCGTTACAAATTGCTGCTGGCGCGCAGTGAGACCTGCGGCCTGCGCCTCCCCCGTTGGGGCTTTGGGTACAGTTGAGAGCCAGGCGGCGATGATAAACAGGATTGCCGTTGCCAGCCATGTCCATGTCGGGTTGCCCTGTCGCGCATGGATGGTGTTGAAATAGTGGCGAATGGTAACACCCATCAGGAAAACCAGTGCCGCGATAATCCAGTTATACTCGGTGGCGAAGGCCAGCGGGTAGTGATTGGAAATCATCATGAACAGGACCGGCAGCGTCAGATAATTGTTGTGCGTTGAACGCTGCTTGGCAATCTTGCCATACTTCGCATCGGGCACACGACCGGCTTGCAGATCCGCAACAACGATACGCTGATTGGGCATGATGATGAAGAACACATTGCCGGACATGATGGTGGCCGTGAATGCGCCCAGATGAAGAAATGCCGCACGCCCGGTAAACACCTGCGTATATCCCCAGGCCATCAGCACGAGCAGAAAAAACAACAAGACCATCAGCCGGTTGTTGTCTTCGCCAAAGCGTGACTTGCACAAGAAGTCATAGATCACCCAGCCAAAGGCGAGCGATCCGATAGAAATGGCAATTGCCTGCCAAGTGCTCAGATCAGCAACCTGTTTGTCGATCAAAAAAAGCTCAGCCCCGGCATAATAAACAACCGCAAGCAGGGCGAACCCGGAAAGCCAGGTGACATAGCTCTCCCATTTGAACCAGGTCAGATGATCCGGCAACTGTTGAGGTGCGACCAGGTATTTTCGGATGTGATAAAAGCCCCCTCCGTGCACCTGCCATTCCTCGCCATGGGCACCTTCGGGCAAGTCATCGGCCTTGCGCAGGCCAAGATCGAGCGCGATAAAATAGAAAGATGATCCGATCCAGGCGATGCCTGTTATCACATGAAGCCATCGCACCGCGAAGGTCATCCAGTCCCACATCACTGCATTATCGTAATACACGCCCTGCCCCCGGTTTATTTAGCTGCCGCGATATGTCGAATACCCATAAGGCGAAACAAGAAGAGGTACATGATAGTGAGCGTCGGCGTCGTCGATGCCAAAGCGTATCGGAACCTGATCCAGAAACATCGGAGCATCGGGTTCTGTCTTTACCAGTCCGGCTTTGCGCAGATAATCGCCAATGAAAAAGACCAGTTCATACTGCCCTGTCGAAAACTTGCCGACGGGTAAAAGTGGCTCGTCGGTCCGGCCATCCTGGTTGGTAACGGTCTCCGCAATCTTGCGGTGCGAGTTGCCGGAAACACGGTAGAGCCAAATCGTGACACCAGCGGCCGGACATCCCTGTGCGGTATCCAGAATATGGGTGGTTAAGAAACCCGTATCCGCCATGTCACTCTCCTCAAACGGCCTGTCTCTCTACAGTTCACATTTTGTCAGGCAGGTAAAGAGACGACTCTGCCGACACACACATTGCCACATCCTATCAAGACGATGTATTGCCATACCACGTATTTTCAGAGTCAGAACAATGTCCAGTTCATCCTATTATGCTCCTCCTGGCGGGTTGCCACCTCAGACGCAAATACTGACAGATCGTGCGGTGTTTACCGATGCTTATGCCGTTATTCCCAAGGGAACGCTGAGTGACATTGTAACCAGCCGGCTCCCCTTCTGGGAAAAGACACGCTGCTGGGTGCTCGCCCGTCCCTTGTCGGGGTTTGCCGAGACATTTTCGCAAACCATAGTTGAGGTTGCCCCAGGCGGTGGAAGCAAAAAGCCTGAGTTGGATGCCTCCGCGCAGGCCGTGTTATTTGTTGTAGAGGGAAATCTGGAAGTAACACTCGACGGCGAACCTCATGTCATGGCGCCAGGCGGTTATGCCTATCTGCCAGCGGGCAGCAATTGGCAGGTTGCCAATACCGGCCATGAGCCTTGCAAGTTTCACTGGATTCGCAAAGCCTATCAGGCAATTGAGGGCATCGACACGCCTAAAGCGTTCTTTACCCGTGATCAGGATGTTGCTCCCATTCCGATGCCCGATACGCAGGGACGATGGGCCACCAGCCGGTTTGTCGAACCGGAAGACATGCGCCATGACATGCATGTCAACATCGTCACATTCGAGCCGGGTGGCCTGATCCCGTTTGCCGAAACACACGTTATGGAGCACGGGCTTTATGTGCTGGAGGGCAAGGCCGTTTATCATCTCAACCAAGACTGGGTGGAAGTGGAAGCGGGAGACTTCATGTGGTTGCGCGCATTTTGTCCGCAAGCCTGTTATGCAGGCGGTCCCGGCAGGTTCCGCTACCTGCTCTACAAGGATGTGAACCGTCCCATGAAGCTTGGTGTCTGATCAATCCACCAGCGCAGCGTGAACAAGGGCCTTCAGTTCTGCCCGGTTGGGATAACTGCTGGACGGGATGAGTTGCGTGAAAAAGATGCAAGTCAGCTCTTCAACCGGGTCAATCCAGAAAAATGTGCTGGCCATGCCGCCCCAGCCAAAATCTCCCAGTGTGCCGGGAATGCGCGCCAGAGCCGGATCCATCACCACCGCCCCTCCAATACCAAACCCCATGCCATGCATCGGCATTTCAGCAAATGAATTTGGCCCCATAGACGCGATATCGCCCGGCAGGTGATTGCGGGTCATGAAATCAACGGTGCGGGGTGACAGGATGCGTTGTCCATCCAGCTTGCCACCAAGGCGCAGCATTTCGGCAAAACGGAAATAATCATCCAGCGTGGACTGAAGACCGCCACCACCCGAAAACAGGACAACACGGTCCTGCAAAAATTCGCTGTCGGTGGCGGCATCAGATAGCAGCAAGGGGTTGTCTTCGGTCTTGACCTGACAGTCAGCAAAACGCTCCACCTTCTTGGGCGGGACACCAAAAGAGGTGTCTTTCATGCCAAGCGGCTTAAAAATTTCTTTCTGGAAAAAATTATCCAATGTCATGCCTGAAACAATTTCAACAACACGACCGATCACATCAATACCGACCGAATATTCCCACTGGCTTCCCGGCTGGAACGCCAGCGGCATTTGAACAGCTCTCTTGACCATCTCCTCAAGCGGCCCGGAACCGGGGCCGAAATCAACTCTCTGCTTGGCGTAAACACCGGCCAGAAGCCCTGGATTAAACGCGTAGGTCATGCCGCTTGTGTGGGTCAGCAACTGCTGGATCGTCGGCACAGGAGCATCAACCAACTGATCCGGGCTTTGAGCACCGTCAACCAGCGCCATGCAATTGGAAAATTCAGGTATGAATTGCGAGGCTGGCGCATCGAGATGAAGAAGGCCCTTTTCAACCAACATCATCAACGCCACCGATGTCACCGGCTTGGTCATGGAATAAATGCGCACAATTGTATCGCGGCTATAGGGCCGGGATTGAGCAACAGTGCAGGATCCAACCGCAGACAGGTGGGCTATCACGCCTTTCCGGCCGACAAGAACTGATGATCCGGTATAGCGGCCACGGTCGAGGTTGCGCTGCATCCAATCGTCGATACGCAACAACCTTGCTGCATCAAAACCGAGTTTTGAGGGACAGTCGACAGGTTCCGGCAAGGTCAAACCTCCAGCCATTCTCTGCGAGTTTCCTCGTCTTTATCGAGATCAGCAGGCGTCCCCTCAAACACGATTTGTCCATGCCCCATGACATATACCCGTGCGGAGATTTTCATCGCGATGGTGAGCTTTTGTTCCACCAGCAGGATGGACACACCGCGTGCAGCGATCATTTCCAGCATCTCGCCAACCTGTTGAACAATTTTGGGGGCAAGCCCCTCGGTCGGTTCATCGATCATGATCACAGATGGATCTCCCATCAGGGTTCGGCAGATGGTGAGCATCTGCTTCTCTCCACCTGAAAGCACTGATGCTTCGACATCGGCGCGCTCGCGCAGGTTGGGAAACTGCTCAAACATGTTCTCCAAAGACCAGCGGCCCCCGCCATCTTTCTGGCCGGGTTTAAGACCCAGCATCAGGTTCTGGCGCGTCGTCAGACCAGGAAAGATATCGCGGTTTTCCGGGACATAGCCAAGACCCGCCATCGCGACCTCAAACGGTTTCTTGCCTGCCAGTTCCCGATCCTTGAACTTGATGGACCCATGCGGCTCTACCTCGCCCATTACGGCCTTGCAGGTTGTAGAGCGGCCAACACCATTGCGGCCAAGCAAGGCGACAATTTCCCCCTCTCCCACGTCGAGATTGACGCCCTGAAGGATATGGCTTTTGCCGTAATAGGCATGAAGATCACGCACTTCCAGCATGTCAGCCATCCTCTTCCAGGGAGGAGCCAAGATAGGCTTCCTGAACACTGGCGTTGGCGCGAATGTTTGGCGGCGTGTCCGTCGCGATAATCTCACCATAAACCAGCACAGAAATCCGGTCGGCCAGATTGAAGATCACACCCATATCGTGCTCGACAATGACAAGGGTTTTGCCCTCTGTAACCTGTCGGATGAGACCGACAATATATTCGGTTTCAGATGTGCTCATCCCGGCACAGGGTTCATCCAGCATGATGATATCGGCGCCGCCAGCAATGGTGATGCCGATTTCAAGCGCCCGCTGTTCTGCATAGGCGAGCGTTCCGGCGAGGTTGTCACGACGGGCGGAAAGATTGATCTGCTCGAGAATTTCCTCGGTCCGCTCGGTCAGATCTCGCTGCCGGTCCACCAGATGCCAGAACGAATATCTGTAATTCATCTTCCAAAGCAGACCGCAGCGGATGTTCTCAAACACGGTCATTTTGGGAAAAATATTGGTAATCTGGAATGAGCGCGAAAGGCCCATTCGGTTGATTTCATATGGTTTCAGGCCGGAAATATCGGTACCGTTTAAGCGAACCAGCCCCCGCGTTGCGGCATATTTTCCGGTAATCAGATTGAACAGGGTGGACTTTCCAGCCCCATTGGGGCCGATAATGGCATGCCGCTCACCTGTTTCAATGTTCAAATTCACATTGCGGATAATTTCTGCAAGGCCGAAACTCTTGTCGAGATTTTCAAGTTCGACAGCGAGCTGCACCGGTTGCAAGTCTTCGGCAATACTCATGGTGCGTTGCTCACAGGGCTTGCAGCATCCCAGGCTTCCTTCAAAGAAGGCATGATGCGTTTCATGATCACGACACTGCCGGCAGCCACCACAACGGCCACAATCATCGGCAGCAGGCTGTGTGAATTGAAGGTGATGCCATAAAGCGTCATGGCTTCATCACCGACCGATGCTTCACGGGCATGAAACAGAATTTCCAGAATAGCGGCGCCGGAAAGGACGAAAGCAAGAAGCGGGATAATCAGTTTGGCGTAAGGCACTGCAAGCAGGCCGAGCTTTCCCGCTTTCCAGGGCGCAATGTGAACAGCGATCAACCCGGTCAGCCCGCTTGGAAAGAACATTACCGTCAACACAAACAGGATGCCCAGATAAAGCTGCCAGATCTCAGTATACAGGCTGAGAACTGTTTGCAGCAGCGTGAAGACAATCGCACCGATAATCGGGCCGACAAAAAAGCCGACGCCGCCCAGGAACGTGACCAGAAGAATGATGCCCGACTGGGTCGTGTTGAGATTTTCCTCGGTCAGGATCTCCAGATTGACGGCAAACAAGGCGCCCGCCACGCCGCAGAAAAACCCGGAAGCGCAAAAGGATATCCAGCGGACATGGCGCTGCGAATATCCCAGGAACTCCGCCCGCTCTTCGTTGTCGCGCACAGCATTGGTGATGCGGCCAATGGGCGTGCGGGAAAAAAGATACATCGCAAGCGTCGAAATCAGGAGCCACGCAACAATCAGGTAATAGACCTCCCGTTGCTGTGCAAAATCGAAACCGAAGACCTCAGGTCCCATGGACCTGTCGCCGCTGACACCTTCCTCACCACCAAAAAACACGACAATGATGATCGAACAGGCAGCAATCAGTTCGCCGACCCCAAGAGAGATCATCGCAAAAACCGTGCCTGCGCGCCGGGTTGAAAATGAGCCGATGATGAAAGCAAAGGCCAGACCAAACAGGCCACCCAGAACGGGAAGCAAAGGCAGTGGCAGCCAAAGCCCGTCATACTCCACCCAGTTCAGGACATGCATACAGAAGAACCCGCCCAGCCCCATATAAACTGCATGGCCAAATGAGAGCATTCCGCCCTGCCCCAGAAGCATATTGTAGGCCAGCGCAAATATGATGGTGATAGCCATCTGGTTCATGATCGTTATTGCCGAACCGGATGGAAAAACGACTGGCAGCGCCAACAGCAGAACCATGGCCGAAACCCAAGGCCATGCGCTCGACCAATTGATCAGCCTACGTGATTCCCATTTATGGGGTGCCAAATCATCGCTACGCTTCGTGCCGGTATTCTTGTTGGCCTCGATACCGGTCATGTCTCACGCTTCCCAAGCAGGCCTTGCGGACGAACAATCAAAATGAGAACCATCAGGAGATAGGGCAATATGGGTCCGATCTGCGGTAAGGTCAGCGTCCACAGATCTCTCAAGGCGCTTGAGGCCAGGTCCACGGGCTTTTCCATACCCAGAGCAACCAGAATATCCTCCATACGCACGTTGTAGGACGCAGCGAAGGTCTGAAGCCAACCGATCAGCAAAGAAGCGAGCAAGGCCCCCCACAAGGATCCCAGTCCCCCGACAACGATGGTCACAAAAACAATCGATCCCAGCAAAAACGCCATACCGGGAAAGGTGCCAAGCACCGGGCCGGCGATGACACCGGCAACACCCGCCATTGCCGTCCCCACTCCAAATACACCCATGAAGACTAAAGGCACATTGTGCCCCAGGTTCTGAACGGTATTGGGATAGGTCAAAGCAGCCTGAATAATCATGCCGACGCGGGTTTTGGTGAGAATATAAAGCAGCACCAGAAAGATACCGATCGCGACAAAAATCATGAAAACCTTGTAGGCTGGAAAGGCATTGCCCGCGATCGAGAATGCTGTGAAATCCAGAATTGCCGGCTCTTCGTAGGCCTTTTGGCTTTTGCCCCACAGAAACTGCACCACTTCTTCAATCAGCAGCGCGAGACCGAACGTGAAAATCAGTTCCGGCACATGACCATATTGGTGCACGCGCCGCAGCCCGTATCGCTCGATCAGTGCCCCCAGCACCCCCACAATAACCGGTGCAATAATAAGCCCGGGCCAAAACCCGACATAGGTGCTGATCTGATAAGCGAAGTAGGCTCCCAGCATGTAAAAGCTGGCATGGGCAAAATTCAAAACACCCATCATGGAAAATATCAATGTCAGCCCACTGCACAGCATGAAGAGCAACAGACCGGTGACAAGGCCGTCCAGAATATTGACGATAAACAAAGACACCGTGACGGCTCCCCGGAGATGGCGAAAATGAGGATTGCGGGACTGACGAAATCCGTCAGCCCCGCAGTCTTTTCTTATTCAGGGCGCTTCATCTTGCAAGTGGTTGGTGACTCTGCCGAAGCCATATCCACCGTGCTTTCAACCTTCAGACCGAAGCCGGAATTGTCGAAGTCATGCGCGATATCGTTCTTCGTGTGCGCCAGGATATGAACATTCTGGATCGCCTGATGATCCGATTCACGGATTTTTACTTTGGTCCCCCAAATCGAGTCGTGCTCCATGCCTTCAAGCGCTGTTGCAACTTTTACCATGTCGTCGGCAGTACCAGCATCTTCGATCGCTCTGGCGAGCATCTCGATCACGTTGGCAATGCGAGGCTGGCCAATATCGGTATCAGGGTTTTTGGCCTTGAACGCTTTTACATAGGCGTCCGCCCGATCATTTGGCGGCGGGTTCAACTGACCTTCGCCAACCAGCTTCAGCACACCTTCACCGTCAGATCCAAAAGTCTTGGTGATGCCGTCGGATGCCGCATAATAGGTGTAGATCGGTTTCTTGAAACCGGCCGATATGACCGACTTGCCAAGACCCACCATATCGGCACCCCAGTTACCGGTAATCATCGCATCAGCACCAGAGGCGATAATCTTGCGCGCATAGGGTGTGAAGTCCTTGACCTTACCGATGGGGTGCAGTTCGTTTCCAACGATTTCAATGTCGGGTCGTTTTGCACCCAGCATCTTCACCGCAGCCGCTGCAACAGCCTTACCGAACGAATAGTCCTGGCCGATCAGGTAAACCTTCTTGATGCCCTCGTTCTTTTTGATGATGTCGGTCAGGGCGTCCATCTTGATATCGGCATTTGCGTCAAAACGGAAATGCCAGAAATTGCACTTGTCGTTGGTCAGCGCTGGATCAACGGCCGAATAATTCAGAAAAATTACCCGTTTGTCCGGGTTACGGCGATTGTGCTTCTTGATGGCATCAGTCAGCGCATTGGCGACACCCGAAGAATTGCCCTGAGCGATGAAGCGAATTCCCTGGTCGATGGCTACCTGAAGTTGAATCAGTGATTCCTTGGGACTGATCTTGTTATCGAATGCCACGATTTCGAAGTTTGCCCCCCCAAGCACACCGCCTTTCTTGTTGACCAGTTCATTGGCCGCAAACTCATATTGTGCGAGTCCCTGTTTTCCTGTTGCCGCAAACGGGCCGGACAGCGGGTCAATAAATGCAATCTTGATGTTATCGGCAGCGAAACTCGCCGTGGCGCTCAGGCCCGCGATTGCCGCTCCCATCAGTAGTTTGGCAAACTTATTCATTGATTTTCCTCCCAATTTATCGATCAAATAATCATGGATCGTGACGCATGATCGCCTCGCAAAGGCAATTTGAGCCTTCTGCGGATCACAAGCCTAGCCGTAATTTGTTCGTCGCCACAAGGGAGAGCGTGCGAAAGGTTTGACAACCGGCCAAATTCTGCGCCCCGTCAACAGAGACAAAACTGCGCTCCACAGCACGCCAGCGTTAGGGATGACAGCCGGTTGGACTGTCTTTTTTTATACAGGTGTTTATGACTATCCAGGTTGCAGAAAAACCGTCTTGAAGGGGTGCATCGATGAAACGTTTCTGGCGTGACATGCCAACCATCGCCTTCGAGGAAGACACATCGCAATGGATTGCGGTGCTGCCGCTTGCGGCCATAGAACAGCATGGCCCGCATCTGCCTTTGGGTGTCGACGCGATGATCGCCGAGGGTCTTGTCCAGCGTTGCGCAGATTGTTTGCCGCAATCCAGCAAGGCCGTTTTCCTACCGTTGCAGCAGGTCGGCAAATCCAACGAGCACATAAATTTTCCCGGCACATTATCGCTGGACTGGGCCACCGCCATTCAAAGCCTGATTGAGATCGGCGAGGGTGTTGCGCAAGCCGGCATCCAAAAACTGGTGCTGATCACCAGTCATGGTGGTAATGTTTCTACGATGGACATTGCCGCACGAGAGCTGCGCGAAAAACACACCATGATGGTGATCTCGACAAGTTGGGCAAAGCTTGGAAAATGGCAGCAATTCTACGATCTTGCCGACACTTATGTCGATATTCATGGCGGGCAGATCGAAACATCGATCATGCTGGCTCTTCGTCCCGACCTTGTGGATATGGACAAAGCGCGGGATTTTGAAAGCAATCAGGCTTCATTGAAAACAACCAATACGCATCTTGGCTACCATTCCAGCGATGCAACCATATCGTGGCTGGCCGAAGACCTGAACCGCAACGGTGTGGTTGGCAATGCTGCGGCAGCAAGCGCAGCTGATGGGGAACGTGATATTGCCTCAATGGCGGAAGGGTTTTGCAAGCTCATCAGCGAAATCGAAGCGACGGCACCGCCCGACAACACCAACTGATATCAAACGTCCTCGCGTGTAAGGTCGTGACCAAATACCCAATCGTTGCGTCTTTGAATCAATTCAGGCGCAAGACGACCGGCAAGCCAGATTGGCGCATAGCCGAAAAGCTGCGATTGACGATGGAACAGTTTGGCATTGGAGATCGCGCTTTTGCGTACCCGGGATGTCCGCGCTATGCGGCTGGAAAAATATTTCTCACATCCACCTGCAACATCGCCATTTGCCGAAAGCTGCTGCATCAGCACCCAGGCATCCTCTATTGCCATGGCTGCACCTTGAGCCATGGTCGGCAGGACCGGATGGCTCGCGTCGCCCAACAGGACAACCCGACCGTCTGACCATCTTTTTAGTGGAATTCGATCATACAAGGCCCAGCGATAATGGGTCGATGCCTTCTCGATGAGATTAACAACGATGGGATGCCATCCGTCAAAATCCGCCAACACTTCTTTTTGACTTCCCCTGGCGCTCCATGTTTCTGCCGGTGGCAGGTTTCGTTCAACCACACCAACAAAATTGCAGAGACTGCCACCTCTCAGCCTGTAGGTGACAACATGCCGGCCCGGACCAACCCAGATACAGGCGGTTGGCGGTGGCGCAAGATCACCCAGTTCATCTGTGGGAACCACCAGACGCCAGGCGATGTTGCCCGTGAAGTTTGGCGCTTCATTCCCAAACATCTGGCGACGAATGGTGGAATGAAGCCCATCGGCGCCAACAACAACGTCTCCTTCGATAGACGCCCCCGCCTCCGTCAGTGCCCATGCGCCGCCATGGTCCTGATCATAGCCAACAATTGCACAATCGGTCCGGACACTGCCGGGCAAACGTTGTTCCAGCGCGTCGGCCAGAATGCGCAACAAGTCCGCTCTGTGAAGATGAAGATAGGAAGCACCCCAGCGCTCCTGCGCAATATCCCGCAAAGGAATTTCGAACAGCTGACGGCCACTATCGCCCAAACGCATCTCTGCGGCGAGAGGCCGGAATGCCATGCCATCCAGTTCTTTTTCGAGACCGAGAGCCGACAAAAGCCGGTGAGCATTGGGGCTGATCTGAATACCCGCGCCCATCTCTCCCAGCCGGGGAGCACGTTCCAGAACCTGCACTTCCCACCCCAGACGATGAAAGCACAATGCGGCTGTCAAACCGCCAATTCCTGCTCCTACAATGACAGCTTTCATCAGACCACCGGCCCCAGGTCAAAAATACTCAGCGGCCCACAAATGCAGGTTTTTCTTTACTAAAGAAAGCCTGAACCCCGGTCTTGCAGTCTTCGCTTGCAACCAGTGGATTCTGTTCCAGGCCTTCATGTGAAATTGCATCGGCGTAGGTCACGTGCCCAACCTTGCGCAAAAGGCGTTTGGCAGCCTGCATGGCGAGCGGAGCGCCGGTGGCCAATTGCTGCGCCCACTCGCGCGTCACCCGGTCGAGATCATCGCGTGAAGCCAGCCTGTTGGCGATTCCGTATTGCAGACATTCCTTAGCTGGTATCTTGCGCCCCTCGATAATCGCCTCCAACGCGCGATGATATCCCATCTGATTGAGAAGCAGATGGGTATTACCACCGTCGGGGATTAAAGCGATTGCCGCAAAGGCCATGTAGATCGTCGCATCATCAGCCATGGTCACAAGATCGCAGTTCATCGCAAATGCCGCACCGATGCCCGCTGCCGTGCCATGAACCTGCGCGATATAAATTTTGTTGCCGTCGGCGATACCGGTCAAGAACGGTTTGTACTCCCGGTCGATATGTTCATTGACCGGTTGTTCGGTCCCGCCCGTCAAATCGGCACCGGCACAAAAGCCTCGGCCCTCTCCCTTTATGATCACAACGCGAATTGTGTTGTCGGCTTCAACCTGTGCCACGGTTTCGCGCATCCGCGACCGCAATTGCGCGTTAAAGGCGTTAAACTGCTTGGGACGGTTGAGCACAATGGTCGCAATCGCACCATCGGTCTCATAGCGAAGAACATCATCGGCCATGGTCTGTTTCCTGTTTGAAATCGGTTGGCATGAAAGATCAGCGCCGGGCTGTTACCCGTGTTCCGGGCTTTGGCGGGGTTTCCGGCGCGCCGGCAAAACACTGCGCCATCTCCATCCAACGGTGCGCATTGTCGCCAACAACCTTCAACCCGGTATCGGCAATATTGCGGGTCTGGGTAACGACCTGGCAAAACTCTTCGGCAAGACCACTTATTTTCTCAAGATCATTGATCTCGCCATAGGTCCAGTTCTCCCCGGATGGTCCTTCAAGTTCCAGCATGGGCACAGGTTCCGGCGCATCCAAACCGTTGACTTTGAACGTCCAGCCGTAAGTATTCAGCCCCAGGACGACAATGTTTCGAATACGGTCTTCGTTTTTGCGTAAAACGCCCAGGAGATCATAAATTTCCTGACCATGAGCCCAGGTCTCCATAAGCCGTGCCGTGATCGACGATCGTACGCTCATGCTTGGTCCGGCCCATTCGACGCGCTTTGACGGGTCGGCCTTCTGGAAGCGAGCGGCCATCTTGCGGGCGAAGGCAATCCAATCATCAACCAGCTTTTGCCCCTCAAGACCGTCCCGCCACTGAGCCTCAAATTCACTCATGGTTCCTGCACGGGTGAAATTTGAAAAGCCCCTAAAAAACGACTGGAACCCCTGCGGGTCGTTCAGAGACAGGTCCGCGGCATGGTTCCACATGTGAAGGTGGCCAATTATCGTGTTGATCGTCCAGCTCTTGAACGCAGTTGGCTGACCCAGATCATCATCGGACAGGCCAGCAATCAGGTTATGGAGCGCCTCGCTTTCATCGAGAAAATCGCGCGCTTGCTGCAAGCCGCTCACTGCTCGGCTGCCCACCGCCATGGCCGGATGAAATCGCCCAGCACGTCGGTAACGGCGTCTTCCGTTATAGTGGGATCGCTGCGGGTTACTTCTGCCACAAGGCCAAGCTTCTTGTCTTCGGTCACGGCGGTTACCTGGGCCTTCACCCCGGCAGCATCCAGCGCCTGATTAAAGATGCGCGTGATCGCCATGCGCCGCAGGTCAGGCTTGAAAACCTTGCCCACCGCAGTCTTTGGCAGTTCATCGACAATCTCGAGATATTTCGGCTGGGCAGCGCGTTCATGCACATGTTCTTTGGCATAAGTCATCAACGCATCAACGGTTACAGTCGCACCGTCGATCAATTCGACATAGGCGCAGGGCATCTCGCCGGTTTTGGCGTCGGGCTGTCCGATTGCACCAACAAAACATACTTCCGGATGGCCCGCGAGCGCCTCCTCAATGACCGCAGGGTCAATGTTGTGTCCGCCGCGGATTATCAGATCCTTGGCACGGCCGGTGATCCAGATATAGCCGTCGGAATCAATACGACCCAGGTCGCCGGACCGCAGATATTTACCGTCGGCATACAATCCGATGTTCTTGCTGTCGTCAGTATAGGTTTCGCCCACCATCACGCCGGGGCTGGAAATGCATATTTCGCCGACTTCATCGACACCGCATTCATGGGTGACATTTCCCTGCGCATCACAATGAAGAATGCGTACATCGGTATAGGGCAAGGCCACACCGACAGAACCAATCTTCTTTTCTGCGTCGGGTGGGTTGCAGGAAACGACACATGTCGCCTCGGTCATTCCATACCCTTCCAGAATGTTGACCTTGGTGGTTGCCTGAAACTGTTTGAACAGTTCAACCGGCAGCGCCGCCGACCCACAAAAAGCAGATTTCAAAGTGGAAATATCAGCATCAACGGGGCGCTGCATAAGCGCCGCAGCGGCAGTGGGAACAGTGACGAGAAAACTCGCCTTCCAGCGTTCAACCAGCTTCCAGAAATTATCGAACACACCATCACCGCGATAGCCTGCCGGTGTGGGCAAAACCATCTGCGCACCGGAATAAAGGCAGCCGAGCCAGATCGGATAAGCGGCAAAGACATGAAACAACGGCAGCGGGCAAAGAACAATATCTTCGGGCTGATAGAGCATATGGTCGCCACACCACCCGTTGTAAATGATGCCGGAATGACGGTGTTGTGCAATTTTCGGCATGCCGGTTGTGCCGCCAGTATGAAAATATGCGCAAAAACGGTCGTCTTCGCTTTCGGCAAAGTTCAGTTTATCGCCGTTTTGTGCCGCCAGCGCAGTTTCAAAATCCACCATGCGCGCGGAGTGCGTGGACGGGACCTTGGGGCGAATAAAGGGCACGATCCAACTAAGCGGTGGGTTTAAATGGCGAAGCAGATCGATTTCGACAATTGTCTCGACATTGGGTGCCATCGCGGCAGCCGCGGCGGCTTTTTGTGCCAGATCGGTTTTGGGAAACGGCTTTAGCGTGACCAGCACTTTGGCCTTGGTTTGCCGCAACAGTGCGGCAATATGATCATCTTCGAGCAACGGGTTGATGGGACTGACAATACCAGCCGTCATCCCCGCCATAATGGTGATAACGGTCTCGTTCATGCTTGGCAGCAGAAAGGCCACCACATCATTCTCACCAATACCAAGCGAATGGAACAGGTTAGCGGCCTGTGTGGTGCGGCGTTTCAGATCATTCCATGAATGGGTCTCAGCCTTGTCCTTTGGTCCGGATTTCAACTGGAAGCTGAGAGCGGGAGTTGCGCCATGGTTTGCCGCAGTCTGGGACAGCAACTGAAAAACCGTGTTTGCTGTCCAGCGGTCTTTGACCGGCATCTCTTTTTCAACGGCAGCCTTCTCAGCCAATACCTGCGAAAGAACCATGACAACCTCTCGTTCTTTGTTCCAGAAGCGGTCTGCTGGGTGCAAACCGTTTATTGTTCAAGTTGTAAGGACTAACTGGTCGAAACCACAAGACCTGACATTTTTTGGCGAAGGCCCCTCACAACCATGGGCCTGTCGACCAAGATAGTATTTTGATCACTTTCGCAAAACCACGCCGCCGCGTATTTTGCAATGATATTGTGCCCACACTGATACCGGCCAGTTCAACCAGGCGGAGACGAAAGTTCCCTTTCCCCGCTAAAATGGAAGCCCTACATAGTTTTCTGCAAGAGCCGTCTGGGCCGCGCGGGAGCTGGCGAGATAGGCGAGTTCAGCCTCCTGAATACGCTGGCCAAACTCGCCGGTTTCGGGAAAGCGATGCAGGCTGGTGGTCATCCACCATGAAAACCGGACCGCTTTCCACACTCTTTCCAGCGCCTTTTGCGAATAGGCATCGATGCCGGTGTCCGACTTCTCGAAGTAGTGCTCTTGCAAACCGTTAAACAGATAGTGGACATCGCTGAACGCCAGATTCAGCCCCTTTGCGCCTGTGGGCGGCACAATATGTGCAGCGTCGCCGACAAGGAAAAGGCGTCCAAAACGCATGGGTTCGGCAACAAAAGACCGCAGCGGGGCGATGGATTTTTCAAAGGACGGTCCTGTTGTCACCGCTTCTGCTGCTTCGCGTGGAAGGCGGCGACGCAATTCATCCCAGAACGCATCATCCGACCAGGCATCAACTTTGTCATCGAGAGCACACTGAATGTAATAACGGGATCGCACGTTGGAGCGCATGGAACAAAGGGCAAAGCCCCGGGGATGGTTGGCGTAAATCAGTTCGTGGCTCGCTGGCGGAACCTCGGCCAGAACGCCCAGCCAGCCGAAAGGATATTCCCGTTCAAAGGTTTGTATTGCACTTTGGGGTACGGCCTTGCGGCTGGGGCCATGATAGCCGTCACACCCGGCGATAAAATCGCAATCAATGCGGTGGGAAACCCCATCTTTTTGGAATGTTATGTGCGCAGATGAACCGTCGAAACCTGCAGGTTGTGCATCTTCGGTGTTGTAGATCGACAGAGCTGCGGATTGTTCACGCGCTTTAATAAGATCACGGGTAACTTCTGTCTGGCCATAGACCATGACCTTTTTGCCAACAAGATCCGCCATATCGATGCGTTCTGTACGGCCTGAAAAGGCCATGGCGAAACCATTGTGGGGAAGTCCTTCCCGGTGCAACCGGTCAGCAATACCGGCCTGTTCCAGCATGGAAACTGTTCCCCATTCCAGCACCCCGGCCCGCACACGCGACAGGATATAATCCTTACTCACCCGGTCGATAATAATATTGTCGATCCCGGCATTGGTCAGCAATTGACCGAGCAACAGACCGGACGGTCCTGAACCGATGATAGCGACCTGTGTGCGATAATCCGTCATGGCAGAGGTCTAAAGATCAATCTCAATGACGCCACCGGGCTTTGCGGCTCGGGACTGGCAAAGAATAACGGCCTCCTTGCGTTGTGCCGTCGACAAAACAAAATCGCGGTGTTCCACATCCCCTGAGATGAGACCACATTTGCACACGCCACAAAGACCGTCAGAACATTTAACGTCAACCTTGATGCCGTTTTCAAGGAGCACATCGGTTGCAATGCGATCCGCCGGCACATCAATTTCCTGGCCCGAACGAGCCAGTCTGATGGTGAAATCATGGTCTACATAGTCAGGCACTTCTGGCAGCGAGAAATACTCCAGGTGGCGTGCCTCTTCAGGGAACCCTGACTGCTGCGCTGCCTCGACAACGCTGCTCATATACCGATCAGGGCCGCAGGTATAAACATGGTCGCCATCGCGGTAATCGCCAAGGATTGCCGACAAATCAGCACGGCTTCCATCATCGGAAAAATGCAGGTGCACGTTGTCCTTCCATTCGAAAGTGTCCAGATCTTCAAGATATCCAGCCTCATCGCGCGACTTCGCTGAATAATGTAGTTCAAAATTAATACCGGCCCTGTGAGCCTCATGGGCCATCGCAATCATGGGCGTGATACCTATCCCTCCCCCCATCAGGAAGGTTCGCCTGGCATCCTTTTCTAAAGGGAAATGATTGATCGGCTTTGAGACGAATATCTTTCGCCCCTTTGAGAAGATGCGGTGCATCAGTTGCGACCCGCCGCGCCCGGCATCCTCCCGCAACACGCCAATCTGATATTTTGTCCGGTCAGACGGATCGCCAGACATGGAATATTGCCGCAAAAACTCTGGCGCGACCACGATGTCGAGATGGGCTCCGGCCTGCCACTCCGGCAGCGGTGCGCCATCAAGCGACGAGAACTCATATTTGGTGACATCATCGGTCATTTTCTCAACCCTGGTCACCTCAACCCGAACCACGGGCGCGTCTCCTTCGGCAAGGAAACGGTGGATCATGTCTTCTTCGCCACGGGCGAGCTTGATCTTGTATTCCTGCGCGGTGATCAACGCCTGATAGGCTTCGATACCCTTCTCGCGCTCCATGGGGAACGGGAAAGGCCATGGATGGGGAGCGAGCGGCGCGGGATAGACCGCAAGGGTCTGATCTTCATATTTGAGATCAAGATCCTTTTGCAGATCGCGCTCGTTTACCGGTTTGTCGGTTGGCGCATACCGGCCATCATCCTGCAATTCGAGATCCCACCACCATTTCTTGATTGGGTTCAATGCGCCGTTGTCGACCACATCATCAAGCTTCGCCAGCAACGGAGCGGTCGAAGGCATGTTCATCGCCGCCCAGCGAAACGGTTTTTCAGCAAACAGACCCTCAAGATTCCACGGGCAGGTTTTCATGCAACGCCCACACATCGCGCCGCCGGGTGTTGTGATCCGGTAAGTCGCGCATTTCTGGCTGTCGGATTTCCAGATTTCATACCCGTTAAACATCAGCTTTGGACCAGCGGTTATCGCACCTGACGGGCACTCACGGGCGCATTTATTGCAGCTCTCACAAAATTTTTGCAGGCCAAAATCGATAGGTTTGTCATGGGCAAGCGGCAGGTTGGTTGTGACAACACCGGATTTCAGCCGCGGGCCAAGATACGGATTCAGGATAACCTCGCCTATGCGACTTACCTCGCCCAGACCCGATAACAGCAGCAACGGGGGTTGCAGCACCGTTCCGTCCAGAACCGTATGCGCCTTTGCCAAATAGCCAAGATTGCGGATTTGTTTTGCGATCACTCCACCCAGGACCGAAAACCGCAAATAGGCCCGCATGGACTGGGCAACGGAAATCCAGTCATCGCCGGAGGCCCCTTCCATGGTCTCATGGCCCTGGTCGACAATCATGGAGATTGCCTGATCATGCGGCGGGTCTATCTCTTCTCCAAGAGCATCGTGGGAATACCATGTCCAGTCCGGGCAGCGCGAAATGCCCACGGCATCGATGCCCAGAAAATACGATGTTGCTTTGATCAGGTCCGCATGACGTTGCGGTTCGCTTGGAACCTTTTTTGTGTCCGGCTCCCCATCCTGAAGAAGAACAAGAGCGCCCAACGCCCTGCGCTGCCCCATGGATGGCGCAGCCTTTCGAGCATAAAGCCCGTTGGTGGCCGCCTCCTGATTCTTCTTGCCCATGTCACCGAACTGGGCGCGCGCAAACATATCGGCTCTTTTGGGGACTCTGGCGACGTTTGGTTCATCGATGAATGTGGTCGGTTGATCAACCCGCTTCAGCTTCTCAAAGGGATGCTCACCGTCAACATAGCGGCGGTTTGCAAATGCCTCCCGGTTGAAGGCATTTTTGGCAAAGCCTACTCCCAGCTTCCAAGCCACACCATGTGTCTTCAGTCTTGGTTGTTCATCCAGCGGCACCAGTGGTTTGTCTGCCGCAATGGCATAGTTGGTGGTAACTGCAGCAACGCCAAACCGGGAACCAACATAAGGATTGACCAAAAGACCATCTTCAACGGTTGCCAAACCGGCAGCAACCGAAAGCCGGTTCAGGTCAACATCAGAGGTGGCGCCCGTATGAGCACGGGAATCGTAACCAAGCAGGCGCAGATAGTTGGCAATCACGACCGCCGTTTCTGCAGAGCGCAGGCAGGCCCGGGCGTTCTGCGCATCTTCTATCCATTCAGCCCCTTGTTCATCAGGTTCCGGATCGCGGGGATATTCGTATAAGAAGACAATCGCATGGGTATGGCCGGTGATGGAACTGGGCGGCGCATCCATGGACTCCTTGAGATCCGCCATGATCATATCAATACCAGCAGCAAGGGTGGTCGTCTGGCGTGTTCGCAAAGCCTCGGCGAGTTCATCAATTTCGGGGTTGCGCAGGGCTGAATCCAACAGCATAGCATCCTGAATTTCGCAGGTTGCCACCATGGATGCATCGCAGAAATAGCCAAACCCTTTGAGATGATTGGCTCTTTTCAGCAAATCATCCGGCGTATCTGACCGCACTGTAGCAACCAATCCATCGCGGATAGCATCCAGCATCGCCTGATATTCAGCCATCGCGTTGACAATGTTGTGCGGCGCATCAGGCCGGCTGAAGGAAACAGCCTGCATGGGGGGCACAGTCTCTAAAGATGGCGCAATTTCCGTTCGTGCCAGACGTTCCAGCGGATAAGGTCCCAGATGAACCGGTCTGTTCTTGTCTGAAAAAAAGCGGGTAGACATGCTGCAATCAGCCCTCAGGTTCCACAGAATGTCGCCTGAACGACCTGCTCGGGCTGCGGAGGGTCAGCATAGACTGTATTTTCGGGCTGATCTTCATAGGGGCGTGCGAGAACGTCCAGCAGATTTGAAAGTGGCTCGAAATCGTTCTTCAATCCGGCAGCAATAACCTCTTCAATACGATGATTGCGGGGAATGAAGGCTGGATTTGCCTGCCGCATGATTTCCTTGCTGTCCTTTAAAGCACCGCCTTCTGCCTTCAACCGGCTTTGCCATTTATTCAGCCAGTCATCGAGTTCAGTTGAAGTCTTCAAATGGTTTTGCACGTCTTGCCTGTTTTCATCATAGTGAAAGAGCGCGCGAAAGGTGTTGGTGAAATCGGCAGATTGCTGCGCCATGATGGCCAACAGGTCCTGAGCAAGTTCAGGATCGCCGTCGCGAATTTCTCGCAACCCCAATTTTGCATTCAAGCCAGCCTGAAAGGCCTGGTCATAACGGTCCGGGAAAGCATCAATTATCTTTTGTGCCTCAGCAACGGCCGCTTCGTTGTCATCGCTCAGCAGGGGCAGAAAAGTCTGCGCCAGTGAAACAAGGTTCCATTGTGCGATGCGGGGCTGGTTGCCATAAGCATAGCGTCCCTGCTCATCGATAGAGCTGAACACCCTGCCCGGTGAAAAATCATCCATGAAGGCACAGGGACCGTAATCAATGGTCTCACCGGAAATCGTCATGTTGTCGGTGTTCATAACGCCGTGGATAAAGCCGACATTCATCCAACGCGCGACCAGCTCTGCCTGTGCCTGTACAACATAGTCCAGCAGGGCCGCATACCGGTTTGGTGCCTCGCGCGCCTTAGGATAGAGCCGATCGATACAATAATCGGCCAGCGTCTTAAGCCCGTCTGTATCCTGTCTGATGGCGAAATACTGGAAAGTGCCTACGCGCACATGGCTTGTCGCAACACGCGTGAGAACCGCGCCTGGAAAAGCGGCTTCCCGGATAACATTCTCACCTGTCGAAACAGCCGCCAAAGCGCGGGTCGTGGGAATTCCAAGCGCCGCCATGGCCTCACTAACAATATACTCACGCAACACCGGCCCCAGCCATGCGCGGCCATCGCCCATACGCGAGAACGGAGTTGGCCCGGAACCTTTGAGCTGGATATCGTGGCGCGTTCCGTCGCGGTCAATCACCTCTCCCAGCAACAATGCCCTTCCATCGCCCAGTTGTGGGGACCAATTGCCAAACTGCTGCCCTGCATAGGCCATGGCCAGAGGTTCGGAACCATCCGCCACATCGTTTCCTGCAAGCAGCGCAACTCCATCGGGCGAAGCCAGGTTTGCGGGATCGAGATTGAGATGGCGCGCCAGAGGTTCATTGAGCCGTATCAAATTGGCATCAGGCACAGGTTTTGGATCGAGACGGGCGTAAAACCGATCAGGCAGTCGGGCATAGCTGTTGTCAAAAGGTATGGCCAGCGCCATCAAGCCTATCCTTTGGGTCTGTTATCGATGACACGCTGGGCTTTACCTTCACTGCGCGCAACCTGCCCCTCTTCTTCAACAACTATCCTGGCAGTAATGCCAATCACGTCCTTGATACGTTGGGCCAGCTCGCCAGCGGCAACGTTCCGGGACTCCTGATCGGTTCCGCTTTTGCAGGCTTCGA
Source organism: uncultured Rhizobiaceae group bacterium (assembly GCA_937930635.1). Classification (GTDB taxonomy): domain Bacteria; phylum Pseudomonadota; class Alphaproteobacteria; order Rhizobiales; family Rhizobiaceae; genus Pseudahrensia. The sequence continues at coordinate 108,868 of CALHCF010000009.1, forward strand.
CATGAATAATCATCGCGTCCATACGGTCATCACGAACCAGCTCAATTTGAAAATGGGGTGCAAGGGCGTCCACCTTCATCAGCTGTTCTTCGATCTGGGTCGGGAACACATTGACCCCACGCAGGATGATCATGTCATCCGACCGCCCGGTAATTTTTTCCATCCGTCGCATGGACCGGGCCGTACCCAGCAGGAGACGGCTAAGATCACGTGTGCGATACCGGATGATCGGAAACGCCTCTTTGGTCAGCGACGTGAAAACCAGTTCGCCCATCTCACCATCCGGCACCGGCTCTCCGGTTTCCGGATTGATGATCTCAGGGAAAAAATGGTCCTCCCAGATGGTAGGACCGTCTTTGGTTTCGACGCACTCATTGGCAACGCCAGGCCCTATCACCTCGGACAGGCCATAAATATCCACCGCGTGCATATCGAAGGCTTCTTCAATCTCGCGACGCATGGCATTGGTCCACGGCTCCGCACCAAATATGCCGACATCCAAGGATGTATCACGCGGATCAATGCCTTGATTCCGGCACTCATCCAGCAGCGACAGCGCGTAAGAGGGCGTCACCATAATTGTGCTCGGTTTGAAATCATTGATCAGCGTGATTTGCCGTGCCGTCATACCGCCGCCGACAGGAACGACGGTGCAGCCAAGTTTTTCAGCCCCATAGTGAGCGCCCAGCCCGCCGGTGAACAACCCATAACCATAGGCAACATGAACCATGTCTCCCGGTCGCGTTCCCGAGGCGCGCATGGAGCGTGCAACACAGGTTGCCCATGTGTCGATGTCCTTTGCGGTATAACCAACGACGGTTGGCTTGCCGGTGGTCCCGGAAGACGCATGGATGCGAACTATCTGCTCGCGGGGGACGGCAAACATGCCAAAGGGGTAATTGTCACGCAGATCGCTTTTCAGCGTGAACGGAAACTTGGACAGATCGGACAGCGATTTAAGGTCGTCGGGATGCACTCCGGCTGCATCAAAACTCCTGGTATAGTGGGGAACATTCGCATAGGCATGGGCTAGCGACCACTTCAGCCGTTCCAGTTGCAAAGCTTCGATCTCATCGCGCGACGCAATTTCAATTGGATCGAGGGATGAACGATCCGGCGTAAGGTCTTTCATAGCCGTGATTTTCCAAGAATATGTCTAAGTCCTGCCACCAACTGTCTGCCAGATGGAGTTTGGGTGTCAACGCATAAGGTTGTCAGACGCGCGTCGCATTGATGATTTTCATGGCTCCCTGTTCAACCAATGCCAGTCCGACCCTGCGGCCAAGCTCGCGGGGGTAATCGGCCTCGCCGGTCGCGTCATGGCGCAAAATTGTTTTACCATCCAATGTCATCACCGCAGCACTGAGGTGCATCTCACCGTTTTCCAGCACGGCATGAGCGGCAATGGGTGAATTGCAATGACCGTCCAGCACCCACAGCACCTCACGCTCCGCTTCCGCACAGGAGCGTGCTTCGGCGTTATCAATCTTCGCCAGCTGTTCGCGGGTTTTCCAGTCATCAGCAGCGCATTCAACGGCAACAATGCCCTGCCCAACGGCCGGCAGCATTTCGCCGGTGCTGAAACTGTAGGAAATACGATCCGCCATACCAACGCGCGACAGGCCGGAAGTTGCGAGCAGAATGGCATCAGCGGGTCCCACCTGCGACCCATCAGGCAAATTCTGAAGAAGCCCCTTGTCCAGCTTGTTGATGCGGGTATCAGCTGCACCACGGAAATGGATAACTTCGATATCGGGAAACAGCTTACTGATAAGGGCCGCACGGCGCACCGAATTTGTGCCAAGCCTGTATCCTGCTCCCCCCTCGCTTTTCAATTCGTCCATCGTCAGACCGGGCTTGAGGACAAGTGAGTCTGTTGGGTCATCGCGCTTTAGATAAGCTGCGATCACCAGTCCCGGCACTTCTTCGTTTCCCGGCATATCCTTGAGAGAGTGCATCGCACACTGACACCGTCCGGCCAGCACATCGGCTCGAATTTCGGCGACAAATGCACCGCCCTTGCCACCATGGCGATCAAGCTTGCTGACCTGATCACGATCACCACGGGGTTCGTTTTCAGCAATACCGACCTCAATTCCCGGTATAACCACCCGCAACCGGCTGGCGACCTCGTTGGTCTGAGCCAGAGCCATGGTACTCTTACGGGTCGCAATCAAAAAAGCACTCAAAGCCGGGCCTTATCTCTGCGGCGAAACAGACGCGCGCAGTCAAATCTCATTGAAGTGGTGAATAGTGCAGCGAGCGTCATGGTGCAATGATGGACGATGAATCAAGTTACGGCCTGCCGAATGCGGTATTCCTCGCAATCCCAGGCTCTGGTGCTCATCACATTGTCGATGATCTCGACCGCTTTCATCACATCGGCCTCATCAATGTATAAGGGGGTAAAACCGAAACGCATGATGTTTGGTGCGCGAAAATCTCCGATGACACCTCTGGCGATTGCCGCCTTCATGGCCGCATATCCTTGTTCAAAATGCAAAGACACCTGCGACCCACGTAGTTCAGGATTACGAGGACTGGCCAACGTCAGCATGGGACAACGGCGTTCAATTTCGTGAATAAACAGCTCAGTCAATTCAATCGACTTCATTCTGACATCAGCCATATCAATGCCCTCCCAGATATCGAGAGAAGCATCCAGCGCTGATAGTTGCAGCACGGGCGGCGTGCCAACACGAAAACGGTCGATCCCTTCTCCGGCCCGATAATCAAGATCAAACGCAAAGGGCGCTTCATGGCCGAGCCATCCCGAAAGAGCCGGTTGCGCCACATCAGCCAGATCGGGTCGCACATAGATAAATGCCGGCGCGCCGGGGCTGCCGTTGAGATATTTATAGGTGCATCCCACGGCGAAATCGGCATTGCACCCGGCAAGATCAACGGGAACAGCGCCTGCTGAATGGGCCAGATCCCAGATCACCAGGGCTCCCACATCATGAGCCTTGCGGGTCAAAGCAGCCATATCGTGCATTCTGCCCGTGCGGTAGTCGATCTGGGTCAGCATCAATACTGCAACATCATCGTTGAGAGCAGTTTCAACATCTTCCGGCTCGACCATCTGCAGCTGATGCCCCTTGTCCAGCGACCGCATCAGACCTTCCGCCATGTAGAGATCGGTGGGGAAATTGCCGGTATCGGACAGGACGATTTTTCGCTCCGGCCGCATTTCCAACGCAGAAGCCAGCGCCTGATAGACTTTGATCGATAAAGTGTCGCCCATCACGACCGAGCCTGCGGGCGCGCCAATCAGGTGTCCAACACGGTCGCCAACCCGGCGTGGCATGTCCATCCAACCGGCGTTATTCCATGCCCGTATGATCAATTCACCCCATTCATCCTGAATGATGGAATTGACATGGTCCTTTACCGCTCTGGGCAAAGGCCCAAGCGAATTGCCATTGAGATAGATCAGCCCTTCCGGGATATAGAATTTTGTTTTGATGGCACTGAAATCAATCACAGGCAGCGTCCAGGGTCCTACGGCTTTGATTTTATCATGTGCATCGCTCGTTCACCCAGGTCAATATGAAGAGTGCCAGGTGTTGCGATCAAGGTATCGACGGTTAACGCATTGGCGCTCAAGGCTCCGGTCGCTCCGCGATCAGGGTAATGTTCAGGCGCAACCCGTTTGGGAGAGCAAACCACAGTTTCCTGCTCTCGTGCGTGATCTTGCCGCACAACCCATGAGACTTTGAACAAGCCGACTCGCGGCCTTGCCTTCCCAAACCTGTTGAGACAATCTCACGCCATGAAACTCGAACTCCACCATGTCAATCTCGCGACGACCAACGTAAGAGAGATGGACAATTTTTACCGCAATATCATCGGTTTGGCCGCTGAGTCTGAAAGCCAGCTGCCGCCGCTCAACAAGGAAACCGGCATTGTCGGCGATGTCGCCTTTGTTACCGATGGTACAATTCAGATGCATCTGGCACAAAAGGATATGGCGCTGGGTTTCAGGACCGGCCAGGTCGTCAACCCGCTTGCGCGCGGGCATATCGCTTACCGGACCGATGATCTTGACGCTTTCAGGAAACATCTCGAAGAACATGGAATTGACTATTCCGACTGGGGCAATGATGCCGTTGCCGGGTGGCAGCAAATATTCTTTTATGACCCGGACGGGAATGTGATCGAAGTGCATCAGCCCAAAACCGACTAGGACAGATCAGTTTTTTCACCTCAACTTCAACTTTAACTTTAACGCTACGAGAAATTTACAAGCTAAACAGAGTTTGCTGCACTGCTGCCCACTGAGCGCTGATTACGTGCAACAAGCTGTGAATGATAAAAATCAAATTTTGAAATGCGTATCACCATTCTGGCCTAAGCGGTGTTGATGTTTCAGGGAATCGGGATGGGAATGCAACGCAACATCGTATTGGCACTTTTATCATTGCTGGTTGCGGCCTGTGCCGGACCGGGATCGCCGCTCACCAAAAACGGCGTTGCCTATGTGACCCCAAAGGCAAAAGCCCATCATGACGGCAGGCATTTCAGAAATACAGGACGGTTCACGCCAAGCCCCGGCGGTCGTTGGACAGACCTTGCTTTGGACCCCTATCGTCGAACGGCCAAGCTCCCCGCCAATCACGTGCTGGCTCCGCCACTGGCAAGAAAATCACTGTCACTTTCCAGAAACCACCCTGTTGCGGTGACATGGATCGGTCACTCCACGTTTCTAATTCGTGCGGGGGGGAAATGGCTGCTGACGGATCCGGTTTTTTCAAACTACGCCACGCCCATACCGCCCATCGGACCAAAACGACTGATACCGCCGGGATTGGAGATCGAAGATCTTCCGCCCATCGATGCAATCCTGCTGTCCCACAATCACTATGACCACACGGATTTCCCGTCCCTGGCCAAACTGGCAAAGCGCAACCCGAAATCACGCGTGTTCATTCCTCTGGGGAATGCAAGGACAGTCCGGCAGGCAGGGTTCACCGACATCGTTGAGGCTGACTGGTTTGAAGAAAACAATCTGGGAAAACTGGCTGTTACCGCGCTGCCTGCGATCCACTCGTCCCAGCGTGGTTTGTTTGATGAAAATCGAGCGCTTTGGGGCGGATGGTCTTTAAACACCGGCCGCAGAAAAATTTACTTTGCTGGAGATTCCGCGGCAGGTTCCTTTATCCATCAGATCCGTAAACGCCTCGGCGTTCATCAGATCGCCGTGGTTCCGATTGGCGGATACACGCCAAGACATGTGGAAAAAGGCGAGCACGCCACACCGGAGGAAGCCGTAGCTCTGGCTCGAGCGGTGGGCGCATCAGATATCATCCCCATGCATTGGGGCACATTTGCACTGACCGGAGAACCTATCGTGGAACAGCGTGACCGGTTTTTGGCAGCACCGACACCCAAGGCCGAAAAACATCTTCTGCGTATCGGTGAAACAATCGGGTTGCCACGGCGTTCTCCAGCCGGGAGTTGAGGTCCTTGTCTTTGATATTCACTCGTGTTGCGCTGAGACAGGGGGCGTTTTGACCGTATTTCATGGTCTTCAGTTTATGCCTGCCCGGGCCCTCACTGCTTTTGTCAGACATATCTGTTGACAATGTTTTCCAGCATTTCCTGACGTCCGCTTTCGGGTTGCGGATTGATATTTGCGGCCTCCACCCATTTTACGACTTCGTCCAGGGACCAGTGGCCCGCAAGCAGTTTTTGTGGCCCTTCCTGCGACCACCCGGCATAACGCTGCTCAAGCGGGTCAGACAATGCCTTGTCCTCAATCATCGCAGCCGCAGCCTTTAGCCCGCGCGCGCAGCAATCCATACCTCCAATATGAGCCATGAGCAGATCATCCGGCTGTAGCGACTGGCGGCGCAGTTTGGCATCAAAATTTGTGCCACCGGTGGTGAACCCGCCACCCTGAAGGATATGATAATAAGCCAGCGCCATTTCAGGAACATTGTTGGGGAACTGATCAGTATCCCAGCCGGATTGGTAGTCATTGCGGTTCATATCTATGGACCCTAAAATGCCTAAAGCATTTGCGAGTGCCAGTTCATGCTCGAACGTATGTCCAGCCAGAATCGCATGCCCCTGTTCGATATTGACCTTGACCTCTTTTTCCAGCCCATGGCGCTTCAAAAAGCCATAGACGGTGGCAACGTCGTAGTCATACTGGTGCTTGGTCGGCTCCTGCGGCTTGGGTTCCAACAGGATTGTTCCTGCAAAACCGATCTTGTGTTTGTAGTCGACCACCATATTGAGGAAACGGCCCAACTGATCGTCTTCACGCTTCAGATCAGTGTTGAGCAGGGTTTCATAGCCCTCACGCCCACCCCATAAAACATAGTTTTCACCGCCAAGTTTGTGCGTGGCGTCGATGCAGGTTTTGACAGTGGCAGCCGCAAAACCAAAGACTTCCGGGTCAGGGTTGGTGGCTGCACCGGACATGTAGCGGCGATGGGAAAACAGGTTGGCGGTCCCCCAAAGCAGCTTGATGCCCGTATCCGCCATTTTTTGCTGAAAGTAGTCGACAACTTCTTCCAGATTGCGGGTGTTTTCAGCAAAGTCCGCCCCTTCCGGACGCACATCCGCATCGTGAAAACAAAAATAGGGCACGCCCAGCGCCGTAAACATCTCGAAAGCCACATCCGCTTTCAGTTTGGCTGCCTCGATCGTATCGCCCATAGCATCAGCAAACCAAGGCCGCTCAAAGGTTTGCCCCCCGAAAGGGTCGCTGCCCGGCCAGCAAAAATTGTGCCAATAACATACGGCGAAGCGCAGGTGATCTTCCATGCGTTTACCAGCGACCATCTCATCGCGATCATAGTGGCGGAAGGCTAGCGGGTTGGTGCTTTGCGGCCCCTCAAAGGGGATCTTTGTCGTGTCACCAAAAAAACCGGTCGTCATGAAATTGCTCCTGAAAGTGCGGGGTAGAGAGCGCGGTAGCGCTGATAGGAAGCCTCGTAGGCTGGTTGTAAAGTTGCGTCTGGTTCGAAACTGCGGGCAATCGGTGGGGCAGTGCATGCTATTGCAGGATCAGCCCCCTCAGCCGCCAAAAGGCCCAATCGTGCGGCGCCGAATGCTGCTCCAAAATCACTATCCCTGGGAAGATCAAGCGGCAGATTGAGCGCATTGGCAACGATCTGCAACCAATGGGTTGAGCGGGTTCCGCCGCCCACGGCCATCACGCGATCAAGATCAGTGCCCGCCATTTTCAGCGCTTCAAGGGAATCGCGAAGTGCAAACGCAACACCTTCCAGCACGGCCCGGGTCATCTCCCGGCGGTCATGAGCATGGTCGAGACCAACAAATGCACCCCGAACCCTGGCGTCATTGTGGGGTGTTCGCTCACCGGCCAGATAAGGCAAGAAGGTCAGACCGGTCGGTGATATAACTTCATCACCCAGTTCTGTTGTCAGTTCCTGCGGCGACCGGTCCGCCACCCCGGACCACCAATTCAACGAATCCGTCGCTGACAGGAAGACCCCCATCTGGTGCCAGGTGTTTGGAACAGCATGGCAGAATGTGTGTACCGCACTTTCAGGATTGGGCAGATAAGAGGCGTTGGATGCAAATAACACGCCAGAGGTTCCCAGCGATACAAACGCCGAACCCGGGGCAATTGTACCCAGGCCGATTGCGGAAGCGGCGTTATCTCCGGCTCCTCCCGCCACGACAACGTTGCCACCCATACCCCAGCGTGATGCAAGCTCTGCACGCAAGGTGCCAGAAACGTCGCTGCCCTCCACAAGGCGCGGCATGTGGGATTCGTCCAGATTGGTTGCTTGCAGAAGTTCAGGCGACCATGCCCGTTTTTCAACATCAAGCCAGCTTGTACCGGCCGCATCGGACATTTCCGACACGTGTTCTCCAGTCAGCCATAAGCGCAAATAATCTTTTGGCAGCAGGACTTTAGACACTCTTTTGAAGATATCTGGTTCGTTATTTTTTACCCAGACCAGTTTTGGAGCGGTGAAACCGGGAAAGACGATATTGCCTGAAACCTGCCGAAATTTCGGATCGGCATCGAGGTGCGCTGCTTCCTTGTGACTGCGGGCATCATTCCACAAAATACAGGGGCGAAGCACCTGATCCTGGGCATCAAGCAGCGTTGCCCCATGCATCTGACCTGAAAACCCGATGCCCTTTACCAAAGCCAGTTGCGGTCCATGGCTTCGCTTCACTTCGTCAAGAGCGGCCCCTGTGGCAAAAAGCCATGAATCAGCATCCTGCTCGGACCAGCCGGATTGCGGTCGCGAAACTTCCAGGGGGGCCGTTGCCGAGGTGATGACCTTTTGATCGGCATCCATCAGCAATGCTTTGACACCGGAAGTGCCGAGATCAAGACCAAGATACATAAGTCGAACCCACCCTTTCGCTTCCCGTCATTGTTGCAGGAAAGAATGCGATGGAGAAGGCAGTCGCTGTGGCAAGCACAACACTATCTTCAGCCAACCGCTGTTGTCGTTGTGTCTGCTATGGCAGTCTTGAGCATCGAGCACCATTGCATTCAGTATTTTCGTTGACCAAGCATAAAAAACCTTGCCGATACCACGCCATTGTCTGGCCACTGGCCATCGGACAGACAATGATCTGGGCGGCGATTTTCTATCTCTTTCCTGCGCTATTGCCGGTCTGGGAACACGAAACCGGATGGTCCAAGCCTGAATTGACGGGCGCGTTTACACTGGCCCTGCTGGTAGCTGCGGTTGCATCCCCCGCCATGGGACGTTTCATCGATAATGGAAGGGGAAAAGGCTTCATGCTGGGTGGGGCGGTTGTAGCCGCACTGGCCCTGGTGGCGCTATCGCAAGTCACATCACTCTGGCAATTTTATATGGTCTGGTTCGTCCTGGGCTTATGCATGGCCGCAAGTCTCTATGAACCCTGTTTTGCCCTGTTGGTCCGGCATCTTGGAAACGACGCGAAAAATGCCATCACACGTGTCACGCTGGTCGCGGGTCTTGCCGGGACAGTCTCTTACCCCACCGCTGCTCTTCTGGCCGCATCAATCGGCTGGCGCAACGCGGTCATTGTTTTTGCAGGGCTGATTTGCGCACTGACCCTGCCCTCAACCTGGATTGGCCTTCGCAAGCTTTCAGCCATTGTTCCCGACTGGGAAGCAAATGAGGCGCGACCGGGTTCAAATCAGGTCGGCCGGGGACCGTTCTGGCCGCTGGCCATTGCTTTTACCTTGATCGCACTGAACCACGGGATGATCATCACCCACCTGCTGCCGCTGCTCGCCGAACGGGGTGTGATGACAGCAAGCGCTGTTCTGGCCGCATCGCTTATCGGGCCAATGCAGGTGACAGGACGCATCGTCATGCTGCTCATGGAAAAGCGCACCACAACGCTTATGACTACCTTTGCCTGCTTTTGCGGCATGATCCTTGCCGCGCTCGCACTCATGGCGGCCGGGGCAAATCTGACGCTGGTGCTGGTCTTTGTCATTTTTCACGGGGCCGCTTACGGCGTCACCAGCATTGTGCGCCCCGTCATGACCCGCGAGCTGTTGGGTTCACAGAATTTCGGACTAATCTCCGGGCGGATTGGCGGGTTGTTCATGCTGGGAACAGCGGTGGCGCCGTTCACCGGTGCTTTGATCTGGCAGGTCGCCGGTTACCAGACCATGTTGATGATGGTTCTCGCACTGACCCTTTTGGGCGCCGGTCTATTGTTCGTCGCGGCCCGCAGGACCCGGTAAGCCAGAATAGTTCGACGGTTAGCCGCCGAGGAACAACTGTCCCACTTTTGGATTGGCGAGCAACTCGTCGCCCTTGCCGGCAATCGCGATTTCGCCGCTCACCAGAACATAACCAATATCGGCAAACTCCAGACCCTTCTTGGCGTTCTGCTCAACCATGATGATGGTCTTCCCGTCATCATGTTGCAGCCCATGCAGGATCTCAAAAACCATATCGATGAACCGGGGTTCCAGACCGATAGATGGTTCATCCACCAGCAGCACTTCCGGGTTCATAACCAGCGCACGCGAAATCTCCAGCAGACGGCGCTCACCCCCGGACAGAACTTTCGCAAGATGTTTACGGCGTGCTGCCAGACGCGGATATTTGTCGAAAATCATCTCGGCGGCCTGCTTGGCCTCAGCAACCTCATCCTTCAAAAACCCGCCCATCCAGAGGTTTTCTTCCACCGTCATTCCAGGAAAAACGGATTTGTCCTGAAGAATATAGGCGATACCGGCCTGCGAGAGCTTCTGGTTTGGCGAAAGCTTCGTAACATCAGCCTTTTCTTCACCATCGCCAATTTTGATTTTGCCGGAGAAGATGTTGTTGAAGCCAAAAATGGCATGGAGAATGGTCGACTTGCCGGCTCCGTTCGGCCCGATGAGGCAAAGGGACTGCTTGCGGCCAACACGCAAATTGATGTTGTGCAGGATCTCCATCTTGCCATAGCCGGCACGCAAATCTTCAATCGTCACATACGGGTCACCGCCGACAAGGGCATCGAGTTGCTCGACCGGGACTTCCACCGACATTTCCCGGGCCTGCCGGTTAACATCCTCAACCGATATGACGGTATCCACACCACCGGAGCCGTAGCCTGAGATCGATTTTTCCGTTGCGGGATCGTTGGTTTTACCTGTCTCACTCATTTAATGGGCTCCCAGGTAAGCATCGATAACGCGCTGATCGTTTTGCACTTCATCCGCCGATCCCGACGCAAGCATCTCGCCATGCGCCAGACAGTAAATCGAGTCAGCCATATTCATGATGACACGCATGTTGTGCTCAATAATAAACAACGTGATGCCAAACTCTGAATTGGCGCGTTTGAGACGGTCTATCAGGCCGTTGATAAGCGTCGGGTTGATGCCTGCTGTCGGTTCATCGAGCAGCAACACCGTTGGCTCATTCATCAGAGCCATGGCAAATTCGAGCAACTTCTGCTGGCCAAATGAAAGCGACCCGGCTCGCAAAAAGCGCTTTTCGTAGAGCCCGACAAATTCCAGCAACCGGTCGGCCCGTTCATGGTCTTCGGGCGTGTTCCGCTTGAAGTTATCCATGAACCGCATTTTGCGAATGGGCAGTGAGATCAGCATGTTATCAACGCAGTTCATTGCGCTATAAATGCGGGTCTGCTGAAAGGTGCGCAGCAGGCCGAGACGGGCAATCTGCGGCACCTGCATCCTGGATATTTCCTTGCCCTCAAACTTGATCGATCCTTTGTCAATCGGGTGGTACCCGACGATCGAATTGAACAAGGTTGTTTTACCGGAACCGTTGGGGCCTATCAGACCTGTGATTCCGCCCTTCTCGACACTCATTGAAATGTCGTGATTGGCTTTCACGCCCCCATAAGATTTGGAAACGCCGGAGACTTCGATAATGCTCATTCGGCAGGCTCCGCGACAGTGTCATCTTTACTCTCGACACGAACACCAAACCATTCAGGTTTTTTGTGCATCAGCCATCCCATCAGACCGTCCTGGAAATAAACCACTGTGACAACGATCAGCGCGCCAAGCGCAACCCATTGCCAGCCCAGAAAATAGTTCCAGGTCACTTCCTTGAAGATCTGGAACATGATGGCTCCAACAATCGGCCCCCAGAGTGTGCCCTTGCCGCCAAGCAGCACGCAGACAACCATGAAAATACCCAGGTTGATCGTTTGATACGCTGATTCCAGCGGTTCAAACGAGATCAGCTGAAAAGCCGAAATGCCGCCTACCATGCCGATGAAGAAAGCTGAAAGCGACCATGTGACGAGCTTGTATTTCAGGGTCTGCAGACCCATTGCTTCAGCCTTTTCCTCGTCATCACGCACAGCATTTATCGCAGCGCCAAAGCGGGTGCTGTAGAGCCATTTGAGAAAGATAAAGAGGATCACACCAACTATTGCGAAGGCGAAATAGATGAACAGCTTGGTCTGGTCAAAATCACCCGCATAAACCGGCAGCGTGATGCCTTGTCCGCCACCAACCCAATCCCAGTTGGATACCAGCTCGCCGGCAGCAATGGCCATGCCAAGTGTGCCAATCGCGAAATACGGGCCGCGCAGACCAAACAGCACATATCCCAATATGAACGCGCTGACAGCGCAGAATACACCCGCTCCCAACGTACCCAGCAGAAAGCCGGTAATGTACTGCTGATTGGTGAAGTCGTAGCGCCCGCCACCGGCAGCTCCCGTATATTCGCCAACATCATAGACCAGTGCGATGGCAATGACCGCAGCAACATACATTCCCGTTCCGTAGAAGAAGATATTGCCCAGCGAGTTGTAACCCATCTGACCGCCCGTCATGTCCCAGGTCATCGCAACGATGATGAACAGCCAAAGTGTGGCCAGCTGCGTGCTGAAATCAGGAAACAGGAACGGCGCTGCGACGATGATCGCCAACAGCACACCGTAAAACCCGGTTTTTTGCATACTCATGATCGGCCCCTCTACTGCAATACCTGGCGGTTACGTCTCTGCTGCAACAGGCGGTAAACGAGAACCGCCAGCAGCAGCATGACGGCAATCGCCTGCTGATAACCGATACCAAAGATATGGCTGCCATATTGTTCTGCCGCTCCGATACCCAGACCGGCAGCAATCACGCCCGGCAAATTGCCCAGGCCAGCGGCAGTAACGATGACAAAGGCCCGCACCGAATAGGTGATGCCGTAGAAGGGCTGGATTACCCAGACCATCACGATGATGGCTCCTGCGGCGCCGCAAATGGCTGAATTGAGCGAGAAGGTAAATGCGTAAACCTTTTCAGTATCAATGCCTAACACCCGCGCAGCACGCGCATCCTGCGCCGTGGCACGGATCGCCTGCCCCATGCGGCTGCGTTTCATGAACAGGATCACGCCGGTAGCGAGTATCGCGGCAAGAATAACCCCGATCACCTTGGCGGCGGGAAGGTCAATCAACCCGTCAGCGAAATAATAGTTGTTTTGAAGCCCCAGGGCACTGACATCCAACACGAGGCTTTGGGTGTCTGAACCGAACAGCAAATTCATGATCTGAGCGTACATGATTGCCAGCCCAAAGGTCGCCAGCAAAGAGGTGAACAGATCACGCTCAATCACGCGTGAAATCACCAGCTTGTAGGTCAGCCAGCCGATCCCCCACATCACCACGAAGGCAACAGGCACTCCCAACAGCGGGTGCAGACCGTATGTTGTCGCCAGCCACCATGACACATAACCGCCGCCAATCACGAAATCGCCCTGTGCGAGGTTTTTGACGTTCATCACCCCCCAGACCAGAGCCAGTCCATAAGCGGCCAGCGCAAAGAGCGCCCCGATCATGATGCCGTCGATAATGATTTTCAGATTGACCACCGGAAACTGAATCAGCAGGTCAATGTTCCCCAATATCTGATCCATAGATCAGCCTCTCCTTCCAGGCCCGGCCAGCGCCGAACACAAGAACAGCCGACATGCGTCAGCACTCTTTTGCAGATGGCTTCTCCAGCGACTACCTGCCTTAAAAAAAGGGGACCGGGTTGGCCCGGCCCCCAATTGTCAGCCCGGTGTTTAAGAACCAGGTTTGCGTGGGTAATTCACCTTGTGGCTGGCGAACGCAGACGGGGCGACAACATTGTATTTGCCGTCCTGGATCTGACGCAGAACCATGGGCTTGGCAATGTTATTGCCAGCGTCTGAGAACTTGATACCGCCATAGAAGGTTTTCATGTCGGTTGCTGCGATAGCGTCGCGCACCTTCTCCTTGTCCAGCGAACCTGCGCGCTCAAAAGCATCCTTGTAGACATAGATCGCGGCAGAAGCCTGAGCAGTCTGATAAGGGACTTTCTTCTTTGCATATTCTGGATAAGCAGCCTTGAATTCAGTTTCATAATTCGCGGCCGTACCGAAGATGGGATCCTCGTAAGTCAGCGTTTCAGCCCACTGGGTCGAGCACAGGATATCGTTTGCAGATGCCCCGAAATTGCCGGTTACGTCAGCAGCTTCACAATGTGTCATTGCGATCATTGGCGCTGCAATTTTCTGCTCACCGATCTGACGCACGGCAGTCGCGGCACCTTTTGAATGGCCCGAAACAACCAGAAGATCAGGCTTGAGCAGCTTAACCTTGGTCAAAATCGCGGTCATGTCTGAAAGATCGCGCGGCAGTTTTTCGTCGATGACGACCTTCATGCCGGCTTTTTTGGAATCTTCCATCACACCTGCACGAATATCGAGAGAGAATGGGTCATTCTCAACCGCAATAGCCACTTTCACGTCAGCAGCAGTCTTGCCTGCTTCCTTGGCTTTCTCTTCGGCAAGTGCCACAGCTGAAGCAAGATACTGCTCAGATGTGGACAAAACAGCGAAGAGATATTTGTAGCCTTTGTTGAAAAGTGAACGCGATGCACCTTCCGCTTCGATCATCGGGATCTTGTACTTCTCGGTAACCGGCGCGATGGCTTTGGTCATGCCCGATGAATAGGGCCCAAGCATATACTGGACCTTGTCCTGATTGATCAGACGCTCCGCCAGAGTGGCAGCACGGTCGCCCTTGGACTCGTCGTCATAGTAGGTGACTTTGAAGTTGTAGCATTTGTCGCCCATCTTCACGCCACCGTTTTCTGCAATCTTCTTGATCGCAAATTCGTAGCCGTTTTGTGTGTGGACACCGTTGGTTGCATATTTGCCGGTCAACGAGATCGCCGCGCCGATTCTGATGTCTTCGCAATCAGCTGCCGCCGCAATTGCCGTCGATGCCAGCAATGCGCCAATGGCCAAAGATACAGTTTTCGTTTTCATCATTTCTTCCTCCCGAAATTTGATGTGATGAACATTATTCGCAAAGCGCGTCGCAATGCAACGGCCTGAGCGGTGTTTGAAGCTTTTGTGGGACAAGCCATACGCTCGCACAGGCGGGTCCTGTTAGGTCAAACCTTTCCACATCTTGTCCCGCAAGCTCATTAAAAACGCCCCTCGCGCTTAAAATTTGTTGCGTGTATAAACTTTTGATCATGGCCACAAAGGCCTGTCCAACATGCCGGAATATCGCTCTGTCCATGACGAAACACTCTGATATTTTCATTATTGGCGGCGGTATCAATGGGGTAGGCATTGCCCGTGATGCGGCAGGACGCGGTTATTCCGTAACACTTTGCGAGATGGATGATCTGGCCAGTGGAACGTCGAACTGGTCTTCAAAGCTGATCCATGGCGGGGTTCGCTATCTGGAACATTACGAATTTTTATTGGTGCGCAAAGCGCTCAAGGAACGAGAAGTTCTTTGGGCCGCGGCTCCCCATATCATCCATCCAATGCGGTTCATATTGCCGCACCACAAAGATCTGCGCCCGGCGTGGCTCCTGAGGCTGGGCCTCTTTCTCTATGACCATATTGGTGGCCGCAAGCTTTTGCCCGCTACAAAGACTGTTGATCTCGCAAGCGGCATATTCGGAAAACCGCTTAAACCGATGTTCAAAAAGGGCTTTCAGTATTCCGATTGTCAGGTAGACGACGCGCGTCTCGTGATCCTTAACGCCATGGATGCACAGGCAAAGGGGGCTGACATTGCGGTGCAGACTGAATGTGTTTCAGCACGGCGCGAGGGATCAAAATGGTTGCTGGAGACACGCGACGCCAAAAGCGGCCAAATCACCAAACACAGCGCCAGCGTGGTTATCAACGCCGCTGGCCCCTGGGTCGACCGGGTTCTTGGCAGCACTTTTGGGCGCAATGATGCCGCCAATGTACGAATGGTTCAGGGCAGTCATATCGTGGTGCCCAGACTGTTTGAACATGACAATTGTTATATCTTCCAGAATGCTGATGACCGCATCATTTTTGCCATTCCCTACACAGCCGAAACAACGCTGATCGGGACAACAGATCAGGATTATGAAGGCGATCCGCGCGATGCCAGGATCACACCAGAAGAGACCGACTACCTTTGTGACGCTGCATCGGAGTATTTCGAGAAGCCGGTTTTTAAGGACCACATCCTGTGGAGCTATTGTGGTGTTCGTCCGCTCTATGATGATGGTGCCTCCGCTGCCAAGGAAGCCACACGCGATTATGTCTTTCGACAAGAAGGCGACGGCGAAAAAGAAGCAGCCCTGATCAACATCTTCGGCGGGAAAATTACCACCTATCGCGAGCTTGCCGAGCGAATGATAGAGAAAATCGAGGACATTTTGGGCACTAAAGGACGCCCGTGGACCGCCAGAGCGCACCTGCCGGGCGGCAATATTCCGGTTCAAGGGTTTAGCGCCTTTGTTACAAAAATGAGCAAACGCTATCCCTTTATGGAGACCACTCAGGCCAGGCGCATGTGCGCGGCCTACGGGACCCATCTGACCATGGTGTTGGGCGAAGCCAGCTCAGTTGATCAATTGGGCGAGGATTTCGGTTCAGGCCTTTATGAGGTGGAAGTGCGCTATCTGATGACAAATGAATGGGCCCGCACAGCAGACGATATTGTCTGGCGCCGCAGCAAACTGGGCCTGATCATGGACGATAAGCAAATCGCAAAGCTTGATGACTGGATGAAAGAAAATGCCTGAAAGCGGGAAACCATTTCCTGCAAAAAACGTTGAAATACAATAAGGCACCTTTGGTCTGTCGAAAGGACGGTATGCTTACAAACACCCGCCAGACATACGGTCTGATTGCCCAGATTCTGCACTGGATCACGGCGGTTCTGATCCTGACCCTGATACCACTGGGCGTGTTCATGCACGAACTTCCCATCGCGACTGAAGCAGAGGTTGTCTACAAATCCTGGTTCTATTCACTCCACAAAACCCTCGGTGTGACGGTGTTTTTTGTCGCTGTTGTGCGGGTGCTGTGGGCGATTTCGCAACCGCGCCCCTATGGGCTCAATGAAGAACGGAAACTGGAGCATCTGGCTGCGCAAACTGTGCATTGGGTACTCTACGGGTCGATCATCGCAATGCCGCTTACGGGCTGGTTGCATCATTCCGCAACACAGGGTTTTGCCCCAATATGGTGGACCCTGCCTCAGGATTTGCCGCTTGTGCCAAAGAATGAAGCACTTGCGATGTTTTTTCAAAGCGCTCACTTCCTTTGCGGCCTGTTGCTCGGCGCTTCTCTCCTCCTTCACATTCTGGGGGCTTTCAAACATGCGCTGATTGATAAGGATGCGACGCTGGCCCGCATGATGCCGGGTAGCAATCCAGCGGTGGTTGTTGGTGATACCGAAACAGATCAGAACAAACTTCCCGCCATTCTTGCAGTTCTGGCTTTTCTGGCAGTGGGTGCGACCGCTTTCATGATCAATACAGCCAACACATCCACCAGTTCTGTCGGCACGACATTGGGTACGACAATGGATACGACGCCGGCCACAACATTGGCCAAGCAACCGGCATCCAGGTCAGGCTCACAGTGGCTGGTCGACCATCAAAAAAGTGCACTCAGAATTGAGATCGTCCAGTCCGGCGCCAAGGTTTCGGGGATTTTTGAGAACTGGAATGCTTCCATCGATCTTGATCCAGAGAACCTGAAATCGGCAAAAATTGAGGTGGATGTCGATGTGGCAAGCCTGTCTCTTGGCAGTGTCGCTGATCAGGCCAAGGGACCGGACTTTCTCAACATATCGCAATATCCCAAAGGCCGCTTTGTTTCTCATAACATCACCAACAGCGGAGACGGTGCTTATCAGGCGGAGGGAGAATTGACGCTGGTTGGCCAAACCAGACCGCTCAAATTGCATTTCACCCTGAAGATCGAGAACGACCGCGCCTTTGCCGAGGCTGAGACCATTATCAAACGACTGGACTTCGGCCTGGGCGAAAAAGGGTTTTTAAACGACAGTCAGGTGGGCTTTGAAGTGAGAGTTGAAGCTGTACTTGAAGCGACAAGATCAGCTTCACCCTGAGGCAAGCCAGGTGGAAACGAAGCCGACAAACAGCCAGGCGGTCACCAGCCCATGGCGCAACCATCTTTACGCGGGTCGCTGCCACCGGTCAGAACGCCGGTTTCCCAATTGATGGCGATGCCCTGTGATCCGCCAATAGGCCCTGCTGCGCGATTGATTGTGTGGCCCTTGGCTCGCAACGCTTCCACAACTGCATCCGGCACAGCGCCTTCAATCTCCACTTCGCCGGTAAACGGATCGACCATCCAGCGCGGCGCATCCTGCGTCTCCTGAATATCGAGACCGTAATCAAAGTAGCGGGTCAGGAACTGCATGTGGCCCATCGCCTGATATTCGCCCCCCATGACGCCAAAACTCATGATGGTCTTATCGTCCTTCTGCACCATCGCCGGAATAATGGTGTGCAGCGGACGTTTTCGCGGTGCGATGCAATTGGGATGCCCTTTTTCCAGAACGAACCCCTCTCCGCGGTTGGTCAGAACAATCCCGGATTTCGGCGTGGTGATGCCACCACCCCAGCCCCAGAAAAGCGTGTTGATGAACGACACCGCATTGCGATCCTTATCGACCACAGAGATATAAACCGTGTCCTTGTGCGGTGGCAGATCAAGTGCGTTGGTTGGGTGTTTCGACCTATCGGGGTCAATGTCATCAAACAGCTGTTTGGCATATGCCTTTGACAACAGTGCATCGACAGGCACATCAACTTGCGCCGGATCGCCCAGATAGACCCCGCGCGACGCGTAGCCACGACGGCAGGCTTCAAGCTCTAGATGAATCCGTTCGGCAGACAACATGTCATCTGCAACCGGAGCAATTTCCATCATGTTCATGAGCAGAAGGGCAATCATCCCCTGCCCCTGCGGTGGACACTCAACAATCGTATGACCGCGATAGCGCGTATTGATCGGCGTGACATATTCACCTTTCGCTTCGGCAAAATCTTCCAGTGTGTGCAGACCGCCTTTGGCCTGCAATGTCTCGACCATTTCCACGGCGAGATGGCCTTCATAAAAGACTTCGCGACCTTCGCGACCAATTGCCTCCAATGCATCGGCAAGACCTGGTTGTTTATGGATGGTGCCGGCGGCGGGCGCTGGCAGGAAAATACGGGCAAGATTTTCGTCACTCGCCAGATGATCCGCGTTGCTCGCCCAATCGCTGGCAACGCGGGACCCGACCGGATAACCGTTGCGCGCATAATCAACGGCAGGTTTCAACAGATCAGCAAGGGGCATTGTTCCGTGATCAGCATTGAGCTGACACCAGGCATCCACGGCTCCAGGGATGATTACAGAATGTGGTGACGTTCTCTCCAATTGCGTGACGCCCAGCTCTGCGAGCTTCTCAACCGTCGCAGCTGCGGGTGCTCGGCCTGAACCATTGAAGGCATGAACTTTGGTTTTGCCCTCAGGTGCAAAGAGTGCAAAGCAGTCTCCACCAATCCCGGTCGACCCAGGCTCGACTACACATTGCACCGCCACCGCCGCGATTGCCGCATCCATGGCATTGCCACCCGCCTTCAACACATCAATTGCCGATTGGGTGGAAAGAGGGTTGGAAGTTGCGGCCATGCCATTGGTCGCGTTAACCGGCGAGCGACCGGGAAGTTCAAGGTTCCGCATGGAGAAGGTCCAGTTTGATTTCTCTGTTTCTTTCCAGTGAAGTAAACACTGACCGGTGTTGGGCGCAAGAAGTGTTCTGGATTTCGTTCCAAAGCAATGCCATAGCAACCGCAGGAGTACCAAAATCCGGGAACTGCGAATGTCTCAATCTGTCGCCCTTCATGAGCTGTCGAAAATGACCGTTGACCAACGGTCCGAACTGCTTTTGCGTGCTGAAGACGATCTTTCCCCGTTCATCGAAAAGGCCGCACCAATAATCGACAGGGTTCGCCGGGAAGGTGATGCCGCGCTGGTGCACTTTGCCAGAGAGTTTGATGGTGCTGAGTTTTCGGCTGATAGCATTGGCGCAAGCGACGCAGATTTTGAAAACGCGTATGCAGCTTTGGATGAGGAGTTCATTGATGTCCTGCGCTATGCAGCCGACAACATCCGCCGCTTTCATCAGGAGCAATTGCCGAAGAAGGAATGGATGATGGAAATCCGTCCCGGCGCCCATGTCGGTGAGCGGTTCTTTCCTATCGATTCTGTTGCCTGCTATTCGCCGCGTGGCAAAGGCTCGTTTCCATCGGTCACGTTGATGAGTGTCATTCCAGCTGTTGTTGCAGGGGTTCCCGAAATCATTGTCCTTACGCCTCCAGGGCCGGATGGCAAGATTGATCCGGCTACGCTGGTCGCCGCCGATATCAGCGGAACAAGGAAAGTCTTCAAGGCCGGTGGTGCCCAGGCTGTTGCCGCCGCAGCCTATGGGACGCAGACGATTCCAAGATGCGTGAAGATTGAAGGTCCGGGAAGTCCCTGGCTGGCGGCGGCCAAGACCCTGCTTGCCAACCGCATCGATCCCGGCATGCCAGCCGGACCATCTGAGTCCATCGTCTTTGCAGATGCATCAGCCAACGGCAAAATTGCAGCGCTCGATACAATCATTGAATCTGAGCACGGCGATGATTCATCCGTCTTTCTCGTTACGACATCCAATGAAGTTGCCGAAGTCGCGCGCGATGCCATTCCCCGCTACTGGAAGGAAATGAGCGCCGAAAGAGCGGGATATTCCAGTGCGGTGCTCAACAGCAGCAGCGGAGGTATTGTGTTATGCGAGACCGAGCAGCAGGCCTACGACTTCATCAACGACTATGCGCCCGAACATTTGCAGATCCTGTCTCAAGCCCCTCGCCAGCATCTTGACCAAATCCGCAATGCCTCCGAAATCCTGTTGGGGCACGACACCCCCGGTTCAATTGCCAATTACATGATGGGGCCGAACTGTGTTCTCCCCACTTCTGGTGCCGCAAAAACCCGGTCTCCTCTGGGCGTAATGAACTTCATGAAAAGTTGTTCAGTAGGAGAGCTAAAGCGGGAAGGCTTTGAAGAAATGGCTCCCAAGACCAGGGTTTTTGCGACCTATGAAGGGTTTGACGCGCATGCCAACGCGGTCAGCGCAATGCGCCGGGATGCTCTGGGAAATAGTTAGTCTTCCGAGTCCAGCGCATAGCCTGCACCCCGTACGGTGCGAATGAGATTGCGGGCGCCGCCGGCGTTCAGCACTTTGCGCAGCCGGCCCACATGGACATCCACAGTACGCAGATCGACATCTGCATCGCGTCCCCAGACCCTGTCCAGCAGGCTGTCGCGGCTCCAGACGCGTTTGGGCCGTTCCAGAAGCACCGTCAGCAGACGATATTCTGTGGGGCCAAGTTTTAGTGGTTTACCGTTGCGGGTTGCCCGGTGTTGCTCGCTGTCCAGCACAATATCTTCGAAATTCATGGTTTTGCCAGTCGCCGATGGCCGCGAATGGCGCAGCCGGGCGCGTATGCGAGCGATAAGCTCGCCAACCCCGTAGGGTTTGACGACATAATCCTCTGCCCCGGTCTCAAGGCCTCTGACACGGTCTGCCTCTTCGCCACGGGCCGTCAGCATCACAACCGGGATGGCAGCAGTTTCCTCAGCCGCCTTTAGCCGCCGGCACACTTCGATCCCGGAAAGCGAGGGGAGCATCCAGTCCAGAATAATCGCATCGGGATGTTCTTCCTGTGTTACCAGCAGCGCCTCTTCACCATCTTGCGCGGTGACAACCCGGTAACCTTCACCCTCAAGATTATAGCGCAACATCTCAAGCTGAGCGGTTTCATCTTCAACGATCAGGATAGTTGCGGTTTCGGTGGAAGCCATATCAGGTGCGGGCAAACATCTGTTATGTCTCGAGGTTCGGCTCGATGTGAGTGGTGCTTGTAAAATCACTCTTTGGTCGATCATCATCGGGCAATTCACCGGCGATCAGGAACCGGATTTGCTCGGCGATTGATGTGGTGTGATCCCCCATGCGTTCGATGTTCTTTGAAATGAACAGGAGGTGCATACACGGTGTGATGTTGCGCGGATCCTCAAGCATATAAGTCAGCAATGCACGAAACAGATTGTTGTGGATCTGGTCCACTTCTTCGTCGCGCAATCGCACTTCGTCGGCACTGGCAATATCACGGGCGAGATAGGCATCCAGAACCTCTTTCACCATTGCGCGCACCATCATGCACATGCGTTTGATCGTCTTTGCCGACGAACCGACAGGGGGGCCTTTGACAAGAACTTCCATGCGCTTGGCCAGATTCTTGGCATAGTCCCCTATCCGCTCGAGGTCAGCCGCCACCTTCAGTGCAGCCAAAACAGCACGCAGATCCTGCGCCTTGGGCTGACGCAATGCAATGATACGCACCACGAGCATATCTATTTCCTGCTCGATGGCGTCCACCTCTTTATCCGAGGCGATCAGTCTTTGAGCCAGTTCCAGATCGCGGCTGACAATAAGCTCGGCTGCATTTTCAATTTGCTGTTCAACCAGTCCCCCCATCGTAACAACGAGGTCCTCAATCTGGCGCAGGTCCTTATCGAAAATGCTGGCAATGTGTGCTTCAGAATCCACGGCTTCCATATCCTGCTCCTTACCCGATCCGCCCGGTGATATAACTCTCGGTACGCGGGTCTTTGGGATTGGTGAAAATTTCGTCGGTAGAGCCTGTCTCAACGATATTGCCAAGATGGAAAAAGGCTGTTTCCTGGCTCACCCGGGCGGCTTGTTGCATCGAATGGGTCACAATCACGATGGTGTAATTCTGGCGCAGTTCATCGATAAGCTCTTCGACAACAGCCGTAGCGATGGGGTCAAGCGCCGAGCATGGCTCATCCATCAATATAACTTCCGGCGATACGGCGATGGCCCGGGCAATACAAAGCCGCTGCTGCTGACCACCTGAAAGGCCCGTGCCGGGTTCATCGAGACGATCCTTCACTTCTTCCCAAAGGCCCGCCCGTTTGAGACTTTTTTCAACGATCTGCGTCAACTCGGCTTTGCCACGGGCAAGCCCGTGAATGCGTGGACCGTAAGCCACGTTTTCATAAATAGATTTTGGAAACGGATTGGGTTTCTGAAACACCATCCCGACATCTGCCCGCAAATCGACAACGTCTATCGACGGATCATAGATGTCCTCGTTATCAAGCAGTATTTCACCGGTAACCCGGCAAATATCAATCGTGTCATTCATTCGGTTCAGACACCGAAGAAAGGTCGACTTGCCGCAACCCGATGGACCGATCAGGGCAGTGACCTGCTTAGGCTTTATGTCCAGATTGACCTCGTTCAGCGCCTGTTTTTCCGCATAGAAAACAGAGACATCGCGACACCGCATCTTGATGTTGGCTTCTTTGCCGGAGGCTTCAGCAATAATGTTATCAACCAGTGTGTCCACGTACTTATCCTTACCAGCGACGCTCAAACTTGCTTCTCAAAACAACTGCAAGTCCATTCATGAGAACCAGAAATCCAAGCAATATCAAGGTGGCGGCTGCCGTCTTTTGCTGGAAACCTATCTCCGGGAAATCAGCCCACATGTAGATCTGCACCGGCAGCACCGTTGCGGGATCGCTCAGGCTACCGGGAATATCAACGATAAATGCAACCATCCCGATCATTAAAAGCGGCGCCGTTTCACCAAGGGCACGCGCCATGCCGATGATGGAGCCGGTCAAGACCCCCGGCATCGCCAGCGGAAGAACGTGATGGAAGACTGTTTGTATCTTCGATGCCCCCACGCCCAGCGCGGCCTCACGTATAGAGGGTGGGACTGATTTAATCGCTGCCCGCGAAGCAATGATCATGGTGGGCAAGGTCATCAGCGCCAGCACCATGCCGCCGGTAAGCGCGGCTGAGCGGGGAGAACCACCGCCCAGTGTAAACCAGCCAAAGTCCACGCCATTGATAAAAATCCCCAGCCCCAGCAATCCAAACACGATGGAAGGGACTGCCGCCAGGTTGTTGATGTTGACCTCAATCAAATCGGTAAGTCGGTTTTTTGGCGCAAATTCCTCAAGATAGATTGCGCCGGCAACACCCACCGGAAAGGACAAGGCAAGCGTAACAATCAGGGTGAGAAATGATCCAACCACTGCCCCCCAAATGCCAGCCATCTCCGATTCCCGACTGGCACCGTTGGAAAAGAATATTGTGTTCCAGGTCCGTTCGATACGGCCTTGTTCATCCAGCTCTTTGAGCCATGCAATCTCTTTGTCGCTTATGGTTCTTTCGGATTCCGGCCGACTGAGATCACCCAGCAAATCCTTGAAATAGAGATCGGCCGTGTCAGAAAGCGGAAGGAGAACCTCAGCCTTTGTCCCAACCCAGTCCAGATTATCAGAGACCTCCCAACGCGCGGCAATTGCGGCGCCGGATGACACAAGTTTGTTCAGACTGCGTTTTTCGCGGCGTTTCTTTACATCAGGAAAAAGTCCGCCAAACCCTGCTCTGACGATCTTTCGGTAGTTGAAATCAGCTGCATTTTCTTTTGTCAGCTTTTCGGTTGTCAGATCAAGCGGCACTTTGACATAGTGTGCTGTAAAGGCAGGAAGAGCATTACCCACAACAGTCCAAAGCAAAAGGACAAGGAAGGCGGCAGCCAGCAAAACCGCGCTCAGGCCAAGATATTTAAAGCGGCGCTCTGCCGCAAAACGCTTTGCGGTGCGCGCCCGGCGTTCCGGCGAGTGGTGCCTCAATCTCGTGACGGTTGTGCCGTCACCCATATTTTCGGGTGCGATATCAGTCATATTGTTCCCGATATTTTTGGACGACGCGCAACGCCACTATGTTGAGGGCCAGCGTGATGAAAAACAGAATCAGACCCAATGCGAAAGCAGCCAATGTCTTGGCACTGTCAAACTCCTGATCTCCCACCAGCAAGGTAACAATCTGAACCGTCACCGTCGTCACGGCTTCCAGCGGATTGATTGTCAGATTAGCCGCCAATCCCGCCGCCATGACCACGATCATGGTCTCCCCGACCGCACGCGAAACCGCCAGCAGCATGGCCGATACGATGCCGGGAAGTGCTGCGGGAAGGACAACCTTGCGGATGGTTTCTGACTTCGTTGCTCCCAGTCCTGCCGACCCATCGCGCAGAGACTGGGGAACGGCGTTGATAACGTCATCAGAGAGCGAAGAAACAAAGGGGATGATCATGATGCCCATGACCAGTCCGGCTGCAAGGGCGGATTCCGACGACACATCAAGACCGATGGACTCTCCCCAACCTCGAATAGCCGGGGCAACCGTCAGCGCAGCGAAGAAGCCGTAAACCACTGTTGGAACGCCAGCGAGAACCTCAAGAACCGGCTTGGCAATCCGGCGAAAACCCTGGCTTGCATAGTCTGACAAATAGATTGCCGACATCAGTCCCACAGGCGCAGCAACACACATCGCGATAAAGGTAATCAGCAAGGTTCCCGCAAACAGCGGAATCGCGCCAAAGACCTTGGAATTGTCGGCCGATATAGCCTCGCTGCCGGCACCTTCAAAGGCAGACTGGGGCGACCAGTGAAGGCCAAAGAGAAAGTCAAGAAACGAGACGCGCCCAAAAAAGCGTACACTCTCGAAAATCAATGAGAATACTATGCCCAAGGTGGTCAGAATCGCCACCACCGAACAAACGATCAACATGATACGGATCAGTTGTTCGACACGATGACGGGCGCGCATTTTTAGTGTGATACGAGTGTAAGCAAACCAGCAACAGACAACAGACAGCGCTGCCAGAATGGAACCACCGATCCAAAGCTGACGACTGCGGATTTCGGCGACCATCTGTGCCGCGGTGATTTTGGTTTCATCAACAAAGGTTGCAACGCCACCAGAGGCCAGCGTCATGACATCGCGAATAAACCCCTCCTGCTGGGGCAGGGTCAGGCTGGAAAGCGTTTCAGAAAACTGGGAGCTGATGCTGGCGCTGATCCAGCGTGTGGCAATAAAATTCCAAAGCAACCAGAAAATGATGCCAGGAACGAGTATCGTCAGCGTCGTGTAAGCGCCGTGATATATGGGACGGGAATGCAGTTCACCGATATGATCTCCCGCAACTGCAAAGGCTTTGCTGCGTGCCGCAAAAAAGGCAATCAGCGAAAAGACCAACAGAACGAAAAGAGCGGTGGACGGCATTCCCTTTTTAACCCCTACATTGCCAGCGGTTTCAGGGATTTGGCATCCCCGGCAATTGTCTCGCGGTCTTCTTCTGGCAGCGGGATAAGCCCTTTGTCAGCGAGATACCCTTCTTCTCCCCAGGTATCCTCGTTGGTGAATTCAGCAATGAATTCTTCAATACCGGGAATTACGCCCACATGTTCTTTTTTCAGATAGAAGAAGAGCGAGCGCGAAATCGGATATTCACCGGCCGCAATTTTTTCAAATTCCGGTTCATTGCCTTCAACAGTAGCGGCTGTCAGCTTTTCAGAATTCTGATCCAGAAACGAGAAGCCAAATATGCCGACCGCGTTCTTGTTCGCCTCCAGCTTCTGGACAATCAGATTGTCATTCTCGCCAGCTTCAACATAGGCACCGTCCTCGCGGACTGCATGCGCGACCTTCTTGAAGGCCTTTTTATCTTCCTTGCGCAGGGCAGCCAGCATCTCGAATTTCAAAGCACCGCTTTCCATTGCCAGTTCAACAAAAGCATCACGGGTGCCGGACGTAGGCGGTGGGCCAAGGACTTCGATCTTCACATTTGGCAAGGAAGCATCAACATCGGACCACATTTTATTGGGGTTGGCGACAAGCTTGCCGTCGACGGGGATTTGTTTCGCCAGCGCCCGGAAAATCTGCTCTTGTGTCAGTGCCAGTGTGATACCGCCTTTTGCCGAACCCAGCACGATGCCATCAAAACCGATTTTCACCTCAACAGGTGTCACGCCCTTCTCGACACAACGTCTGAATTCGGATTCCTTGATGCGACGGGACGAATTTGTGATATCAGGCGTTGCTTCACCAACACCTTCACAAAACAACTTCATGCCACCACCCGAACCGGTTGACTCGACGACGGGTGTTTTGAATTTGGTGTTTTGACCAAAGGTCTCGGCAACAGCCGTTGAGAACGGAAATACCGTCGATGAGCCAACGATCTGGATCTGGTCTCGCGCGTGAGCTGCAGTGGTCATAGCCAATGTTCCGGCCAAGGCTGCTGTAAAAGCGAGTGTCAGTTTGATATTCTTTGAAAAAGAGACAGTCATTGGGGAATTCCTCCATCTTCGACTGTTTGGCGTCTCGTGGCCCTTGATGGCCACCCGTGACCCGGATTGGTCACAAACAAGCTCGTAGGCTCAATGCAATGCAGCATTGTGACAGTTTCACTACAGTTTTGTGACACGTCATCGAGGGCTGTGGAAAACCACTGAAAGTCGCTGCCCCGAGCAGCTTCCTTTTTTCAAAATCGATCCGTTCGGTTTTCGTTTATGGCCATCTTTGCGCATCAGTCTGCCTGCTGCGCTGGCAACAAAATTGAGACGGTTGTGCCATTTCCGACATCGCTGCGGATCGACAGGCGTCCCCGGTGACGGCTCAAAATATGTTTTACGATCGCCAGCCCCAGCCCCGTTCCTCCCATCTGCCTGGAGCGGCCCGAATCCACCCGGTAAAAACGCTCGGTCAACCGGGGAAGATGTTCTTGGGCAATGCCCTCGCCTTCATCGGCAATCAATAGCTCCCAGGCAGCCGAAGCGAATCCGGGTACAGAGGGCCTTTTTAGGGCGTCCAACACAATCGTGCCGCCTGGACGGGAATATTTTGTCGCATTCTCCAGCAGATTATAAATGACCTGCGTAAGCTGATCAGGGTCGCCGGATACCATTACGGCATCATCCAATCCTGACAGACGAAACGCGCGCTCCTGGCCATCCGGCCGTTCTTTCATGGTGTTGACGACAGAATGCGTGATCCGGGCCAGGTCAACATCTTCGGTAGGACGCACTCTTTCTTCTGCCTCCACCTGCGAAAGAGACAGCAGATCGTCGATAAGACGATCCATGCGCCCGGCCTCCCGGCTCATAATATCGAGAAACCGGGTCCGGGCTTCGGGGTCATCTTTTGCAGCATTCTGCAGCGTTTCAATAAGGCCGGACAGGGTGGTCAAAGGTGAGCGCAGTTCATGGCTGACATTGGCAACAAAATCGCTGCGCATCTGTGCCGCTTGCAAGAGAGGGGTCATGTCCGTGAGTGTTACGGCTACCGCCGTATTTTCGCCTCCCAGATGAACAGCCGTTAGTCGGTAGGTCGAAGAGTGCGGCGCGCGCAGCTGGATTTCAGTGCTCGCCCGCTCAACACCGTCAAGGACTGAATTAACACAGCGCAGTGCTTCCGGCTGACGTAAAGCCCGAACAAAAGGCAACCCCTCAAGCCCATCGCCCAGCAGTTCACAACCCGGACCATTTACGTGCAGGATGGTCCCGTTGTGACCCAACAGCAGAACCGGCTCTTCCACGGCATCAAGAACGATATGGAGGTCGGCGTTCTCCATATTCTATTGCGATTGTCGCAAATGCGCCTCAACCAGCGCCGCACTCACCATGATATCCAGGTGAGCCCCGCCACCGTTTTTGAAAACGGTTATCTGGTCGTTGTCGTTTCGCCCGCTTTTACCGGAAACGAGATCATGCAGATCGCCTTTGATTGCGCTTTGGTCGATAAGACCGGCGTTGTGCGGGATCACAAACTCGCCGATATGACCAAATGTCGTATCCATGCTGTCGACAAACCATGAGGCACACTGATGAAGATCATCATCAGCTTCGCGCATATCAGCCTTAAAGGCTCCAACAAGATCAACATGAGCGCCAGGGCGCACCACCTCACCTTTGATAAGGGGGGCATTGGTCATGGTGGCGCTGGAAACAATATCTGCACGAGCAACGCCAGCATCCAGGTCGGATACAAGCTGAACATCCAGCGGCAGGTCGGCCAGATTATTGGCCAGCCTTTCAGCGCGTTCAGCCGTGCGGTTCCAAAGCAATATTGTTTCAAGGTTCGGGCGCACCGAAAGATGTGCGCGCACAAGGGGTTCGGCCATTATCCCGGCACCAACCATCAGCAATGTACGACTGTCGGGACGCGAAAGCAGGTCACAGCCCAGAGCGCTGTCGGCAGCGGTTTTCCAGGGGGTAATTTCCGTGCCATCCAGAGTGGCCGTTAACTGCCCGGTGTCAGGATCAAACAACAAAACCTGAGCATGAATGCTGGGCAGTGGTGGCGTTCGTTGTGAATTTTGCGGCACCACCGTCGCCGCTTTGACGCCAGCGGCAACGCCATCGACATAGGCACTGCGCACCAGCATGGTGTTGTCGCCAGCGTGAACAAATGTATCCCCGACATCCGCCTTGCTGTTACGGTGCCCTTCGCGAATAGCCTCAATGACCAGAGGCCAGGTCGCTACCGCTCGAATGTCTTCAACAGTGAGATTGGCGATCACGGGACAAAAAATTGAACAGACCCGGCGGGTTAGCCCAGGATGGAGCCAAGTTGCATGGCAATGCCCATATCGCCATCAACCTTCAGCTTGCCGGACATGAAAGCCATCTGAGCATTCTCTTCACCCGAAGCAATGGCCTCAAACACATCAAGATCAACAGAAACCGTGCAATCTGCATCTGAGTCATCATTGTTTACGACAGCCGGGTCAACTGTACCATCGATCATCAGCTTGCCATTATCGCCGAAGTCGAATTTTACGGTTTTCCCGTCGATAGCCCCTTTTTCCGCAACGCGGCTCTGCATCTGGGCAGTCATTTCTTCAAGTGTCATACCAAATCTTCCATTATCCAGGATCAATCGTCATCTGAGAAAAGTTCTCTCTATTGCCCTTGCCGAAATCAGGCGGCATAGTCAACATACTACCCGGTATGTTGACTATGCCGCGGTCGTCCAACCCTCTGGAGTCCTCTCATGCGCGAAGCCGTTATCGTTTCCACCGCCCGCACCCCGATTGGCAAAGCCTATCGCGGTGCGTTCAATAATACACCATCACAAACCCTGGCCGGTCATGCCATCCAGCATGCGGTTGAACGGGCCGGTATCGATGCTGCAGAAGTCGATGATGTCGTTATGGGTGCTGCCATGCAGCAGGGTGTTCAATCCATGAATATTGGGCGACAGGCCGCGCTGAAAGCCGGGCTTCCGGTCACTACGTCGGGCATGTCACTTGATCGCCAATGCGCTTCTGGAATGATGGCCATTGCCACGGCGGCCAAACAGGTTGTCCATGACCACATGCCCGTCTGCGTGGGGGGTGGTGTTGAGTCTATTTCCATGGTCCAGACACCTGAAATGCGGGTTGGTACGGACCCGTCTCTCGTGAAGATGCATCCGCATGTATATATGTCCATGCTGGAAACTGCCGAGGTGGTTGCGCAGCGCTACAGCATCTCGCGTGAACAGATGGACGAATATGGGCTTCAGTCGCAGCAGCGCACCGCCGCTGCACAGGAAGCCGGCAAGTTTGACGACGAGATCGTTCCCCTGCCCTCCACCATGGTCCTGACAGATCGCGAAACCAAGCAAAAATCCGAACACGACGTGGTTTTGGAAAAGGACGAAGGCAACCGTCCTTCGACAACGCTGGAAGGCTTGAATGGCCTTAATCCTGTGCTCGGTCCCGACAAGACGATTACGGCAGGCAATGCCAGTCAGTTGTCGGATGGTGCGTCTGCCGCTGTTTTGATGGAGGCAAAGGATGCCGAAAAGCGCGGCCTCAATCCTCTTGGAGCTTATCGCGGTGTCGCTGCTGCCGGTCTTGAACCCGATGAAATGGGTATTGGGCCCGTCTATGCCGTGCCAAAACTGCTAGAACGTTTCAACCTCAAAATGGATGACATCGGGCTTTGGGAACTGAACGAAGCCTTTGCTGTGCAGGTGCTTTATTGCCGTGACAAGCTCGGCATCCCAAACGAATTGCTGAACGTTAATGGCGGCGCCGTCTCCATCGGCCACCCCTACGGAATGAGCGGTGCTCGCATGGTTGGTCACGCTCTCATCGAGGGCAAACGGCGCGGCGCAAAATATGTCGTTTGCACAATGTGCGTGGGCGGCGGCATGGGTGCTGCCGGTCTTTTTGAAGTCTATTGAGGAACAGAGCATGACAAAATCCGTCTCCACCGAGATGCGCGGCGATGTCGCCGTCGTCTGGATCGATAATCCTCCGGTCAACGCTCTGTCGCATCATGTCCGCGAGGGCATTGTCCGCGAACTCAAGGGCGCAGTCGACAGCGGCGCGAAGGCTGCTGTAATCGCCGGGCGGGGCGGCACCTTCATTGCTGGCGCCGATATCCGGGAATTTGGCAAGCCTCTGCAGGAACCGGGCCTTCCTGAAGTTTGTGATATTATCGAAGCCACCACGATTCCTGTTGTCGCAGCTGTTGAAGGCAACACACTTGGCGGCGGACTGGAAACCGCACTTGCCTGTCACTACCGGGTGACCAATGCCAGGGCAAAGGTCGGTTTGCCGGAAGTCGCTCTTGGGTTGCTTCCCGGAGCCGCCGGAACGCAACGCCTGCCCCGCTGCCTGAAAAATCCGGTTGAAGCCGTGACGATGGTTTCGTCCGGGCGGCCGATCAGCGGCGAAAAGGCGGCCCAGATTGGCCTCGCTGACCAACTTTCAAAGGGCAATGTGGTTGATGATGCAGTCGATATGGCCAATGGCATCAATGACAACGACCTGACAGGCCGCCGCCTGTCAAAAGTCGAACTTGAGATGACCCCAGAGATTGCTGCGATTTTCGACGCCGCGATGGTGGAAATTGCAAAAAAGGCAAAAGGCGCTATCGCCCCCCTCAAAGCTGCTGAATGCGTGCGCGCAGCTTATGAATTGCCTTATGCTGAAGGCGTCAAGAAAGAACGGGCAACTTTTATGGAATTGTTGCCTGGAGACCAGTCTCGAGCCTTGCGCCATATGTTCTTTGCCGAGCGGCAGGCTCAAAAGCCACCGGCTGATGTTTCCGGCGAGGCCCGCGAAGTCAAGAAAGTTGGCATTCTTGGGGCGGGCACAATGGGTGGTGGCATCGCCATGACTTATGCAGAAGCCGGCTTCGACGTAACCATGCTGGAAATGTCAGAAGAAGCGCTGGATCGCGGTCTTGGTGTGATGGAGAAAAACTGGGCGCGCGGGATCAAAAGCGGACGTATCACCGAGGCCGGAGTTGCGGAGCGCATGGCCCGACTAACACGCACCACCAGCTATGATGATCTCGCCGATTGTGACCTGATCATCGAAGCCGTGTTTGAAACAATGGCGGTCAAAAAAGAAGTGTTCGGTAAGTTGGACGCGGTTGCGAAACCGGGCGCGGTGCTGGCTACCAACACCTCCTATCTCGACATCAACGAGATTGCAGCACAGACATCGCGTCCTCACGACGTGTTGGGCATGCACTATTTCTCTCCCGCCAACATCATGCCGCTGCTCGAGATTGTGCGTGCAGACAAGACTGCTGATGATGTTTTGCTCACCGCCCTTGCTGTTGCCAGAAAAACCCGCAAGACCGCCGTTGTGGCACGTGTCGGTCACGGATTTATAGGCAACAGGATGCTGACGCCCTATTTGCGGCAAGCCAACCTTCTGGTGCTTGAAGGCGCTTCACCGGCTGAGGTGGACAAGGCTCTCACAGACTTCGGGTGGGCCATGGGCCCCTTTGCGGTGAGCGATCTCGCAGGGCTGGATATCGGTTATAAATCTCGTCAGGATCAGGATCTGTCGCAACATGAACAGCGTATCTATACCGCTGCCGACAGACTTGTTGAGGCCGGACATCTGGGCCAGAAATCCGGCTCAGGTTTCTACAAATATGATCCGCAGACCCGCGCCCGCTCTGAAAATCCCGACGCGACAAGTATCATCGAAGAGGTGCGTTCTGAACTCGGCATCAACACCCGCAGCATCACAGCTGAAGAAATTGTAGAGCGTACCCAGTTTGCCCTTGCCAACGAAGGGGCTCATGTCCTTGGCGAAGGCGTTGCGCAACGCGCATCCGACATCGATGTGGTCTACAATCACGGTTACGGCTATCCGCGATGGCGCGGCGGACCGATGCACTATGTGGACACCGTTGGCCTGAAAACCGTGGCATCGAAAATCGCTGAGTGGACGGAAGGCGCCGGAGGGGTGCATTGGGAGCCCTCTGATCTGCTGATGGAGCTTGCAGATCAGGACAAGAGCTTTGCAGAGTGGGACAAAGCAAAATGAACCTGTTTGACCTGACGGGAAAAACCGCAGTCATCACCGGTTCGTCGCGGGGCATTGGCAAGGCGATTGCCGAGCAAATGGCAAAGCATGGCGCCAGGGTGGTCGTTTCCTCCCGCAAGCAACCCGCATGCGACGAGGTTGCCGCAGCCATCAATGCTGAGCATGGCGACGGCACCGCGATTGCTCTTGCCTGCAATATTTCGTCAAAGAGTGACTTGCAAAACCTTGTCGATGAAACGACCAAGGCCTTTGGAGACATTCATGTGTTGGTCTGCAATGCAGCGTCAAACCCCTATTACGGGCCAATGGCGGACATTGACGATGATGCGTTCGCGAAAATTCTGCACAACAACATCATCGCCAACAATCAGCTGATCGCCATGGTTTCACCGCAGATGATCGACCGAAAGGATGGGGCAATCACCATTGTTTCATCTATTGGAGGCATCAAAGGATCACCGATTATCGGGGCTTACTGCGTCTCCAAAGCGGCTGATTTTCAACTTGCACGCAATCTGGCCGTTGAATACGGCCACCACAATGTGCGCGTAAACTGCATCGCGCCGGGTCTCATCAAGACCGATTTTGCAAGGGCACTTTGGGAAAACCCCGACAACCTGAAAGCAGCATTGGCCACCACGCCAATGAAACGGATTGGCGAGCCGGATGAAATTGCCGGGGCTGCGGTTTTTCTGGCATCGGAAGCAGGTCAATACATGACCGGACAGCAGATCGTCATTGATGGCGGGCAAACAATCACCTGAGGAAAGCCCATGAGTGACCTGAAGACGTTCCGGACCGAAACGCGGGACTGGCTTGAAGAAAACTGCCCGGCTGATATGCGCGATGGCGAGAAGAGTGAAGCCGCCAGTTGTTGGGGCGGTCGAAAGTGGCAATTCTCGACCGAAGGTCAGAGGTTGTGGCTGGAACGGATGGGGAAAAAAGGCTGGACGGTTCCAACCTGGCCGAAAGAATATGGCGGCGGTGGTCTTTCCAAAGAGCAGGCGGTAGTTCTGCAGCAGGAGATGGACGCCGTCGGCGCGCGCAAGCCGCATGAAAACTTCGGCATTACCATGCTGGGCCCGGCGCTTTTGAAATTTGGCAGTGAAGAACAAAAGCGCGAACATCTGACCAGGGTTTCCCGTGGCGAAATTCGCTGGTGTCAGGGTTATTCCGAGCCAGGGGCCGGCTCCGATCTGGCTTCCTTACAAACAAAGGCAGAAGACGCAGGCGACCATTACATCGTCAACGGCCAGAAAATCTGGACCTCCTATGCCGATCAGGCAGACTGGATTTTCTGCCTGGTGCGCACCGATTCCGAAGCACCGAAACATCGGGGCATTTCTTTCATTCTGTTCGACATGGAAAGCGAGGGAGTGACCACCAGGCCAATCAAATTGATCTCTGGATCGTCGCCTTTTTGCGAAACATTTTTCGACAATGTGAAGGTGCCTAAAGAGAATCTTGTCCACGTCGAAAACAGCGGCTGGGATGTCGCGAAATATTTGCTGACCCACGAGCGTGAGATGATCGGCAGCCTTTTTGGCGGCATGACTGGTGGACGATCACTGGGTGAAATTGCGGCTAGTGAAATTGGCATCGATGATAAGGGGTGGGTTGATGATCCCTTGTTGCGGGCAAAACTTGTACAGGCTGAAATTGATTCAATGGCCTTCTCAACGTTGCTTCAGAGTGTCAGCGACCGTGCAAGCGCTGGAGAAAGCCTTGGCGCAGTGTCGTCCGTGCTCAAATATTACGGCACTGAACTGAACAAGCGGCGCCACGAATTGCTAATGGAAGTTGGCGGAAGCGATGAACTGGAAATGAGCGAACGCAATCAAGACGGCCAGCGCGCCCGTAACTGGTTGCGTACCAAAGGCAATTCCATTGAAGGCGGAACATCCGAAGTTCAGCTTCAGATCATCGCAAAGCACATTCTTCAGATGCCCGGAGCTTGAGAAATGCCATTGGTTCTGAATGATGATCAGCAAATGCTGCGCGATGCAGCTTCCGGTTATCTCGCTGAAAACGCTTCCATAAATAGCTTTCGCGAATTGCGCGACAGCGATAATTCCGATGGGTTTTCGCACCAGCTTTGGCAAGAGATGGCCAGCATGGGCTGGGCGGGAATTCTCGTGCCGGAAGAGTTTGGCGGCAGTGGCTTTGGCCATGTGGGTGCGGGTCTGATTGCGCAGGAGATGGGAAAACATCTCACCGCATCGCCCTTTATGGCGACGGCTGTCTTGGCGGCAACGGGGCTTCTTGACCTTGGCTCGCAGGCACAGAAGGAACAGCATCTGACCGCCATCGCCGCTGGTAAGTCATTGTTTGCGCTGGCAATTGATGAGGCCCGCAAACACGCGCCTGAAAAAACCATGCTGCAGGCCGTGCGGTCCGGCAATGGATTTCAGCTTACCGGCAGGAAAAGCTTTGTGGCCGATGGTGGCGTGGCTGACCATTTCATTGTTGCCGCCCGCACCACAGGAAAACCCGGCGACCACGATGGTATTACCTTGTTCCTGGTGCCGGCTGATGCAGAAAATCTAACTTGCGAAAAGACACCCATGGTCGA
The DNA here is from genome assembly GCA_937930635.1 of uncultured Rhizobiaceae group bacterium. GTDB lineage: Bacteria > Pseudomonadota > Alphaproteobacteria > Rhizobiales > Rhizobiaceae > Pseudahrensia. Next base: position 144,402 of record CALHCF010000009.1, read on the forward strand.
CAGCCGCAACGTGGCACGGCTCGAATTTGACGGTGTTTTGGTGACCGCCGACGCGGTTTTGGGCGAGGTTGACGATGGTATGAGCGGATTGAACGCGATTCTGGATGCCGGGCGCGCCTGTCTTGCAGCGGAAATGAGCGGCAGCGCCGAGCAGGCGTTTGCCATGACACTCTCTTACATCAATGAGCGAAAACAGTTCGGCGTTCCGGTTGGATCATTTCAGGCGTTGCAGCATCGTGCCGCCCATCTGCATACCGAGATTGAAATGGCCAAGGCCGTCACACTGGCGGCTCTTCAGGCACTGGACGCCAGAGAGGAAAGTGCCTGGAAAACAGTCGCCATAGCCAAGGCGAAAGTTGCTCAGGTCGCAATCCTTGCGGCACAGGAAGGAACCCAGATGCACGGCGGCATGGGAATGACCGACGCATTCGATATCGGCCTCTATTTGAAACGGGTGCGGGTTGCCGCAGAATTGTTTGGCGACGCCAGTTTTCACGGCAACCGACTGGCCGAACAGTTGGGTTTTTGAAGAATCTTCACTCTCCCGTGAGAAGGGCTGGAAGATACTGGTGTAATTGCCACACACCCTTAGAGTGATTGAAGTCGAGTTTGAAGCCGGTTTTGCGCGTGTTGTGAAATATCGGTTCGATGCTCACTGGAAAGGACGACATGAGCGCTCCAGAGAATTTGCAGAAGCAGACCGGAAGCTCTGTGCCCTGGATGAAAATCATTGTCAGCATCGCAGTCATCATCGCGTTGTTGGTGATGTATCGCCAGTTGTCCTTGGAAGAATGGATTTCATCATTTCAGGACTGGGTGCAGGGGTTTGGCCCCATCGGATGGATCATATTTATTGCTGTTTATGCGATCACCGCCTTTTTTCTGCTGCCCGGTTCGTTTCTGACACTGGCTGCAGGCGCGGTCTGGGGTCTGGGAGCCTTTCCGCTGGTTATCGTGGGGGCGACACTGGGTTCTGCCATGTCCTTTCTGGCTGCCCGTTATCTGTTTCACGACAGGGTACAGCAGAAAGTTCAGGAATATCCGAAGTTCAACGCGGTGAACGAAGCCATTCGTGATGAGGGATGGCGGGTTGTCGGCCTGCTGCGCCTGTCACCTGCTCTGCCTTTCTCGCTGCAAAACTGGTTTTTGGGCATCACGCCAGTTGGGTTTCTGCCAAGTCAGATCGCAACTTTCTTTGGCATCATGCCGGGCACCCTGCTCTATGTGCTGCTCGGCAGCGCGGGTGGACAGGCTGGCAGCGGGGAGATGGATACAGGCAAATTTGTTGTGCTTGGTATCGGCATTGTCGCCACGCTGGTCGTCACGGTGATGGTCACCAAAAAAGCCCGCGCGAAAATGAAAGAGTTCGAGACGGACTGAGAGCCTCAAGGCATTGAAGTTCCATCGGCCCGTTTCACGCCAAACAACGTTCAGAATTTACGGTTTTTGTCTTGCTCCCGTTACCGGGCTTTTGTCAGTGACACCTATCGTCCCTTCCAGACCGGGTCACGCTTTTCAGCAAATGCGTTGAAACCTTCCATCATATCCTCGCTGCCATAAAGAGTATCCACGGTTGGAAGCTGCCTTGTGGTGATGCGGTTCAATGCATCCTGAAACTTGGAATCTTCTGCGTCGCGAACAACCTCTTTGATGGCGGCATAAACAAGAGGCGGGCCTGACTCGAGCAGACGGGCCATTTCCCAGGCTTCATCAATCAGTTTATCAGCCGGGAAAATCCGGTTCACAAAGCCCCATTTATGCGCTTCATCAGCATCCAGCCAGCGACCCGTCAGCAGCATTTCCATAGCGATATGATAGGGAATGCGCTTGGGAAGTTTGATCGAGGCGGCATCCGCCACTGTGCCTGAACGAATTTCAGGCAGAGCGAAACTGGCATGTTCAGCAGCAAGGATAATGTCGCAGGACAATGCAATTTCCAATCCGCCACCACAGCAAATGCCGTTAACGGCGCAGATGACCGGCTTGTTCATGCCGCGCAACTCCTGCAAGCCACCGAAGCCGCCAACACCATAATCTCCGTCCACGGTGTCTCCTTCAGTCCCATCGGAATCCGAGGCCGCCTTGAGGTCCCATCCGGGGCAGAAAAACTTTTGCGAAGCCGCCGTCAGGATGGCAACCCGCATATCCGGATCATCGCGAAATTCGGCGAAGATGTCCCCCATGATACGGCTGGTGGCGAGATCGATGGCGTTGGCCTTGGGGCGGTCAATGGTGACTTCCAGAATACCGCCCTCTTTTCGTGTCTTAATTGGCTCACTCATCATCTGGTCCTTTTTACAATCAATGCGTCAACGGCAATACTGCCGAACTGAGTGGCAAACAGAGGGTTCACGTCAAGTTCTTCCAGAGTATCGGCATTGGCACAGGCATAGTTGGCAATGCAAATGATATTGGCAATCAGGGCGTCAAGATCAGCAGCTTGCGTATCGCGGTACCCTTCAAGCAACCTGCCGACCCTGATGGTCAACAGGGCTTGGCGTATTTCCGTTTCACTGGCTGGCAGCAACAGTGTCGCCGTATCATCCAGCAACTCGGCCAGCACACCGCCGGCACCAATCGTCATCATGAGGCCTACAACGGGATCGCGCGAGATACCAACGATCAGTTCGGCCTGTGGTTGTGCCGCCATCTCTTCAAGCAGGAAACAATCCGCCAGAGAGGTCATGGCTGTCATGGCCTTCTCGATTTCCGATACTGCATTCAGATCAAGCATCACACCACCGACATCAGATTTGTGAGCCAGCCCAAGTGCCTTCAACGCGAAGGGAGGTGTCATGCTATTGTGAGCTGCTTCAATCGTTGCACTGTCTTCCACAACGGCTGATTTTGGAACCACCAGACCACAAGCCGCGAGTTCAGCTTTGGCCGCGGCTTCATCAAGCATGATGATGTTCTTCTCGTCTGTTTGACGATCAGCCCCGGCACCGGAGGCAACTGGTAGTAGCGGTTGTGCCGGTGGTCTTAACCAGACTTCTCCGGCACAGGCCGCAGCTTCTGCCGCTTCAAGGGCCGTTTCAATGCCGCAGAGAGGCGCGATGCCTTTTTGGAGTAAGTTGATCGCAACATCTTCGGGCATGCATTCCGGCAGGCTGGCAAGAACCGCCGCACGGGCATTTTTGTGTCTTACTGCAGTGCAAAAACTCTCCAGCGCATGTGTCCAGTCATCCGGGTCGCATTGATCAGCGCGGGGGAAATCGAGCACCAGCAGGGCCAGATCGAAACCCGGCGCAAGCGCTGCTTCAAACATGCGCGTCATGCCCGGCCAGTCCCCCCAGATAAAAGTGTTGTAGTCCAGCGGGTTTGCAATTGTGATGATGTCACCAAGCTGCGCCTTTACCGAAGCAGCTTGCATCGGTTCGAAGGGCCGATAATGAACTGCCCTGCCTTCAGCGGCATCCGCCATCAGGGCCGCCTCACCGCCGGAGCAGGAAAGCGAAAGCAGGGAAAAACCGCTTAATGGTCCACCTGCATGAAACAGTTTCAGGGTCTCGATGAAGGCTTCAAGAGAATGAACCTGTGCGATGCCAAGACGTTTGAACAGGGCCTGATGGGCTGCCTCTGACCCTGCGAGGGAGGCCGTATGGGTCAACGTTGCTGCCCTGGCCTGTTCTGATTTTCCAACCTTGAACGCCACCACCGGCTTTCCCAGTTCCCGCGCGCGCAGGGAAAGGCGCTCGAATGCCTTTACATCGTCGAGGCCTTCAATGTGCAAGCCAAGCGCTGTTGTTTTCTCCTCTTCCAACAACCCGTATGCGATTTCCGACAGGCCGGTTTGCGCCTGGTTCCCCACGGTCATCACGCCGGCAATCGGCAAGCCTCGCTTCTGCATGGTGAGGTTGATGGCAATGTTGGAAGACTGCGTGATGATCGCCACGCCGCTATCACATCTTTGCACCCCATGCTGGTCTGGCCACAGGGCCACACCATTGGACGCGTTGATAAAGCCGTAGCAGTTTGGACCAATGATCGGCATGTCACCGGCGGCTTCAACGAGCTGACGCTGAAGATCACCTGAACCCGCACTTTCTTCATCGGCTTCGGCAAACCCTGCTGCGTAGCAGACAGCGCCGCCGCACCCGCTCGCGGCCAGAGCAGCAACGACGCTGATCGTGCGCTCCCGATTCACAGCCACATAGGCAGCATCAGGGACACCGGGCAAATCCTCTATAGAGCGGAAACAGGCACGACCGCCGATCTCATCTCTTCTGGGGTGCACCGGCCAGATTGTGCCATCGAAACCGAGTTTGTCACATTGCTCAACAACACGTTCGCATTCACGACCACCAACAACAGCAATGGTTTTTGGATTGAAAAGACGGGACAGGTCAGTCATTGCATTTCTTCCCGCTGCCTAAGGCGGAGAGCGCTGCGGCGATCATCCGCCCAACGGCCTTAACAAAGCCCGGCTGATAATATGCCGCTGAATTTCGCTCGTCCCCTCCCATATCCGCTCGATACGCGCGTCACGCCAGATGCGTTCCAGCGGGAGTTCGTCCATCAACCCCATGCCGCCATGAATCTGAATGGCTTCATCAGCAATCATCGCCAGCACTTCCGATGCCTTAAGTTTGGCCATGGCCATGTCGCTGTCGCTGCACCGGCCATCATCGAACTTCGACCCAGCCTCGAACGTCAGCAACTCCGCGGCTTTCAGTTCCATCGCCATATCAGCCAACTTGAATGATACGCCCTGAAACTTGCCGATCTGCTGGCCAAACTGTTTGCGCTGCGCCGCATAATCGACCGCATGGCAAAAGGCCCGGTCAGCGCGGCCAAGGCAGGTGGCGGCGACCTGAAGCCGGGTTGCGCCGAGCCAGTCATTCGCCACATCAAATCCCTTGCCCACTTCCCCCAGGATATTTTCAGTCGGCACCCGGCAATCATCGAACTCGAGAACCGCATTCGTATAACCGCGATGGGACACGTTGTTATAGCCATCACGGACGGTGAAACCCGGCGTTTCCTTGTCGACAAAAAACGCCGTGATCTGCGCCTTTGGCCCACGCGGCGTTTCTTCTTCGCCCGTCTTCATGAAGCAGATGGCGAAACCGGCGATGTCGGCATGGCTGATAAAATGTTTGGTTCCGTTGAGCACCCAGTCCGGCCCGTCAGGTTTCGCCGTGGCCTTCATACCGCGCAGATCGGAACCGGCACCGGGTTCCGTCATGGCAAGACAATCCCAGGTCTCGCCTTTCAGGCAGGGTTCGAGATATCTGGCACGCTGTTCATCCGTTCCCGCACACAGGATGTTGGAAGGCCGAGCCACACAGGTCCAGTGCAGGGCGTAGTTTGTCCGGCCAAGCTCTTTTTCATAAAGCAGCCAGGTCAGCGTATCGAGCCCGCCGCCACCGAACTCTTCCGGGATATTGGCCGCATAAAGCCCTGCCGCCATCGCCTTCTTCTGGAGTTCGCGCACGAGGTCCATTTCAAGAACACCGGTGCGCTCAATCTGCGCCTCGTGCGGATAAAGCTCTTTTTCGACAAAAGAGCGCGTGGTCTCAACGATGAGATTTTGTTCCTCGGTGAGCGAGAAATTCATGACGTCCCACCCAGATTTTCAAGCAAGGCTGCCTTGAGGGTTGTGTACTCAGCCGTCGTAAAACCGACTGACGCATCCTCGACGGAAGACAGGGTATCTGCATAAATGATCGGTTCATCAAACTGGGCATCGGTCAGGTCGTATCGCTTGCCGCCGATGCGGTTGTAATAATGATCCGTCCGTTCATTCCACGGCGTTTTAAGAATGTCTCCGCCAAACAATTCAAAGACGACGGCAGCGGTGACGTTGCACTGGCCGTCAAAGGGGCGATCCTCACTCCATTGGATGGCGGTATCTCCCGACCAGCTTTTGACCAGCGCCCGCCGGATTTTTTCTTCATCAAACGTCATTGGCCGCCATCGCTTTCAATCGTTCTTCGTAACTCTTAAGCGCCTTGCCCGCGCTCCATCCCCGGCCATTGCGTGCATCGCGCAACACATGCAAAAAGCCGACGATATTGTCATCTCGGATGCGCTCCAGATCACGAATTCCCAGATCGCCCGCCTGTTCGTCGGACTGACCGGCAATCTTGTCGATCAATGCATCATCCAGGTCAGGCACATCCATCAGTTTTGTCCATGGCAGGCTCATGGTCGGGCCGAACTGCTCGATGAAATGGCGCATACCCGCCTCCCCGCCGGCAATGCGATAGGTCTGAAAAAGGCCCATCTGCGCCCAGCGCAGGCCGAAGGAATGGGTCATGATATCGTCGAGTTCTTCAACCGTGCAGATATCGTCCCTGATCAGCCAGAGCGCCTCGCGCCACACCGCCTCCAGCAGCCGGTCGCCAACGAAAGCGTCGATCTCCTTGCGGATACGCACGGGCTTCATGCCGATCTGTTCATAGGCCGCGTGAGCATGGTCAAGCGCTGCCGGATCAGACCGTGCGCCGCCGACAATTTCCACCAGCGGCAACAGATAGACGGGATTATAGGGGTGCGCGACAAACATGCGTTCCGGCGCCATCATCTTCGCCTGAATGTCCGTCGGCAACAGGCCGGACGTGGACGAGCCGATCAGCGCATCTTCGGATGCGGCGGCGTCGATCTGCATATGAACCTTCTGTTTCAGTTCAAGGCGTTCCGGCACGGATTCCTGAATCAGATCAGCAGCTTCGACCGCTTCTTCAATGCTCGGTACAAAGGTCAGTTTTCCCGGTTCCGGTTTTGGGGCATCGGTAAGACTATCGAAGGCGCGGGTCGCATTTGCCATCACCTCACCAACGATACGCTCCGCCTCCGGATGCGGGTCAAAAATTTTGCAGTCCAGCCCGTTCAGCACAAACCGCGCCGCCCAGGCCCCGCCGATGACCCCGCCGCCGATGGCCGCAGTTTTTTTGATAATCATGCTTTTGCCCGTTCTTTTGCCAGGGCATCATCGGCCAGCGGCTCGCGGCTTCCTTCGCGTATGACAAGCGGATCATACGCCTTGCGCCCAAACACCTCATCCACCATGGGGCGAAAAAAATCGAGAGGCAGGGTTTCGTATTCCGGATCGAAGCTGGCCTGATCCCAGCGCTCGCAGAATTGTTCGCAATCCTTGAAATAAGGATGGTCGCGATATTGGTCACGAGCGTTCGGGTCGCCGTCATAGTGGTGCATGTAATAGAGCTTTTGAAAATCGCCGTGCTTCTCAACCGTCCAGGCACATTGTTCGCGCACAAAGGGGCGCAAAATTGCCGCGGCATATTCGTCATGATTGTAGGGGGCGTAGATATCGCCGATATCGTGCAGCAGCGCGGATACGACCCAGTCGAGGTCAGCCCCGTCGCGCCAGGCCCGCGTGGCCGACTGCAGCGAATGGCCAAGCCGCGTCACCTGATAGCCGGACAGGCTTTCATCAAGCTCTTCCATCGCCTTCAACAACCGTTCGCCGGTCCTGGAGGCGTATTCGATTTCATGCTCGGCGAGGAAAGCATAGTCTTCACGGTCCCCGTCCTTCATCGCCCTGAATTTTACATGCTCCATGACCTTATCCTCCGGCGGGGGCTCGTTTTTCCAGTCCAAGTTTACCGCGCACTGCTTCGGGCCCTATTACCTTGGCACCCAGGTTTTCTATGATTGTCACCGCTCTTTCCACAAGCTGCGCATTGGTCGCCAACACGCCCTTGTCGAGCATCAAATTATCTTCCAGGCCCACCCGTACATTACCGCCAGCCAGAACGGCGGCCGCGACGTAGGGCATCTGGTTTCGGCCAAGCGAAAAAGCGCTCCATGTCCAGTTGTCGGGTACATTGTTGACCATTGCCATGAACGTGTTGAGGTCATCCGGTGCGCCCCACGGCACCCCCATGCAAAGCTGGACGAGGGCGTTGTCTTCAAGCACGCCTTCTTTCACCAGTTCCTTGGCAAACCAAAGATGCCCCGTATCGAAGGCTTCGATTTCGGGTTTCACCCCAAATTCCGTCATCATGCCTCCCATGGCACGCAACATGCCTGGCGTGTTGGTCATGACATAGTCGGCTTCTGCAAAATTCATGGTGCCGCAATCGAGGGTGCAAATCTCTGGCAGACAACGACGCACATGCTCAACCCGCTCTTCCGCTCCGGCCATATCGGTACCATTGCTCACCGGCAGAGGCTTGTCGGTTGGGCCAAATACCATGTCACCCCCCATGCCTGCCGTCAGATTGAGCACGACATCGACAGACGCATCGCGCACCCGGTCCGTGACTTCACGATAAAGACCAAGGTCACGGCTCGGAACGCCGGTTTCCGGATCGCGGACATGGCAATGCACGACGGCGGCCCCGGCCTTTGCAGCGTCTATGGCACTGTCTGCAATCTGCTGTGGCGAACGGGGAACATGAGGGCTTTTGTCCTGTGTGGAACCGGAACCGGTTACAGCACAGGTGATAAACACCTCTCGATTCATGGAAAGCGGCATAAATTTCTCCCAATCAGCGCGCGCTTTGATGTGGTCAGACGATCCGTCAAACAACCAAGAAAGGCAATGAAAAAAGCGCCTCTGCCAACCACATTTACGGTCTTTTTTGACCCTTAAAAGCTAAGCGTTTTGAAGGGACAAAGTGCCTGCCTGCAACCCGGCTTCCAGATTATCGACAGCCAGTGCCAGCCGTTCGTCAATCACTTCGAGATAGCGCGTCCAATCAGCGTATTCCGCAACGGTCGAAGCTCCATCCGAGATCCCACGCAATCCAATCACCGGGACATTCGCGACCATGCAAGCTCGCTTGATGGCCCAGGTTTCCATATCGACCATATCAGCGTCGATTGAGGCGTAAGCTTCGCCAGAAACAACGTTAGCGCCCGTGCTGAGACGGGCTTGTCTCAAACCGTCAATGGGAATGCCAAGTTCGAGTTCAGCCGGCAGACCGGAAAACGGCGTCTCCCCCTTCACAAAACCAAAGGGCGTCGCATCCATATCGCGATAGGAAACATGGCTCACCTGATAGATCTGCGCCTGCTCCAATGTGGCAGAACCGGCGCTGCCCAGTGACACAACCAGATCGATCGGCTCATTTTCTTTCAGGGCGGCTGTCATGTGCAGCGCAGCCTCTACCGGCCCGACCTGGCAAATGATGGGTACAAACCGTGCGCGCAAATGGTTCAGATACTCTGCTTCGGTCGCCATCACGTAAAGAAGGCGATGGTCCGCGACAATTTTAACTTTCTCCATCCTTGAGTTCCTTCCAACAAATCACCACAGTCTCAGCATCAGCCCGCCGGGCACTTACACGAGTTTTCGCCATGACCCGCCTCATCGTCGCCTATTTTTCCACCATGCTTGTGTTTCTTGCCATTGATTATGTCTGGCTGACACGGGTGGCCACAACATTTTACAGAAGCCGGATTGGCGACATCATGCTTGATCAGCCCAAATTCGGCTATGCTGCCGGATTCTATCTGCTTTATGGAATTGGGATTGTCTATTTTGCAATCAAACCCGCGCTGGAAAGCGGCAATCTCACCCTGGCTCTGTTCAACGGCGCTCTGATCGGTTTTCTGTGTTATGGAACCTATGATTTCACCAACATGGCAACCCTGAAGGGTTACACTCCGGCACTTGGATTTACGGACCTTATATGGGGCACCACGCTTACAGGTGTTTCTGCTCTGGCGGGTGCTTGGATTACCAAAGCGGTGATGGGCTAGAGGGCAACGGCGGGCATCGGTGCGCTACAAAACAGGCTCAACACCAAAACGAACGGGTGATGAAGAAAATCATCCCAAGATACCATTGACCCTGCCATCTGGCTGGCCACAATGACCGCGATTCGTTGACCCTGCGAGTGCTCCTGATGCGCCTCTTCCAACTGCTTCTTATGGCTCTTGCCCTGATTTTGATTTCCCCTGCGGTGTCGCCGTCAGTTTTTGCGCAAACATCCGAAGAAATTTCTGAAGAAGCGCTGCAAAAGGACCGCGAGATTCAGCAACGCATCCGCAAGCTTTTTGGTGAAATTCCCGAGTTCAAGGACACGTGGGTAACAGTTCGCGCCGGAGCAGTGACCATTCGCGGTACAGTGCTCGACCTTGAACAGGTGGCCAAAGCCGAAGAACTGGCATCCCGGATGGATGGGGTTGTGGTTGTCTCAAACCTGCTGAATGTCGAGACCTCCGTGGAAAAGCGTATCACACCCGCGCTGGAACGATTTCAGGATCGTGTTCTGCAGTTTGTTTCGCTGTTACCGATTATCGGGATCGGACTTCTGGTGCTGGCGCTGGTTTCTTTTGTCGGTTTCGCGATTGCCCGATTGGAAAACCCGTGGGATGCCATCACGCCGAACCGGTTTGTCGCCAATCTGTTGCGCCAACTGGTACGCATTGCATTTATCATTCTGGGGCTGGTGCTGGCACTGGACATAATCGGTGCTACGGCACTTCTTGGCACGATCCTGGGAGCGGCCGGTATTCTGGGTCTTGCCGTTGGCTTTGCGGTGCGTGATACCGTGGAGAATTACATCGCGTCGGTTCTCCTCAGTTTTCGCCAGCCTTTCCGCCCACGCGATGCTGTCAGGATCGGTGAGCATGAGGGCTTTGTTATCGCGCTGACCGCCCGGGCAACCGTTCTTCTGACCTATGACGGGAACCATGTGCGCATTCCCAATGCAACTGTATTCAAAGGGGTGGTTACAAACTACTCGCTTAACCCCGAGCGGCGGTTTTCTATCACGTTGGGTGTGGAGACATCAGACCTGCAAAAGGCCGTAGACATTGGTGTGAGGGTTTTGCGCGACCTGAGTTTTACTCTGGAAGAGCCGGCGCCGGATGGTTGGGTGGACAGTGTTGGCGATTCTGCCATGAACCTTTGGTTTGGTGCCTGGATCAACCAAAACGAAACCAGCCTTGTAAAAGCACGTAGCGAGGCCATTCGGAAAATCAAGCAAGCCTATGATGCCGAGAATATCGGCTTACCCGAACCAATCTTTCGCCTGCGTTTTGATGACGGTGCGCCTGTTGCGCAACCTTCCACCCCGGCAAAACGCAAGACACCTTCGCGCAAGAAGGCGGTTGGAAAAGATGACGATCGAACCGAACGTGATGTTTCGCCTGACAAAATTATCGAGCAGAAAATTCTCGATGAAGAAAAACGCAATGGTGATGGCGGATTGTTGGATGCCGAAGCTCCACAGGAAATGGAATGATCGACTACGTTTAACACACTCATCCGGTTTCATTTTTTTACGGTCTCAGCCCTCAAATTGATGTGACCTGATCAAAACAATCCCGATGATCCCGAACGCCGTAAATTTCAGGTACCCCCGAAAAGGAATCTGAATATGGCTCATTTCAAGAAACTCATTCTAAACACAAGCGCTGCACTTTCTTTGATGGCAGGAGCAGCATTGGCTGACGGTCATTCCAAAGTGGTGGGTGGTGCCGACATGTTGCCCGAAAAGAACATCATCGAAAACGCCGTCAACTCCAAGGACCACACCGCGCTGGTTGCAGCTGTCAAAGCAGCGAAACTGGTGGAAACGTTACAGGCCCCCGGCCCGTTTACGGTTTTCGCACCCGTCAACTCCGGTTTTGAAAAATTGCCGGCAGGCACTGTGGACATATTGTTAAAACCTGAGAACAAAGCGCTGCTCCAGAAGGTGCTGACTGCACATGTTGTCGCTGGAAAAGTCAGTGCTGAAGACCTGATAGGTCTGATCAAGAAGGCCACGGGTATGTGAATATTACCACGGTGAGTGGCGATGTCATTACCGCCCGGCTGGACAAAAGAGGCGTCTATATCTTTGACGAATCCGGCGGCGTTAGCCGCGTAACAATCGCTGATGTGAACCAGTCGAACGGCGTCATCCACGTCGTCGACAATGTCCTGGTTCCCAAGTAAGCGGATCCCTCAATCGCTTACCGGAGCGCCCCGAAAACTTCGGGGCAGTAAGGCGAGGTCGCGTTTTCGGGAGGAGCGCGGCCTCGTTCGTTTGTTTGAAGCGTTGCCCTTTCACCGTTCGGTACAAAGTCCAACTTCAAGCCTTTAAAAACCCGAAACCTGAAACCGCGCAGTCCGGTGTGCAAATAATTTTCTACTTGGCGTTCTTGAACAGTTTGCCGGTATAGACAATGGGGCCGGTGGCCTGGCCGGTCGGAGAGCCACCATTAGGTTCGACAGAGATCGCAAGCAGGTCACCACTCTTTACGCTCAGATCTTTCATGTCGATGTCGCCTTCTCCAACAAGGCCCACGGAAACGGCACCCTGGCCATCCGGCACGTACCATAATTCCAGGCTCTTACCATCGGGGCGTTCTACGCCGATGCTGCGCACCGTGATGTCGCCTGTTGCCATGTTCATGTTGACCACCAGCGAAGGCTTGTCGCCATCAGCATTGACGACTGCGATGAACTCCTGCTCCTGGGTCAGCGGCTGGGGGTTAAAACGATCATTCAATGCAAGGCCACCAAACCCTACGGCCACCAGACTCGCCGCCATCGCAGCCATGCGCCAGCGCCCCCGGCTGCGCTTCATGTTCACAACCGCATTGTCGTTTGCGCCAGAAGGCACAGCGGCCGCAGTTTGACCGATGCTTTTTAGCAGCTGTGGCTTGGGTGTTTCAGCGTCTGAATTTGGCAGAGCCTTCTCAATGCGTTCCCACATGGCTTCAGGAGGAATAGTGGGAGATACGGAGGCATTGAGGGCACCGAAAGTCCTTTGCCAGAAAAGGACATCGTCCATGGTCTCCTTTTCCTGGTCGATCAGCTGCTCAAACACTGTGCGTTCGACGGCAGAAAGGGTGCCAACAACGTATTCTGCAGCGTCCAGCTCTCTTTCCTGCCTGCTCATGCCTTCTCCAAACACGTGCGCAATGCTAAAAGCCCCCGGCGCAATCTGGTTTTTATCGTCCCTACGGGCGAAGCAAACCGGTCTGCCAGTTCTTCGCGCGAATAACCCTCGTAATAAGCCAGCAACACATAGTTGCGGTCATCTTCCTTCATCTCAGCCAAACAAAAGCGCAATGCTTCCAGCTCCACAACGTCAACATCTTCGGCATCATGGCCACCGAGACGAAAGATCTCCTCTTCGTCTCCCGGCTCCTCAACACTTTGCTCCGGCCGCGCCGCGCGGACAATATCTATTGCCCGATTGCGCGCAATTGTCGCCATCCAGGTGATGGGACGCCCCTGAGCAGGATTATAAGAACCGGCCTTTTGCCAGATTTTCAAAAAGACATCCTGAAGAACATCTTCCGATTTATGCCTGTTCCTCAAAATACGCAGGATGACGCCAAAAAGTTTCGCAGAACACCGGTCGTACAATTCGCGGAACGCGCCGCGGTCGCCCTCTGCAGTGGCGGCCAGCAAATCTTCAAGAGCTTTTGCGGAATCCATGCCGGGGCTGTCCTGTCACTTACCAACGCTAAATATATATGCCGCCGTCTTTTACTGCGGCTTTAGCAAACATGGAAGCGCAAAAGGGGCTGCCTAACAAGATGCCATATCCGCTAACGCCGCGGCCTAGGGCGAACTGTTACCGGATTTGATGTGAATATCGCGCTGCGGAAAGGGGATCTCGATGCCGTTTTCACGGAACTTCTTGTCGATGGCAAACCGGATATCGGTTTCAACAACCGGCGTCGTCATGATGTCGCGAACAAAAAACCGCAACTGGAAATCGAGCGAACTCGCACCAAAATCGGAAAAGTGCACAAACGGACCCGGATGTGTGGCGACACGGTCATCGCCCTCCAGACATTCCAGCAAGAGCTCGCGGACTTTCTCGGTATCAGAGCCATAAGCGACACCGACATTGATGAGAATCCGGCGCACGCTGTCGGTATGCATCCAGTTGCCCACAGATGTATTGATGACCTCGGAATTGGGAATAATGACCGACTGACGGTCAAAGGTCTCCAGCTCTGTCGCGCGCACATTAATCTTGCGCACAAAGCCCTCGGAACCGGCCACGGCAATAATATCGCCCACCTTTATAGGGCGTTCGATGAGCATGATGATGCCCGAAACGAAATTGTTGACGATGTTTTGCAGGCCAAAACCAATGCCGACGGACAAGGCCCCGGCGATGAGGGCGATGTTGGAGAGATTAAAGCCAGCCCAGCTGATACCCACCAGAGCGGCGATGAAGAATCCCAGATAGCCGACCCCCGCACGCATGGAATCTTTCACTCCGGAATCCAGATGAGTGCGGGCAAGAACCTTGCCTTCAAACCAGCGCTGGATAACCCGGGTGGCAAAAATAAGCGCGAAAAACACGATAAAGGCCAGCAGAATTCGACCAAAGGAAATCTGTACGCCACCAACCGAAAAACCGGTCAGAGCCGAGGCAGCCCACGATCCAATATCATCGCCCTTAAACCCCCATTGCAACAAAAGGATCGGCACGCCGATGAGCAGGATGATGCCGTTGATGATAATGGACGCAATAAGCCCCAGCTGATCAAGCCTGAGATCCGACATGCCACCGTCATAGAGCCGGTTGCCGATATTCATTGAACGCAGAGCACCAGCGGCCGCGATTGCACGCGACGTCAGCAGACCAATGTACATGGTGGCCAGAATGGAACCCGAAATGATAATTTGTGCCGCCATGAAACGGCCAAGACTGACATAGCCGGAAATCGCAGCCATCACGATGGCAATGACGCTTATCCAGACCAGCCAATACATCACCGGGTTCCAGCCCCGATAACCGGACCGCAACCTCGACTCCTTTGGAAGGTTAAGGCGTGTCATCACAGCTGCAACAAGCACCCCTGCGATCAGCAGAGTAGCCAGCATCGTTTTGACAATGGTCAACTCAACCGACAGAGAAAAAATCGTGATCAGCTGCGATGTGTAATAGTCCAGCCCATAGATAACGGCCATTGCCAGCCCCAGAACAAACAACCGCCGTGCAGCGGTGTCTGTCATGGTGATCAGCCGTTTTTCCTGATTGCCCGGCGACAGAATGGCGCGCAGGAGTAGCCAGACAAAAACCCAGCCGGATACGGTCACCAGAAGCCCCAGCACCATCCTGTCGATCCGCAGTCTGTAGAGGCCGAAATAACCGAGGAAAATATGCAGAGCCAACGCCAGCACGACGAAGGCAAAACCCGGAAGAACGGTGGAGAAGAACGCCTGTGTAATACGTTGCAGAGGCGTGATTGTTTCGGCCGCCTCCAGGCGCCGTATCCACCGACGCAGGGGCCGCAACACCCAGTAGAGCACAAATCCGGAAACAGCTGTCGCTGCAAAAGCGGCCAGTAGTGAGAGAAACTTGTACTGAATTGTCGTTCTCACCCAGACCGCAAAGGTATCCCAGACCGCAACACTCTCTGCTGGACCTCGCTCCCAGGTTTCATGAAACAGGCGGCTGTCGAGATCGCGTCGCTTCAGCAGCGAAGAAACAAACTGAGCACGACGCCTTTCCAACACCGCAGCAACCAAAGTCGCAGAGCGAACCGTCAACGCCTCAGCCTCACGCATGGCAAGCGTGGTACTGGCGCGAAGGTCGGACAATCGCTTGCGCTCTGCAGCAATATCTTCCGGCTCCGGAGGAGCACCTTCTGCCGGTGGCGGCGGCAACCGGTCAAACGCGGCAGTAACATCCGACACTTCCGGTTGGTAGCGCGTCACACTTTCCAAAACGTCGTTGCTGATCGCGTCCAGCTCGGCGCGCAACGCGGTTAATTCCTGATCGTTCAGTTCGTTGTTTCGAAGTTTGCCTTCAGCTTCCAACAACCGCTCAGCCAGGGGTTTGATGGTTATTTGCAGTTTGGTTGCGATCGTTGCTGGCGACGATCCAAGACCCGGTTCCTGCGCCAGGGAAATAAGAGTGGACGCAAATAACGCTACAAGCATCAGGGCTGTCGCCGCAAATGCCCGCCAAATACGCACTGTGTTGTTCAAGCCGATTATTCCCAGGTAGGCGGTTTCGACGCGTAAACCAGCTCAATGGCTCGTCGTCGATAACGACCGCGGCCTGAAAGAGTTAACTACTGACCGGAAACGCGTCCCTTGCCATCCTGTATAACCACACGTTCAGCCCCTTTGAAAGCCATAACATCCCCAGACGGAAAGGATATGAAACATCCATTCTGGCAAACAGTTACAGAACCATTGGCGGCCACCGAAACTTCGGCGCGCTTGCCGTTTTCCGTGACTGTTACCACCCGGGGTTCAGAATCAGAATTTGTCAATGTGAGCGCCTGCGCAGAGCCGCTTAAGATAAACGAAGAAAGAGCCGCAACAGATGCGATACGTAAAATGGTCATAAGTTTTTCCTCTCACTGAGACAAATGGGGCTTCTCAAGACTATTTTCAAATGTGAAAACCAGTTCTTGGTCGATTCCGCTGGATAATCTGTGACAGTTTCAAAACCACCCTTAGAGCCCAAATCAGGACTTTCACCGGGTTATCTGATCATATTCTGCGGCTTTTTGATGACTTTGTCGGCCTTTTCGATCGATATCATGCTGCCAGCCTTTGGCGCGATGGCCTTAGAACTCGATGAGCCAATAGAGTGGATACAGGCCACAATCCCGGTTTACTCCATCAGTTTCGCCATCGCGCAACTTTTCTGGGGTCCTTTATCGGATCGTTTTGGGCGCAGGCCGGTGATTGTAATCGGGTTGGGAATCTATCTTGCAGGCGCATTGCTGGCCGCATTGAGCAGTTCCCTTTTCTGGCTCCTTGTAGGGCGCGCTATTCAGGGGTTTGGCGCTTCTGCAGCACCGGTTATCGGACGCGCCATCATGCGTGACAGCTATTGCGGCCCCGCACTTGCCCGCGCAATGGGTGCAACCATGGCGGTATTCGCGATTGGCCCGATCCTGGCTCCTTTGATGGGAACAGGGCTGATGAACGCATTGGGATGGCGGTTCGTTTTCATTGCAATGGCCCTGTTCGCTGCCGGTATTTTGGTGATTGCACTTGGGCCGTTTCGTGAAACCAACCAGAATCCAGATCCGGATGCGCTCAAGATCGCGAACCTGATGGCTGCATTTCGCAGGGTCGTCACCAACCGGCAGTCCATCTATGTCCTGTTCTTCGCGACATGTGCGTATTGCGCCTTGTTGAGTTTCGTTTCAAACGGCGTACGGGTCTATGAAACTGCGTTTGATGTCACAGGGCTGGAATTCGCAATCCTGTTTACCGTTTCCGGCTTCGGCATCATCCTTGGTCAGTTTTGTAACCGGATATTGCTTGCACGCCTTGGCATCCTCAAAACTCTGCAAGTGGCAAGCTTCATTCTGTTCTTTGCGTCGGCATCAACAGCACTTCTGGGTGCTGCTAATCTGTTAGATGCATGGAGCTTCACCGCACTGATGTTCCTTTTCAACACGTCCTTTCTGGTGGTCATCTCCAATTCACTGACATTGATTATCGATCCGCATCCGCAAATTGCCGGGTTTGTATCGGCCTTTTTTGGTTTCGCTTCGCTGACAGGTTCAGCGTTTTTTGTCATCGTGACTTTCAGGGTTTTTGACGGCCAGCTTGTCCCATGGGCTGTTGGCATGACAGCAATGACAGCCATCGCCTTTTGTGGCTTTTTGTGCGCCCGCAGAGCCAGCTTCTCATACCGCGACTAAAGGACCCTGCGGCTCCCGTCGGCAGCCGATGCATAGACGGCTTCTTCGATGTGCAGATTGGCAAGGTAGTCGCGGGCGGTATTGGCCAGTGGAGCACCCTGGATGAAATGATCGACCACATGTCGGGTGAAGCGATAGACACAATCCCCGCCAAAACCATGGTCACGCCACTCATAAACGATGGATTGTTCAGCGGTGTCGCCATGAGCACGGAAAGATAATTCTCCATCGCCGTTGAGTGACAGGACACCGTTTTCGCCCTCAATGAGCATTTCACCCATTGTGCGCCTGCAATTTTCGGCGCGATGATCCGACAGGCGATTGCCGTCAATTATACCCCGAACGCCATCTGCAAAATTGAGCACGATCAGGCAATTGTCTTCCCCGGCGATCACGGGATTAAGTCTGGTCAGGTCCGCCCAGACACTGTCCGCCTCATCGAAAAAGTAGCGCAGCACATCAATCAGATGGATTGCGGTTTCATGGACAAGGAAGCGTTCCATCTTCTGAAAATAGGGTTGGCGGTCCAGATAGGCCCGGGGGCCCTGCCCGTCGCCGGGTCGCAGACGCAGCATGACCTGATAAATCCGGCCAAGCCGCCCTTCGTTGAGCACGGCCTTAGCTGCCTGATACCAGGGCTGAAAACGAAAATTTTCATGGACAACCAGCGTGATCCCGGCGCGCTCCGCAAGCTTTGTGGCTGCTTCTGCCGTTTCAAGATCGCCGCAAAACGGTTTTTGACAGATGCAATCGATACCGTGCCGGGCCGCAAGAGCAATCATGGCCTGGTGGGTTGGGGGCGGTGTAACAATGTCCAAAAGGTCGGGCTTTGCGATATCAAGCATTTCCGCCACATCGGCGAAGCTGTGCTCCGCGCCATAAGCTTTTGCAGCCGCCTGTGCAGCCTTTTCATCCAGATCGGCAATCGCAACCAGATCAACTTCAGCGCACCGCGACCAGGCATCAAAATGGAACTGACTGAAATAGCCGGTTCCCGCCACTGCGACTTTAATGCGCTCAACCATGAATGTCAGACCGGATGGTTGCCATCTGCATCAAGTGCATCCAGTGCATTGCCTACAGCTTCGGTAATCGCATCAACCCCGGCCTCTCCTCCCCGTTCTGTGGAGACAAGCGTGCCGTCGGCAAAAGCATCATCAACCGCAGCAACGATCATGTTTGCGCCCTTCGCCAACAGGGGATCGCTCTTTTCCACGGCGAGCCAATCCAGCATCATGGCACCGGACAGGAACATGGCTGTTGGGTTAGCCTTGCCGCTTCCCGCAATATCTGGTGCCGAACCGTGGCACGGCTGGAAGACTGCGTGTTGATCGCCAATGTCGGCAGAAGGCGCCATGCCAAGACCGCCAATCAGACCGGCGGCGAGATCGGAAAGAATGTCGCCATACATGTTTTCAGTGACCATAACGTCATAAATCCAGGGGCGGCGCACCATTTCCATCGCAACCGCATCAACATAGCCGTAGCGCGGTGTGATGTCCTGATAGTTGGCCGCAATCTCATCGAATATGTCGCGCCAGAAGGCCATCGACTTAAACACATTGGCTTTATCGACGCTGGTAACTTCGCCCATACGACCCTGGGCCTTGCGTTGCTGTGCCAGACGAAACGCATAGTCAACGACCCGTGTGGTACCCTTTCGGGTCACAACCTGGGTGTCGGTCGCCTGATCTTCATCGCGGCTGCCTTTGCCAACTGAAGCAAAAAGACCTTCGGTTGACTCCCGCACCAGCACGAAATCCAGTTCATCACCACGCGGGTCTGCCAACGGCCCCTTGATACCACGTACCGAACGAACCGGGCGAATGCCTGCATAAAGTTCCAGCTCAAAACGCAGATCAATCTGCGGGATAATCTCCGTCCCGTCGGGATAACGCACGCTTGGGTCACCCATCGCTGCAAGTAAAATGGCGTCCGCGGCCCTGCATCCTTCAAGGGTCTCTTTTGGAAGCGCCTGGCCTGTTTTTGTGTAAGCGCCTGCTCCGGCCTCCAGCCAGTTTTCAATCAACGCCGGCCTGCCAATCTTTTCCATTACGCGCTGCAGAAGCGTTACGCAGGGACGAGTGATTTCCATGCCGATACCATCGCCGGGGAGAACCGCAATAGTGAGGGGAGCTATGGTCATATATCAGGCTGCTTTCTTAGACGGGATCGATCTCAAACAGGATCAATGGTTTCAAGTGTCCTTATCAAAGGTGCTATTGCGTATGTCCAGTGCACAGGCCGATGACCGGAAACCGGCATTGAAACTTTGGCTATCTTTTCATCCAGCAAACAACCAAGGACTGCCTGGTCAAGATCGCTGCCGCAAAATGCGAGATTTGAAATATTACGCAAAACTCGCCCGGCGGCCTTGTCCAGATGAGGCCTGCCCATGGCATGTTTGCGCCACGCCTGTTCCACCCAGTCGAGGTGACCCTGATCCGCATCCTCAAGGAGGATGTCCACTTTCCCGCTGGCATCAACCCGCAACACGCGGTTTGAAACAATCGATGT
Organism: uncultured Rhizobiaceae group bacterium; assembly: GCA_937930635.1. GTDB lineage: Bacteria > Pseudomonadota > Alphaproteobacteria > Rhizobiales > Rhizobiaceae > Pseudahrensia. Next base: position 164,472 of record CALHCF010000009.1, read on the forward strand.
CAACCAGGCATCCCCTTTCACATCAAACGCCAGACCGTCAGGAAAAATGCCAGCGCCCAACTCGGCGACAGTGGTGCGGTTGGTCAGGGAACCATCAGCTTCGATATCAAAACTGGTCAGACGACGCGAAAAAGTTTCATTGACAAAAAGGCGTTTGCCATCGGGATGGGGCATGCATTCATTGGTGTAACCCAGACCGTCGGCCACGATCCGGGCATCGCCATCCCGGACCACCACGATAAAGCCATCTGCAATATCGGCACGATAAGCAAAAGCACGGGGTGTCTGGCGGGTTGATACCGTCACCCAGACACGGCCGCTCGCATCAACAGTTACAAAATTGGACGGGGGCAGCGGCTCTCCTGCAACTTCCATCAGAACGGGCGAGACTGTTCCATCACTGGCCAGTTTAAACACACCGCCACGTTCCGCCCCAAGGTGGGCCAGCAGAAAATCACCACCATCCAGCAGGCAAATTCCATTGGGTCGCAACGGTTCATCAAGACCCAACGACCTGGCGACCGGTATCCAATTGCGGGCAAGGTGCCGTTTCACCGTTCCGTCAGCAAAGATAACTGATACGCCGCCGTTTCCCGTCCAGTCCGGCACAAATGTCATACCACTGGAATGAGCCAGCGCGCATTCGGGCCTCGAAAGGCCGTGGCCGACAAATCTCAGGGAATCGAGAGGAAAAGGATTCACAACAGTCACTTACCATTCGCTTCAAGTGACCACACTTTCAGGGCATTATGGAAAATCAATCAAGAGGGTGATTCCAACCATGGCTATCGGAAGGCCGACATGACCATACGTCGCCTGAGCGAGAACATCGTCAATCAGATCGCGGCTGGAGAGGTGATCGAACGGCCCGCAAGTGTCGTGCGCGAGCTGTTGGATAATGCCGTCGATGCAGGGGCAACACGCATTGAAATCGTAACGGCGGGTGGCGGCAAGAACCTCATCCGCGTCACGGACAACGGCCACGGGATGGATGGCGATAACCTCCAACTGGCTGTCGAGCGGCACTGCACCTCGAAAATGACCGACGACCTGGGTGATATTCGTACACTGGGGTTTCGCGGTGAAGCGCTCCCATCCATAGGGTCGGTCTCACGTCTTTCGATAAAAAGCCGCAGAAAAGGCAGTGAATCGGGTTGGGAAATTCAGGTTGACGGTGGGAAGGTGCAAGGCCCCCGCCCGGCTGCCATCAATCAAGGCACGGTCGTGGAAGTTAGCGATTTATTTTATGCGGTCCCCGCCCGGCTGAAATTCCTGAAGACGGACAGAGCCGAGGCAAATGCGATAACGGATGTCATCAAACGCACCGTACTGGCCCATCCCCATATTCGCTTCTCGGTCTCGGGAACGGATCGACAAATGGTCGATTATTCCGGGGTTTTGGGTGAAGACGCTCTGCTCCAGCGCCTGTCGCAAGTCCTGGGTCAGGAGTTTTGTGATAATGCACTGGAAGTGGACGCCGAACGCGAAGGTGTCACTTTGACAGGCTATGCGGCGCTTCCCACCTACAACCGGGGAAATGCGCTGCACCAGTTTATTTATGTTAATGGCCGCCCCGTTCGTGACAAGCAGCTTACCGGTGCTGTTCGCGGGGCCTATATGGATTTCCTGTCGCGCCACCGCCATGCAGTTCTGGCCCTGTTTATCACGATTGATCCGGCACAGGTGGATGTGAACGTCCACCCCGCAAAAGCGGAAGTTCGCTTTCGTGATGCCGGCCTTGTCAAAGGGTTGATTGTGGGGGCTCTGCGCGAGGTGATCACCGGTGCCAGGCATCGCGCATCAAGCGAGGGTGGCGACGAAATGCTGGCTTCGTTTCGGCCCGGATATGGAAGCACTCCGTCGCCCACCGGCAACGGCCCCGTTTCGGCGGCGGCGCTGGGCCAAAAATGGGTTCCGGAGACCAACCGCGATTTGAAATATGACTGGCAAAAATCTCCCTATCGATCGCTTGATGAATTTGGAGAGTCTACCCAAGCCGCATTCGATGCAACGGGTGCGCCTTCCGCTGACATTCGCGAAACCGATCCTCCCGCCATCGAAGATCAGGCCCATCCTCTTGGCGCTGCCCGTGCTCAGATTCATGAAAACTATCTGGTGGCGCAAACAGATGATGGTTTAGTCATTGTCGATCAACATGCGGCCCATGAGCGCATTGTCTATGAACGCATGAAAGCTCAACTCGCCCGCGACGGCATTGCAGGACAGATGCTTCTTGTTCCGGACATTGTTGAGATGCCCGAAGAAGACGCTAACCGTCTGCTGGCGCATAGCGAAGCTTTCAAACAGCTCGGCCTGACCATCGAGGCCTTTGGCCCGGGGGCTGTTGCAGTTCGTGAAACCCCTGCTCTGCTTGGCGAGGTTGATTGCAAAAGCCTGCTTCAGGATCTCGTTGATGAAATAAATGAGTGGGGTTCCTCTTCTCTTGTTGAAGAAAAGATTGAAGCCGTCGCCGCGACCATGGCCTGCCATGGCTCGGTTCGCTCGGGACGGCGATTGCAACCGGCCGAAATGAATCAGCTGCTGCGTGACATGGAAGCGACACCCAATTCGGGCCAGTGCAATCACGGCCGCCCAACCTATGTTGAGCTGAAACTTGCTGATATAGAAAGGTTGTTTGGGCGTCGCTGATGATTAGCTTGTCAGAACATGCCGGCCTGTTGTTAAACGGCTCAACACGGAGATTTTCATGCTGAACCGCATTGATCCTGAAAATTCGCAACCTGCACAAATCCGCTACATGGAGGCAGACTTTCAGGTCCTGGTACCGGGGACGCATGTTGTTTGTGCCATCACAGGCACTGCGATCCCGCTTGACGAATTAAAATACTGGAGCCCGGTGCGGCAGGAAGCCTATGTTGATGCCCATGCTGCGGTGAAAGCAGAACAGGAGGCTGGAAACCTTTCCTGATCAGCCGACTTTTTCGGCAAGAACCAACTTGTTTTGCGCGGCATTTTCCACTGCATCGCCCAGCATCATTTCAACCATTCTGGGATTTTCAAAATTCAGATTGATCCGCAACATTTTTGAGGCCCGAAGCAATTTCTCCTGTTCCTCTCCCATGCGCATCATGCGGGCCTGATCTTTTTGGGTGGTAACCAGTGTAAGCCCTTCGGACCGCGCCAGTTCAATCAATTCCCTGCATTCATCAGGCGAGAATTCATGGTGATCATCAAAATTTCGGTGTTCGACGATCTCAGCACCGATGTCTTCGAGTGTGCGGTGAAATTTGCTGGGATCCGCGATGCCGGCAAAGGCGAGAACTTTGATGCCTTTCCAGGCGGCAGCATGATGTACGGAAATCGAAGCACTTAATGTCGGCTTGGCCATACGTGCCGCTTTGCGAACAACGTCTGTTCCAGCTGCAGATGTTCCCACAAGCAGAACTGCCGAAGCGCTTTTCATCTGGGTCTGAAGTTCAGCCCGCATGGGCCCTGCGGGAATACAAAAGCCGTTGCCTATACCCCGGCTTGAATCGACCACCGCAAGCACATAATCCTTGTGAAGTGACGGGTTCTGGAAACCATCGTCCATGATAATAATGTCGACACCCTGCTCCTCCAGAAGTTCGGCACCCGCCGGACGATCCGGCGATACGACCGTGGGTGCCACCGTGCACAGGATCAGCGCTTCATCACCAACATCGCGGGCGTTTTGAATATCGCCATTAACCAGCGTTGGCCGGGAGACGCTGCCGCCATATCCCCGGCTGAGGAAGCCCGGTTTCATACCTACAGACTTGGCAATTTTTGCCACAGCCATGGCTGTCGGGGTTTTTCCCGCACCGCCTGCAATGAAATTACCAATGCAAAACACAGGAATATTCGCCACTGATTTTGCCTGAGCCTGCATTCGTTTGGCTGCAATATGTCCGTAGATCGCACCGGCTGGCGAAAGCCCCCAGGCGATCAGGCCCGGCTTTTCATACCAAAATGGTGGTGCTTCACTTATCATGACATGCCCCAATCAGCCTTTCGGTCTTGTTGCAGAACCCATTGCCGCGGAAGATTGTAATTTATCGCCAACGGCACGACGATCAAGACTTGCCTTAACCCGCAGCGGCCTGATGTAGGGATCGAGCGCTTCCATCGACCGGTCAAAGGCTCCCTGCATTTCTGTCACGGTCTCCAATGCCGCACGCTGCATGGTTTGAAGATCCTTCTCGTTTCTCAGAAGATGGAGAACGTGACTGGCCAACATATGCTCGTCACGCACCAGCCGTGCCCCACCGGATTCCAGAAGAGCGTGGTAGGTTTCGCGGAAGTTTTGAACAAACCGGCCAGACAAAATCGCAGTATTTGTCAGCGCGGGTTCAATCGGGTTCTGCCCACCCTCGGCTTTCAATGATCGTCCAACAAAAGCGATGTCTCCCAATTGAAGATAAAGCCCCATCTCGCCAATCGTATCACCAAGATAGACATCTGTCCCCTCGGTTATAGGTTCACCGGAGCCGCGGGAAACCACATTGAGACCGAGTTTCTTCAAAGTGGTCGTCACCGCTTCGCGGCGTTCTGGATGGCGTGGGACCAGAACGGTCAGAACGCGAGGCGCATGTTCTTTCAACATGATATGAACTTTGCCAACGCTTTCCTCCTCTCCATCATGGGTGCTTATGGCAAGCCAGGACGGACGGTCGCCAACCATTTCCTTTAAATGGCTGACCTGTTGCGGGTCGGCTTTGGGGGCACCCACATCAGTTTTGAGATTTCCCACAACGGTGACCCAGGGCGCGCCGAGTGTTCTGAAGCGGTCGCCATCAACTTCGGACTGAGCGACAACCTGCGACAGCTGACCGAACACCGCTTGAGCAAGCGAAGGGCGGCGAGACCAGCGCTTGTTCGATTTGTCCGACAGGCGCGCATTGACCAGGATTTGTGGCACATTGCGCGCGGCGAGCTCCTGTATGGTGGTGGGCCATATTTCCGATTCGGCAAAAACGGCAACATCCGGTTGCCAATGGTCGAGAAAACGGCAAACCGCCTTTTTCATATCCATCGGTACATATTGATGAATCGTGCGGTTCGACAGATGCTCCTCTGCAATGCTGGCAGAAGTAACGGTGCCGGTGGTCAGAACCAGATTGATCCCATAAGCCTCCATTCGGCTGATCAATGGCATGATAGCCAGAGATTCACCCACGCTCGCCGCATGTAACCAGACGAGCGGCCCGGATGGCCGTTCCCAGCTTGCATAACCATAGCGCTCGCCGCGCCGTGCGCGATCTTCCTTGCCCCGGCTGGCCCTGAACCGAAGAAACGGGCCGGTGAAAGGATAGATCAGCGAACCCAGTCCGCGATACAATCTCAGAGCAGTTCGGGCCCAAAGGTTTTTCACAATGACATTTCCTCAGGACCCGGATTGATAGACAAACAATTGAGTTTCAACACTTGAGTTCAAACAACTGGCTCAAGGCCTTTTAACCGGCTGGATGATGGTCAATCGTTTTCAGGATCGAGCAGGCGGTGAAGATGGACGATAAAGTAACGCATGTGAGCGTTATCGACCGTTGATTGGGCTTTCGCTCTCCAAGCTTCGCACGCGCTGGTGAAATCGGGGAAAATACCGACAACATCAAGATCATCAAGATCTCTGAACGTTACACCTTCAAGGCTCTCAAGTTCTCCGCCAAAAACCAGGTGAAGAAGCTGCGATTTATCGTCTTTGTCACTCATCGTTTGTTATTCCCCATTTTGCCGCAATCAGCAGATTTGTCTGTTATTTGTAAAACCATTTCTGCTCCAGGCTGGCCTTTACTTCAGCGCCACCAGCGCCACCATGTGCATTCGAGATGCAATCGCCTGTTTCGTCAGGTATTGTTTGCGCTGGAACTTCCTGGAAATGAAGCTTTCTAATCCTGTTTATTAATGGCCAGGCGCGCGAGATCAAGCATTTCGTTGCGGCGGGGAACAGCGCACCCCACAAGCGCCCCGTGCCGAACGTCCCGGCAATTATAGACAAGTGGATTACCTTCCAGATTGCTCAGCATCGCTCCAGCCTCATGAACGATTAAATCTGCGGCTGCCAAATCCCAGTCTTTGGCGCTGGCACGTGCGAGAGCCAGATCAACCTCGCCCATCGCCACCATGGCGAGCCGATAGGCAAGTGACGGAACAAACGGCGTTTTTTCAACACCGCCATGATGATCAAGAGCGACCGAATTTTGCAGATTGCGCGGCCCCGTTACCCGAACCGCCCCACTATCACGGGAAGTCTGTTGTGTTGTGATCGCTGCGCCATTGAGCGTGGTTCCCTTCCCCTTGATCGCACTGATGGTCTGGCCAAGGGCCGGGCATTCCAGAATACCGGCAACCGGGCGGCCGTTTTCCACAACGGCAATACTGACACACCACTGCTTCAACCCCTGAATAAACCCGCGCGTCCCATCTATTGGATCGACCACAAAGGTTCGCCGGGCTTCAAGACGCAGGTCGGTATCTTCCGTTTCTTCGGAAAGCCAGCCGTAGTCCGGCCGGGCCTCAAGCAGTTTTTCCTTCAGGAAATTGTCAACGGCAAAATCGGCTTCGCTGACGGGCGACTGCCCCTCTTTCATCCAAACTTCAGGGTCCTTGCCAAACCAGTTCATGGCAATAGCGCCTGCTTCAGAGGCAAGCTGGAGCAGGAGGTCCATGTCCTGATGGTTGTGATTAGCGTCCGGCAAGGGTCATCCCTTCAATCGCAACGGTGGGTGCATTGGTGCCATAACGTTTGTCGAGATCATTGGCTGGTTCCAAACGGGCAAACATATCGCGCAGATTTCCAGCAATGGTGATTTCACTGACCGGGAATGCGAGTTCTCCCTCCTCAATCCAAAAACCGCTGGCACCGCGAGAATAGTCACCGGTTACAAGATCAACACCCTGTCCGATCAGCTCCGTGACATAAAATCCTGTTTTCAAATTGCCCATCATGTCTTGCGGACTGCGCTGACCGGCCAACAATGTCAGATTGGTTGCTCCCGGTGATGTCCCGCTGCCGGCCCGATTGGCGCGCCCGTTGGTGCGCATTCCCAGTTCGCGTCCGGTGGCTGAATCAAGCAACCAGGTCTGGAGCTCACCATCGTCGACCAGCCTGAGGTCGTCTTGAGCGACGCCTTCAGCGTCAAAGGGCCTTGAGGCAGAGCCACGCAGAATATGAGGTTCGTCAATGATTGCGACGCCCCTGCCAAAAACCAGCTGTCCCAGATCGTCTCGCAAGAAAGATGTCTTGCGCGCAATTGAGGTACCGCTCACAGCACCTGCCAGATGGGAGACCAGCCCCCGCGAAACACGCGGATCAAAAATAACGGTGGCCGTCTGTGTCTTTACCTGACGCGGGTTTACGCGCTCAGCAGCACGTTTGCCTGCCCTGCCGCCGATATCTTTAGCTGAGCGCAGATCGCTGAAATGACGCTGGCTGTCAAAATCATAGTCACGTTCCATCGATGTCCCATCGCCCGCTACCGCCGAAACGGAGAGCGAAAAGCGGGTCGCACGGTAACTGCCGACAAAACCATTGCTGGTTGCCAATACGGTGCCGCCGACGGAACAGGCACAGGATGCGCCCGACGATTTGGTGACACCATCAACCGATAACGCCTCCTGCTCACACGTTCTGGCCAGATCGCCCATGGCGTCCATCGACAGGCTGTGGGAATCAAACAGATCAAGATCACGAAACCCGGTGGCCAAAAGATCAGGGTCCGCCAATCCGCCATGGGCATCCGCCGGCGATACTTTCGCCATGGCCACTACGCGATTAGCAAGTGCCTTTGTATCGTCAACCCTGTTTGCCGACACCGATGCCGAACACGATCCAACAAAAGCACGCAGGGAAAAGGCGCTGTTTTCCGAACTGTCCGTTTCTTCAACGCTGCCTTCACGAACGTCGATCCCCGTGGAGCGGCTGGTGGCAACGACAGTATCGCAAGCATCGGCACCCGCCTGAAGCGCGGCTTCGACCAGCGCGGCGGCTCGATCCTGCAACGCGGCAAGATCGGAACTGTTGTCATTTATCTGATTCACGGATCACCCGAAGAATTGCGTTTGCCCTCGTTTAGAGCAAGTCACGACGTTTATGAAGTGCGGCTTGCACTGCTTTGGGAAGTCGCGACATAATGATGGATAAACTGCCCCTCACATTTGGTGAATCGTTTCATGGCTGAAGGCCCTAACCTGTTTCTTGATGCCGTGGTTTTGTTGGGTGGTGCGACCATTGCCGCACCGCTGTTTAAAAGAATTGGCCTTGGCACCGTGCTGGGATATCTGGCCGTTGGCATCGTTTTGGGCCCCGTTCTCAACTATGTTCGCGATGGCGAAGATGTGCTCCATGTCGGCGAACTTGGTGTGGCGCTGCTGCTTTTCATCGTTGGGCTGGAATTGAAGCCAGCCCGGCTTTGGGATATGCGCCGCGAAATATTTGGCCTGGGTGCCGCTCAGGTTGTTCTCAGTGGTTTGTTTTTGTCTGCGGTTGCCTGGCTGGTTTATTTTGGCCCCGCTGCTGCCCTGGTGGTGGGTTTTGGGCTGGCACTTTCTTCAACCGCCTTTGCGTTGCAGCTGCTGGAAACTTTACATGAGGACCACCTGCCTCACGGAAAACGCGCATTCTCCATCCTGCTTTTTCAGGACCTTGCTATCGCCCCCTTGTTGATTGCAGTCCCTTTTCTTGCTGCTGGCGGTATGGGCTTCACATCTGAAACTCTGCTGCAGGCCGGGATTACGCTTGGGTGTGTTGCTGCCCTTATTCTTATTGGGCGTTTTGCACTCAACCCCCTGTTTGGGATCATAGCCGACACGGGTGCGCGGGAAGCCATGATTGCAGCAGCCCTGTTTATTGTAATCGGTGCTGCGCTGCTGATGCAGTATGCGGGACTTTCGATGGCCATGGGTGCCTTCCTGGCCGGGGTGATGCTCGCTGAGTCAAGTTACCGGCACGAACTTGAGGCTGACATTGAACCCTTTCGCGGCATCTTGCTTGGCCTGTTTTTCATTGGCGTTGGGCTGGCGGTCGATCTTCAGGTTGTGTGGCAAAACCTTGGTCTCATTTTGATCTGTGTGCCGGCAGCCATGATCAGCAAAGCGGTCATACTCTACGGGCTTTGCCGTGTGTTCGGGTCTGATCACAACGAGAGCGTTCGCGTCGCGCTGATTCTGCCACAACACGGAGAGTTTGGTTTTGTCTTGTTTGCCGCAGCCCTTGCGGCAGGTCTTCTGAGTCCGGAAGCAACATCCTTTCTGATTGCCAGTGTAACCCTTTCAATGGCGCTGACTCCATTTTGCGTGAAGTTGAGGAAGTTGTTCCTGCACCAACAACCCGCCGAAGAGATGGATGAGGATTTTGAAGGAGCCAATGCACAGGTATTGATGATCGGCTTCTCGCGAATGGGACAGATTGCAGCGCAAGCCCTGCTGGCGGGCGGATGCGACGTGACGGTGCTGGACAATACCGCCAATCGGATCCGACAGGCTGGCAAGTTCGGTTTTCGCATCTATTTTGGTGATGGAAGCCGCAAAGATGTTTTGCAGGCAGCAGGGATCAAGAAGGCGACAATCGTTGCGGTTTGCACCAACAAACGCGCTGTCACGAACCGTATTGTTGAACTGGTCGAGCGCGAATATCCCAATGTGAAACTTTATGTGCGCTCCTATGACAGAGCACACTCACTGCAACTTCTGAAAAGACCCGGACTTTGGCAAATCCGGGAAACTTTTGAATCAGCTTTGGTTATGGGGCGTGCACTTCTGGAAGGGATAGGCTTTACACGTGATGATGCCGAGGAAATTATCAAGGACGTTCGTGCCCGGGACCGCGATCGGCTGAAACTGCAGCTCAAAGATGGTATTCTTGCCGGTAACGATATTTTCCATACCAGCCCCGTTCCTGAACCTCTCGTAAAACCTCGTCGCCCCGCAAAAATTTTGGGAGATGAGACGCGCGATATTCTGGAAGACTGACTGGACAAAGAGGCCAGAGCGGAAAATAGTGGCGCAAACTTCTGCAATGGAATCCTCCATGAAATCCAATCAGAACGGCGTGTCGAGAATGCTCTCTTTTTGATGGCACCCTCCTCTGTAACCAGCACCAAAGCGGCCTTCACCAGCGGAAGTACCATGCGCCATGTTGTGGTGATGACCGCTACATCGTCGGTGGGTCTCGTCTCCATCTTTGCAGTCGATGCTCTCAACCTTTTTTATATTTCACTGCTGGGACAGCAGGAACTTGCGGCGGCCATCGGCTACGCCGCCACCATCATGTTTTTCTCGGTGTCGATCTGTATCGGTATTTCAATCGCAACCGCTGCGCTGGTCGGACGCGCCCTGGGTGCCGGTGACCAGCAGCGGGCACGCCAGCTGGCGACATCATCGCTGTTTTATCTTCTTGTATTGAGCGGGCTGTTTGCGATGGCGCTCTATCCCTCGCTCACTTTCCTTCTTGGCCTCCTGGGGGCGGAAGGCGAAACCCTGCAACTGGCGGTCAGTTTTATGCAGATCGTGGTACCCTCCATTCCGTTGCTGGGGCTTGGCATGTGTCTTGGTGCGCTTTTGCGAGCCAGAGGAGACCCGAAGCGCGCCATGTATGTCACCCTGTCCGGGGGGGCGGCGGCCCTTGTGCTTGATCCCATTTTTATCTTCGGCCTTGATCTTGGGATCGTTGGGGCTGCTATCGCGACATTCTGTGTGCGGGTCGTTTTGGTAATTGTTGGTTTGTGGGGTGTTCAGGGCGTTCATCAAATGCTCGGGCGGTTCGATTTGACCGCTTCAATAAGGGATGCCCGCATCTTTCTTGCTATTGCCATGCCTGCTGTCATGACCCAGTTGGCAACCCCGGTGGGCAATGCCTATGTGACCGGGTCGATTGCCGAATTTGGTGATGATGCTGTCGCAGGCTGGGCGATCATAGGCCGTCTCATTCCTGTAGCCTTTGGTGTGACCTTTGCTCTTTCGGGCGCCGTAGGGCCAATTCTCAGTCAAAATTATGGAGCACGGTTGTTCCCTCGCGTGACCAGCACAATGCGCGATGCACTGACCTTTACGCTGATTTACTGCCTCTCCATCTGGGCCATTCTGGCTGTGGCCAATCCGTGGATTATCGGCCTGTTTGATGCCACGGGCGACGCGGCATCGCTGGTGCGGATTTTCTGCCTTCTGGTAGCTGGAAGTTTCCTGTTCAACGGCATCCTGTTCGTCGCCAATGCGGCCTTCAACAATCTTGGTTTTGCCATTCATGCAACCCTGTTCAACTGGGGCCGCGCAACACTGGGTGTGATTCCCTTTGTCCAGGTTGGTAAGGCTTATGGTGCTGAAGGTGTACTTATCGGGTGGGGCCTTGGCGGTGTTGTGTTCGGTGTCGGTGCGGCCCTGGCCGCGTTTCGGGCAATCAAGACCTTGCCCGAGCGCTCGCGCCGCGATGATAACGAACCGGGAGCGGGTCTGCCGCCTTCTGCCAATTCACCGTTTACATCCGGCAAAGGTGCAAGCTTTGGTGTCTCCCTAAAAGACTGAGATGGGAAGAGGTGCCGGATTTGCACTCCTGTCAACCAGCTACCAGAGGTGTGGTTTGTTCAGGGCTTCAACGCAACGCGAAGGACCAACCAGAGGTTCAAATTTCGTGGCGGACAACGGTTGTGCCAGCCAGCCGTGCGGCTGGGTCAGTTCGAAAGGAGGCAGGGCAAATTCCGGGCTGATCTGCCGGAACCCGACTTTGGAATAATAGTCTGGATTGCCATAGGTCATGACAACATCAATGCCTTTACGGCGCAACGCCTCCAGCCCGAAGGTTAGAAGCTTTTGTCCGATGCCTTCGTTCTGCTGGTTGGGTTTGACGGCTACCGGCGACAGAATGAAAACTGTGCGATTATCCTGATCGTAGTTCAGACGGGAAAACAAAATACTGCCAACCAGCACACCGTCATCACGGGCTGTAAAGACAAAGAGGTCGTCGTCGGGCACGGTTTTCATTAAATCGCGCACCAGTTTCCCAACGGTTTCTCCCTCCACGGTGCCTTCCGAGGCCGTGAACACTGCTGTAAAAAGTTCAAAGATTTCCCGTTCCCGACCATCATGGCCTTCATGGAATTGCATGGCGTCTCTCCACTGCAGTGACGTAGCCACAAAAACTGTATCTGGGCGCGGTCATGCCATCGTCGTTAGCTTTAGCAGGCCGTTTGTGTGCTCTTTCCCAGCACACCGCCGCCCTGTCAAATAGGGGCTGCTGAGGAGTTACCAGAATTGTCGAGCGCCGTGGCGATAGACCTTTTGGCCATTTCGCGGGTTTCGGCTGTCGCGGTCAGGATTTTCTCAGCCTTAAGAAAATCCAGAACGCCAATACCATTGACGGGAGGTGTGATCAGGACATGCGGGGGATGCATCTGACATTTCAACCGGGTTGTTGCCTGCATCATCAACTGGCTGGCTCCGGCAAGCGCCTCAATGCGGGTGGGGATTGAAGCTTCCGCCTGTTTGGGGCCGCCAACAACATCAACCGCAACGACAATGTCGGCCTTGTCGAGCAGCAATTCATAGGGCAAGGCGTTTTGAATCCCACCGTCTACCAGCGCCATGCCGTCCTTGTTGACGGGCCGGAAGATCGCAGGAAGGGCTGCGGACGCTCCCAGTGCCTCAACCAGATCGCCCTGCTCAATGACAATTGATCTTTGGCCATAAAAATCAGTCGCCAAGACCTGAAGTGGCGTTTCAAGAGCCTCAAAACTGTGTGGGATTTCCGACGGTAAAAACGCCTTCACCGCCCTTTGTGAATCAATATTGCCCAGCATGGTTCGAGGGCCGCTGAGCATTTCCCGGACGCTGGCAGGGCGCATTTTCCAAAAACGAGTGAGCACCGTTGCCGAGTCCGAAAATGTGCTGGTCACATATTCCCGGATTTCTTTGCCACGCATTCCGGCGGCCAGACCCGCTCCCATTATTGCACCAATGGAAGTGCCGCTAACGGCCACCGGGCGCAGCCCTAACTCGTCAATCGCTTCAATAACATGAATATGCGCCAGCCCCCGGGCGCCACCACCGCCCAGGGCCACCGCAACAGTTGGCTGGCTCAAGAGCCCTTTTGGCCGACCGTGATCACAGTCGGCTTTGCGCTGAGAAGTTTCGCAGCCACCCGCTTGGCATCTTCAATCGTGACGGCGCGGATATAGTCGGCCCGTTTGTCGATATAATCGATGCCGAGGTTGGCTTCCTGAATAGCAACGAGAACACCGGCAATTTTGCTGGAAGTATCCAGATTCGCGATGGCATAGCTGCCGATGATGTATTTCTTCGCCTTTTCAAGCTCCTCAGGTGTTGGGCCTTCTTTCGCCATGCGGGCGATTTCAGCAAGGATTACATCAAGCGTCTGCTTGGTGCGTTCATTGCGCGTTGCCGTGCCAGCACCGACAATACCGGCCGAATCATAGGTTCCAAGATAGGAATAAACACCGTAGGCAAGACCCCGTTTCTCCCGCACCTCACTGTACAGGCGCGACGAAAAGGACCCGCCACCCAGGACATAATTGACGAGATAGGCCGTGTAGAAATCAGGATCGTCTCGTTTGATGCCTGGCATGGCAACCCGGATATTGGTCTGCGGGGTGGCAAACTCAATATGGATATCTTCACCGGACTCAAACGTTGCTTCGGGGACTGGCGACAACTGTGCCTTTTCCGGCAAATCTCCAAAAACCTTGTCCAGCACAGCTTTGAGTTCATCCGGGTTAATGGCCCCCACAACACCGACCACCAGATTATCGCGCGCGAAGACACGTTTGCGATAATCTTCCAGCGCTTTGCCGTCTAACGTTTTCAAGGTCTCGAAGGTACCCTGTGAGGGACGGGCATAAGGATGCTTTTGGAAAACAGCCTCGTTCCACGCCTTGCTGGCAATCGCCTGCGGATTGGTTTCCTGGGCTTTCAGGCGGTTGAACTGGGCAGCCTTCATGCGTTCTATCGGCTCTGCGTCAAAACGCGGCTTGTTGATCATCAGGGCGGTTAGTTTGAACGCCTCATCTGCTGACGTCTTGAGCGTTTTGATGCTGCCGGAAAAACGGTCGAAACCGGAGTTAAAGGAATAACTCATGCCGTTGTCTTCCAGAATTTCCTGCAGCTTCTGGCTTGGGATATCGCCGGCGCCCTCATCCAGCATTGTGGTCAGGAGCTGGGCTGTTCCCTCATAGCCCTTTGCATCCTGGGTTGAGCCACCCTTGAAGGAAAACGAAAGCGCAATCAGCGGCACCGTATAGTCTTCGACCAGCAATGCCTTGATGCCCTTGTCGCTGACGATTGTCTGAATATCGACCGCCCGAACCGCCGATGTCGTCAGGGCCAGAAAGGCGAGCGCCATGACATTGAGCACGGCCAGCCGAAACTGAAATAATGATACGAATCTCATTGTAACTAACCTTCCTTGGCGGTTTCTCGTGGTCCGGGAAGCAGATGTCCCGTCACCGATCGCTTCAGTTTCAGAAACTTGCGTGCGGCTTTGTTCACATCATCGACTGTGACAGCGCCGATGCGCTGGGGCCAGCTTTCGATTTGCTCGATGGTCGAGCCAATCGCCAGCGAACCGCCATAGATGCGGGCCAGTGTTGCCTGACTGTCCTGGGAAAAGATTGCCGAGTTGATGAGCTTCTTTGTGGCGCGCTTTACTTCTTTTTCCGTGACGCCGTTTTTGAGAAGTTCCGCGATAACCGCATCTGCTGCCGCCTCGACATCATCGAGTGTTTTGCCATTGCGGGGCGATCCATACACACCGAACTCTGTCATGTCGTAGGAGCCGCCCTGATACCAGCCACCGGCGCTTGACGCGAGCTTCTGCTTCACAACCAGCTCCCTGTACATCCGGCTTGTGGTGGAACCGCCAAATATCTCTGAAAGCACTTCCAGAGCCTCGGCCTCACCCTTTTCGGCAAGACGATAGGAAGGCACCAGATATTGACGCTGGAAAGACGGGGTGCGCACGCGGTGATCTGACATGGAGAGCCGCCGGGCAGCGCGCGGAGGTGGCTCGCTGGGGCGCATCCGTTCACCGGGTTCGGCGCGGCGTTTCACCTTGCCATAGGTCTTGATTGCCAGTTCTTTGACCCTGTCCGGCTCCACATCTCCGGCAACAACCAAAATGGCGTTATTGGGTGTGTAGAACTTATCGTAAAACGCGATGGCATCGTCCTTGTCCAGCGCATTTACCTCATGTTCCCAGCCTATGATCGGAATGCCGTAGTGATGGTTTTGATAAAGCGCTGCGCTCATCGCCTCGCGTAGCAGGGAACCGGGGTTATTTTCTGTTCGCGCGTTGCGTTCTTCCTGCACCACGTCCCGTTCCGGCAAGATGATTTCATTGGTCAGCACCAGGTTTTCCATCCTGTCGGCTTCCAACCGCATCATTTCTTCCAGGACTTCGGGGGTGATACGCTGAAAATATCCGGTGTAGTCGGTCGATGTAAAAGCATTCTCCTGGCCGCCGATCTCGGCCACTTTCGCGGAGAACTCGCCATTTTTGGTGGTTTTTGTCCCTTTGAACATGAGATGTTCAAGATAGTGGGCAATGCCGGATTTTCCGGGCGGCTCGTCTGCCGAACCAACTTTGTACCACACCATATGGGTAACAACCGGTGCCCGACGATCAGGAATAACGACAACCTGCAAGCCATTGTCCAGTTCGAAGGATGTGACTTTGGGGCCAAACTTCAGGGTTTCCTGTTCTTTGGCAGTTTCTGACGCAAAGGCAGAGAATGTCTGCGGAGCTAAAAACGCGGCTGTGGTCAAAAAGAGTGCTGAAACGGCGACCTTGGTTGAAAGCATTGCATAACCTTCTTTTTCTCAATGGTGCGTGTGATGTGTCAAAACTACTGTGCTTTGACGGGTAATATAGGGCCGTATTGTGCCGGTGCACTTTAATTTTTTGTCATCACCGACCTTGATACACAAAAAGACCTATTGCCGTGGCACCAAAGCGGCGTTCATCGACCCTTTCAAACCCTTCCAGACGGTCCGGCAGATACCCTTCACTTTCTTCAAGCACCAGAAGAGAATCATCTGCCAGCCACCCTTCGCGCGCCAGTGCAAGAGCGGCCTGTTGGCCCAGTTGTTTTCTGTAGGGCGGATCAGCAAATACCAGATTGAACGGGCCAATCGTGCCGATTGAACCTGGACGGGTCGCGTCGCGGCGAAAGATCTTGGTTTCCCCCGTCAAACCAAGGTCCTCGATGTTGTTTCGCAACAACCCTCTGCCCTGCGCACTTTGTTCGATGAAAACGCCAAAGCGCGCGCCCCTTGAGAGAGCTTCAAGCCCCAATGCTCCGGTTCCAGCGAAGACATCCAGCACGCGGGTTGCGTTCAGCTTGTCAGCAAAGCCATGAGAGAGAATATTGAACAGACTTTCGCGATTTCGGTCCGTGGTTGGACGAATTTCATTGTTGCGAGGCTCGGCAAGCCGGCGTCCCTTGAACCTACCGCCGACGATCCGCACCGGACTTTCCCTGATTACCGCCCCGCCTTCGCCCCTTGCCGGAGCGTTTACCGCTATCTCCCTTTTCTGCGTTTGTCCCGGAACGGTTTGGTTTAGTGTCCAGGCGAGAAAGCGGATCGACCTTGTTTTTTGGCCCTCTCTTTTTCGGCTTGGGAGATGGTTTTTCATCTTTTTTGGCAGGTTTTGCGAGTGGGGCGTCAAAATTGGCCCCTGATGCCACAATCAGCTTTTCTCCCAGTTGATCGCGCAGGGTTCTGCCCCGCACCTCACGCACTTCGCCGCGCGCGAGGTCGCCCAGCTGAAAAGGGCCGTAGGAGATGCGGATGAGGCGGTTAACTTCCAGATCCAATGCCGCGAGGACTTTCTTCACCTCACGGTTCTTGCCTTCCCGCATGGCAAAGGTGATCCAGACATTTGTTCCTTGCTCGCGCTCAAGCTGCGCTTCTATGGCACCGTACAAAACACCGTCAACAGCAATCCCTTCACTCAACCCGTCAAGTCGTTCCTGGGTTATGGAGCCGTGGGCGCGGACCCGGTAACGCCGCAACCACCCCGTCGAGGGGAGTTCCAGCGCGCGGGCGAGACCACCATCATTGGTCAGCAGGAGGAGACCTTCAGTGTTGATATCGAGACGACCGACCGAAAGAACCCGCGGCAGATCCTCGGGAAGACGCGAAAAAACAGTCGGGCGCCCCTCCGGGTCGCGCGACGTTGTTACCTGACCGGAACGCTTGTGGTGGAGCCAGAGACGGGTCCGTTCAAGCGCTGGCAGGGGTTTGCCATCCACCTCGACCTTATCGCTCGGCTTGACCGTGAACGCGGGCGTTTGCAGCTTTTTGCCGTTGACAACGACCCTCCCCGCCTCGATCCAGCGCTCCGCATCACGACGCGAGCACAATCCGGCCCGAGCGATACGCTTTGCGATACGCTGACTCGTTTCCTCATCTTCACCAAATGTTTCTGAGGCGGGTCTGTTGGTCCTGGCTTTCATAGTCCGTCCCTACCATCCGCTTTTCACTTGTGCGAGCGCGAAATGGGCTTAACAGTTCGCCAATCGCTTAAATTCAATGGAGCGCCGGAGCTTGACCAGCGGGTTTATGGATACAGCATTTGCCGAAGCACGGCTGGCCGCGCTGCGCGGTGAGGTGCCCGTTGGAGCTGTAATGGTTCACAAGGGAGAAATTATCGCACAGGCCGGAAACCGCACCTTGGAGCTGCATGACCCAACCGCTCATGCCGAAATTCTGGTCATCCGCGAAGCTTGTGCGAATCTCAAAAGTCAGCGCCTGCCTGAATGCGATCTCTATGTGACGCTGGAACCCTGCACACAATGCGCGGCGGCGATTTCATTTGCTCGCGTTCGGCGCCTTTATTATGGCGCAGATGATCCAAAAGGAGGCGGTGTGGAAAACGGCGTTCGCTTTTTCAACCAGACCAGCTGCCATCACGCACCTGATATCTATGCAGGCATCGGCAGCGAGGAATCACGCCAAATCCTGCAAGAGTTTTTCCAATCCAGACGGAACTGAGCAGCCCGTGCAGTGGGTTGGCTAATTGGTTTTTGCTTCAGCTTTCTTTGTGGTCTTTGAAGCCGTCTTTGTGGACTTTTTCTTGCTGGTCCCCAGAAGTTCACCAAGGCTGCCGAAAAGGCTCTTGTTCTTCTTTTTGTTGATGGTTTCGCGTTCACCGGTTTCCCCAATTGGCGCGGTGGAAGCCGGTGTGCGGTACTCTTTTGGTGGCTCTGTGAGATATTTGCGCGGGGCGGCACCGCGTGTACCAGAAACCTCAGCCTTACGTTTCAGAAATTCCGCACGCTGTCTGCGTTGTTCAGCCGGGCTGATTTCTTCCCACGCCTCACTGTTGGTGCTTGCTGCTGTTACCGGCTTGCGTCTTGCAATGCGCTTACCATTTTCTGCACTGGCGCGGCGTGCTGCCACAATTTCCTCAGGCAGAGCAGTGCCATTGGCTTCGGCCTCTTCAACGGACCGGGCCAGATCCTGTCTCCGCTCCTCCGGGTTTTGAGGGAAATAGGCAGATTCCTGATCAACCCGTTCGGCAGGAGATGGCAGTTCAGCAGTTTTGGGCGGCGGTACGAGCGTGGGACGCGACGAATAATCAATCGGCTTTTTCTTCTCACTTGTGCCCAAAGCAACCATGCTGGTCAGATCGGATACGAGTTGCTGCTCCTGCGATACGCCGGTACCATAGGTATAACCGCCGGCACTACATCCGGTGAGAACGCCCAGACCGGCCAGCGCCGCTACAGCCTTTATCGAAGTTTTGCCATGACGATTGATCATGTCATCCACCCTGAGTTTGAAAATCTTAACCCCGCCTGTCAGATCCGCCACAAAATTGCGGCCTAATTCCGACAGCGATGTCAGACTAAATGTCGACGACCCGCTTTGCAACTACACAAGCGTGTCATTCAGACCTAACACACCCGGCAAGACCTAGCACATTGCGTTGCCGGGCTTAGTTAACGTTTTCCTACAGTTTGTTACCATCTTGACCGCCAAGACAATCAGAGGGGCAGTCAGCCTGCCTCGATTTCACGCATGGCAGCGGCGTCACGCAACGAAATGTCGGGATAATCCGGATCACTGCCGACTTCAGGCAGAATCCGCCACGAACGGGCGCATTTGGTTCCTTCTGCCATGTGGTTGACCACGGCCACGCCAGAAACCTCTTCAAGCGTAAAGGCATCAGCTGGTGCGCTGGCATCCGTAAGCTCGATCTGGCTGGTGATACAAATCTCAGCCATATCCAGACCATCCAACGCTGCCATCAGACTGCTATCTGTAATGTGCACCACAGGCGCGGCTTCGAGTGACGATCCGATGCGGGCCGGGTCATCTTTTTCCAGCCGCCGAACGGTTTCCAGCGCCCCTGTAACCACACGCCGCACGGTGCGCACTTTGTGCCATTTAGCGGCCAGAACCTCATCATGCCATTGGGACGGAATATCGGGGAACTGACGCAGATGAACCGAGCCGCTGTCAGGATATCTCTCGCGCCACGCCTCTTCCATGGTGAAACACAGGAGCGGAGCCATCCATGCCGTCAGGCAATCAAACAATTGCGAAACGACATAAAGCGCGGCTTTGCGGCGCACCGACGAGGGCGCATCGCAATAAAGGGCATCCTTGCGCACATCGAAATAGAAGGCCGACAGTTCGACATTCATGAAATTTGAAAGCTGTGCAAAAACCCGTTTGAAATCAAAAGCATCATAGCCGTCTCGAACAGTCTGATCGAGTTCATGCAACCGGTGCAGCATGAGCCGTTCAAGCTCCGGCATCTGATCCCAGGGAACGTCCTCCCCGCGATCATGCCCCAATGTGCCCAACATCCAGCGCAGGGTGTTGCGTAACTTGCGGTACGCATCAACTGCTGTTTTGATAACTTCTGGCCCGATGCGCTGATCTTCGGCATAGTCCACCGATGAAACCCAGAGACGCAGGATATCTGCACCATACTGATCGATCACCTTTTGCGGCTCGACAACGTTGCCAAGAGATTTCGACATCTTGCGGCCATCTTCTGCCATGGTGAAGCCATGGGTCAGTACCGTATCGTACGGCGCCCTGCCCCGGGTACCGCAACTTTCCAGCAATGAAGAATGGAACCAGCCGCGATGCTGGTCGGAGCCTTCAAGGTAAAGGTCGGCCGGCCATTTCAGATCATCGCGCTGTTCCAGACAAAATGCGTGGGTGGACCCGGAATCAAACCAGACATCGAGAATATCATCGACTTTTTGCCATTTTTCAACGTCATCGACGAAACCCTCAAGAAAGCGCTCCCGCGCACCATCTGCGTACCAGGCATCCGCCCCCTCTGCCTCGAAAGCGCCCCTGATACGAGCGGCAAGTTCATCCGACCGCCCAAAGTCCGGGCCGGGAATGACCTGCCCGGTTTCTGTGTGACGAAACACCGAGATAGGCACGCCCCAGGCGCGTTGACGGGACAGTACCCAGTCTGGACGGTCGGCGATCATGCCTTGCAGCCGGGTTTTTCCGCGCTCGGGGACAAAACGGGTTTCGTCGATCGCCGCCAGCGCTGTTTGGCGCAAGGTGCCCATATTGGACGCAGAGCCATCGCCAACAACACCATCCTTGTCCATATGGACAAACCATTGCGGCGTGTTGCGGAAGATGATTGGTTTTTTCGAACGCCAGGAATGAGGATATTCATGCTTCAGGCGGCCCCGGGCAAACAGATTGTTGGCCTCGATCAAAGCTGTAATCACTTTCTGATTGGCATCACCTTTTTTGCCTTTGTCATCGATAACACGCGCCCCTTCAAAACCGGGAGCGTCTGAGGTGTAGGTGCCATCGTCAGCTACAGTGAAGGGGATGGCTGAGGAGATGCCCTGCTCTTCCAGTTGACGCGCATTCGCCATCCAGATTTCAAAGTCATCCCGGCCGTGACCGGGAGCCGTGTGCACAAAGCCGGTACCCGCATCATCGGTGACGTGATCGCCGGCAAGAAGCGGGACATCGAAGTCGTAGCCGCCGACGACGGTTTCGGCGAGAGGATGAGCAAGAGTCAAGTGTCGAAGAACTTGGTCATCTAACTCTTCAAGGAGATGGTATCCAAGTTTGGCTTTTTCAAAACACTCAGCCGCCAATTTTGATGCAAAGATAAGTTTGTCGCCGACTTGAGGCCCAAAATCATTTTCAGCACTTGTGATTTCATAGAGGCCATAAGAAATGCGGCCAGAAAAACACACTGCCCGGTTGCCGGGAATTGTCCATGGTGTAGTCGTCCATATGACAACCGATGCATCGCGAAGCTGTTTCACGAGCCAAAGATCATCCGCGGTTGCAGGACCATCTTCGCCTTGACGGTGATCCGCAAGCTTCCAGATCCCCTCAAATATCGTTCCGTTGGAAGTTTCAATTTTCCTTATCGGAAACTTCACCCACACTGTATCGCTCTCGTAGGTTTCGTACTCGATCTCGGCTTCCGCCAGCGCGGTGCGTTCCACCACGCTCCACATGATCGGCTTCGACCCGCGATAGAGCTGGCCGGACTTTGCGAATTTCATCAGCTCGGCGGCGATGTGAGCTTCGGCCTTGTAGGCCATGGTCAGATATGGATCCTTGAAGTCGCCCGTCACGCCAAGGCGCTGAAATTCCTGTGTCTGGATCCCCACCCAATGAGCCGCGAAGTCACGGCATTCCTTGCGGAATTCATTGATTGGCACCTCATCCTTGTTCTTGCCTTTGGCGCGGTATTGTTCTTCGATCTTCCACTCGATAGGCAGGCCATGACAGTCCCAGCCGGGTACATAGTTTGAATCAAATCCCCGCATCTGGAATGAGCGGGTGATGATATCTTTCAGTATCTTGTTGAGCGCGTGGCCAATATGCAGATGGCCGTTGGCGTAAGGCGGACCATCATGCAGAACGTATTTTGGCCGCCCGGCCGCATCTTCCCGCAATTTCCTGTAGAGGTCCATTTCCTGCCACCAGGCAATGATCTGTGGCTCTTTCTTCGGCAGACCGGCCCGCATGGGAAAATCGGTCTTGGGCAAAAAAAGTGTTTCGGAATAGTCTCTTGTCGTCGTGTCGGACATGATGTCGTGCCATTTCATGAAGATACGGGCGTGGTCCAAGCAACAACACCCGAAAAAACTGACTGCGTCTGAATACTAAAAATACAGACCCAAATTCTTTCAAACCCGGTTTACAGCCGCAACAGAGCGTCAGCCGAAAACCGGGCTGATAATTCGTATGCCAATGCGAATAAGCAGGACTGTCATGGAGCGCTGTTTAGCAAAGGGCGCGACAGGTTTCCAGCGCCAACTTGCCTCAATATTCGGGTCCTTCCAGTTTGTCGAAAATGACGCGCCGCATCATACGGGTCGCCATCCCGGGAGCCATGCGGCCAAACATCTGCGCCATTTGAGCCGAGAAGCCGGGATACAGAACCTTCGCGCGTCCTTTTGCAGCCGCAAGTATTTTGTCAGCCAGAACCTCCGGTGCCATGCGTTTGGCTTCATCGGCTCCCATGGGCGCATGTTTTTTCGCGTGGGCCGTACGAATTGGCCCTGGAAATACTGTCAACACACCAACGCCCTGACGGCGAAACGGTTTGCGAACAGAACGGGCATAGGAAGCAATTGCATCCTTTGTCGCGGCATAAACACTGGCTCCGGGATACCCTACGGCATGGGACAGCGATGCAATGAAAACAATCTTGCCGCCCTGATCTATCTGCTCGCGCCCGACCAGGGATGACGCCATGCTCAAAGGAGCGATGAGATTGACACCTATAAGCCGTTCATAGGCAGGGATCGGGATTTCCTCGAATTTGCCAGTCGCGTTGATCCCTGCATTTAGAATAACCAAATCAAAGGTTTGATCGCTGATCCGCTCCATCAGCCGGGCCAAGGAATTATCGCTGGCTAGATCAGCCATTCTTGGAATACAGGCACCACGACTTTCAACAACCAGATCGTCAAGAGCGTCGGTATCGCGGTCAACCGCAACGACCTCGTAACCGGCCTTCAGAAGGTGCCGGGTCAACGCCCGACCAAGACCGTGAGACGCGCCTGTGACAAGGGCTCTCACAACTCCCCCTCTCTGGCCCGGGAAAACAAGGCACCGAACCCATATCCACGCGTGATAATGCGCCGTTTGTCACCAGACCGAATTGCCCGCTGAATACCGCGCGCAGCGCGGCGTGGTGACATGAAGAAAAGACGGAACAGGCCGGTCTTCATACCTGCCTTTTTGTGCATGGCGGTGCGGGTTGGCCCCGGATGCACGATCTGAACCTGCGCCCGCCCTTTCCATTCCTCATGCAAAGAACGGGCAAACCCATCGAGGCCAGCCTTTGTGGCGGCATAGGTGGCAAAAGCCGGTTGGGCTTTCTTCACGGCAGTCGATCCTACCAGAACCAGTTTGCCTCCGGCATTGAACAACATTGGCGCGACGGTTTTGGCAATCAGGATCGGGGCTGTGAAATTAACTGATATCTGGTGGCTGACACTGTGCGATGTTTCGTCCTGCGGCAGACCTGTCCACCCAGCTGCAGCGTTCAGTATCAACAAATCCAGCTGCTCCCAGCCCAGTTTGTTCATCGCATGAGCAATGCGATTGCAGGCATGATCGGCCTGGCTCTGGTCAGCCTGAATATAGATTATGTTGCGGGTGCCGAAAAAATCTTCATCACCTTCCAGCCTGCGACGTCCCGTTGCAAGCACATGGTGCCCGCGAGACGCATAGGCTTTTGCCAAAACAAGGCCGATACCATCGGTCGCGCCGGTGATGAGGATATTGTGGGGTCTGGCCTTGCGTTTAGCCATTGCTGGTCCTGTCCAAACAGGGACTGTCGCTCAGAATGTCAGCTCCTGATCGAGAGCAGAGAGAGGTTTGATCTGTGCCAGACATGTGCGGGCTTCCGATTCGTCCCTTTGCATCTGTGTAACCAATGCGTCGGCATCTTCGAACTTTTTCTCACCTCTGAGACGGTTAAAAAGCGAGATTTCCACTATTTCACCATACAAGTCGCTGTCTTCACCCTCTTGAGGGAAGTCGAACGCATAGGTTTCCAGCAAAGCCGGTCCGTTGTCGAAGGTCGGCCGGCGGCCATAGCTGGCAACACCGTCATAAAGCGTTCCGTTGGCGCGACGAAGCCGCACCGCATAAATGCCGTGAGACAGATGGCAGCTTTCAGGCAGGCTGATATTGGCCGTTGGAAAGCCGAGCGTGCGCCCCAATTGCTGCCCCTTGATAACCTCACCGGCAACACACCAGCGATAGCCCAGCAAACCCGCTGCATCGTCTACCTCACCCGCCCCAAGGCAACGCCGGATACGGCTGGAGGAAACCGGGTCTTTGTTTTCATCATCAAAGGCATCGACGATTGTCACGCCAAACCCTCGCTCCGCCCCCGCCTTTTGTAAAAACTCGGGAGAACCCTTTCGATCCTTGCCAAAATGGAAATTAAAGCCGGTCACGACATGGGCAACACCAATCCGCGCCAACAAAACATCATCAACGAAATCATCTGCAGGTGTTTGCGCCAGAGCCTTGTCGAAGGACAAAGTCAGCAACCCCTGCAAACCAAAGGCGCGTAGCACACGTGCTTTCATTGGTTCAGGCGTAAGACGGAAAACCGGAGACTGGGGGCGAAACAACGTGCGGGGATGGGGCTCGAAAGAAAGGGCCATGCACTTTGTGCCAAGGTCTGTCGCTATTGCACCTGCCCGTTCAAGCACCGCCTGATGTCCACGGTGCACCCCGTCAAAATTGCCTACAGCAACCACGGCACCGCGGTCGTCGGCGTCCAGCGCAGTTGTCAAAAGGTGGTGGATGAAACTATCCGTCACGGTCATGGCTATCGGGATTCCCCCCAGGCAAGGTGGGGCATCCAGGCGGCGGGCGTTGCACCCTGGCTTTTCAAAAATGCCTGAAGCGCGGCCTCGTCCAGCCCGTTCTTGTCGCTATAGTCGCCTGCATGGATTCCGGCGGCGATGTAGAGCAGGTCGAAACCGTTCAATTGTGCACCGGCGACATCTGTTGGCATCCCATCACCGATACAGATTATCTGCGAACGGGACAGTGTGCCGCCTGCTGCGGTTACCAGCTGTTTTTCAGCAAGATCATAGATCGGCTTGTGGGGTTTTCCGGCAAGCTGGGTTTTGCCGCCCAGTTCTTCGTAGAGCCTGGCCAGTGCACCCGCGCACCAGATCAGCCGGTCACCACGCTCTACCACAAGATCCGGGTTTGCACAGATGAACGGTACCGAGCGCGCGACAGCTGTAGAAAGTTGCTCACGATAATCTTCCGGTGTTTCAGATTCATCGTCAAACAGCCCTGTGCAGACAATGGCCTTGGCCTGGCTGAGGTCACTTAACTCAACATCCAGACCATCAAACAGGGGCAAATCCCGCTCCGGTCCCAGATGAAAAACCGGTTGCTCTGCCTGTGCAATCAACACCCGCGTTACATCGCCTGACGTTACAATATCATCGAAGGTTTCTTCATCCACGCCCAGCCCGTATAGCTGGGCGAGCACACCGTCGCGGGGCCGGGGTGAGTTGGTAATCATCACCACGTTACCGCCCTGTTTGCGAAACTGTGTCAGCGCATTCATCGCCTCGTCATAGACAGCAACACCGTTATGAAGAACGCCCCAGACATCGCAGAGCAGGCCTTTGTACCGGCCAGCAAGGGCACCAAGTCCGGAAATTCGGCCGAATTTGGTATCTAACATAATAACGGCCACTCCAGAATCCGGCAGACAACAAGTACAAACGTCCTGTCCCGGTAGGCCGCTGGAACGCGGTCGTCAAGACAGCGGTGGCAAGTCGTTTACGGGACACTTTGCTGAAACAATTGAAATAAAGATTGCGACGCTCTGGACGCACACCCTTCACAGGGTGCACAGATATCGCTAACACATAATCGGCGGGCAGACGTCCTAAGCTCGCTTTTGTTGATGCGTCGGGGGACGAAATGAGTGAAACCAAGGGCAGAGGCCGACTTTTGAGACGGCTTTTCATTGTTTTTTGCATTGTGGTCGTAACGGCCTCTATCGCCGTGCTTCTGGCACGTTTCCGTTTCATGGACCCGGTTGCGGCCTTGCTTGTGGGCCTTTCGCTTTTTTTCGTCTTCGTGCTGCTCAACCGACAATTCGAATTGTCACGCGAGATCCAGGCTTTGAAGGACGAGTTCCTCGATGTCTCAGCGTATGAAGATGATATCGAACATCGGCTGGGGAACTTTGCTCAACAATTGTCTGGTCGCAATGAGGGTGAACTGGCTTCCCTGACCCGGCAAAACACGGCCCTTTATGAACGTCTCTCCGATCTGTCAAAACGCCTCAACACTCTGGAATCTGTAAGTCCCAACATGGTTGGACAGGTAAAACCGGCACCGGCTGCGCTGGATGATGAAGTCATGCGCACCGATGTTCACCCGGATTTTAATGAGGAAACCGCGACAACAAAGGTGGACAAGGCCAATCTGAACCGGGCGTTGAAGAAAAACCAGTTGGCCATGCATTTGCAGCCTATTGTCCAGTTACCCGCACGCAGCCCGGCCTTTTTTGAAGCTTTCATGCGGCTCAAGGTAAATGAAAAACAGTTCCTCGATGCGCGCAAGTTTATCAAGGTGGCAGAGTCCGGCGGTCTGATGCCCCTTATCGACAAGAAAGTTCTCTTCAGTTCTGTGCGTATGCTGAACCGGCTGGAGGAATTGAAAAAGAAGACCGGCCTGTTTTGCAACCTCTCAAGCTCAACACTTCAGGACGAGAAAATTTTTGGCGAGTTTCTGCGCTTTCTCAAGCGCGATTTGAGCATTAATGACTCGCTGGTCTTTGAAATTTCTCAGCACAGCTTCACCAGCCTGTCGGCCAGTGGCCTTGAGCGCCTGAAACAGATCACTGATCTTGGTTTCACCCTGTCGCTGGATCAGGTTCTTGATCTGCGCCTGGACCTGTCAGCACTCGCAGAAATCAATTTCAAGTTCATCAAGGTGCCGGCCCCGGTTCTGCTGAGCGCCGACATCAAGAATATTGACGGCATGGCACCGTCTCGTCTCGCCCATGAACTTAAGAAGCACGATATGGCTCTGATCGCGACCGAAGTTGAACGCGAGACTGATGTCTTACAGCTTTTTGACCTCGACATCACCTACGGCCAAGGACGTGTATTTGCTCCCCCAAGGGCCGTGAAGGCGGAACTGCTTGATGGTATTGATGATAAACAATCAACGCCTGCCAAGCTATGGAGCAAGGTCAGCGGACGCGTGGCCGGATAGGTTTTATCCGATCCAAAAACGCAGGAAATCCGCCCTGTTTCCAGGACGGATTTCCCAATGCGTGGCCTATGTTTTCGCCTATTTGGATATTGCCAGTTCAGCAATCTTGTCGGCGATATCTTCAAAGGCCTTGCGAAGCTCGGCTGTATCTGAAGCGTCGTAGTAAAGCTTCGAGGTGCCGATATCAGGCGAAGCACATCCTTCCAGGATAGTCTTCACGCTGGACCCGTTGGGCACGTCAAAAGCAATCGAGTAGATTTGAATGCCATCCTGTTTTGCGTTCTCACAGGTTTGGCTGAGCTTCTCATCCATCGCCTTGGTATAGGTCGTGTTTTTTTGTTCGGCATTGGCAATCTCACTAAAGCCTTCGAATATCCGACCCGATGCACCAAAACCGTAACCACTGTAACGCGCCAGATTTGTTACGCGGTCTTCACGATCTTTAATCTTGAAGTTGGTGTTGTTACCATCGGTCATGACAATCATGATTTTCTTGTTGTCACCATCAGTGCTGGGACGGCCTTCATCAAATGGCTGCCCCGAAGACAGCGTACGCCAGCCCCACGCAACGCCCATGTGAACGTTGGTCGTACCGCTACCTCGCATGGCGTTGATGTTGTCACGAACGTCGTCCAATTGAGCCGAGAGCGGGGTCAATGGCGGAACGGTACAAGCATAGTTTGGACCGCCGGTATATCCTGCCGGACCATCTGGAAGGCCCGTGGCATTGTTGTTGACGTCAAAAACAGGTGGATTGTTGAAATATTTGGTCGTCCACTTCTGACGCGCGAACTGATCCTCAACCCGTCCGGTATTGGAAGGATGGGCAACAGGCACAGCAGCTTGGTCACTTGACGGATAGTTGTGATAATCAGGGATGTAGTTGTTGTAGTACGAACCTTCTTCAATTGCATTCCCGGTATTTACCACCACTTTGCGAGTGCCGGTCTGCCCTTGCCAGACACCCCTGCCGCCATATTCGGCACCAAAATAGTTGGCAAAGCCCTGCGTTGGATGGTTTTTACCTTTGTGACCATCACTCCAGTCACGGCAGCGCCTTTCTCTATTAAACCGTACGCAATAAGGTGGCGGAGCAACCTGTTGAAACTCCTGCTCGGAGAAACCATTCCAGTTGTCTGGCTCATCCGGCGCAAAGGTCGGTACAAACATGCTTGACGGATTGTCCGGGGTTGCAGGCGTGTCGTTTATGCTCAGCGGATAGGGGCGAGCTTCGACACAACCCTGCCAGCTAACACCTTGCATATTGTCGTACAACGTGAAGCGTGACAAAGGATCGCCGGTGTTTCGGTTAACATAGCCCGGTCCGCTTTGTACCGCGATCGGGTTTTGTGCCCAGTTAAGAATATCCTGGTTAAGCGGCGAGATACCATCCGTATCCATCCAGCCAGAATTTCTGTTGTTAGCACCAACGTTCACCATGGTTGAAAAAGGCACCAGAGAGAATCTGAGCGGCTCAAACTGCTGAGCACCAGCCATAGCTGCCTCAAGCGAGGTCACCAGATTGGTGGCTTCGCTACGCATGGTATCGATTTTGCGGGGCCCGCCACCATTGGGTGCACGGTTCATGGAACCGGAATTGTCGAGAACCATGGCGATTTCAAGCGTATCGCCACCGCATTTCACCTCGGAGCCCGTATTCAGGTTGACAAAATGCGGATCATCCTCGTCAACAAACGCCTTGTAAACGCCGTCGAAAAACAGTTTATGGCGCAATGTTGCTGTCGACGTTATGCCGGCAGCGCAATTACCGTCATTGGTATCAATGACGAGATTTGCCGGAGAGTTGGGCAGGTTTGTCAGGTTCGCCCGGAATACCCGCTCACCCGCATTGGTGGCCAAAGTAGCAGCCTCGGCGCTGGACGGGTCGGGGTGTTTGTGAATGGTTTTGGCAGCTGTCAGGGTCGCAGCATCGACAGCGTTTTGAAAAACTGTGCGCGCACGATACATCTCCGCCGTATCCAGCGCGGCTCCAACAATAATCAGAAGCGGTGGCAGAAAGCCAGCCGTCATCAAAGCGATATTGCCACGATCATCCTTGGCAAAGCCCTTCAGTCCATTTTTTGCGGGCCGTTTGAAACCGGCATTTTCCAAAAGACGCTTCAACATGCTTTTCACTCCAAATCCCCTTCTTACAACCGCTCGCAAACGGCATGGGGCGGCCGTCAGACGGTTTTAGTCAGAGATGAACATGCCGGAGAGACGTTGAAGATGGCTTGAGAAATTAGGTTAAATTTTATCTATTTTGACCGCTACGTCGGCCACACGCCGTTTTTGGGGCGCAATTGCGCTAATCCATGGCCTTGCGATGCAGGTCTTCAAGTTATCGTGTAGGACAAGCTTGACTGCGTGACCTCCTGTCATTATCTCACTATAACTTGTTAGCACTCCCTGATAGCGAGTGCTAATAACTCACCTTCTAAATGATTGCAGACAGGCTCTCCATGAGCCCAGATGACGACAGGATTTATCAAATATGGCTAAACTCAAATTCCGCCCGCTGCACGACCGCGTTGTCGTTCGCCGCGTCGAAGCCGATACAAAGACCGCCGGTGGCATCATCATACCCGACAGTGCTCAGGAGAAGCCTGCCGAGGGCGAAATCGTTTCCGTTGGATCCGGTGCACGTGATGAAGCAGGTAAGCTGGTTCCTCTCGACGTTAAGGCTGGCGACCGCATTCTTTTCGGCAAGTGGTCCGGTACGGAAGTCAAGATTGGCGGCGAAGACCTGCTGATCATGAAAGAATCCGACATCATGGGCATCATCGGTTAACACCGAAGCTCTTTCGAATATCCAGAAATTTATATAACTGCGCCGCCAAAGCCCAACCGGGAGAAGGCGCAAACAAGGAGTAAGTCAAAATGGCTGCTAAAGAAGTCAAATTCGGCACCGATGCCCGTTCCCGCATGCTTCGCGGTGTCGATGTTCTTGCCGACGCCGTAAAAGTAACGCTCGGTCCAAAAGGCCGTAACGTTGTTCTTGATAAATCCTTTGGCGCACCGCGCATCACCAAAGATGGTGTTTCCGTTGCCAAAGAAATCGAGCTTGAAGACAAGTTCGAAAACATGGGCGCCCAGATGGTGCGCGAAGTTGCTTCCAAAACCAACGATATCGCTGGCGACGGAACAACAACTGCAACTGTTCTGGCTCAGTCGATTGTTCGTGAAGGTGCAAAAGCTGTTGCTGCCGGCATGAACCCAATGGATCTGAAACGCGGCATCGACAGCGCTGTTGATGAGGTTGTCGCTTCACTGAAAAAGATGGCCAAGAAAATCAAAACTTCCGACGAAGTTGCTCAGGTTGGAACAATTTCGGCCAACGGGGAAGCCGAAATTGGCAACCGTATCGCAGAAGCCATGCAGCGCGTTGGCAATGAAGGCGTCATCACTGTTGAGGAAGCCAAGTCACTTGAATCAACTCTGGAAGTTGTTGAAGGCATGCAGTTTGACCGCGGTTACCTGTCCCCTTACTTCGTAACCAACTCCGAAAAGATGCTTTGCGATCTGGATGATCCCTACATCCTGTTGCATGAGAAAAAGCTGACTTCGCTGCAAACCATGCTTCCCATTCTTGAAGCTGTTGTTCAGACCGGCAAGCCTCTTCTCATTATCGCTGAAGATATTGAAGGCGAAGCGCTGGCAACACTCGTTGTAAACAAACTGCGTGGTGGCCTGAAGGTTTCTGCTGTTAAGGCTCCTGGCTTCGGTGATCGTCGCAAGGCCATGCTGGAAGACCTCGCTATCCTGACCGGTGGTCAGGTTATTTCCGAGGATCTTGGCATCAAGCTTGAAACAGTTACCCTCGACATGCTCGGCACCGCCAAGCGCGTTTCTATCTCCAAGGAAGAAACAACCGTCGTTGATGGCGCTGGCAAGAAAAAGGACGTTGCGGGTCGCGTTGCACAAATCAAGCAGCAGATCGATGAAACATCTTCCGATTACGACCGTGAGAAGCTTCAGGAACGCCTGGCGAAACTTGCTGGTGGTGTTGCGGTTATCTCCATCGGTGGTGCAACCGAGGTAGAAGTTAAAGAGAAAAAAGATCGTGTTGACGATGCTCTGAACGCTACCCGCGCGGCTGTTGAAGAAGGCATCGTTCCCGGTGGCGGTTGCGCACTCCTGCGCGCTTCAGCCAACATCAAGACTGAAGGTGCCAACGCTGATCAGGCTGCCGGTGTGGCTATCGTTCGTCGTGCGCTCCAGGCTCCAATTCGCCAGATTGCTGAAAACTCCGGTGACGAAGGTTCCGTGGTTGTTGGCAAGGTGCTGGAAGATAAAAAAGCAACCTACGGCTATAACGCTCAGACCGGTAAATTTGGTGACATGATCGGCATGGGTATTGTCGATCCGGTGAAAGTTGTTCGCCACGCCCTTCAGGATGCTGCCTCCATTGCATCCCTGCTGATCACCACTGAAGCCATGGTCGCGGAAGCGCCTGCTAAAGAAGGTGGTGGCGCACCAGCAATGCCAGACATGGGTGGCATGGGCGGTATGGGCGGCATGATGTAAATCGCCGCTCCAAACCGGTAGTTGGATCCATTGGATCCACAACTGGTCTGTAGCCGGCTCCGCTAAGGCGGAACCAGGTTCAAAATACAAAGGCCGCGTTTCTCGACGCGGCCTTTTTTATAAATTTTTTCAACAAAAATTCCTTTAAAAACAAATGCTTATAAAAAAATTAGAAAAATCCCAAAAAAATTCGAACACTGGCGGAACCAAAAAGCGTCCCATGCATTTTAAGGGTGTAACTGAGCCACTTGATCTCCCGGACTGAGGCACAGTTTTCCACCACCGCCTCCCCCTCAGCGTTGGTGATGATAGCGTCTCTCCGACGCGTTACTAAAGGCTGCCCTTCCCCCGGGGCAGCCTTTTTTCTGTCTGACTGTCAAATTGTTTCAGACGTTCAGCGCTTTAGAAATCTCATCCATGGTCTGACGGTCTGCAGCATCCCAGCCAGCCCGTTTGCTGGCAATCAGATTGGCCTGGCTTTTGAGAATGATACCATCTTCCAGGATTTTGAGATTGTTGGCCTTGATGGTGGAACCGGTGGATGTGATGTCAACAATCGCATCCGCGCTACCGGCAGCCGGTGCGCCTTCGGTTGCACCGAGACTTTCAACAATACGATAAACGCCGATGCCGTGATGGCGAAAGAAAGCCTGCGTCAACTGCCAGTACTTTGTTGCGACCCGCAACCGGCGGCCACAAGTAGCCCGATAAGTTGCTGCCACATCATCGAGATCAGCCATCGTGTCGACATCAATCCAGGCATCAGGCACGGCAACAACCACATCAGCATGGCCAAACCCCAGTGGAGCCACAAAATCCACGACGTCATCGGTGTTATGAATGGTTTCGCGGGCCAGATCTTCGCCCGTAACGCCTAAATGAACCGACCCTGCGGCCAATTCGCGGGCTATTTCGGAAGCCGAAAGGAAAGCTATTTCTATGTCGTTTCGTCCCGTCACGCGCGTCTGATAGGATCGGGCATCGACCGGCGGTTCGATATCAAACCCGGCAGCGGAGAAGACTTCCAGCGTCTTTTCCTTCAAACGTCCCTTGGAAGGAACAGCAATCGTCAGGGTCATACTGATCCTCCTGCTTCCAAAACCCTGTCACAGGATATGGAGAAACCGACGGCCGGAACCGGCACCTTGCTGCCAAGCAATGTACACAGGCGGTCGTAGCGCCCGCCACCGGCAACAGCGTGTTCAAATCCATCAACACGGGCTTCAAAAAGAAGGCCTGTGTAGTAGTCCAGCTTTCTTCCAAAAGAAGCCTTGAACATCAGTTGATCAACCTCAACGTCTCTTGCGCGAAGCTGTTGAAGCGATGTTTCCAGGTTTTGCAGCGCCGGGCCGAAAGCCAGACCGGAGGATTTCGCAAACCGCTCAAGCTGGCCGGAAACCTCATCAAGCGGCGCTTCGATGGCAAGATAGCGCCGCAAAATATCAGCTCGTTCCGCCGAGAGGCTAAAACGGGCCTCCTGCGCCTTCTGTCTCATGCGGGCGGCGATGTCGCGGGGACTGCGGCCAGCGCGGGGCGACAGACCAGCCGATTTCATCATCACTTCGACCCGCTCAATCAATGTGTCCTCATCTTCAACCGCAATTTCTGGACCTCTGCCATCTTCCATCGCGCTGATCTGTGCGCTGAGTTGTTGCGGGGCACCAAAATTGCGCATCAGGCGTTGTGCCAGCGTTGGGGGAAGTTCCAATCCGGCCACGACCACCTGAAAAACCTGTTGCTGACCCAATGTGACCACAACATTGTTCAAACCACATCGGGCCAACGCGTCCAGCATATCGGCCATGCAGGCAACATCTGCGGCTATGGAATCGGTATTGCCAAGATCCTCAAGCCCAGCCTGATTGAATTCGGTATTATCTTTACGGCCTTGCTGAAAGACCGCGCCGCCATAGGAAATCCGCCGGGGCTGGGAGTGATTCTTCAAATAATCGAGACAAATGGGTATGGTGAACTCCGGTCGTATGCATCGCAGTTCGCCATTTGCTGTCTCAGTAAGATAAATACGGCGGCGCATATCTTCGCCAGCAGTTTCCAAAAAGGGGTCAGCTGGCTGAAGATAGGGGATGGCGGCCACAACCGGCGCGACAGATCTTAGATGGGCAAGAAGAGTATCAGGCATCGAGCTTGCGCAAGAGGCCGGGCTCTTCCCACCTCCCCCCTGAAAAGAGGTCTGAAGCGATGCTCAAGAGCATTTTAGTCATCCTGCTGGGCACTGAGCGTTTTGCGCACTTCAGAAATCAGATCATCGACCGCTGCTTCGCGCTGAGCGGGACGTGATGCGCGCCACTCTTCATTGTCGGCAATTTCTTCAGCCAGACGCGCACCCTCTGCCAAATCCTTGATCTGAACCACGTTACGCTCACGTTCGTCTGACCCCTGAATGATCGCGATGGGCGAACCGCGCCGATCAGCATATTGCAGTTGTTTGCCAAACTGCTTGGGATTGCCCTGATACATCTCGGCACGGATACCGGCGTTGCGCAGGCTCTGGACAATCTTCTGATAGACCGCGAGCGCTTGCGGGTCACGGTCCATGACCGTCACCAGTACCGGGCCAGGCAGCGCATGGTCATCAAGCTGACCGAGGTTTTTCAGCGCCGTCATGACGCGCGATACACCGATTGAAAAGCCTGTTGCCGGAATATCCTGGCCGGTAAAGCGCTTGATCAGCCCGTCATAGCGCCCTCCCCCGGCTACGGCACCAAACTGGACGGTTTCGCCTTTTTCGTTGGTGACAGGAAAGGTCAACTCGCATTCAAAAACAGTGCCGGTGTAATATTCAAGCCCACGGACGCAGGAAGGGTCCACCGAAATCCGATCATTATAACCGGCTTCAACGAGGAGAACCCGGATTTGATCCAGCTCCGGCGTCAATTGAGCATTCTCGCCAATCGCAATGAATACCTGATCGATCTGATCCTCGGTAAGCTCCGCCCCCTTGGTGAAATCGCCGCTCTCATCCATTCGGCCTTTGCCCAGAAGGGCCTTCACCCCGTCGTCACCAAACTTATCGCGTTTGTCGATGGAACGAAGAATATTCAGGCGCTGAGAAGGATCGGTGACTCCCATTGAATCGAGATAACCATCCATCACCCGCCGGTCGTTCACGCGAACCACATAATCGCCGCGCTTAATGCCAAGCGCCTCCATCGTGTCCGCCATCATCATCGCCATCTCAGCATCGGCGGCGGGCCCCGGTGCCCCAACCGTATCGGCATCGAACTGCATGAACTGGCGAAAACGGCCGGGACCCGGCTTTTCATTGCGGAACACCCAACCTGCCCGATAGGTGCGGTACGGTGTCTGCAACTCGTTGATATTTTGCGCAAAATGGCGCGCCAGCGGGGCGGTCAGATCATAGCGCAGGCTCATCCACTGTTCGTCATCGTCCTGCAGGGAAAACACACCTTCATTGGGGCGGTCAGTATCCGGCAGGAATTTGCCCAAAGCGTCAGTGTATTCAAACATCGGCGTCTCAACGGGATCGAAACCGTATCGCTCATAAACCTCCCTGATCCTGGTCATCATTGCTTCTGTCGCGCGAATATCGGTCGCGCTGCGATCCACAAAGCCACGCGGCTGGCGGGCCTTAAGTCTTTGAGGTTTCTTCTTCTTGTCGGCCATGAGTGGTCCACGCGGTGTGAGCAAATTGCGGTGGGAGATTTTCAGTCCGGGTGGTAGCCGATCACCGATAGGTGAGCAATGGGGTGCCTGATATCAGCCGGTTAAACTTCCAACAGCTTTTCCAGGCTCCTGGCTCTTGCCCGCACCGATGCGGCCCTATCGCGCCCGGCATTGTTCAACGCTTTATGAGCTCGAATTTGCAGGGCCTCATGCTGAAGCGCAAGCCGACACAAAGCATCAAGCGACCAGGCCCGCAGGAAAGGTCTTTTGTGTAATAAAAGCGGCTCAAGCCATGCTTCGATCATTGGCACATCGGCAGACGGAACGGCGATGTGCTGCAATGACTGGCACAGATGCAACTGGGCGGACCAGTCCGACACCTGATCAAGTTGAGCGATAAGTGCGCTGGTCTCTCCACGCGACAACGTCCCACCCTGGTCAAGCCACGCTTTCAGCAACCATGTGGACCCAATCGAAAGCGCCACTTCCTTGTCAGAGACCAGACCAACAAGATTAGAGACATATGCAGGAAGAGAGCCAAAGCGTTGTTCAATGGCGTGCAGATATTGGGTATCGCGACCATCAAACGCCTGCAACGCAGACTTCAAGGTCTTTGCGGGCATTACTAAGCAGGTCTTTTGAAGGCCGCTCTTGCTGCATCCACCCTGTCACGGAAGCGACAGCCTTCGAGATGATCATTAACGATCCCCATGGCCTGCATGAACGCATAGCAAGTCGTCGGCCCCACAAAACTCCATCCCCGTTTCTTAAGCTCTTTCGACATTCTGGTTGACGTTTCCGTCTTGCCCAGCGTCATCAGGGACGCATGATCAAGTTTTGTGGGTCTGTCGGCATTGGCAGCCTCCTCCCAGCTCCAGAACCATTTTCCAAGCGAGCCCTCGTCCCGCTCCATTTCAAGAGCCCGTTTGGCGTTGTTGATTGTCGAAACAATCTTGCCGCGGTGGCGAATGATTCCCGCATCGTGAACCAGACGCTCGACATCGGAATCGCCAAACTTCGCCACCTTGTGGTAGTCGAAATCGGCAAATCCCGCGCGGAAATTTTCACGCTTGCGCAGAATGGTGAGCCAGGACAGGCCGGACTGAAAACCTTCGAGGCAGATTTTTTCAAACAGGCGATGATTGTCATCCTGCGGCATACCCCATTCATCGTCATGATAAATCTGATAATCGGGCTTGTTGTCGTGCCAGAAGCAGCGCACCGCTCCATCATCACCTTCAATCAGACCCTTGGGAAGTTTTTTTGAATTCGAACCAGCCATTGATTGCTCCCAGTGCTGCCATGGGCACGCTTAAACGAAAGTCCTGAATTTGTGGATTTCGAATGCCTACGTCAATGTTATTGGCGTTTGCTGTCCATTGCTGGCAACATCATGGTCGGTCAAAAGCGGCAACATTTCTTGGAAATCATGGTCTCTCGCCCCAATCTTGCGATATCTTTGGCGATTTCTGCGTTTCTTTGCGCTTCCGCAACCTTCTCTGCCGCATTTGCCTATAATAACAACGATCTGATTGACGGGTTCAATAAGACGGTCTTTGGGTCGGAATATTCTCGTTTCAGCATCACCAGTCCCTATGTGCGCAAATTTCCCGGCACGGTGAAGGTTTTCATAAAATCCAAGGTCGGCGGTGCGCGCAAAGCTCAGGTAAGGCGTTTTGTTTTGAGCCTGAATGGCCTGATCAGCGGCCTGCGCACCCGCATCGTGACGAGGCGCGAAGATGCCAACTTTGTCGTCTATGTGGTCACACGACAAAACTATGAACGCACAGTCAGGGATGATGTCTACGGCCAGCCATCGGCGATGGTACGCGGACGATGCATGGTGCGGACACAGTTCAACCGATCCGGCATTACACGTTCCGATGCCGTTATCGTGGCCGATGAAGGAAACCTGCTCTTTCGCCGGTGCATGACGGAAGAGATCCTGCAGGGGCTTGGTCCGCTCAATGACGACCGCTCGCTGAAAGACAGCATGTTCAACGATACAAGCCGCTTCATTAATTTTCGCCGTTTCGACCGGATACTCCTGAACATGCTCTATGATCAGCGCATCAAGGTGGGCGCTTCGAAAACAGACGTTGCACCACTTCTGCCACGTGTGCTGCGCGACGTGCGGCGGCGCATAGAGCAGCGTTAAAGACAGGGATCGGGCCAGGATTTCATCCCGGCCTGACGCTTAACCTTAACGGTTTGTCACATTAACCATCTCTATTAGGCGGTGTTTTACCACGCCCAAAAGTAAACAGGTGGTTTCCACAGTCAGGACAATTTGATTCATAATTCGGTCGGTCATTTTGCGCATGATTGTTGCGCCAAGAATGCCGATGCGGTCTCGACTGACCATAATTGGCAAAACTGACGAAAAGTAGTGAGTACGTCCCAATGAAGTTTTCTATCAAAGCTGCAACCCTGGCAGTGGTACTTGCCGGCAGTTTCGTATTGCCGTCTCAAAGCATAGCAGGGTCACGTTATGGCACTCCGCCGCCACTGACCCTCAGTCCTGACGTTACATCGCCATGGACACTGCAGCTCAAGCCGCTAAAGAGACGGGCCACCCGTTCTGAGCGGCGGCGGGCAAAGCGTCCAAAAGGCTTGCGCGCCGCAAAGCAGCGTGAATTTCGTGTCCTCAAACCGTTGAAGCGGCGGCGTCAGGCGACAAGAACTCAACGCAGCGGCGTGACGACCACAGCTTTACGGAGTCAAAACAAGAGACTGCAGAGATCGATCTCTCCAGAACACAAGCCGGAACTCCTGCCAACTGTCATCAATTACCATGGAAAAGAATCTCCTGGAACGGTGATCATCAACACGCCCGAGCGACGTCTGTATCTCGTTTTGCCAAATGGCAAAGCGCGCCGTTACGCTGTTGGTGTCGGGAAGCCGGGTTTTGAATGGTCAGGAACCCGCAAGGTTACCCGCAAGGCAGAGTGGCCGTCCTGGACACCACCCAAGGAAATGATTGCCCGAGAGCGTAAAAAGGGACGCATTCTGCCCAGCTTTATGGCTGGTGGCCCCAAAAATCCGATGGGCGCCCGCGCGCTGTATCTGGGTTCCACTCTTTATCGCATACACGGCACCAATCAGGCTTGGAGCATTGGACAGGCGGTATCTTCGGGCTGCATTCGGATGCGCAACGAAGATGTCATGGATCTCTATGATCGGGTGCCGGTCGGGGCGCGGGTTAAGGTCATTTAGAAATTGCCAGTCCGCTTTTGACTGCACACCATAATAAGACAGCAGTAATCAAACTCAGGCCGCCCAATGGGCGGCCTTTTTTGTGCCGGACACTTTTTTGCCATGAGTTAATGAAGAAGCAATTGCAAGTCGGCATCAGCTCAACTAGTTTGCACGCGGGCGGGACAAAGAAAACAACTCAACCTTTGGGGGAAAAGGCTTTATGTTTCGCACTCTGGTCGCAACGTTTCTTGTCGGCTTTGCGCTGATATTCAGTGGATCTGTCGTGGTGTCCGATGACGCCCATGCAGCCAAGAAAACTCAGCGTTTTGCGCTGTTCTCCGCCAAAAAGAAAGAGGCAAAAAAGCCACGCCGCATTTATCGGCGCAGGACGGTTTTGCCGAAATACCGACGCAAAGAGGTCCGTATTTCCACCAAGGAAAAACCCGGCACCATCATTGTCGATTCGCGCGCAAAATATCTGTATCTCGTGACCGGCAAACGCAAAGCCATCCGATATGGTATCG
This sequence comes from uncultured Rhizobiaceae group bacterium, assembly GCA_937930635.1. Classification (GTDB taxonomy): domain Bacteria; phylum Pseudomonadota; class Alphaproteobacteria; order Rhizobiales; family Rhizobiaceae; genus Pseudahrensia. Next base: position 203,591 of record CALHCF010000009.1, read on the forward strand.
GCGTTGGCAGGGAAGGCTTTGGATGGTCAGGCACTGTGAAGCTTGGTCGTAAGAAGAAGTGGCCTTCATGGACACCGCCCAAGGAAATGGTTGAGCGGGAATGGCGGGAAAACAAACGCCGGGTCAGCTTCATGAAGGGTGGCCCCAAGAACCCGCTGGGAGCGCGCGCACTCTATCTTTACGATGGCAAGCGCGACACTCAGTTTCGCATACACGGCACCAATGAGCCCTGGTCCATTGGACTGAACATGTCTTCGGGTTGTATCCGCATGGTCAACAAGGACGTCGAGCACCTTTATAAGCGCGCTTCTGTCGGTGCGAAGGTCGTCGTTATCGGACCGGACGGGAAAGGCCGCCGCCAAGTCTACTCGCGGTTCGTGAATCCAATAGCAGCTCTGTTTGATTAAGCTGCCTGAACAAACGCGAAAACGTTAACCATAGCTCTCACTGTTGCGTAACATTTACGCAACAGAAGGGCCCAGAATCGTGCGTGTTCATCGGAATTGATTGTAAGAACAAACCTTTGGCCTCGACAGCATGTAAACTGGAGGCGTATTGATTAGGCGAAAGGGACGAAGTAATATTTTCGTTCATCGTTTAGAGGTTTCGCAACTTGTTCAAAAATCGCGTAAATTGCCTGAAATCAGCGTCGGTGCTTGCCGCCGGAATGATTTGCCTTGCAACTTTCTCTTCGTCTGCTCAAGCTGAAGCGACAATCTCCGTGTTCGGTGGCGCAAACTTTTCTCCGCACTCCAATGTGGATTACGACCTAGGCCCCGGCGCGAATATCGCGCCTGGAAACGTTGGCGTGGGCTGGGACGGTGCTTCGTTTGAGGCTCCTCCCTATTACGGCGTGCGGGCGACATGGTGGCTCAATTCGATGCCTAACCTCGGTATCGCTGCTGAATTTACCCATGCCAAAGTGAAAGCCGACCCGCTACCAGCCGGTTTCTCGACGCTGGAATTCACCGACGGCATAAACTTCGTCACGTTGAACGGTATTTATCGTCACAATCTGGGTAATGGGTTCACGCCCTATGCCGGGATCGGTGCCGGTATTTCGGTACCGCATGTTGAGGTTGACGATGGTGCAGGTGGAGCGCCACGCACTTTCGAATATCAGGTCACAGGATTTGCCGCTCAGGCGTTTGTTGGCGTGGACTATCAGTTGACCGACAGATGGTCTGTATATGGAGAGTTCAAATCCACCTACGGTCAGGTCGATGCAGACCTGGAAAATGGTGGAACGCTGGACACCGACATCATCAGCAATCAGGTAATTCTCGGCGTCACGTTCAAAATTTTCTGACGCGATTAAGTTTTCCGGGGAATGAACAGAGGCTTTCGACACCAGTGTCGAAAGCCTCTTGCATTTTTATAGCAACAGTCCGCCACTGCAATGTTTTAGCCAAGCTCAGAGGGTTGATCACCGCCATGGGCCCAGTTCAACAGCTTTATTGTATGCACCACGGGAATTTCTGTCCCGCCACCGATCTGTGTCAGACACCCAATATTGCCTGCAGCAATCACGTCCGGGGCCGTGCTTTCAATATTGGCGACCTTACGATCGCGTAACTGGTCGGCAATCTGCGATTGCAGAATGTTGTAGGTCCCGGCAGAGCCGCAACAAAGATGCGATTCCGGCGCTTCCTTGACTGTAAAACCCGCCGCACGCAGCAAATCTTTGGGCGCATTTCGAACTTTCTGACCATGCTGCAATGAACAGGCCGCATGGTAAGCCACGGTCAGGTTCTGTGGATTTTGGGGCTGCGGCAGGTCAAGCGTCGCCAGATATTCGGTGACATCCAATGCAAGCGCCGACACCTTGGCGGCACGCTCCGCCCATTGAGGGTCGTTGCGCAGCATATAACCATAGTCCTTGATCGTGGTGCCACAGCCGGAGGTGGTGATAACAATCGCGTCCAGCCCTCCCCTTTCAATCTCCTGCGACCAGACATCCACCATGTGACGGGCGGCATCCAGAGCCTGTTCTTCACGTCCCATATGGTGCACCAGGGAGCCGCAACAGGCTTCGCCTTGCGGCAACACAGTCTCGATGCCGAGGCGTCCAAGCAGTTCGATTGTTGTCCTGTTGATTTCCGCATCCAGCACGGGCTGCGCACAGCCGGTCAACAAGGCCACACGTGCGATCTTTTCACTGGATGGAGCAAAGACACCGGGAGATGTGTGAACCTGCGGCGCCTCTATTTTTGCTGGAGCAAGACGCAACATCGCTGCCAAAGGCTTGAGTGGCGGTACCATATCAAACACCGGAGCAAAGGGCCGCCCCAGCTTTGCCAGACGCAATGCTGCGCGCATACGACCGGGATAGGGCAATATCGCCGCCAGCATCGCCCGCATGAAACGGGTCAGGACCGGGCGCTTATGGGTTTTTTCAATGTGAACGCGCGCATGGTCAACCAGATGCATATAGTGAACCCCGGACGGGCATGTGGTCATGCAGGAAAGGCAGGAAAGGCAGCGGTCAATATGGGTTGTTATGTGTTCGTCAGCCGGCCGGTCGTTTTCCAGCATATCTTTGATCAGATAGATTCGACCCCGTGGCGAATCCAGTTCGTTTCCAAGCGTTACATAGGTTGGACAGGTTGCCGTGCAAAAGCCGCAATGGACACAGTTGCGCAAGATCGACTCGGCTTCCGCCACACCTGGGTCAGCCAGTTGGGCCAGTGAAAAACTGGTTTGCATCAGCCCATCCTTCCCGGATTCAGAATGCCTTTGGGATCGAAATTCTTCCTGTATCGATTGCTCAGTGCAGCCAGTGGGGCGGGCTGAGGTTGGAAGACGGGATCCGCACGGCGCGCAGTTGCATCGGCTCTGATCAACGTGGCATGGCCACCGCCATGAGAACTGACGGCCTCGCGTATCCGGTCCGCCTGCGGTTGACCATCTGGCATTTCAAGCCAGATCAATCCGCCTTGCCAGTCATAGAATGCGCGGGCATCACACCTGTCGCGGATGTCAGAAACAATTTTATGCCCTCTATCGGGAGTGCATGAGATACGCCAGACGGCACGCTCCTGATGTTCAGCAAATGGGAGAATGTCACGGACAGCCCACCACTGACCTCGCGAAGTTTCTGCGTCCAGTTGCTCATGACGACCAAAATCAGCCAGCAGCTTTCCAAGATTTTCGATGCGGTATTCAACCGAAGGCATGAAACCCTCCAGGCGCAACAGCGTGACCGATTGGTCATCAGCAATCCCCGCTGGCAGATGGGCCGCGCCGGAAACTTCCGCGCTGGACCCCAGGGCCATCGCCATGGCCTGCGTTGCCTGATCATCCGACAAGCCGCTCAAAGCGAGGGTTTTTTCCGTCTCGGCGCGCGGCAACACCTTAATGGTGATATCGGTGAGAACGGCCAGGGTGCCGTAAGATCCGGTGACACCCTTTGCCAGGTCATAGCCGGTGACGTTCTTGACGACGCGTCCACCGGATTTAAAAGCCTCTCCACGCCCGGAGACCGCGTTGATACCCAGAATATGGTCGCGCACCGACCCCGCCTTCAACCGTCGCGGGCCGCAAATATTGGTGTTTACGAGACCACCCAGTGTCCCCTGCCCGGCTGTTGCACCAAGCAAAGGACCGAGATCACAGGGCTCGAACTGCATTTCCTGATGATGCTGATCAAGAAGCGTTTGGATCTCGGCAAGAGGTGTTCCAGCCTTTGCAGAAAGCACCAGCTCTTCGGGTTCAAAAAGCGTGATGCCCGACAGGCCGCCAAGACTGAGTGTATGGGCAGTCTGTGTTGGATGGCCCATGGCACGTTTGCTGCCCTGTCCGATGACTTCCAGAGGAATTTCTTCCGCTGCAGCCCACCTCACTGCGGCAAGCACATCGTCATTGGTTTTGGAATGAAAATCTGATTCCGGTTTTTCGCTGGACATCAGAACCTCGGCAGATCGGGAAACGGCAGTTTGCCTTTGTTGACATGCATCCGACCCAGTTCAGCGCAGCGATGAAGCTGGGGGAACACTTTGCCAGGGTTGAGCAGCTGATCCGGGTCAAAGGCACATTTGACACGTTGTTGTTGCTTTAGATCATCCTCGGTGAACATTTCAGGCATCAGATCGCGCTTTTCGACGCCCACCCCGTGCTCCCCCGTCAAAACCCCGCCAACCTCTACGCAGAGCTTGAGGATTTCAGCGCCAAATTCCTCGGTCTTTTCCAACTCGCCGGGCACATTTGCATCATACAGTATGAGCGGGTGCAGATTACCATCACCAGCATGAAAGACATTTGCGACCCGCAAGCCGTAGTGGTCAGACAGTTCCCGCATCCGGGCCAGGACGGTTGGCAGTTCCTTGCGCGGGATTGTGCCGTCCATGCAGTAGTAGTCTGGTGAAATGCGCCCCACCGCCGGAAAGGCCGCTTTGCGTCCTGCCCAGAAGGTGTTGCGTTCATCTTCACTGTTGGAGATTTGCAGGGTCGATGACTTGTTCTTGCGGGCGATCGCTTCAACCCGATCTATCAGATAGTCGACCTCGGCTTCCGGCCCGTCGAGTTCGACAATCAACAGCGCCTCGACATCAAGCGGATAACCGGCCTGCACAAAATCCTCCGCCGCGTGAATGGCAGGACGGTCCATCATTTCCATTCCTCCGGGAATGATGCCATCTGAAATTATGTCAGCCACACACTGGCCACCATCTTCGGAAGTCGGGAAACCCACAAGGAGAGCGCGGGCGGTCTCCGGCTTTTGCAGGATACGCACAGTCACTTCGGTTACGACACCCAATAATCCTTCCGACCCGGTCATGATGCCCAGAAGGTCGTAGCCTTCGGCATCGAGATGCTTGCCCCCGAGGCGCAGGATTTCTCCTTCGATGGTGACAAACTCGATACCCAGCACATTGTTGGCAGTCAGCCCGTATTTGAGACAATGCACACCGCCGGAATTCTCGGCAACATTTCCACCAATCGAGCAGGCAATCTGTGAGGACGGATCGGGCGCATAATAAAACCCTTCTTCGGCAACCGCATGGGTGATGCCCAGATTGGTGACACCGGGCTGAACAACTGCGCAGCGGTTGGGATAGTCAATTTCCAGCACACGGCTGAACCGCGACATGACCAGCAGAACGGCATCTTCCAGCGGCAACGCCCCACCAGACAATGATGTGCCTGAACCGCGGGGGACAACCTTGATGCCTTCGCCGTTGCAGTATTTCAGCACATCAGCCACCTGTTGCACAGTTTCCGGCAATACGACCACAAAGGGCAGCGCCCTGTAAGCGGTCAGGCCATCCGACTCAAACACCCGCATGGCGTTCTCGTCAGCCACCACTCCTTCACCGGGCACGATCGCCTGGAGAGACGCCACAATCTGCGCACGCCGCTCCAAAACGGCCTGGTCAAGCGCTGGCATTTTAAGGGATGTCACGGCGTGCGATCCTTAATTTTTCAAGTGGTCAATAATTTTTACCACTTTAGCGATCAAAAGAAAAGATACTCTTTCAGCACTGCATGGCGGCCCAGCCGATCACATGCCGCCCCAATGATCAAACATGTGACCAAACAAGTGAACCAACAAGCGATCAAAGACGAGCCGCCTGCTCCAATGACCAAGGCCGAAATGCAGTGAGACCAGGTTTCTGCTGGTGTCAGTTCAGCAGCGTCCGTGGCAGCCAGAGCGCCAGGTCCGGGAACGCCATGACCAGGACAACCGCAATGACCTGCAGAATAACGAAAGGAATAATACCCTGATAGATCTGCTGAATGCGTATTGTTTTGGGGGCGACGCCCTTCATATAGAAGAGCGCAAACCCAAACGGTGGCGTCAGGAAACTGGTTTGCAGGTTCACCGCCAGCAAGATTGCAAACCAGTAGACGACCTCCTGTTTTGCAACATGGTCGCCAAAGTCCAGTCCAGCAACGATGGGGGCAAAGACGGGCAACACAATAAGCATGATCTCGATGAAATCGAGGAAGAAGCCCAGCAGAAAAACGATGGCCATGATGGACAGCAACAGGCCCCATGGCCCAAGTCCCATGGCCTCGATCAGTGCATCAACCTGCGCTTCACCGCCGATGGCACGGAAAGTATAGGCGAACAGTGTCGCACCAACGAAGATTCCAAAGATCATGGCGTTGGTGAGCGCTGTTCGCATCACGACATCTTTCAAAGATCCCCAGAAGTGCCTGATCTCCGCACCAAATCCACCACCAACTGCAAGGTCATCAACACCGGCATTGGCCATCTGGCCTTCGAAACTGATCTGCTCAAAATCTTCCGTACCATGCCCCTGCCTCAGGTGATTAAAGGTCCAGAAGTAGCTGACAACGGTGGCAATTACCCCACTGAGAAATGCAGGCCAGGCCACCTCTCCAAATGGATTGATGCCAAACCCTGAAGCAATACCGAACAGCGCGGCTGAGATGACCCAGACGGCGATGCCGAGATAGATGGGGGCAAACCAGACAAAACCGATTGTGGGAACGAGTACGAGGTTGAGAAAGGCGAGCAGCATGGCGCCCGCCGCCCCGACGCCAGCGGCCTCTGTTGGTGTTGCAAAGCCTCCAAGGATCGAACCGAGAACCAGAACGATCAGCACGACGGGTGGAACAAAAGAACGCAGCACCAGCGCCCACAGGCCAACCCTGTTTTTGGGTCCGATATCTGCAGAAAGAGGCGGCGCAAGCTCCGGGTTCAGCGAGGCACGGACAAAGATATAGAGGAGATACATGCCCGACAGCATGAAACCGGGGATAACGGCAGCCACGAAAAGATTGCCTACCGACCGGCTCAGCAAATCCGCCATCAGTACCAGCATGATTGATGGAGGGATGAGAATACCAAGAGTGCCGGAGGCAGCAATCGTGCCAGTGGCGAGGCGCGGATCATATTTGTTTTCCAGCATTACCGGCAAGGCAAGCAATGTCATCATGACAACCGAAGCACCAATGATGCCGGTTGTGGCAGCCAGAATGGTGCCCATCAAAGTCACCGCAAGAGCAAGCCCTCCCGGCACCCGGCGCAACAGGACCTGCAGACAATTCAGCAGATCACGGGCAACGCCCGAACGCTCGAGCATGGTTCCCATAAAGATGAACATGGGAATAGCGGTGAGGATGAGATTTTCCTCAATGCCAAAAATGCGCAAAGGAACCGCACCAAATTGCGGCCAGTCAAACAGCCACGGGTCGACAAAAATAGCGATGAACGCGAAAGCCAGGCCAACCCCGCCCAACACGAAGGCGACCGGATAACCTGAAAACAGAAACAGCGCGAGCGCCAGAAACATCAGGAACGGCAGATAGGCTCCAAGCCATTCCATCAGACTGTACTCTCAGATTTACGGATCATCGTTGTTTGTGTCATCAGTTATCGCCCCCCAGCGTGCCGGCTGTCTGATTGTCGGGCAAACTTCCGGTCAGACCGGCAACAGAGCGGATAAACCCTGAAATTCCCGCCAGAAAAAGCAAGCCGAACATGATTGGGATTGTTGTCTTAAGTATCCATATATTCGACCATCCGATCACGGATTTCGACACCTCCCCCTCAAGAAAGGATGTGTAGGCATTGTTGTAAGAAAAATAGAACCCGATAAGAGAGTAAGGGATCAGGAACATCAAACAGCCCAGCATCTCTATGAGATATTTCTTGCGCAGGGATAAACGCTCCCGGATAAGATCAATGCGCACATGAGCCTGCCGCTGATAGGCGTATCCCAGCATCAGGGTAAACAGGATGGAGTGAAGCCAGTATTCGGACTCCTGAATTTGGGTGGAGTTGAGACCGAATGGCTTTGGAACACCGGCATAGCGCGAAATGACATCGTAGATAACGACAATCACCAAAAACAGACCAGCCCAGGAGCCGACACGGCCAAAAAAGGCAACGATGGCGTCAATTGCTGTCGAAAACTTTAGAAGTGACCCCAACTGTTCCTCCCCGGCGCAATGACCAACCCTCCCGGCTGGTTTGCGTTGGCCTGTCTATATTTGCGGCGCTGAGCGATGTCAGCAAAAGAGGCTCCGGTTAACAAGAGCCGGAGCCTCTTTCTATTTTGACAGGTTACCCCAGCCTATTTGAGATAGCCAAGTTCTTTCCAACCTGCATATTCGGCGCGGAAAGCTTTGAGGCTTTCCCAGGCTTCCTTGAAGTCTGCATTTGCAGCAGCCTGCTCTTCTGCCAGTTCGTTCCAGGTTTTCTCAAGAAGCGCCAGATCCTCTTTTGACCACGTGTGGGTTTTCACGCCCTTGGAACGCAGCTCTGCAAGTGCTTTACCCTGAATGGCCTCACCTTCCGCCATACCAATCGCGTAATTGGCCTGACAGGCAATCTCGAGTTGGGCTTTTTGAGTGTCGTTCATGGCATCCCATTTGGCCTTGTTGATGATCAGCTCAAACGTTGTCGACTGCTGATGCCAGCCTGGGAAATAATAGTTCTTGGCGATCTGATAGAAGCCAAGATTAAGGTCGATGGCAGGCATCGAAAACTCGGTCGCATCGATGGTACCGCGCTCAAGAGCCGGATAGATGTCAGCTGCCGCAAGAAGCTGTGTGTCAACGCCAAGCTTCTGCATTACCTTTGCGCCCAGACCGAAGAAACGCATTTTCTTGCCCTTCAGATCGGTCACCGACTTAAGCGGCTCACGGAACCAGCCAGAAGCTTCAGGGGCGATAACGCCACAGATAAGAGCATGAATGCCGTTCTTGGCATAGATTTTCTGATACATGTCCTGGCCACCACCATAGTAGAGCCATGCAGCATATTCACCGGCAGCAGGACCAAATGGCACAGCAGAGAACAACGCCAGCGCAGGCTCTTTACCCTGCCAGTAGCCGGAGGTAGACCAGCCCGCGTCAACAGCACCGGACTTCACCGCATCAAACAGTTCCAGCGCAGGAACAAGCGCACCCGGCTCAAAATATTTCAGCTGGATATCGCCGCCGGAAATACGGTTGACGTTTTCTTCCAGCTTTTTACCCAGCGTGCCGAGCTGTGTCAGTGACGATGGAAATGTCGCACCCATTTTCAGGCGTACTTTTTCAGCGGATGCGCTGCTCATCGCCAGGCCGGTTACGGCGGTCGCCAGAATGGCGGATTTGATCAGTTTTTTCATGCTTCCCTCCCGAGGATAGTTGGTTATTTCGATGCTGAAATCTGCACCATGATTCAAATCTAACCCTACTTTGAACCAAAAGGCGATTCCTCACTCAAAAATATCCCAGAGGCTCAAAGTCAGCAACGTATACATTGGAACATTCATTGTGTCGCCTGAAATTTCCTGCAAAGTGGACAACAATGTTGACCATTTACGATGCCGCCCGGTAGGCTACGCCTGCTGACAGCCTGTTTGCGCTTTACTCTTGAGCACAATCCAACCCCGAACCAACGTTCTGCTCCTTCATGATTTTTTCCCAAATTGAACACGACCGGACATCGCGGGAGGTTGAGCGCCAGATCGAAAATCTCATTCTCGAAGGTGTGTTGCGGGTTGGTGACAAACTGCCCGGCGAACGCGAACTATCCAAATCGCTCAACGTTTCAAGACCGATTTTGCGCCAGGCTCTCGCACATCTGACCGAGAAGGGACTGCTTATTGCGCAGCATGGAGGCGGGACTTACGTCGCTGATGTTATCGGCACCGTTTTTGCGCCACCGGTCGTTACGCTGATCGGCTCCAACGCAAAAGCCAAGGCCGATTATCTGGAATACCGGCGCGAAATTGAAGGCATGACGGCCGCTCTTGCCGCAAAGCGCATCACAGATGCCGACAAAGCCGTGTTGCAACGTATTATGGAGGATATGCAGTCCGCCCATAACGATCAGCGGGCCGATCGCGAGACCGAGATTGATGTCGAGTTTCACAACGCCGTTGGCGAGTGCGCTCACAACATTGTTCTGCTGCACACGCTGCGGTCCTGTTATCGCCTTTTATCGGATGATGTGTTTTTGAATCGCGAACTCATTTACAAAAGTGACGGCGCACGCGAAAAACTGCTGGAGCAACATCAGGCCATTCATGCTGCTGTGGTTGGCGGCATTGCCGATGCAGCGGCAAAAGCTGCACAGGATCATATTACATTTATCATCGAAGCCACCAGCGATGCTGAACGTCATGATGACCGGCAGTCCGTCTCGCAACTTCGCCTCGTTCAACACCACGAACGGCATGACGCCAAACGCAACAAGTCGGTCAGAAAGAGCACGACTGACCATTAATCAGGGCTGCAATGCAGCCCAAGGGAGATACCCTTTTGACCCAACCTCATGTCGGTCTCTTTGTAACCTGTCTGGTTGATCTGTTCCGTCCCAATATCGGCTTTTCGGCCGTTGAACTGCTGGAGAAGGCTGGATGTCAGGTCACTGTGCCGCCAGCACAAACCTGCTGCGGCCAGCCTGCCTATAATTCCGGTGATCGGGCCAATACCCGCGCCATTGCCGAGCAGGTGATCGAGGCTTTTGAAAAATTCGACTATGTGGTGGCTCCGTCGGGCTCGTGCGCGGCAATGCTGAAAAAACACTATCCCGAGCTGTTTGCCGGCGATGCACAATGGGAGGAACGCACGACGAACTTTGCCGCCAAGGTATTCGAATTGGTTTCTTTCCTGAGCGATGTCATGTTTTTTCAGGAAATCGATGTGACGTTCCAGGGCCGTGTAACCTATCACGACAGTTGCTCGGGCCTGCGCGAACTTGGGATCGCCCGCCAGCCCCGCAAACTGCTTCAGCAAGTGGAGGGACTGGAACTAAAAGAGATGGAAAACCCCGATGTCTGCTGCGGGTTTGGGGGAACGTTCTGCGTCAAATATTCCGATATCTCCAATGCCATTGTGGAAAAGAAGACGGCAACCATTGAAGCGGCGGAGGTGGATATGCTGCTGGCCGGAGATCTGGGTTGTCTGATGAATATGGCTGGAAAACTGCAGCGCGAGGGCAAGACAACCAAAGTGCGCCATGTTGCGGAAGTTCTGGCGGGGCGGCTGGATGGACCTGCGATTGGAGAAGGCAAATGAAAATCACCACGCCGGAGTTCAAATCCAACGCAGTCGAAGCGCTGAAAAATCAGACCCTGCAAAAGGCGCTCAGCCATGTGGAGGAAGGCTTCATCGACAAACGGCAAATGGCAGCAGACGCTCTTCCCGAATTTGAGACGCTGCGCGACAATGCCCGTGACATCAAGAACCACACACTCTCCCATCTCGATCTGTATCTGGAAGCGTATGAGGAGAAGGTGATCGAATCCGGTGGACATGTTCACTGGGCGCAAACCGCCGAAGACGCCCGCAACATCGTGCTGGATATTTGTCGCAAAGTCGGCGCGAAGACCGTCACCAAGGGCAAATCGATGATCTCGGAAGAAATCGGGATTAACGACTTTCTGGAAGGTGAAGGCATTGAGCCCATTGAGACCGACCTTGGCGAATATATCATCCAGTTGCGCAACGAGGCACCCAGCCACATTATTGCGCCAGCGGTGCATGTGCTGAAAGAACAGGTGGAAGAAGATTTCCGCGCCACCCATACGCACTTGCCCGAAGATCGCAATCTTGAAGAGCCGGAAACCCTGCTTGATGAAGCGCGTACCGTGTTGCGGCAAAAATTCCTCGATGCCGATGTTGGTATAACCGGAGCCAATTTCCTGATCGCAGAGACCGGCACCTCAATCATTGTCACCAATGAGGGCAATGGCGATCTGACACAGACGCTCCCCAAGGTGCACATCGTTTTGGCTTCACTGGAGAAAATTACACCAACTCTGGAAGATGTCAGCCAGATCCTGCGGGTGCTCGCCCGTTCCGCCACCGGTCAGGACATGTCTGTCTACACCACATTCTCTACCGGGCCGCGCCGGGAAAGCGACGTTGACGGCCCCGAGGAATACCATGTCGTTTTGCTGGACAATGGCCGCACCAACATGGTGGGAACCGAGTTTCAGGATATGCTGCGCTGTATCCGCTGTGGTGCCTGCATGAACCATTGTCCAGTCTATCACGCTGTTGGTGGACACGCCTATGGCTGGGTCTATCCCGGCCCCATGGGCGCTGTCCTCACCCCTTCATTGACGGGTGTGGACAAGGGCGGACAACTGCCAAACGCTTCAACATTTTGTGGACGCTGTGAGGCAGTTTGCCCGATGCGCATTCCGCTACCCAAGATGATGCGCCACTGGCGCGAGCGAGAGTTTGAACGCAATCTCAACCCGACTGCCCAACGCTTTGGCCTGAAATTCTGGGCCTGGTTTGCCAAACGCCCAAGGCTCTATGGGCTGGGTGCGAAAATCGCCATGCGTGGTTTAGCGATAATGGCAGGATCAAAAGGTCGCCTTTCCTTTATGCCGCTTGGCAGAGGCTGGACGAAATATCGTGATATGCCTGCACCGGAAGGAAAGACCTTCCAGCAGATGTGGGCCGAAAAGCAGGTGGGCAAGACATGAGCGCCCGCGACGCAATCTTGAGCAAAATCCGCAATCAGGTTGCTGGTGATGAAGACCAGACGGCCCGCCGTGCCGCGGTGGCAAACCGGCTGGCAACTGCGCCCAAGGGCACCATCCCGGCACGGGGGCAGCTCAACACACGTGACCGGCTCAAACTTTTCTGCCAGCGGGCAGAAGCCGTTTCAACAACCACTGTCACTGTGAAATCCTATGATGATGTGCCGGAAGCGGTGGCGGAATATCTGCGCAACCGTAACCTGCCTCAGGCGGTTCGGATGGGCGATGACGAGCGTCTTGGCGGTGCGGACTGGTCGAAAACGCCGGCCCTGACCAAAGATGTCGGTCCCAGTGACGGCAGCGACCTTGTGGGGCTCAGCCATGCGACCTGTGGGGTCGCCGAGACCGGGACACTGGTGCTGACTTCCGGTTCGCAAAATCCGACAACTGTGAATTTCCTGCCGGAGAATCATATCGTGGTGATCCACGTTTCTGATATTGCGGGAGACTACGAAACAGCGCTTGATCAGGTGCGCCAAATGAACGGGAAAGGGCGGATGCCCCGCACCGTCAACATGGTCACCGGTCCTTCGCGTTCAGGCGATATCGAACAGAAGATCCTGCTGGGGGCGCACGGCCCACGCAGCCTGCATATTGTTGTTGTGGACGACTAGTTTTGGTCATCAGTATTGGCGAAGCGGGTTTGCCCGGCACTTATGGGCCGCAGGTCGTGAAATCAGATCAGCTGTCGTAAATCGAATTCACGGCGATGCCATAGCCATCGACACTTTGGGCGGCGTTTACTTCATCACCCAAGACAATCGCCATGCCAACGACACTGGCGACAATCAGGCTTAAAGCAGCAAGAAAGGTCAGGCTTGCATGAGCGGGATTCATCGGTTTGTCTCCATTTGATTACAGGTGGTTGCAGGAGCGCAACGTGTCTGGTTAACAATCGGTTTCAACACAAACCGGTGATTTGAAAGTGAGACATGGCCCTACAGAATCGCGTCACGCCCGCTGGTGATATCGTGGCGCATCCGGCTCGCGGTCTCTTCATGGGCAATCGGGGCGGTCGCGTTCACGACCCCGACACGCGCACGCTTTTGCCAACACGGCGCTGGGCAAGCCGCCAGTGGATCTGTTGTGTGCTCAAATTCAAGAACCGCCACAGAGCCGTAATGGCACCTGGTCAGTATACGCATATGTTCTTTCTTGACGAAGTAACCGCCCTTGCAGCAGGCCACAGGCCCTGTTTCGAATGTCGCCGCCGGGAGGCTGTCCATTTTGCCGAGTGCTGGGGACGATCACGCCGTGATGGGCGGCCGCTCAAAGCACCGGAGATGGATCACATACTTCAAAATGAAAGGGTGATCGCAAGCACGCGAACGAAGAAAACGCTCAAGCGGCAATTCGATGAAATTTCACATGGCTCCATGGTAGAACAGGATGGCAAATTCATTGCCCGTCATGGCGAAGATGCACTCTTGTGGACATGGGAAGGATACGAGAAAATCAAACCACCGAAAGGCTGGTGCAACCTGCTTACGCCCGCTTCGATAGACGCGCATGTTTTCGCTGGCGGCTATGAACCCGGCTGGCATCCCAGCGTTTCGACCTGACAATGCCGCGCTACGACTTCATCTCCCAGCGCTTGTTCGTCGAGGCTGATCTCGCTGCCGGCCAGCGGCTCGAGGCCGATCGTGGACAAGCAAATTATCTGCTCAACGTGTTACGGCTAAAAGAGGGAGCGTCGATCCTTCTGTTTAATGGACGCGATGGAGAATGGCGGGCGGAGATCGAACCCGCCGGACGCAAGAAAGCTACCCTAGTGCTTCGTGAACAGACACGCGCTCAGCCGGAGCAACCTGATCTCCATTATCTTTTTGCTCCACTCAAACAGGCGCGCCTTGAATATATGGTTCAAAAAGCCGTCGAGATGGGAACAGGCGTGTTACAGCCGGTTATCACCCAGTTCACCCATTCGCGCACCCTCAAAGTCGACCGCATGAAAGCCCATTCAATCGAAGCTGCCGAGCAGTGTGGCATCCTCACCTTGCCGGAAGTTCGACAAGCAGTTCCACTGGAAACCGCTGTTGAAGGTCTTGGGGAAAGCCGCCAGTTGATTTTTTGTGATGAAGGCGAGGAAAGCCAGAACCCGCTTCGTGCCCTTTCAAACGTCAAAACAGGGCCGCTTGCTGTGTTGATAGGGCCGGAAGGCGGCTTTTCGCAGGAGGAACGCGTGATGTTGCGAAGCCTGTCCCATGTAACGCCTATCCCCCTTGGCCCCCGGGTTTTACGCGCCGACACGGCGGCCGTTGCGGCACTTGCCCTGGTGCAGGCGACGATTGGTGACTGGCGCGATTGAATGCTAAATCCAGCAGCTTGTGATCTTTGCAATTAAAAACACTCTTGCGCCGCTTGCGTCACAGCGTTAGCGGTTTTTGAAAATAGTATTTCTGGAGGCGATTGCCCGTGGCTCGCGATACCACAAACGAAACGCCGCTTGAGTCACGCGCTCAGCTGCTGGAAGCACTTGAGGGTGGTTGCAAGCCCAAAAGCGACTGGCGCATTGGTACTGAACACGAGAAGTTTGGGTTTTATAAATTCGACTGTTCCCCTGTCCCTTACGAAGGCACCCGCGGCATCCGTGCATTGCTGGAAGGCATGCAAGCCAAGACCGGATGGGAACCTATAATTGATGCGGGCAACATTATTGGTCTGGTAGCCAATGATGGTATGGGCGCAATTTCGCTGGAACCGGGCGGACAGTTCGAACTGTCTGGAGCTCCACTGAAAACGGTTCATGAAACCTGCCGGGAATCAAACACCCATCTGGCGCAGCTGCGCGAGGTGGCGGAGCCTATGGGCATGGGTTTCCTGGGTCTTGGCGGCAGCCCCAAATGGACATTTGAAGATACGCCCCAAATGCCGAAGTCCCGCTATGACATCATGCGGGCCTATATGCCCAAGGTTGGCACCCAGGGTCTCGATATGATGCATCGTACCTGCACGATTCAGGTCAATCTGGATTTCTCCTCTGAAGAAGACATGCGCACCAAGATGCAGGTTTCAACCAAGCTGCAGCCGGTCGCATCGGCCTTGTTTGCCAATTCACCCTTCAGCAACGGCAAGCCCAATGGCCTGCTTTCCTGGCGTTCCGACATCTGGCGCGATACTGATAATCAACGATCCGGGCTGCATGAATTTATCCTGCAAGACGATTTCAGCTTTGAACGTTACGTTGATTGGGCCCTCGATGTACCGATGTATTTTATCATGCGGGATGGCGAATACAGGGATTGTACACACATCACGTTCCGTGACTTCATGAACGGCGGCATAGAGGGAGAGGTTGCCAATGAGGGCGACTGGACAAACCATATCTCCACGCTGTTTCCCGATGTGCGGCTAAAGAAATTTATTGAAATGCGTGGTGCCGATGGTGGCCCCTGGCGGCGCATTTGTGCCCTGCCCGCTCTTTGGGTCGGCCTGATCTATGACGAACAGGCGCTGGCGGATGCCAAAACGCTAACGGATGAGTTAAGCTATGAAGATGTGCGCACGATGCGCGATGCAGTTCCCCGCGATGGATTGCTCGCACCTGCCGGCAAGCGGACAGTTCATGAACTGGCGAAAGATATGCTGAATATTTCGCATAAGGGTTTGACCGCCAGAGCCTGTTTCAACAATCAGCAGGTTGATGAAAACCATTTCCTTGCCCCGCTGGACGAAGTCGTTGCATTGGGAGAAACGCAGGCCGAACGGTTGCTTAAACAATTCCAGAGCAACTGGGATGGCGATATAGATCACATCTTTGAAGAATACGCCTATTGATTGAGGCAATCACGCCAGCCCCATCCATTGCAGGGCGAACGCCACCGTCACCACCGCCAGCATTGTGGAAATGAGGATAGCCGCGGACAGGCGTCGCACCATGATGTCGTAGGCTTGTGCAATCACGAAAACATTGCCCGCAATCGGCATTGCCGCAAGCACAACGCCCACGGTCAAAAAGAGACCATCCACGCCAAGGGCCGCCAAAACAACCCACGCCGCGACGGGATGAATGGCGAGTTTGAGGATGTTGAGCACGGCAATCGGTCTCGCATCAGCCACAAGGGAGCGCCCCGCCAGAGAGGCCCCGAGCGAGAAAAGGGCGGCCGGTCCGGCGGCCCCGGCCAGGAACCGGACAAACCTGTCTGAAGGGCCAGGAAGCCCTAAACCGCTGGCAGACAGCAAAACCCCGACTGCTATCGCCAGGAAAAACGGATTGACCACAGCACCCCGCAGAGAGGATGCGAAAGCTGCGGCAAATCCACGACCGCCGCGTTTTGCCGATTCCAAAACAGCAATCGAGAATGGAATGATAATAACGAGGTCAATGATCAGGGCCGCTGAGACTGGAGCCGCAACTTCCGCCCCAATTGCAGCAATCAGAAGTGGCAGTGCCAGAAAGCCCAGATTGCCAATCGAAGCGGCCTGCCCAAACAGGGCTGCCTCTTGTCGCCCACCCTTGAAAAGCAGAATGCTGCACAAGGCTCCCAACGCATAGACCAACGCCGCGACCAAAAACCAGCCAAGCAGAAATCGCCCATTCACAAGCACTGAAAAATCCTGCCGCGCCAACGCGTTGATAATCAGGGCCGGCATCGCGAAATTGAAAACAAAGACGTTGATCGCCTTCACGCCATCCTTTGGCAGCCAGTTCAGCCGGCTGGCCAAATAGCCGAGCGCAACAACCGCGAAAAATGGCAGGGTAAGGTTGAAGATCAAAGACATGACAGGAAAATCAGAAAAGAGAACCCGGGTTCCTTACAAGATTGATCGCGCCGCGCCCACCTGCCATTGTGATATGGAAACACCGAAAGAACATAACTTCTGGAGACCCCTTGTGAATCTCACGCAGCTTCTCGTTACCCAAGACAATGTCGATATGCTCACGCAACAATTTGGCCTGACTGAAGAACAAACGCTGGAAGCTATGGGTGCGCTGATACCGGCTTTTTCTCATGGCCTGAAACGCAATGCCACATCACCACAAGGCGCTATAGGCCTGATAGAGGCACTGGCTACGGGCCGCCATGCCCATTATGCGGAAGCCCCCGGCAATGCCGCTTCGACCTTTGGGGTCCAGGAAGGCAATGCCATTTTGGGTCATCTCTTTGGCAACAAGGATGTGAGCCGTGCGCTTGCCGATCAGGCTTCACAGTCATCGGGTGTCGGTTCATCGATCCTCAAAAGTATGTTGCCGGTCATTGCCTCCATGCTTATGGGATCGCTGTTCAAAGGGGCGACGGCAGGCCGAAATGCCCGTGGAGGCGGCCTTGAAAGCGTGTTGGGTAATGCTTTGAGTGGCAGGCGGTCCCGCGGTGGCGGGGGAATACTTGGTCAGATCATCGAAGGTCTGGCAGGTGGTTCTCTGGATGGTGCCAGTAATGGGCGCGGTCAATCAGGTGGTGGCCTTGAAGATCTGCTGGGTGGAATACTGGGTGGCCAACAAAGCTCTCCAGCAAGGACAAGACGCAGAAGCCGGACAAGACAGGGCCAGCCCACCCAAAGAAGACGCCGCACACAATCAGGTGGTCTTGGTGCAGATGGTCTTGGTGACATTTTTGACGAACTTCTGGGCGGCGGACAGCGCACACGTACACGCCGCACAAGCCCCTCCTCGCGAAACCGGACGACCAGAAGAACCTCGCGTCGCACCAGGCGCAGCGGCGGGGGGCTGGGCGATATTTTTGGCGATATGCTGGAAGCTGGCGGCAATACCAGCGAGGATATCCAGCGCAAGACAGGCAGTGTTTTCGACGAGCTTCTTGGCCCCAATTAGGGCCTTGAAGCTGGTCAGTCCTTGCCGCCTCCCAGAACCAGCACATTGCCAGCCATAACAAGAATGAGCCCGGCAACGGCGATTGCGGGAAAACCGTATCCTTCAAAGAACGATGATATAAGCAACGCGAGCACCGGGAAGACCACCGTGGCATAGCTTGACCGTGCTGCGCCAATGCGCCCGATCAGGGTCAGGTAGGACCAAAAGGCGATAACGGATGAGACAATCGCCAGAAAAAGCAAAGATCCGATATAGACCGGGTTCCAGTCGATATTGAATGAATGTCCTAGTGACAGGGTCATTATGGCACTGAAGGCCGCGCCATAAGACATGCCCCAGGCACTTGCCGAAACAACCGGAATTTTGCGTTGCTGAAGCGCAGCCGAAATCTGACTTCCAATACAAAACGATACTGTCCCGGCAACACACAGCCCCAGACCCACAACGCCGTTGCCGGTCCATGTCTGACCGGCAATTTCTGGCCAGAACATAAATGCAATACCGCAGATGCCAATCAGGGCGCCGCCAAGAACCCGGCCACGCGGCATTCGCCTTCCAAAGACAAATCCCAGCACCAGATTGAAGACAGATGCCAGAGAGAAGACAACCGACAACAACCCGGAAATCAGATATTGCGAACCATAGTAGAACAACATGAAATTCAGGCAGAAAATAAACAGCCCCATAGCCGCAAAGGCCAGATGAAGTTTTGGCGCAAAGCGTATCGGGCTGCGCTTTAGCAAAACCCAGACCCACATAATGGCGGCGGCCACCGCAAATCGCCAAAACAACGAAGTCTGGATTGCGACGGTACCAACCTGCAAGGCAAGCGCATACCAGCTGGCGCTCCAGGAGAGCACCAGCGCCGTATATAGCACGTAGTCAAAAAGTGTCAGACGCCGCTCGGACGAGGTGAGTGTCGCTTTCAAAGTGTGTCGCGATTGCGCGTCCAAAATCGCCGTTTTGCAGCAATGGCGCGCAAGTTAAGCGCCGGATTGCCGCTTGTGGCAAGGGCTTCATGCACGTCTCCTCGCGTTACACCCATATCCTTCAGCACCCAATCCTCCTGTTCCAGCAGAGCGGCAATTTGACGCCGCTTCCGCCGTCTCACAATCCATTTTTGCAATATGCCAAAAATATCCAGCGGGCTGGGAATAAAATGCGAGCTGCGGGCGCGATGTTCGATCAGGGACATCTCGATTCTCCCTTTGAGAATTGCACATGTTTGCACGGCCCTTGGATGGGCAATCCAGGGGCAGTCATAAACACGTTGGGTTACAGGAGTGGTTCAGTAAAACCTGATCCACAGGCAGAGATATGCCACCTGTTGATAAATTAGACAAACGAATGTTATTTATCGCATTCATCAAAGATATTCATGAATTAAAGCTCCATGCAAACCCTCGATATCGATCAGCTTCGAACCTTCATTGCTGTGGTTGAAACACTGAGTTTCACCCAGGCGGCAGACAAAGTTGCCCGCACCCAGTCCGCCGTTTCAATGCAGATGAAAAAGCTTGAAGAAACCGTTGGCAAGAAACTGTTCCGCCGCCAGGGGCGCGGTATTGAAATCAGCGCAGAAGGGTATCGGCTAGAGGGGTATGCCCGCGATATCGTGGAACGGTCGGTTGAAGCGCTGGCTGCCTTTGATGACAGCGCGCTGAGGGGCAGCGTCTATCTTGGGACAGCTGACGATTATGCAGAACGGTTTTTGCCCACTATTCTGGCTGGCTTTTCGCGCAGCAACCCGCTGGTTGAAGTGAGTGTGGTTTGCGAAAACACATTCGGCCTCACCAACCGAATCCGTGCCGGCGAACTGGATATGGCAATCGTGACGCATAATGAGGCGAAACTGCATTCGGAACTTGTTCGCGTTGAACCCTTGTTGTGGGTAACATCAGCCCGGCACAGCGTTCACAACAACGACCCGTTGCCGGTTGCCCTGGGCAGCCCGCAATGCATTTGGCGCAAGGCCGCGATGGAAGCGCTGGACGACGTTGGACGCCCTTTCAGGATGCTCTACACCAGCTATTCGGCCACTGTGGTTGGCGCAGCTGTGACGGCCGGTCTTGCTGTTTCGGTGCAACCGGAATCGGCCCTGCGCCCTGGTATGCGGGTTTTGACTGAACGCGATGGTTTCCCCACCCTGCCGGAATGCCAGATTGGTTTCCTGCGCGGCAGCCGGGAAAAAACCGATGTTACGGAAGCTCTGGCCAGCCACATAAAGGCCAGCCTTGAGGCCATCACTGCGCCTGAATATTCACTCGACAGTTTGACGGTTGATGTCGATACAATTGCGCGTCCGGTGCGAAGCTCACCACGGTTACGCCCCGGTCATATGCTGCATAACTGGTGATGGAGAAGATTGACGCTGGCCGCACCATCCTGTCGTGATAAACAAACCCATGGCTGATTCAAAATCCAACGCCCTAGAAGTCACGGTCACAGAGCTTTCCGGCAAGCTGAAACGCACTGTCGAAGATACATTTGGCCACGTGCGGGTGCGCGGTGAAATTTCAGGATACCGAGGGCCGCATTCATCGGGCCACAGCTATTTTTCCCTCAAGGACGAGCGGGCGCGGCTGGAGGCAGTGATCTGGCGTGGACAGGCGGCAAAGCTGAAACATCTGCCTGAGGAAGGGCTTGAAGTGATCGCTTCAGGCAAGCTGACAACCTATCCCGGTTCCTCAAAATATCAGATTGTCATTGATAATCTTGAACCTGCTGGCGCAGGAGCCTTGATGGCGCTGTTGGAAGAGCGGCGCAAGAAGCTTGCTGCGGAAGGACTGTTTGATGAAGGCCGCAAGCAATTGCTCCCCTTCATGCCGAAAGTCATTGGAGTGGTGACCTCACCAACCGGCGCGGTTATTCGTGATGTCCTGCACCGTATTGCCGACCGGTTTCCCGTCCATGTCCTGATATGGCCGGTTCGGGTTCAGGGAGATTCCTCCGGCTCTGAAGTCGCCAATGGGGTGCATCGGCTGAACACACTTCCTGAAGACGGAGACATTCCAAGACCTGATCTGATCATTGTTGCCCGTGGTGGTGGATCGCTTGAAGATCTCTGGGGATTTAATGATGAAGTTCTGGCTCGTGCTGCAGCAGGATCAATGATCCCGTTAATTTCGGCAGTTGGGCACGAAACTGACTGGACCCTGATAGATCATGCGGCAGACTGGCGCGCTCCCACGCCCACCGCTGCAGCAGAGAAGGCTGTTCCGGTAAAGGCTGATCTGGAAGCCACGCTTGCTGATCTTGGCGCGCGATTGCGCGGGTCGATCAGCAGGCTGATGGAAAAGCGCCGCAACGATGTTCGTTCAGTTTCACGCGGGTTGAAAAGTCCTGATCTGCTGCTTTCCCTGCCCCGTCGCCAGTTTGATGAGGCGTCCGGTCGCCTTGGCCGCGCTCTTGGTGCGCGAGTGGTTCTTGCACGGACCCGCTTCAGCCAGACCTCCGGGCGGCTGTCGACCCAGACCCTGCAGCGGCTCAGTCTCGCAGCGCGCGAAAAGCTCTCTCGTTTGTCGTCGGCACATGACCGGTTGCTGATTAATCTTGTTGGGCAGCGTCGGGAGCGGTTCACGGCGGTTTCAAGACAGATACGCCTTGCGCCCCTCGAAAGGCGTCTGCAACACAACAGAACCGCGCTTGATGGGTTTGGGAGACAGCTTGGAGCGCGGTTTTCAGACTGTCTGGCCACAAATTCGCAGAGGCTGAACCGCAACAGCCGTCTGCTGGCATCTTTATCCTACCACAGCGTTCTCCAAAGAGGGTTTGCAGTATTGCGGGATGAAAGCGACGCTCCGCTTACCAGCGCAAAGGCTGTAAGCATAGGGGCACGGCTTTCCATCGAGATGCAAGACGGCAGAATAGCAGCCCTGGCCGAGGGTGATGCGGCAAAACCGGCAATGAAAAGCCGCAAGCCAAAAAAAGGAGGCGGCACCAAGCCTCTGGAAAATCAAGGTAATCTTTTCTAGGCCCGAGTATCTAAACTTATAACCAAATTGGAAGCCGTTCCTTTAACCCTTTGTGGCAGGGTTAAGGGGGTTTTTTGGGGTTGTATAAGAATGATGTCTCAACAATACGCTTTTACAATGGATGACTTGGCCGAGCCGAGCATGTCTGATCTCGAACAAGAGATTGCACGTCTGCGCGGGTTGCTCGATACCGCAGAACGGATGGGAAAGTATGATCGCATTTCCGGCCTGCCCAACCGGGGATGGTTTCTGGAACGCGCGACTGCTGAATTTCAACGGGCAAAACGCTACGACCACGCTCTGGCGGTTGTCGTTGTGAGGCTGACTGATCTTGAAAGCACACGCCTGCGTCACGGTCCGGATGCGGCAGACCTTCAGATTACCGGTCTGGCTCAAATCTGCGAGACAGCATGCCGGGCTGGCGTCGATATTACCGGGCGAACCACTGAAGACGAAGTTACAATTTTCCTTCCTGAAACAAACCTCTCCGGCGGCCTGCAGTTTTTGGACAGGTTGCATCGTATGCTGAACGATACACCCATTCAGATGAATGACCGTTTTGTCCGCCTTAAGGTGGAAATCGGCGTTGACGGTTTGCTCAGCGATGATGTGAACTTCATCCAGATCATGGAACGCGCGGCCCATAACCTTGCCTGATCCCGGCAAGTAAGACGGTTTCATCGGCATAGACATGGGGGAAATGGTACGGCTGGGGGGATTTGAACCACCGACCTCTGGATCCACAATCCAGCGCTCTAACCAACTGAGCTACAGCCGCAAACTTTTCGACCCGCCACCACCATTCAAATGGTTTTATCGCGAGCGCTGTTGGCTTAAATCCAAATAGCGATTGGGGCAAGTGTGTTCAGGCACAACACCAGGCTGAAAATTGCAAAATCGGACCAAAAATCCTGATGAATGCCCCGGTCAGGCCGGTTAACTGTGCTTTCCGAAAATTTGGGGTCTTGGCGCTTGGCGGTAGATTGTGCAGGCCAAAGACTGTATTTACTCTTTGTTAACTGGTTTCAGACGGCGTGCGACCAGCAATGGGCAGGGGGCATAGTGCCTCTAAATTCACAACAATAGTAAGGCTCGCAAGCCCGGCGAGTGACAGCGAGTGACCGCCATGGGACAGGCGAACTATCCATATCTGGACCTATCGGTCTTACCGGAAATCCGCAATCACGTGATTGCGCCGAATGCTGCCGTACTTTTTTCTGCCGATCTGGAGCGTGTTCTGTGGGCAAATGGCGAAGGAGCTTCGCTGATAGGTTCACCCGCCATTCGGCGGGCACTCGAAGGCTCGATAGAAGTCAATCCAGCCACAATGCGCCAGATCGAAATGGCCGTTGACCGGCTCGCAGACAGCGATTCCTCGACCGCCATCATGCGTATGCGTGGTGGGTACAAGACCCGGTTGCTGGGTTTTACAGTATGTCCGATAAATCTCCCAAAGGGGGAGGCAGCGATCCTGCTCGTGACGGAAAGCCTGCATGGCCGAAGCCACGGATTTGACGACATGGCCCGAGTGGCGGTGGACTGTCTTGATGGGTACAGCCATGCATCCGCCATTCTTGACGACCAGGGCGGGATTATTGCGGCGTCTGAACATTTCTCCAAGCTGAACGTCGCCAATTCTGCGCTTTCCAAACTGGTGAGCGAGGTCTCAACCGAAGATGACCGGCTGGTTAAACGGCTGATTGAAACTGTCGCAGAAGACCTGCCCGCTGGCATTGCGCGGTTGAGCGATCAACCCGCCAGCCACCTGCTTGTTATTGCCGGGAACACGGACGCCATTGCCAGGCCAGCTCTCCGCGAAGCCCCAGAACGAGAAGCCCCGCAACAAAATGATACGCTCATTGACGAGGTGGCCGACCCTTATGAGCCTGTAGAAGAGGCCATCGAACCTCAGATTGAGGCAACTCCTGAGGAACCTGCTCCCGTTATTGGCGCATTTTCGAACCGTCGCGCACCCTCCCCCGATTCAGCATCAGTCAATCGATGGTACTACAAAACCCCAAGGCAAAGTGATGCTCTTTCATCAGATGGCTTGGAGAACAATACCGAAGACCCCCGTCATAGCGATCCGGCAGATTCCGCCGAATACGCCGAAGACACAGAAGACAATGCCCGCAATGAAACAGCATTTGAGACCGCCCAGTTTGAAGATCTGACAACCGGCGAAATGGTCGACCAGGTGGTCAGCGAAGAAGAAGTCTCCGTTTCCGGGCCAGAGTTCATCTTTCAGGGTGATCAAAAGCCTGTTCGTTTTATCTGGGAAATGGATACGGAACAGCGGTTTGTCTCTGTCTCCGATGAATTCTCTGAAGCTGTCGGATCACAGGCCGCCGATATAGTCGGCAAGACCTGGGATGAAGTCAGCAGCGCGCTGAAAATCCAAAACGCGGCTGATGTTCGCGCTTTGCTTGAAAAGGGCGACACCTGGTCTGGCAAAACCGTTTTGT
Organism: uncultured Rhizobiaceae group bacterium; assembly: GCA_937930635.1. GTDB lineage: Bacteria > Pseudomonadota > Alphaproteobacteria > Rhizobiales > Rhizobiaceae > Pseudahrensia. The sequence goes on from CALHCF010000009.1 coordinate 228,264, forward strand.
GGCCCATCGAGAACACACCCTTGCTGGTGCCAATCGATCTGGCTGGTCTGCCCTCCTATGGGCGTAACCGTTCATTTGAAGGTTTCAATGGTTTCGGTATCGTGCGGACCGCCGATGTTGTGCCAGACCCTCAGTCGAGAGGCACCCAATTTGGCACCGCTGACAGCACGACTGACAATGATGAAAAGGATGAGAAACCGGCTATCGGGTTCCTCACCGAAGCGACGCGCAAGGTAAGCAATGACGACACGCCGCCAGAGTCATCGTCACGCATAGTCGATCTGCAGGACAGGCGTTCGGTCATGGCTGAACGCGCGCTTTCCGATGACGAGAAAGAAGCTTTCGAGGAAATTGCTGAGAAACTGTCAGACGACGCAGCAAATGACAGTGCCGATACGCTGAAGCGGCCTTCATCATCATCTGACCAACAAACCAAAGACGACGATCGGGAAAACAAGGAAGAAGCGCCGGAACGGGCTGATTTCATTCCCTCCGCATTTGCCGGAGCAAGCAGTCGGCGCGACACTTCACAACCAGCCCCCTCCATCAGTGAGCAGGCTTCGTCGCCTTCATCCCCTTCATTGATTGACACGACGCCACCGTCATATCCGTCGCCCGACAACGACAAGCCTGCGGCAACGCCGGTCGAACTCAAGGGGCCGTCTGCTTCAGAAGTCGATACTTCCATTCTTGCCCGGCTGCCCATACCGGTGCTGGTTTACCGCGAAAATAACCTGCTTTTTGCAAACAGCGATTTTTTCGGCCTCACCGGATATGAGACCCTGCAAATACTGGATGATGCCGGTGGTCTGGAGGCACTGTTTGGTTCACGGCAGTTCAGCGGAGATGAAACAGCACAGGTTTATCATCGCAACGGCGAACGCCTTGACGTACAGGTTCATCTGCAGCGTGTTCCCTGGGATAATGAACGCGCGATGCTGCTCACGCTTCGCAAAAGCGACGGGGGAAATTCCGACAACACACCAGGAGAAAGCGGATCCGGCAGCGACCCTACGGGCGATACCCGCCCCGGTGTGCTGATCGGTCGTGATCAATCATCACCCACACATGGAACACCGCCAATCATGAAGTCGCCACCGTCAGCCCCGCGGCTTGCAACGGTGACCCCGCTTCATCCCCCAACCTCGGCACCGCCGTCCCGATCATCCGACGGTTCCAGGCAAGTCGAGGCCTTTGGTGGGCTTGGGCCGGAGGATTTGCGCAGCATTCTGGACACGGCGACCGATGGCGTGGTGGTCTTGTCGGACGACGGTAACGTGCTGGCGCTGAACAAATCAGCTGAGGCATTGTTTGATGTTGAATCCAGTAAGATGGCGGGAAAACCGTTTGTCAGCCTGCTGGCTCCCGAGAGCCACCGCTCGGCGATGGACTATCTTTCGGGCATCACCGGCCCCGGCGTTGCCAGTCTTCTCAACGATGGTCGCGAAATTATCGGTAAGACAATAAAGGGCGGTCTGATCCCGTTATTTCTGACAATTGGCCGCCTTGATAAAACCGGCACCTGTTGTGCGGTCATGCGGGACATCACGCAGTGGAAAAAGGCTGAGGAAGAACTGCTGACTGCCAAAGCGCAGGCAGAAACCACCAGCCAGCAGAAGACCAATTTTCTTGCCCAGGTAAGCCATGAAATCCGTACTCCGTTGAATGCGATTATCGGCTTTTCCGACCTGATGATTGAGGAACGTTTCGGCCAGATCGAAAACGACCGGTATCGCGGTTATTTAAGAGACATCAAACGTTCCGGGTCACATGTGCTGGATCTGGTGAATGAACTGCTCGATATATCCAAGATTGAAGCAGGCAAGATGGATCTCGATTTTGATGCCTGTGATCTCAACACGCTGGTTTCAGAAACTGTAGCGTTGACCCAACCCAACGCAAACAAACAGCGGGTCATCATTCGCACATCGCTTTCCGCGATGGTTCCCAAGGTTGTTGCAGACCCCCGCAGCCTGCGCCAGATCGTGCTCAACCTCGTTTCAAACAGCATCAAATACACCAAGTCCGGTGGTCAGGTTATTGTTTCCACCGTTTACGAGGAAACCGGCGAAGTGGTGCTGAGAGTGCGCGATACAGGCGTTGGCATGAGTGATTCTGATCTCGTCAGAGCACTTGAACCGTTTCAGCAGGTCGGCACATCTCATGACCGGGAAAAACAGGGCACCGGCCTTGGACTCCCGCTGACAAAAGCCATGGTAGAGGCCAATCGCGCCAACTTCCATATCGAGAGCAAGCCGGATGACGGTACATTGGTGGAAATACATTTCCCCATCCAGCGGGTTTTGGCAGATCGGTAGGCGTTCATGCTGTTCATGATTATCGAACGCTTTGAAAATGACGATATGATCCCGATTTACGAACGGCTGGAAAGCCAGGGCCGGATGCTGCCCCCGGGGCTGGAATATGTGGACAGTTGGATCGAAGCCAACTTCAGCAGATGTTTTCAGATCATGAAATGTGATGATGCCGCAATGCTTCAGGAATGGGTGCTTGGATGGCGCGGTACAGGCGCAACCTTTGAAATTGTCCCCATTGTACCCAGCAAACGAACCCGTGAAGTTGTGGCATCCAAACTGCCTTCCAGCTGACGTATCCGCACACAGACCGTCAAGCTCTTGAACTTGCACAAGAAAGCGCGTTTTTGTTGTCGGAGAGCAATCCTAGTTTTACATTAGAATATTTCTAACCTATTGTTTTTTATCGTTTTTTCCTTGACCCGCCTCTGCGGCGATTCTAGAGAGACAGGGTATTCGCATTTTGCGAATGCATCCCATATCCACTCCACGGGGCCTTGAACCCCGAAGGTTGAAGGAAAAAACATGACATACCCACTGAAAAATGCGGGGCGCATGCTTGCCCTGCTTATCGGGTCGCTGGGAGCGGCCTATACAAGCACTTTTCCTGCGGTTGCCGGTGATACCGTCAATATCTATTCCTATCGTCAGCCGGGTCTCCTAAAACCGCTGCTCGATGATTTCACAGCCAAAACGGGCATTAAGACGAAAGTTCTTTTTGCCAAAAAAGGGCTGGACCAGCGCATCGCCTCGGAAGGTCGCAATTCTCCCGCCGATGTTCTTCTCACCGTCGATATTGGAAGACTGGATGCAGCCAAAGCGCTCGGGATTACCCAACCGTACTCAAGCGATGGCCTTGCGGCCAATATTCCCGCGCAGTTTCGTGATCCTGACGGTAACTGGTTTGGTCTGACGACGCGCGCCCGCATCATTTATGCCTCAAAGGAAAGGGTGCAGCAGGACACGATTACCTATGAAGAACTGTCCGATCCAAAATGGAAGGGCCGCATCTGCACCCGCTCCGGCCAGCACGTCTATTCCGTCGGGTTGTTTGCATCAATGATCGCTCACCTTGGCACAGAAAAGGCCGAAACCTGGCTCACAGGTCTGAAAAACAATCTCGCTCGAAAGCCCACAGGCAACGACCGGGCACAGGTCAAAGCCATCTATGCCGGTGAATGCGATATTGCTTTGGGCAACACCTATTATATGGGAAAAATGCTGACCAACGAAAAAGAGCCGGAACAGAAAGAATGGGCCGCTTCCGTAAAACTGATCTTCCCCAACGCTGAGGATCGTGGAACACATGTGAATCTATCTGGTGTGGTGATGGCCAAACATGCCCCCAATTTGGAAAATGCCAAAAAGCTCATTGATTTTCTGGCTGGAGAAGACGCTCAGAAACTCTATGGCGCTGCTAATTTTGAGTATCCGCTCAAGCCAGGTGTCGCACCTGACCCGCTGGTTGCTTCCTGGGGCTCTTTGAACCCCGATACTCTGCCGCTTGCCGATATTGCCAAACTGCGTAAGGCAGCCTCGGAGATGGTGGACCGTGTTGGTTTTGACCAAGGTCCGGATGCCTGACACCACTCTGTACAGTTCTTATACCTCCAGGCGCAGCGTACTTGGTTACGTTGCGCCTTTCGGTTTAGTTGGCCTGCTGGTTGGACTGGCGGTCTTACCAGTTGCCACGCTGATATGGATCGCTCTTGACGGTTCCAGCGATGTATGGCCGCATCTGTTGAATTATGTCTTGCCTGCAACGATGGTCCAGACACTTATGTTGTTACTGCTGGTTGCTTTTGGCACGACCATAATCGGGGCCGGTACAGCGTGGTTGGTAACGATTTGCCACTTCCCGATGAAACGGTTTTTCAATTGGGCGCTCGTTCTGCCACTCGCCGTGCCAACCTATATCGCAGCCTATACCCATGTGGAATTTCTGGACTTCTCCGGACCGGTGCAAAGTCTGATTCGGGAAATTGGCGGTTTTGCCACTTCAAGGGACTATTGGTTCCCCGATATTCGCTCCACCGGCGGGGCGGCGCTTATCTTTTCTCTGGTCCTCTACCCTTACGTTTATCTTACCTGCCGACTGGTATTTTCAATGCAGGGAGCATCGGCACTGGATGTCTGCCGATCTTTAGGGGCATCTCCTGCGCGAATGTTCTGGCGCGTTGGGTTGCCAATGGCTCGCCCCGCAGTCGCGGCTGGTGTTGCTGTCGCACTGATGGAGACATTGAACGATATCGGTGCGGTTGAAATTCTTGGTGTGAAAACCCTGACCTATGCAGTGTTTGAAACCTGGCTTAACCGCGACAATCTAACCGGTGCCATGCAGTTGGCTATTTTAACTTTGCTTTTGGTTGCTGGTTTGATCTGGCTTGAGCGAATTGCCCGTCGGGGCAGAGGTTACAACGCATCTGTCCGCGAACGGCCACCGGCGCAACTGCATCTTACCCCGCTTAAACAGGCACTTGCATTTGCTGCATGTGCGCTACCAATTCTGGGCGGGTTGGGGGCGCCGTTGTTTATTCTGGGCAGCTACGCGGCACGGCGGATGGAACAACTCAGCGAGCCGGACCTGATCAATGCAATCACCAACAGCCTGACTGTTGCCCTCCTCTCCGCAGCTCTTGCAACAGCCATCGCTTATGGAGTCTTGCAGTATGCGCGCATTTCAAGGCGCAACGGCATTGCCACGGTTGGGCGGATGGCAAGCCTTGGATATGCTGTGCCAGGAACCGTGCTTGCCCTTGGTTTGCTGATCGCTGTCGCCGGTTTCGACAACTGGCTGGATGGTGTGATGCAACTCAATTTCGGCGTATCGACCGGACTGTTGTTGAGTGGATCGATTGTCACACTGATCTATGCATACACATTGCGGTTCCTTGCCATCGCTTATGGAACCATTGAATCGGGGTTTGCGCGCCTGTCGCACCAGGTGGACTGCGCTGCACGGGCGTTGGGGCGCACACCAATGCAACTGGCGCTTCAGGTTCACACGCCAATTCTGCGCAAAGCACTGGCCGCTGCATTTTTGCTGGTGTTTGTGGACAGCATGAAAGAACTTTCCGCCACTTTGCTGCTGCGTCCCTTTGATTTCGAGACACTGGCCACAATGATCTACGACCGCGCCTCGCAGGCAGCGTTAGAGGAGGCAGCAACTGCGGCATTGTTGATCGTGATTATCGGACTTGTTCCCATGGTGCTGTTGTCCAACATTATCGATGGTCAGCATGGCACAAAAAAAACGCGGACATTGCTGCCCGCGCTTGGAAAATAGTTAAGAGGCTGTCAGGTCGTAGGATCGTATCTCGTCAATTTGATTGATCGGGTAGAGAAAGGTTGAACCTAGACTACCCGGTCTGTGAGGTCACTTTGGGCTGTAACAATTAAACACTGATTTCCAAATGTGTTAAAATTTTAGCAATCGTGACCCGATGTGGGTCAGGGTAAATATCTCATTTGGAAAATATTTACCCTGTTTGTTAGGGTTGCTGGACAGGCCCGGCCAAAACAGGGCTTTCGACGGACAATGATTAACCATCAGCTTTTTTGACACCAGGCGAAATGGGTGATTGGTGCAAAAAAGCCTAATTCCGCCACAATGCGGTTCTCAAACCAGTATCAAGGCCTTAACATCAAAACGTCGCTCGGGGCGGCGTGCCGGGCAACCGGCTTTCTTGGTGGGGACATTGTTAGGCAATGAGACGTTTTGCAAAAATTGCAATTGCGCTGGCCGTTCTGGTGGCCATTGTCACTATTGGTACGCCCCGATTCCTTTCAAGTGACCTGGTCAAACAAAAAGTCGCAGACCAGCTGTCCGCTTTAACGGGCCGCACAGTTTCACTCAACGGCAGCAGTTCGGTATCGCTCAGCCCCTATCTGGGGGTTGCCTATGACAACGTGACGTTCGGTCCTGATATTGCCGGCGGCGATGACGCCTCACCCAACTTCATCTCCATGGACAAAATGCGGGCCAGACTGGGAAAAATCTCAGCGCTTTGGGGCGACGCAAAATTGACCGAGGTTACGCTCGTGCGTCCTCGGATCAACCTGCGTATCGATGAAAACGGCGAACCGAACTGGCTGGTTAAAAGTGGGCCGCTCGCGCAACGCCTTTCACTTGAACCGGGAGAAGCCCCCTCTGCCCTCTCCCTGGGCACCATTGTCATCGAAGATGGCATTGTCGACATAGCAGATGCCCGGTCTGGAACGACAACCAGCGTTACTGGTTTAAACGGCGAAATTTCATGGGCCGATATTGACGCTTCCGGCTCCGCCCAACTCACAGCAGTATGGCGTGGCGAAGTGGTCAAGCTGGATGCGCAGGCTCAGTCACCATTCGAGTTGATGCGGGGCGGAAAGTCCGATCTGACCGCAAGCCTGACCGCAAAACCTTTAACAGCGACCTTTAAAGGTTCTGTTGACACGCAGCAAAAGACAACCGCGAATGGCCAGTTCAACAGCACGTCCCCCTCACTGCGGCGTCTTTCTGAGTGGTTGGGGCGCTCTCTGCCCGCTTTTGAAAGCGTTGGCAGCACATCCCTGTCGGGCCAGGTAGTTGCGACACCGGGCAATATGGAATTTTCAGAAGCGCGGGTAAAACTGGATGAGCATTCAGGCACCGGGCGTCTGCAAATTGCGGTTGATGAAAATGAAGCACTTTCGGTCAACGGCACGTTGGCCTTTGAAACCCTAAGACTTCCAAGCCTTCTGGACCTTGCCACAGCAACAAGTCAAAGCCAGACTGACGGCACCAAAAACGATAGTGTCCTTGATTTTTCATTTCTGAGTGGTCTGACCCTCGATCTCCGGCTCTCGGCAGAACTGGTGGTCAGTGAGCCATTTCAACTCAGCAATCTGGCCGCATCCGCCATTGTTCGCGAAGGCAACGCCATTTTTGACATCGGTCAGGCCAACGGACTTGACGGGACATTGTCAGGGTCCATCGCCTTGCGCAGCAATGAAGACAGACCATCAGTTGCCACCGATCTTGTTCTGACGGATATTGATCTGGAGGAATTCTCAAGCCTCTACGGAACGAGTATTTTTTCTCTCTCCGGCCGCGGCAACGCCGAGTTCAAACTCAAGACCACCGGCTTCCATCCCAAGCAGGAACTACTCCATCTCAATGGTGAGGGCGAGGTCACGTCAGCTAATGGGACGCTGCATGGCATTGACCTTGCAAAAATTGTCGACTTTGAAGACAAAAAGGAAGATGCATCATCTGATTTCAGCGGCACCACCGACTATCAGAAACTCAGGATCGGTGTTTTTATTTCCAATGGTATCGCGTTTATGCGCAACAGCCAGCTTGAGGGCGACAATCTGGTTGCCCGCCTGAGTGGGCGCAGTGACCTGGCACGGCGCAGTCTGGCTCTGCGCGGACAGATACGACGGGCTGAGGAAGAAAATCCTGCGACAACCGTGCCATTTCTTATTGGTGGCGTCGCTTCGGCGCCCCTGTTTGTCCCTTTGTCCGGGCTGGGACCGAAAAAGGGAACATCTGAACCCGCAGAAGATGAAGTGCCAAGCCAGTAAGCCAATCAGAGGCGGGCTTAATGTGTCATCTGATTTCTGGCCGACAGATCGGTATCTTCAAGCATCTTCGATGGTTTTTCTGTGGGTTGATCAGCGCTTTGCTTCAACCTGAAAAGCTCTCTCTTGTGTGCCACTCCGGCCAATTGCTGTTCCCCCACAGATACCCAGTTTTCCGGGTCCTGGGCGGCAATTTCTTGAGTCACAAGCGCCTTGGCTTCAAGAACCTTGGTCAAGGCCTCAATGCGTTCAACTTCATTGATATTTGGCCCGATAACAGAAAACGCGAGGCGTGATGCCACGCCTATATTGCCAAACATGAAGGTGCCAACATTGATACCGAGACCAAAATCAATAGTGACCTTCCCGGCCTTCTCGCGATTCTCATTGACCTCAGCCAGCAGTTCAAGTGCCTTCTCCATGGCCATCGTCGCGCACTGGATGGCCTGAGTTTTCCCGCTTTCCTCTGCGAAAGGGAATATCGCCAATACGGCATCTCCAATGAAGTCCAGCACCTCCCCGCCAAACTCGATTGCCGGGCCGGCTGTGCAACTGAAATAATCGTTGAGCAATTCGAGAAAATCGGCAGGAAGCATCGTGTCGGCAAGCGCGGTTGAGCGGCGCATGTCTGCGTACCAGACAACGGCTTTTGTCTCATTGCCATCGCCCAGCTTGATGGCGCCTTCGAGAACCTGCGACCCCGCGTAGCCTCCCAGATAGGTTTCAGCAATGTTGCGGGAAATCCGCCGTTGAACAGCCGTCTTGCACGCTGCTGCAAACCGTCGCTGGATGGTGCTGAGCGCCGCAATATCATCATCGGAAAAACCGCCGGGACGATCAGAGGACCACGTCACCAGAAGACCGCTCTCCTGCTGCGTGTTTCGTACCTTGGACATGGAAAACGATGTTGCAATTAGCAGGTAGTCGGTATGGCCCTGTTCAACGAGGTCTTCCAGGATTGGAAAGTCGAGCATCTTGTTGGGGCCATCAAGATTGCGCCGCAGCATGTCGAGACCGTTTTCCAATGCGTAGAACATGGGGCTTCGCCGCCATTCATCCGACGCTTCCTCCTGATGGCGAAACTGCTCAAATTCAATCTCGGCATCCTTTCGCCACAAAATCGTTTCGGCCTGAAAAAGCGGATGCAGTGTCGGCCATGTCAAACGCGCACGACTAAGAGGTACACCAACCCCATAGAGCCGGGCGCAAACCTGCTGAAACATGTCGATGATATCGGGCTCGGAGAGAACCTGGTCTATCAGCCATTCACCAATATCGTTAATTAGGGTTTCACGGCTCATCAATATGCCTCGGATGCTGTATTTTCGGTATGTCGTGCGTCCGGGCGGCAATTTCAACCACCAGGGCTTATCCTCTTGCCGCCAGTTGTTCAGCGCGCATACGCCGCACGTCCCGCCGCTTCATGGTAACGGACGCGATGATAACACCGCTTGCCACCAATCCTACCAGAATAGTGCAGACCGCATTGATCTCGGGGGTTACGCCCAAACGTACCTGACTGAAAATCTTCATCGGCAGCGTTGTGGCTCCCGGCCCTGAATTGAACTGAGCAATAACCAGATCATCAAGCGAAAGCGTGAAGGCAAGCATCCAACCGGCAAGAACAGCCGGAGCAATGATTGGCAGAGTGACCGAAAAAAACGCGCGTATTGGAGTGGCGCCGAGGTCAAGCGCAGCTTCTTCCAGAGAACGGTCAAGACCGGCCAGCCGCGACTGAACCACCACCGCAACGAAACACATGGAAAAAGTGATATGAGCCATGATCACTGTTTCAATGCCCCTATCCACATTCATGGCGACAAATAACAGGAGAAGCGACAACCCGGTAATCACCTCCGGCATGACCAGTGGGGCATAGACCATTCCGGAAAACAGGAAACGTCCGCGAAACCGGGTGAATTTGGCAAGAGCCAGTGCGGCAAGCGTACCCAATATTGTGGCGGCAGTAGCGGAGACTAATGCCACCCGCAGTGTCACCCATGCCGCACTCACAAGTGCCTCATTTGCAAAAGCTGCTGCATACCATTTGACCGAGAAACCAGCCCAGACGGTCACCAGTTTCGATTCATTGAAGGAATAAATGATGAGCAGAAGAATAGGGATATAAAGGAAGGCAAAACCGGCAACAACGGAAGTGACATTGAAGGGTGACCAGGCGCGGTTCATGACGCGGCCTCTCTGCTGCGCGCCTCACTTCGCTGGAAAAGCATGATCGGCACCACCAGAATGAGCAGCAAGATCACCGCCACCGCTGAGGAAACCGGCCAGTCGCGATTGAGGAAAAATTCGTCAAACAGTGTGCGACCGATCATCAGCGTATCAGCCCCACCAAGCAATGACGGGATAACAAACTCACCCACAACAGGTATGAAAACGAGAAAACAACCAGCCAGCACGCCCGGTAAGGACAGAGGCCAGGTAATTTTCCAAAAGGCCTGAGTGCGCGTACAGCCAAGATCACTTGCTGCCTCCAGCAGTGTCAGGTCTTGACGCTCAAGATTTGCGTAGAGAGGCAACACCATAAAAGGCAGATAGGAATACACGATGCCAACATAGACTGCGGTGGTTGTGTTGAGGATTGTCAGCGGTTCGGTAATGACATGAGCCCACAGAAGAAACTGGTTGAGCAGACCTTCTTTCTTGAGAATGCCAATCCACGCATAGACCCGAATAAGAAACGAGGTCCAAAAGGGCAGGATAACCAGCATCAGCAACAAGGGACGCAGCGTGCGCGGTGCCCGCGCCATACCATAGGCAAGCGGATAACCGATCAGCAGAGCCAGAAAAGTCGACACAAATGCTATCCAGACACTGGACAGGTAACTGCGCCAATAAAGAGAATCTTGTGTGATGAAAACATAATTTTCCAGCGAGAAACGCTTTATGTCGGCCCACCAGCCTGCTGGTCCCTCCGCCAATGTCAGTACCGGATTATAGGGCGGGATTGAAATCGCCGGTTCCGACAAAGACAGTTTTGCAACCATGACAAAGGGAGCAAGGAAGAAGATCAGCAACCACAGATAGGGAAGCCATATGACGGATCGGGAAACCACTCCATTCCAAACGGCTTTCATGCGGACAGCACCATTGCCGCGTCCGGTGCACAGCTCAGCCAGACCCGGTCCTCCCAGGTGATGGGGTTGTCGACATCGACCCTTGTGTTGAGAACCGATGCTTTGACAAAGATACCATTGTCCAGCTTCACCCTGTATGCGGTCTGATCGCCCAGATAGGCGATATCCCAGACCTCACCGAAGAACAGATTATCTCCTGAAGCCGGTTTGGTCCGCGAAATCTCCAGTTTCTCGGGTCGTACGGCAAACCACACCACATCTCCCTTTGTGGCAGAAACGTCACCGACGGTTTTCAGCGTGCCGCCCTGCGATGTTTCCAGCGAGACGGTGCCTTTGGTCGTGCCTGCAAAGGTGGCTTCGACGAGATTGATGTCACCCAGGAAGTCCGCCACATAGCGGCTTTGAGGCCGTTCATAAATCTCAGTTGGGGGAGCAGTCTGGACTATACGACCATGGTCCATGACCGCGATCCGATCTGCCACCGTCATCGCTTCCTGCTGGTCATGGGTCACAATCATGAAGGTGATGCCAAGGTTTTCTTGTAGATCGACCAGTTCAAACTGCGTTTCCTCCCGCAATTTTCGATCCAGAGCACCCAGCGGCTCATCCAGCAAAAGGACTTTTGGCTGCTTGGCAAGGGAACGCGCCAGCGCCACCCTTTGCCGCTGACCACCGGAAAGCTGATCAGGTTTGCGTTTGGCGAATGCTTCCATCTTGACCAGTTCGAGCATCTTCGACACCCGCGCAGCAATATCAGCCTTGGCCATGCCTTCCTGTTTCAAACCAAAGGCGATGTTCTTTTCGACCGACATATGAGGAAACAGTGCGTAGGACTGGAACATCATGTTGACGGGTCGGCGGTAGGGCGGAACACCGACAAGATCGTTTCCCGCCAGCAAAACGGACCCGGCTGACACCTCTTCAAACCCGGCGAGCATACGCATCAAAGTGGTTTTGCCGCAGCCGGAAGGGCCAAGCAGAGCAAAAAACTCCCGCTCGAAGATCTTCAGCGAAAGATCATTGACCGCTGTTACCGCACCATAGCGCTTGGTGACATTGCGAAACTCAATAAAGGGCGTCGCATCAATGTCATCCCATGGCTGGAAGGAACGACGAAAGGAAGCGACCTGTTTGTTCATAACGCAAAACTCAAAAGCAAAGAGGTCGCACACAACATCGCGGCTGCGAGCGACCTCATTAGCTTGTCCAACCCAACGACCTTACTGGCCGGTTTTTACCTTGGTCCAGGCTCGGGTGACTACACGTTGTGTCCGGGCGTCATAGGGCGTGGTGATGTAGAGTTTTTCCAGCGTCGCCGCATCAGGATAGATCGCCGGATCTCCGGTCACTTCCTTGTCCAGCAAAGGCTGAGAAGCCTTGTTGCCATTTGCGTAGAACACGTAATTGGATGCCTTGGCGATAACTTCCGGCTTCATGATGTAGTTCAAAAAGATATGGGCTTCTTCCACATTCTTTGCATCCGCCGGGATCGCCATCTGGTCAAACCACATCAACGCCCCTTTTTTGGGAATGGCATAGCCAATCTCCACGCCCGCCTTGGCTTCCGCCGCACGGTCACGGGCCTGGAAGACATCACCGGACCAGCCCACGGCAACGCAGATATCACCATTGGCCAGCGCGTTAATGTATTCGGAGGAGTGGAATTTCTGGACATTGGGGCGGATTTTTTCCAACAACGCTTCAGCTGCCGCAATATCATCCTTGTCTTTGCTGTCAGGGTTCTTGCCCAGATGGTTGAGCGCCGCTGGAATAAGTTCAGCCGGTGCATCAAGAACATGCACGCCGCAATCTTTGAGCTTGGCCAGTTTCTCCGGGTCAAAAATGACATCCCATGAAGAAATTTCTTCACCCAGGCGCTCCTTTACGGCCTTGGTGTTATAACCAATGCCGGTCGTTCCCCACATGTAGTTGATCGAATATTTATGTCCCGGGTCGTAGGTCGCCGTGCGATCAAGAACCGAGTCCCACATGTTTACACTGTTGGGCAATTTGCTTTTGTCGAGCGGTTGAAAAACACCCGCCTGAATCTGCCGCGCAAGAAACACGCCAGACGGGACAACGACATCATAACCCGTGCCGCCAGCCAGCAACTTGGTTTCCAGAATCTCGTTTGAGTCGAAAACATCATAGACCACCTTGATGCCGGTCTCCTTGGTGAAGTCGGCTAGAATGGATTCATCGATATAATCTGACCAGTTATAAACATTGACCACACGCTCCTGGGCACCTGATGTACCGACAAGAGCAAACGTTGCCGCGCAAAGCGCGAGAGACTTCAATACAGATTTCATTTCCGCAGACCCCTTAGTTTTGATTACTGCGATGACCTGACGCCATCTTGGCTCAAACTTTAAGGCAGCAAGGTCTCGATATGCAAACAAAATTGAAGCCGGATAAACCAGACGCAATGTGAAACCCTAAAAAAAAGGGCCGCCGGAAATGGCAGCCCTTTTAAATACTATGGGAGTCGCTTCAGCGCGCGATTGATGCGGCGAACTTGGCAATAGATTTTTGATAAACCGTGGCTGCGTTCCATTCTTTAAGAACGTTGTAGTTGTGCGAACCGGGTTGATAGGAACCCCCGGCTTTCCAGCCGTAACCACGCAGATAATTTGCAGTGGAAGCCATCACATCAGGTACGGAGCGAACCAGGTCACGCCGGCCGTTACGGTCATAATCTACGCCGAAAGCCACATAGTTCTTGGCCATGAACTGAGTCTGGCCAATCTCGCCGTGACGGGCACCACGCATCTGGCTGCGCTTCATCCAGCCCTTGTCGATAATTTTCAGAGCCGCCAGCAGATTGGGGCGGAAGAACGCTGAACGACGGCAATCATGTGTGAGTGTTGCCAGGGATGTCACAATATCATGTTTTCCCGAGAAGCGGCCAAATCCGGTTTCCATACCCCAGATCGTAATCAGCACTTCTTTTTGAACACCATATCGTTTTTCAATACCATTGAGCAGACGGGCATGACGCTTCATCTGCCGTTTGGCCGGTCCGGCAAGCCCGGTCGTCCGCAATTTGTAAAAGGCGTTAAAGCCCTTCTTGAACGATTTGCGTTGCGCACGGTCAAACTTGATGACTGATGGAGAGTATTTTGTTGACGCCAGCGCGTTGATCCCGCGCTTTCCAACGCCATTTTGCTTGGCATAGACAGCAAAGTCTTTCTTGAAAGCGGAAAACCCCTTGCTTGAATTGCTGCACTTTGCCGCCAGCGCAGGCCCAGCCGTAAAGGCAAGAACAACCGCACCTGCGATAACACTGATTTTTCTGCTCATCGTTTCCTCTTACGTTTTCTAGCCCGTTTCGCGGTGGTAGTGGGCGGTGGTTGTACCGCGAGCCCCCAACACACCGTTTATAACTCAAAATCTGCTTCAATACTTAATCAAATGCTAAGATTGACGGTTTTGTGTTCCTAAACCCACAAAACAATCCCTTGTGAACAATCAGGTCAGGCCATGGGCCCCAAATCCCTGGGTAAGGTCATCCAGACCCAGGGGACGGGTTAACGGTGGCGCGGCGCGCGCCACACAGTCCTGTCGCTCACAAAGGCGACAAGAGGTGCCAATCGCAACCGGAGAGACTTGTGCGACATCAGCAAGCAAACGCGCGTGGGCAATTTTTGTCCCAAGACCAGTTTCACCGGCCTCTCCGGCAGCCCTTGCAGCAGCGGCGACTTTATCTTGAAGCGCCTTAACCCGGTTGCTTGCTTCTTCATCTTCAAGACCCAATAGAATCGCGGTGCGGCGGGGTCTCTCCCCTGCCCCGGCCCGAACCCCTTCTACTGTGCAACTCAGCGTGAGAAATACCTGCTTTTGCGGCGTGATAACTCGTTCGGCAAGCAATTCGCCCGGCTTTGCAAAAGCAGCATGAACGGCAAGTTTGGGACAATCGCCACCAAAACCCGCTCTTGGAAAGCCCTTTGTTCCAAGGCGGCGCAGGACATTGCCAGCCTGATCAACCTCAAACATGAAAAAAGGCAGTCCCGCCCGGTTTCCGCCGCTACGGTTTGCCAGTGAGGACAGGCGCTGTGCTATCTGGGAAAACCCAGTTTCAAACCGGGTTGCCAACACAACAGGGTCGTAGAATACCCGTTCAGCAGTTCGAAGAAACCGCTCATACGGCATCAAAACAGCCAGAGCCGCATAACGGGCCAGCTCGGCGCGGGCCAGCCGCCGGGCTTCATCGCCTCTGATCTTCAACAGATCGATTTCCTCGTCCAGAGCCCGGCTTTCCCGCAGGACAACCAGCTCTTCGGCAAGCAACAACGCGCGGTCTGCCAGTGGCAGTCTTTCCGAGATAAACAGTCTTTGAGAATGGCGATCAAAGCGCTTGCGCCACACCGGCATGACCTCGACCGGAAGCACCTGCGCCGATATGCCATGGGCAGACCGTAACAGGTTCAGCAGAGATTCCATTTTTGCCGGTTTGGCGCCAAGCGCATCCACGATGCGCGCAGCAGCAGTCTCAAGCGCCGGAAAACACCACGGTATCGTTTCAAACACCGAACGCACGGTGTCGGCAGGCAGACGTTGCGTTTCCTCGTTGAGAACCGGACTGGCCTCTCCCAGCAACCGGGACAAATCGCTCAAACGTTCCTGCTGTTCGCAATAGGCCCGGTATAGTTTGACAATGCCAATTGCCGCGTTTGGGGCTCCATCAGATAACTCAAGCAATTCGGACTGACCCGGCAACTCTCCCTGCAGCAATGGGTCTGAAAACACTTCCCGCAAGGCCGAAACGGAACCGGTGTCACCTGACGGCTGGAGCTCTTCGACATCGATTTTGTAGGTCGCAACAAGTTTCAGCACCAATTGTGCCGTCAAAGGACGCTGGTTGCGCTCAATCAGGTTGAGGTAGCTTGGTGAAATCCCAAGCTCTCCGGCCATCGCAGTCTGCGTGAGATCGAGTTTGTTCCTGATACGCCGAACCCGCGGTCCGGCAAAAATCTTGGAATCCGCCACTTTTACAGACTTTCTTCGAAATCAGCCAATTTTCTGTGACAAATTTTACAACATGACAAATCTTTTGAGTCAAGCTTACACAAAATGACTCGAATTCCGGCCTCATCCACCTCAAAATACGAGACATTTTCAGCGTTCTGCGTTTCTGTAAGGTCAATTCATAATTGGGCAGCTGAGTTTTACAAACTATGACACAACTGCACTCAACAGAATACGGAGACATGCCATGACTGACACCGTTACGCCGATCAAGAAAGCCAAACAACGCGCCGCCGATGTGTCTGCGGAGCATCAGTCAGCCGTGTCACATGATCAGGAAACAGCAATTCGGCAGTTGGCTAATGATCTGCACCGCCTCAACCATGCTGTCATGAACGCGGTGGACGCCGGCGTCAGCGTCGAACTCGTCCGCTCCGCCCGCCATCACGGTGGCGCTGGCAACTGGGGAGACATGATGGTCCCCGTGATTGTGAAGGGCTAAGCCCCGACATCAAGAAAATCTTCGTCTTCGCCTCCCGAAGACATATTCGGAGCCGCCCGGAATTTTGGGCGGCTTCGCTAATCCAACACGACAAATAGAACGGGTAAGAAGGATCATACCCCAATGAGCTATCTTGAAGAAATTCACGCCGCCACAAGAACGATCAGTCAAAATGGCAAGAGCTGGGACGCGATTGATGCTGAATCAGTTGCCCGTATGCGGTTGCAGAACCGGTTCAAAACCGGACTGGACATTGCAAAATACACAGCCGGTATCATGCGTCGGGATATGGCGGCCTATGACGCAGATCCCAGCCAGTACACCCAGTCACTTGGCTGCTGGCACGGCTTTATCGGCCAGCAGAAAATGATTTCGATCAAGAAGCATTTTGAAACGACCAAAGGCCGTTACCTTTATCTGTCTGGCTGGATGATTGCGGCGCTGCGCTCCGAATTCGGTCCGCTGCCCGATCAGTCCATGCACGAAAAGACATCAGTTCCAGCTCTTATCGAGGAATTGTATACATTTTTGCGTCAGGCAGATGCCCGCGAGTTGGGCGGCCTGTTCCGCGATCTTGATACAGCACGCGAGGCTGGTGACGAGGTTGCGGTCAAGCGTATTCAACAAGCCATCGACAACCACGAGACCCATGTCGTGCCGATTGTGGCCGATATCGATGCCGGTTTTGGCAACGCAGAAGCAACCTATCTTCTGGCCAAGAAAATGATCGAGGCGGGAGCGTGCTGCCTGCAGATCGAGAACCAGGTGTCGGATGAAAAACAGTGTGGCCATCAGGACGGTAAAGTTACGGTTCCGCATGAGGATTTCATCGCGAAGATCCGCGCGATCCGCTATGCATTTCTGGAAATGGGTGTGGAAGACGGCATTATCGTCACCCGCACCGACTCCCTGGGAGCGGGTCTGACCAAACAGATCGCTGTCAGTCATGAGCCGGGCGACCTGGGCGACCAATATAATTCTTTCCTCGATTGCGAAGAAATCGATCCTGCCGACATGCAAAATGGCGATGTGGTTCTTAACCGCGAAGGCAAGCTCATGCGTCCCAAGCGCCTGGCCAGCAATCTGTTCCAGTTTCGCTCAGGAACAGGCGAGGCACGCTGCGTGCTCGACTCCATAACCTCGCTTCAAAATGGGGCCGACCTTCTCTGGATTGAAACTGAGAAACCGCATATCGGCCAGATCAAAGGAATGATTGACGAGGTGCGCAAGGTCGTTCCAAACGCCAAGCTGGTTTACAACAACTCACCATCCTTCAACTGGACAATCAATTTCCGTCAGCAGGTCTTTGACGCATGGCAGGAAGAAGGCCGGGACCTCTCTTCTTATGATCGGGCCGAATTGATGGATGCCAGATATGATGACAGCGAGTTAGCCGCCGAGGCCGATGAGCGCATCCGGACATTCCAAGCTGATTCATCTCGTGAAGCCGGTATTTTCCATCACCTGATTACGCTGCCGACTTATCACACTGCCGCCTTGTCCACCGACAATCTGGCAAAGGAATATTTCGGCGATCAGGGAATGCTTGGCTATGTTGCCGGTGTTCAGCGCAAGGAAATCCGCCAGGGTATCGCCTGCGTCAAGCACCAGAACATGGCTGGCTCCGACATTGGCGATGATCACAAAGAATATTTTGCCGGTGATGCTGCGCTCAAGGCATCAGGTGAAGACAACACCATGAACCAATTCGCTTAATCTGCGTCTATCGGGTTTAAAGGGCCATCCGTGCAATCCGCACGGGTGGCCTTTGTTTTTTGAATTGGGCCTTGGAGCATTTCAGTAATTACGGACACCTGAGGGCGGCGAAGTACTGCCCGGCACTTGTGTCCCGAAACGGCCGAGGGTCGAGGCTTAGTGTCCGCCGCTGCGCCAGCGGTTGAAAACTTCCAGCGATTGCTGGGATGTTGTTACCGGATTTGAATTGCCGAAAACATTGGCTTCCGCACCCGGCAGCCACTGCTGCGGCAAATTGCGGAACAGCATACGCATCGGGGTGCTCATGCCTTCACCAAAGGCGATACATTCCCGGTTTGCGAGGGACGAAATGAACGCAATCGTGCTCGCCGAGGACGACGAAATCGCCTTTCGGATAATCTCCTGGTCAAAATCATTGGTTAGGCGCAGGGAAAACACGGTGGAGCACTGTGACAGGATGGTCGGGTCAAGTTCTGATGGGCGCTGCGAGATAATTGCCATAAATGACCCGTATTTACGGCCCTCTTTGGCGATACGGGCGATAGCACGGCGGGTCGGCTCGAAGCCTCCCTTGCCCACTGGTACATAACGGTGTGCTTCCTCGCAAACGACAAGAATTTTCAGATTGCCCTTGGCAGCGATGGCCAATTCAAATGCAAGACGACACAGAACAGATGCAACGGCATTAACAACCTCTGAGGGCATGCCAGCCATCTGAATGATGGTGGTCAGCGCACCGTTGCCAGGCAGACAGAAGAAATTGCCGATAACCTGCGGGGCAATATCCTCAATGGTACGGTGACGAAACATGAAAGCATAACGAGGGTCATTGCAGTGCGCATTGATACGCGCCTTCAGTGCTTTGAGAACCGTCTTGTCATAGCGCGAATCCAGCAGACCCATTTCCTCATCGATCAGAGCAATAACGTCCTGCACCCGGTAAGGCGCAGCGGTGTCAGCTGTCATTGAGGATGAACCGGAGTCCGAACGCAGTTTCACGCGATCTTCGCCATCACGAAAGCGGATTTTCGCTTCAGGAATAAACTCGCGCAGAGCATCAACTTCCTCGTGGACGATCGGCTTTCCTCGAAAGAGAACCTCAACATATTCCTCAAGCTGAAAAAGCCAGAACGGCATATCAAGATCTGCCTGATCAATCGTATTCCCTTCCGGGAAAGCCCGTGTGTATTCATTGTGCGGGTCAAGCATGATGGTTCGAAGATCAGGGATGATTTCCTGTGCTGCGTGGAGAAGCAGCGAAACAGACGCTGATTTACCGCAACCGGTCGATCCAAGAACCGCAAAGTGCTTTGACAGCATATCGGGAATATCAACATAGGCCGGAATTGAATCATCCTGCGAAAGGTTGCCGATTACCGCATTGCGGGAGCCGGTGGCTGCATAAATTGCGGCAAGGTCCGCCGCTCTGATCTGGTGAACAACCGAACCAACACCTGGATATGATTTAATCCCCTTGGCAAACTTAACGTTGCCCTCGCCATCATCCTGCACTTCGCCCTGAAGCTCGAGCTTGAAATGCAGCAGTGACTTGGTGTCGATGTCGTAATTGCCTGTTGGCATGTCGATATCACAAACCATGCCAACAATGCGGTTGCTGCCCACGACAATTGAGAGCATTCGGCCAACAGCCCATGTTAGCCCCGTTACTGTGTCGATACAGCTGGTGTCACCCTGCACAATGGCCATATTGCCATTACAGGCAATAACAAAAGCCTCCGGGCGCTCCTCACGCCGCATGGGACGTGGTCCGTCATCAGGGTCAACCGGCGCAGGTGGCTCGGGAAGAAAAGACATCAACTTTTCAGCATGCCGGGCCGGTGCGGATTCCGCTTCAGGCATTATCTGATCCGCAGTATATTCAACGGGCTGCGGTTCAACCGGAACCTCGGGCGTCTGCATAGGCGGAGCATTTACCGGGGGCTGATGATGATGAACATCATGATGCCCCGGAGGTGCCGCTTGCGGGGCCGGGGTCGCTTGAGGTGGCTGTTGTTGATAGGTCTGTTGTGGCGCAGCAACCCCTGAATCCGGCCCTGAATCCGGCGTAATCGGTTTTCGAAGGATCGATGGTCTTGGGCTTACAGGCTGTTGAGGCGTTGCGCTCTGTGCTGGATGTGCCTGCGCCGGTACGGGAGGAGCTGCCGGGGCGGATTTCTTCGCCTCGGTCGCCGCCGAAATTCGCCGCAACAGTGCATCATTGTCCATGGACTCGCCCCCTGGCAGGTTTAGTACAGAACCTAGCTGCACTATTATTAAGATTCTGTTGCCGGCGGCGTATGCGATTGCCACCCCGTAACTGTTTTCACTTTCAGCCGGGTCTGGTATCCCAAAGCATCAACAATTCATGATGACAGTCCCATGACATCGTTTCACACGAACCCTGAAGACACCGTGCTGACATTGACGCCTCAAAATGAGGAGAAAAAATCGGAGCTGCGCGGCGTTGAAAACATGGCAGAGGCGGCCCAATGGCTGATTGCACGGGGCATTGAGGACATTGAGTGCATCACACCTGACATAGCCGGGGTTGTTCGCGGCAAGATGATGCCATCGACCAAATTCGTTGCAGCTTCAACGCTGGCCCTGCCAAGTTCTGTTTTCATGCAGACGATTTCGGGCGAATACCCCGAAGAAAGCGACACCTTTCGCTACCCGCCCCACGATGGCGATTTGAGGTTGATACCTGACCTTTCGACCCTGTGTGCTGTACCGTGGGAAACAGACCCGACGGCGCAGATCATCTGCGATATGAGCGATCATAAGGGGACACCAGTCGGTTACACCCCGCGCGCGGTCTTGCGCAACGTCGTTGACGCCTATCTGGCCAAAGGCTGGAAACCAGTCGTTGCGCCCGAAATCGAGTTCTATCTCGTCAAAACCAACGAAGACCCGGATTTTCCTCTGGAACCGCCAATTGGCCGCTCCGGGCGACCCATCGCCGGTGGCAATGGCTATTCAATTGCCGGCGTGAACGAGTTCGATGAACTGATCGACGATATCTACGATTACTCCAGCGCTCAGGGGTTGGAAATCGAGACACTCATACATGAAGAAGGCGCTGCACAGCTTGAGATCAACCTCAATCATGGGGATCCGGTGATGCTGGCTGATCAGGTGTTTCAGTTCAAACGCACCATTCGTGAAGCCGCTCTCAAGCACGGCATGTATGCAACTTTCATGGCCAAGCCAATTCAGGGACAGCCGGGGTCCGCCATGCATATCCACCAGTCGGTGGTGGATGCAGAAACCGGATCCAATATTTTTTCAACCAGCGCCGGTGAAGAGTCAGATCACTTCCGCTCCTTTATCGCAGGTATGCAACACTATCTGCCGCGAGCACTGGTTGTCATGGCGCCCTATGTGAATTCCTATCGCAGGCTGACGACCCATTCATCAGCGCCGGTCAATGTGCAATGGGGATACGATAACAGGACAACGGGCCTGCGTATTCCGGTTTCTGACCCTGGTTCACGCCGGGTAGAGAACCGCCTCCCCTCCTCTGACGCAAACCCTTATCTCGCCATGGCAGCCTCACTGGCTTGCGGCTATCTGGGAATGGTTCAGAAACTGGTTCCTGAATCGGCAATAAGCTCGACCGCCAACGAGGGCAACAACAGCCTGCCGCGCGGATTGCTGGATGCACTTTCGTTGTTTGAAGACGATGATGGTCTCAAGGGATTGCTGGGCGAAGAATTCATGGGAGTCTATGCCGCGATCAAACGCGAGGAATTCGAAACCTTCATGAAGGTGATTTCTCCCTGGGAGCGCGAATACCTCTTGCTCAACGTCTGATCTGGAATGACGCTGTACCAATCCCCGATCTCGCCCGGACGCTCATGGTACGAGGACAGTTGCGGCGAAAGACCTCATTATCCGCAACTTGACGATAATCGGCATTGCGATGTGGTGATTGTTGGCGGCGGTTTCTGCGGCCTTTCCTGCGCCCTTCATCTTGCCAGCAACGGAGTGGATGTCGTGGTGCTGGAAGCACATCGCCTTGGCGATGGGGCGTCGGGGCGCAATGGCGGACAGATCGGCTCAGGGCATCGCGCCGGTGTTCTTGAACTGGAACACGAGCTGGGTTTTGAACGCAGCAAGGCGCTGTGGGACCTTGCGCAGGATGCCAAAAAAGCACTGATCGAAACGGCAGAAAATCATGGATTTGAGACCGATTATCAACCCGGTCAACTGACGCCGCTGCACCGCCGGCGTTTCGAGAAAGAAACGCAGGCAGAGGTAGCCGCCTTACACGACCGCTATGGCTACGAGGAAATTGGCTTTCTGCACCGTGATGCGATGGCAGAGGCCCTTGGCAGCAGGGCCTATTATGGCGGCACCCGCGACAACGGGACAGGCCATATCCACCCGATGAAATATCTGATTGGTCTTGGAAAGGCCGTTTCGGCTGCTGGGGCATCGGTATTTGAAGAGACACCGGCAACAAAAATTACCGGGGGGCCGAAAATCAGTATCGAAACACCAAGGGGAACAATCACCGCTGATCGTTGTCTGTTGGCGATGAACGGTTATCACAACGATATGCGTGCGGAGCTTGCCTCTCATGTGATGCCGATTCAAAGCTTTATCGGCGCGACCGTTCCTCTGGAGGCCGACACGAGCGTTCTGCCCAACGGCGAAGCTGTCGATGACAGTCGCTTCGTCGTGCGTTACTTCAGAAAATCAAAAGACAACCGATTGTTGTTTGGAGGCCGCGAGGCCTACGGGAGTGCTGCACCAGGGAACATCCGGCGCACCATTCGAAAGCAGATCACGGAAATCTATCCGCAACTGGCCGACATTGAACTTACCCACGCCTGGGGCGGGAATGTGGCCATCACTATGCCCCGCCATCCTTATGTGCGCGAACTGGAAAACGGGTTATGGACTGCTGGCGGGTTTTCCGGCCATGGGGTGATGTTGTCAAACTATACGGGGCGGATGATTGCACAAAATTTTCTTGGTCAAAGTGAACAGATAAAACTTCTGCAAGACCTTGAAATCAAGCCGTTTCCGGGAGGCTCCACCTTCCGCAACCCGTTAAAGATTCTGGCTCTGACCTGGTACGCCATGCTCGACCGGATTTAGCTTTTTGGTGTAGTGAAGCAACGACGAACGAAATTCGTGAAACGCCTGTCTGAAAGCTCAATCGAGCTTCCGCACAATAACATTGCCAACCGAATAGCCCGCGCCAAAAGAGCAGATTATGCCAATCGCATCTTTGGGGAGGTCATCGCTGTTTTGTGAAAATGCTATTATCGAACCTGCCGAAGATGTGTTCGCATATTCCTGCAGAATGTTTGGCTGTTCATCAGGCTTGGGGACCCGGCCGAGGACCTTGCGGCCAATAAAATCGTTCATCGATTTGTTGGCCTGATGCAGCCACATGCGATTCAGCTTTGCAGGGTCGATCCCCTCCTGTTCGCAATGACTGACCACCATATCAGAGACAATAGGCACCACCTGTTTGAACACCTGGCGGCCATTTTGCATGAACTGCATGTCACGGCGGTCGCAAACGCCATCGGGCCGGGTGCGCCGCAAAAACCCGTTATTGTTTCGGATATTGTTTGAAAACTGGGTCAGGCAGCGGGTCGACAATATCTCAAACTGACCTTTGGCCGTTGCCTGCGATTTTTCTTCCAGCACGACAGCGGTGCAAACATCACCAAAAATGAAATGGCAATCCCGGTCCCGCCACTCCAGATGACCCGAGCATATTTCCGGATTGACCATGAGAATACAGTTGGCCGACCCTGAGCGGATCATATCAGCAGCCGCCTGAATGCCGAAGGTGGCCGATGAACACGCGACGTTCATATCGAAGCCGAAACCCTGGATGCCCAACGCTTCCTGAATTTCAATGGCGATTGCTGGATAAGCGCGCTCATGATTGGAGGCAGCGCAGATCACGGCATCAACTTCGTCAGGTCTGCGGCCAGCTCTTTGCAAGGCATTTCGGGCTGCTTCAAGTGCCATCTCTGTCATGATGCCCGGTTCATCATCATCGCGCTGGCGCAGTTGCGGGTGCATGATTTCAGGATCCAGCACACCGACCTTGTCCATGACATGACGCCGCTCGATGCCTGAGGCCTTGAAGATGAAATCTTCGCTGGAGTGCTCCATCGGTGTTCGCTCACCGCTGGCTATCTCTTCAGCAAATTGCTCGTTTTGAGCATCCGCATAAGCATTATACGCCTCCACCAATTCAGCGTTGGTGATGACTTCCGGGGGTGTAAAAACACCCGTCGCGCTAATGACAACCTGTCGCATATTCGCTCGTGACCCCTTGTGTTGTGATCAAAACTAGGACCAACTGGTCTCGATCACAAGCGCAGCCAGCATCCGGCAACACATATGATTCCCATGATTTCGGCCAATCCATCCGCCCGCGACTGTATTTCAATGCTTGAACGGTTGGTCGCCTTCGACACCACGTCGCGAAACTCCAATCTTGCTTTGATTGAAGATGTCCAAACCTTGTTGTCGCAATTGGGTATCGAATCGAGACTGACCTTCAATGATGAACGCAGCAAGGCCAATCTGTGGGCTACAATCGGGCCAGCTGATCGCGGAGGAATTGTGCTTTCCGGCCACACCGATGTCGTGCCGGTGGATGGTCAGGACTGGACGTCCGATCCGTTTGGGATGGACGAACGAGACGGGCGGCTATTTGGACGAGGGGTTGCTGACATGAAAGGTTTTGTAGCCTGTTGTGTTGCTCATGCAGCCCGGATGAACGCAGCCAGCTTAAAGACACCGCTGCATTTTGCCTTTTCCTATGATGAAGAAGTTGGCTGCACGGGTGTACGAGGCCTGATTGATGACATGAGCGAGAACCTGCCCTCTCCGCTTGCTGTCATTGTCGGTGAACCGACATCCATGCAGATTATCGGCGCCCACAAGGGAGGCCACAGCTATGTCACCACCGTTCATGGTGTGGATGGTCATTCGAGTGCCCCGGATCTGGGCGCAAACGCGATTTTTCATGGCGCGCGCATCATTGGTTTTATCGAGAAACTGGGACAACGACTGAAAGAGGGAGGAGACCCAACAAACGGTTTCTCACCTCACTACACCACGGTTGACTGTGGTCTGATAGAAGGCGGTACCGCTGGCAATATTATTCCTGCCCGCTGTGAATTTCATTGGGGCTTTCGCAATGTTCCAGGAGATGACACGGATGCCCTGTGCAACGAAGTATTCGATTTTATCACCCGTGAGATCGAGCCTCCGCTCAAAGCCATTTCACCCAAAGCTGGCGTTACCCATGAACTCAGGCATCATCTGCCTGCAATGACCCCGGATGAACAATCGCCTGCAGAAACATTGTTGCGTCATCTCACCGGCCTCAATCAATCCGGACGGGTGTCCTATGGTACAGAGGCATCGCATTTCCAGAATGCAGGGGTGCCCGGCGTGATCTTTGGCCCCGGCTCCATCGAACAAGCCCATTTGCCAGACGAATTTATCGATGTCTCCCAAATGGAAGCCTGCCATGACTTCCTGATCAAGTTGACCGACTGGGCGGCGAACAATGATGAAATCTGATTGTGCGGCCTTTCGGTTCCTGATTGTCCTTTGCCTTGTGCTGATCAATCAATCAGCGTTGGCGCAAAGTGGTCTGATCCCTAAGACATGGCAATCAGCCTATTTTGCCGATAACCCGCTTGTTGGAAAAACATTCGACGGCGCAGGAAAACCCGTCACAGAAACCGAAATTACCACGGCGCTTTCAACCCATGATTTTGTGCTGCTGGGAGAAACCCATTCCAATGCCGATCACCATATTATTCAGGCGCGAGCGCTTGAAGCACTGGTCGCAGCGGGCCGCACGCCGGCGGTTATTCTGGAAATGGTTCCTGCAAAACTTGCCAATCAACTGAACAATCCAAACCTTGATACCGACCCTCAACTCGACGATCTGGCGAAACGGCTGAAATGGGAAGAGCGGGGCTGGTTTACCTGGGAAATCTACCGGCCAATTGCCATGGCTGCGGTGCGCAATAAACTTCCGCTTGTTGCCGGTAACCTTGACCGCGAAGTCACACGGTCTGTTTCCAGAAAGGGGATCGGCGCCCTCCCCAAGCTTCAGCAGGAACGTTATGGGCTCCAACAGCCTTTGCCAGACACGCATGATGCTTCACTGCAAAAGGAACTCGCAGATTCCCATTGCGGTCTCCTGCCAGAACAGGCGCTTGCTCCCATGGCGATGGTGCAAAGGGCGCGAGACGGTTCAATGGCCGATGCCCTGTTACAGGCAAACTCCGGGAACGGCGCCGTTCTCATTGCGGGCCGCGGGCATGTGCGCAGGGATCGCGGTGTAGCTTTCCCCTTGCGGCTTCTGGCTCCCGGAAAATCGATAGTCTCCGTCGGTCTTATGGAAGTGGATGAAAAACGAACCCGGGTCGAGGATTACCGGCTTGAAGGCGACGATGGAAAACCACTGTTTAATTTCGTCATATTCACTCCCCGCTCTGACATCAAAGACCATTGCGCAGAACTCAAAAAACGGTTCAAAAAGAGCCAACCAAAAAATGGAAACTGAAGCGCCAGTGGCTGACAGAAAAAACGCACCATCTCTGGACACTCTTTTTGCGCAAGCCAACGGCGCAATTGATGCGCAGACCGGCGCAGTCGTGCCACCTGTTCAGTCAGCGACCAC
This sequence comes from uncultured Rhizobiaceae group bacterium, assembly GCA_937930635.1. GTDB lineage: Bacteria > Pseudomonadota > Alphaproteobacteria > Rhizobiales > Rhizobiaceae > Pseudahrensia. The sequence goes on from CALHCF010000009.1 coordinate 255,087, forward strand.
GTTTGTTCGCGATGAATTATATCAACCGATTTCTCCCAATCACGTCTACAGCCGCGACGACAATGATCTACTTCGCCTGACCGAAGAAATGCTCGCACGGGCCGAACATGCTGAAGACGGATTATTGCTGCCATCAGGTATGGCCGCCGTTGCCAGTGTCATGCGAACCGTTGGCAATGGTGGTCGCATCATCCTGCAATCCGGCATCTACTGGGGCACAACAAAATTCGCGCGGGACTTCTGTAACAGACGCGGAATTGACCTCATTGAGGTGGATTGCGCTGATATTGATGCCCTGCGGGACGTGGCTAAACCGGCCGATATTTTGTGGATCGAGACACCCTCCAATCCTTATCTGAAAACGGTTGATATTGCTGCGTGCTCGAAGATTGCACGAGCCATCGGGGCTGCCCTGGTGGTGGATTCCACAGCAGCAACACCAGTGCTTTCACAACCGCTCGACCTGGGCGCCGATATTGTCATGCATTCTGCAACCAAGGCCATTAACGGTCATAGTGATGTGCTGGCAGGTTTTCTGGCTTGTGCAAGACAAGAAAGCGATTTGTGGCAGCTGATGCGTGCAGACCGGCATGATGCAGGCGCGATGATCGGCTCTTTTGAGGCCTGGCTGTTGATCCGCGGCATGCGGACCCTTCCCCTGCGCGTTGAGCGCATGAGCGCAACCGCCCTTTCGATTGCACAATTTCTGGACTCGCATCCACGTGTTGAAAAAGTCTTGTATCCCGGATTGCCAGATGATCCGGGGCATGACGTTGCCTGCCGTCAGATGAGCGGTGGCTATGGCTCTCTGCTCTCCTTTCTGGTTCGCGGGTCGAGAGAACAGGCCCTGGAAAGTGTGGGCAAACTGAAGCTGTTCAAGCGTGCCACCTCGCTGGGCGGCGTTGAAAGCCTGGTCGAGCACCGCCACACCATTGAGGATACAGTACCAGACACGCTGTTGCGCCTTTCCGTTGGCATTGAAAATCCAACTAACCTGATCGGTGACCTTGAAGCGGCGTTAACCTAGATTTCAAACAGGCATTCGCGTTTACCCGCTTGTTAAGGCTCTCGCTGGCATGATCCCGTCCGAATTTGCCAACATCAAGACGGGAAATCTTTATGGTTCACCAACGCCGCAAAAGCGACAATAAACAAGGTTCAAGCGCTACCAGGAAAGAGTGGCCGACCGTTGCTCGCCAAAAAGAAAAACGTGCTTTACTGCTTGCGAAATCGAGCCGCGGTGTTGCCGTTTTCGATGCGCATGAGCGTCTCATTGACTGCAATGATTCCTTTCGCAACTTTCACAATCTCCCAGACAATCTGGGCGTGGAAGGAACCTTATTTTCCGATATTCTCAACCATCAGGTCGATACAGGAAATTTTGAAGGTACAGACCCGCAGACTTATGTGGCGTCTCACTTCAACACTGTGCGCAATGCCAAACTGGGAACACGTATTGAAAGCCTTCCGGATGGACGGACCGTTTCGGTTGGGCATATTCCTGTTGAAAGCGGTGGCTGGATCACAACGCTTGACGATATGAGCAACATCTTCGCAATAAAAGATGAACTGGAACATGCTGGTTTTTACGACCGCCGTACCAGCCTGCCCAACAAACGTGTTTTGCTGAAATGCATTGAAGATGCCTATGTCAACAGTTGGGAAGAAGAGTATTTTGCGGTTCATTACCTCAAGATCACCAACCTGAACGACCTGAGCGCACGCCTTAGCGAACACGGCGTTCATATGCTCATGAAACGGGTAGCTTGCCGCCTGCGCGATTCAGTCCGTAAGGAAGACCTAGTTGCCAAGGTAGAGGGTGCAGAATTTGCAGTCATTCAGCAATCAATGACCGAGCCGGATGACGGACAGGCGATGGCCACCCGTCTCCTCACGACCCTGCAAATGCCGTATGAAGTTGATGGTGTGACCGTTCTTGTCGAGTTCGTGGTCGGCATCGCGCTGCCAAACGCAGAAAACGACTGCGAAAAGCATATGCTCGAATCTGCCCGCGAGGCCTGCGACGTTGCCGTACATCAAACCGGACAACGCTATGCCTACGCGAAACTGGAAGACCCGGTCGCGCTTTCAGCCTGAATCCAATGATCGCGGGCGTTGTCTATACACAACGTCCGCCATCAACCTCCAAAGCCACTCCCGTAATAAAATCAGCTTCATCTGACACGAGATAAAGAGCGGCATTGGCCATATCGCGGGGCTGACAAAACCGACCCAGCGGGACGACGCCTTTAAACTTCTCGCGAATTTCAGGTGTATCCTCACCCATAAAATCGGCCAGCATGCCCGTTTCTCCCGCAACGGGGCAGAGCGCATTGACCCGAATATTTTTTGGCGCAAGTTCCACAGCCATGCATTTGCTGGCGTTTATGACCCAGGCTTTTGAAGCGTTATACCAGACAAGACCAGGGCGAGGCCGCAAACCGGCAGTTGATGCCGTGGTCAGGATGGTCCCTCCCCCCTGTTTCTCCATAACCGGCACGACCGAACGCGTCGCATGATACAGGGCTTTCATGTTGACATCGCCAATACGATCAAACGTCTCCTCATCGACTGCCAGCATATCCATGTTCTTGTGAGTGAAACCGGCATTGAGGACAAAGATATCCAGCGTTCCGAAGTTTGACAGAGCAGCCTGAACCATCGCGTTATTGTCTTTGGCAAGCGACACATCGACTTCAAGCGCAACGGCCTGTTGACCGATATCAGATGCAACACGCTGTGCCTGATCACCACGCAGATCAGCCACAACGACATTCGCCCCCTCGTCAGCAAAGCGCTTGGCCATTCCTTCGCCAAACCCTGCTCCACCACCCGTAACAATGGCCGTTTTTCCTTCCAGACGCATGGTGTTCTCCATTCTCAAACAACCCAGGATGGATACTGGGCTAAATATCTTTGACCCCGGTCATGACACGTTCTGCCAAAATAAAACAAGCATGATTGACGACTGGCCGTCTTTGGGCGCATTGGCTATCGTCCGCAATGTCGCACCGTACGGGTTCGCGCAAAGTGCGGTGGATTTGAATAACACTCCTCTTCAACATCCTCAGTCTGGTGAAAAATCATGCATAGTTCGATACGCGATGCGATGCCGGAAGATCTTGAATTTCTGCGCTCCTGCGCCCACGCCGCTTACGAAAAATATGTCGAAAGGATTGGCCAGAAACCAGCTCCGATGATCGCAGATCTGAGTTCCGCAGTTGCTGATGGTCACGTGCAGCTGTTGATTGCAGAAGATACGCGAGCCGGATTCATGGTTGTGTATCGCGAAAACGGACACCTGTTTCTGGAGAACATCGCCATCCTGCCCGCATTTCAAAACCTGGGTCTGGGGAAGTTCCTGCTGGAAGAATGTGATCGCCTTGCGCGTGACCTGAACCTCAGCACCATCGAGCTCTATACCAACGAGGCGATGCACGAAAACCTGGCGCTATACGACCATATGGGATTCACAGAAGTTGAGAAGAAGACCGAAAACGGATTCAAGCGGGTGTATTTTCGCAAATCCGTATCTGATCAACATCAAAGATAAGTAGTGTTTTACAAGCGAATTTAAATCGATTAAATGAAACCTGTTGCGCTGAACTGGAAAAGCAATGACCAGACAAATCATTCCCGTGGAACCGTTCGATTATGTCATTTTTGGCGGAACGGGTGATCTGGCGAAGCGCAAGCTCTTGCCGGCGCTCTATCATCGAGATCATGACGGTCAGTTGCCTGAAGATGCACAGATTATCGGGGCATCGCGATCTGATAAGAGCCAGAAAGAATATCGGGATTTTGCAAGGGACGCATTGGAAAATCATGTCCCCGCTGATCAACTCAATGCCGAAAGTGTCGACCGTTTTTTGAAGCGGCTGGATTATGTCCCGATTGATGTCACAACCGCCGAGGGGTGGGATGAACTGGCGGCTTTGCTTGACGGGCGTTCAAACGGGCGCATCAGAGCATTCTATCTTGCGGTGGGACCCGGCCTCTTTGGCCCCATCTGCGAGCAGCTCAACAAGGCCCACCTGATTGATGACAACACGCGGCTTGTTATCGAGAAACCTCTGGGGCGTGATCTTGAGTCGGCCAGGGAACTCAACAAGGCCGTTGGTGACTATTTCAAAGAAGATCAGGTTTTTCGTATCGACCATTACCTTGGTAAAGAGACGGTACAGAACCTGCTTGCCTTGCGTTTTGCAAATGCCCTCTTCGAACCGCTGTGGAATGCTTCTCATATTGATCACGTACAGATCACCGTGGCCGAAACTGTAGGGGTTGAGGGTCGTGCCGCATATTACGATAAATCCGGCGCCATGCGGGATATGGTTCAAAACCATCTGCTGCAGTTGCTGTGTCTGGTTGCGATGGAACCACCGGCAAACGGCGATGCGGATTCCATTCGCGATGAAAAACTTAAAGTTCTGCGTGCCCTGCGCCCCATAACGGCCAGCACCGCAAACGATACCACTGTTCGCGCCCAGTATAGCGCTGGCGCGGGACCGGACGGCAAGGTGGACGGGTATCTGGAGGAGCTACAGGATGAAGACAGCACCACGGCTACCTTCGTTGCGCTGAAGGCGGAAATTGACAATTGGCGTTGGGCCGGAGTGCCGTTCTATCTGCGCACCGGTAAGCGCATGGCCATGCGCATGTCCGAAATCGTCATTCAATTTCGCCCTGTGCCCCACTCCATATTTGGCGAAAATGCCGGCAAGCCCATATCCAATAAACTGGTTTTGCGCCTCCAGCCGGATGAAAGTGTCAGGCAGTGGATCATGATCAAGGATCCGGGACCAGGTGGTATGCGCCTGCGCCGTCTGCCTCTTGATATGAGTTTTGCCGAAACGTTCGAAGAACGCAGCCCTGATGCTTATGAGCGACTTTTGCTCGATGTTATTCGCGGCAACCAAACCCTGTTTATGCGCCGCGATGAGGTTGAGGCAGCCTGGCAGTGGATCGACCCCATTTTTGATGCCTGGGAAGAGACCACACAGACGGTGACCAGTTACACCGCAGGCACCTGGGGCCCAAGCCAGGCCATCGCGCTGATCGAACGTGATGGCAGAACATGGAATGACGGGGATCAATAATTGACGATTACCTCATTCAATGAATTCCAGTCTCGCGGCGATCTTGCTGAAGCCCTCGCCGGTGCACTGGCGGAAAAGCTGACCGGAGCAATCGCTGTCAAAGGCAAGGCTGTATTGGCGGTTTCCGGCGGATCGACACCCAAACAGCTTTTCAATGCGTTGTCCGGCCAGCAAATCGACTGGCAAAAAGTTCTTATCACTCTGGTTGATGATCGCTGTGTTCCAGCAGACAATGAGCGCAGCAATGAGAAGCTGGTGCGCGATAACCTGCTAAAAGGACCGGCTGCTGCGGCCTGTTTTTTGCCTTTGCCCCAGCAAAGTGACACCCGGTTCAGCCCCCCTCTTCCTCTTGATGTCGCCATCCTTGGCATGGGGACGGATGGCCATACTGCCTCGTTCTTTCCAGATGGAAACCATCTTCAGGAGGCGACAGACCCTCGTACCGACGCAAAGACTATCTCCATGGAAGCGCCCGGTGCGCATGAGGCAAGAATCACGATGGCTCTGCCTCTGCTCGTTCAGGCCCACCATCTGGTACTTCATATCGAAGGCGACGACAAACGCGCTGTTTTTGAAACAGCATTGCAGGATGGTCCGGCTGACAATTTGCCAATCCGGCATGTGCTGCGTCACCCCGACACCAATATTCACGTCTATTGGGCTCTTTAGACCCATTTTTGGAATCCGAACATGACCGTCATTTCTGGCATCAAGACCATCACCGAACGCCTTGTTGAACGAAGCAAACCTGGCCGGGAAGCTTATCTGGCGAGACTGCAGTCAGCAGTTGAGGAGGGACCGCGCCGGTCATCGCTCACCTGTGGCAATCTTGCCCACGGGTTTGCTGCTTGCGGCATGAGCGACAAGGCAGCCCTTGCAGAAGATGTTGCGCCCAATCTGGCAATTATCACCGCGTACAACGACATGCTGTCGGCCCATGAGCCCTTCGGGCAATTCCCGGATATTATGAAGCAAGCGGCACAGGATGCCGGAGGTGTCGCCCAGATTGCGGCTGGCGTACCTGCTATGTGCGACGGGGTCACGCAAGGCCAAAAGGGCATGGAGCTATCCTTGTTTTCGCGCGACGTCATTGCAATGGCCACCGCTGTTGGCCTGTCACACAACATGTTTGATGCCGTCGCTTGTCTGGGTGTTTGCGACAAGATTGTCCCTGGTCTGCTGATCGGTGCGTTGACCTTCGGCCACCTGCCCGCGGTTTTCATTCCTGCAGGACCAATGCCTTCGGGACTGCCCAATGATGAAAAGGCCCGAATCAGGCAACTTTACGCAGAAGGCAAGGTGGGACGCGATGAATTGCTGGAAGCTGAAAGTGCGTCCTATCACTCGCCAGGAACCTGCACCTTTTACGGAACTGCAAACTCAAACCAGATGCTGATGGAATTCATGGGGCTGCATCTGCCGGGTTCAAGCTTCATCAATCCGGGCACTCCGTTGCGTGAAGCGCTGACACGGGAAGCAACCAAACGCGCACTGGCGATTACTGCATCAGGCAATGAATTTACCCCGGTTGGTGAAATGATTGACGAAAAGGCCATCATCAATGGAGTGATCGGCCTGCATGCCACTGGTGGCTCGACCAATCACACGCTTCATCTGGTGGCGATTGCCAAAGCTGCCGGCATCCAGCTTACACTTGAAGACATTTCAGACCTTGCAGCCTGCACACCGTTGCTGGCGCGGGTTTATCCAAACGGCCTTGCGGATGTAAACCACTTCCATGCCGCGGGCGGGCTGCCCTACCTTATCGGGGAATTGCTGGCCGAGGGCCATCTGCATGAAGATGTCAAAACCATCTGGGGTGATGGCCTGCTGAACATGACACAGGAACCGAAGCTGGATAGCGAAGGTATTGTCTGGGAGACCGCACCACGAAAGGCGGCAAACAATAAGATCCTGGCCACTGTAAAAGAGCCATTTTCAAGTGATGGCGGCCTGAAAATGCTTGAAGGAAATCTCGGCAAGGCAGTGATCAAGATTTCGGCGGTCAAAGACGAGCATCATATCATCGAGGCACCGGTACGCATCTTTGATACCCAGGACGGAATTCGTGTTGCATTCGAAGCTGGTGAGCTCAACCACGACATGATTGCTGTCTGCCGTTTCCAAGGCCCGCGTTCCAATGGCATGCCGGAATTGCACAAATTGACGCCACCACTGGGCGTTCTGCAGGACCGTGGCTTCAAGGTAGCACTGATAACAGATGGGCGTATGTCGGGGGCATCAGGCAAGGTTCCCGCTGCCATCCACCTGACCCCGGAAGCCGCCGATGAGGGACCGATCGCAAAACTGCGAGATGGTGATGTTGTTTGCATTGATGCCCGGACAGGAAAGCTCGACGTGAAAATCGATGCCAGCGAATGGGACAGCAGAACGGCTGCGAAAAGCGATCTGACCCATGGCACACATGGCATGGGAACCGAGCTGTTTGCCGCCTTTCGCTCAATTGTCTCCGGGGCCGATACCGGTGCCAGCGTTTTGTAAAATAGGCAGTTGAGGGGCACGACGCGCGGCAATAGCTGAAACTGGAAACGCCGGGGTCTGGAGGACCTCGCAACACAATTTTTTCACCCATTTCACGAAGCACGCCGCCATCCGTCGCATGGCGTGAAACCTGCCCGGTTTTGGATCGTGAGTATTGTTTTGGTGTCTTGTATTCAAAAAGCAGTACTTTTTTTGAGCTGGTTTGCTGATTTTTCTTCGAAATCACCACTGTTTGACTTGCTTTTTCGTTGAAAAAGGCGCGATTACGGGCACGTAAATGCGTCGGTGGGGCTGCCGCAGATCGGTTGGGAATGGGTAACGTGGAAGCGTTGGGACTCACAGCAGAAATGACCATCGTCCTTGGTCTGCTGGCCGTCACGATTCTGTTGTTCGTGACAGAAGTCGTGCGTGTGGATGTTGCCGCGATTGTTATTCTCGTGACGCTGGGCCTTCTGGCATCAGTACCGGGGCTGGAGAACCTGGGCGAACCCCGGCAACTCTTCGAGGGCTTTGCTTCCAACGCCGTCATATCCATTATTGCCGTTATGATTATCGGGGCTGGCCTCGACAAAACGGGAGCCATGTCTGCTGTTGCACGCTGGATACTGACTGTTGGTGGCAGCACCGAAAGGCGCATTGTGCCTCTCATCTCATCAACCGTTGGCGTGATTTCCTCATTCATGCAGAACGTTGGTGCTGCAGCCCTGTTTCTGCCCGTCGTCTCACGTATTTCCTCGCGAACAGAAATTCCCTTATCCACCCTGCTCATGCCCATGGGGTTTTGCGCTATTTTGGGCGGCACGATGACGATGGTTGGTTCATCACCGCTCATTCTTCTCAACGACCTGCTGATTTCCGCTAGTGCAGAGCTGCCAGACAATGTTGAGTTGCAGACTTTTGATCTGTTTTCAGTGACACCAATCGGCATTGCCCTGATCATCTCAGGGGTTCTCTATTTCACACTGTTTGGACACCTTGTGCTTCCGCGTGTTGAGCGTGACGGTCCGTCACAAGCCGAGATACGCTCGGAATATCTGAACAAACTCTACGGGTTGGATTCCGGTTTTACAGAGATCGTCGTTCCGGTGGACTCTCCCATTGTGGGACGAGCGCTCATCGATATTCACGATGAATTCCACATCTATGTCATCGCGATCAATATCGACAAAAAGAACTTCATTGGTCCTGTTGTTCTCGACCAGCTGCGTGCGCCATGCCATATCGCCGTGATGGGTGCGCCAGCGGCTATCCGCAAGTTTGCGGTGACCAATGATCTGGAGATCCTGCCACGGCCGAACAAGTTTGCCCGCGATCTTGCCCCGCATCGCTGCGGAGTTGCTGAGATCGTTATTCCGCCCAGTTCATCCATGATCGGCAAATCCACACGCGAGGTACGCAGTCGGGAGACCTATGGCTTCGCGCTTCTGGCAATCTACCGCGGCGACTCGGTTCTCAGCCACATCGAAACTGATGATCACGCGCCGACAGCGATTGGGTTTGAGCCCCTTCATGCAGGCGACACCATTGTTGTGCACACAAGCTGGGCCGCCCTCAACCGACTGCAGCAGAACAGAGACTTTGTGATTGTTACAGCGGACTACCCCAAGGAAGAATTGCGCCCCAAGAAACTGGGCTGGGCGCTGCTGTTCTTTGCTGTCGCGCTGGGGCTGGTGCTGTTTACTGATCTTATTTTGTCACTTTGTCTGCTGACCGGCGCGGCAGGTATGATCGTCAGCCGTGTTTTACGCATTGACGAGGCTTACGGGGCCGTGGGGTGGAACACGGTCTTCTTGCTGGCGTGTCTTATCCCATTGGGTCGGGCGGTTCAGTCGACGGGAACCGCGCAGTGGATTGCCGACGGTATTTTGAACGGCCTCGGTGACGTGCCCATGTGGGTATTGCAGGTAGGCATTGCGCTCCTGGCAACCGCTTTCACGCTGATAATGTCGAATGTCGGTGCCACAGTTTTGCTGGTCCCTCTTGCGATCAACATCGCCATTGCTGCTGGTGGTGATCCGGCGCTGTTTGCGCTCATAGTGGCCATCTCAACATCAAACTCATTTCTCATTCCCACCCATCAGGTCAACGCCCTGATCATGGGGCCTGCAGGCTATCGGGTGAGTGACTTTCTCAAGGCCGGGTTTGGTATGACCATCATCTTCCTTGTTGTCTCACTTACGATGATCAACCTGTTTTACTGATTTTTATCAGACCGCTTCAGGACCGTTACACCGGCGACTTCAAGGATCTTGGTCCCTATCAGCACCTTGTCTCTCTTACCGATCAGATGTCCGGCATCACGGGGTTTTGGTCCATAGTTGACTATCGTGCGCAGATTTCCACGGTCACGGATGCGCAAGTCGTCCCCCGTTTCGAGAATGGGCAGGCCCGCAGATTCCAGTTCGTCACGCAATATGTGCATGCACAATGAATCATCCGGCCAGCCTGCAATATAGGAGAACCGATCAGCCTGCAGCCAGGCGGGATGGCCCCGGTCGCTTGTCAGCTTCACAGACACGCCCGGTTGAGGTTCAACGTGCTCGCTCCAGCGTTCAAATGCACCGATTTGATCTACCGGAATTCTGAACCCGGGGCGAAGACTTTCCGCAAGTTCGACCCGGATCGGTAGAAGGTCCTGCAACGGGCCGGGAGCCAGGATATCAGGAATCTGATGATCTCTTGTGCGCGATCCGCACCGCGGACCAAACACAAACCGGCCCGAACTTTCCTTTGCTGCCGCAACAAAGCTGTCATCAACCATGAGCAGGTGGGGAACCACCACCAAGGCATAATCCTTCAGTGATGCAGTTGCCGGGACAATATCCACCGACTGACCGAGCTTGCGCAGCCCTGAATAAAATTCAAACAGCAGGCTAAACCCATCATAGCTTGCGCCCTGCGGTTGTGTTTGCGTCGCCCATAGGGAGGGATAATCAAACACCAGCGCAACAGGCGACGGATCGGTTATCACTTCTGGAATATGTGCGAGTTCTTCGGCAACCGTTTGAGCTTCTTGATAGGCGCGGGCCTGCGAATTGTCCGGTCGGTTCAAGGCTGCATGAAATTGCTCCTGAGCAAATGGCGCCTGCCGCCAGCGAAAGTAACTCACCACTTCCGCGCCATGGGCGAAGGCTTCATGGCTCCATAAACGCACCATGCCAGGATGAGGGTCAGGGTTGAAAGGTGCCCAGTTTACCGGACCCGGCTGCTGCTCCATCACCCACCAGCGGCCCTTTTGCCCCCGCATTGTGCCACAACCGCGATAGAGGTCATGATGGAAGGCTTGGAAATCCGGGTCACCTGCCCGCATATACCAGTTTTTCCAGGCATCATCGCGCCCAAACTGTTCAAGAAACCCAATCGGATAGGAGTCCCAGGACGCAATATCCAGATCAGCGGAAACATCAAAATGATCAAAGCCCAGGTACCGGCCCATGAAATTGTGTATGATGTCTCGTCCCGGTGACAGCTGCCGCAGGATGTCGCATTGAAGGCGGTTGAACTCCACAACCTGATCAGAAGCAAAGCGACGAAAATCGAGCACATGAGAAGGGTTGGGTTCTGTTACCGTCAGGTTTAGAAGCTCGACCTGATTGAAATCGCTGATCTCCATCGACCAGAAAACATTGCCCCAGGCACGGTTGAGCGCATCAGGAGATTGATATTTCTGCGCCAGCCAATCGCGAAAACCGTCGCGTGCAGCTTTTGAGAAACTCAGTGTTGTTTCGTGGCAGCCATACTCATTGTCGGTCTGCCAGGCCACAACATGCGGGTTTTCGCCATAACGCCTGGCAACAATCTGGGTAATGCGAGCACATTCCCTTCGGTATCCCTCATGGGAAAAATCATAGTGTCGGCGAGATCCCCATAGACGGGAATTTCCCTCGCTGTTGACCGCCACCATATCCGGCATCTCATCAACCAGCCATTTTGGTGGCGTCGCAGTAGGCGTGCACATGACAATTTTTAGCCCGGCGGCACCAAGCGTCTCGATCACCTCATCCAGCCATTCAAATGCGAACTGATCCCGCGCCGGTTCAAACCGACTCCAGGCAAACTCAGCGATACGAACATATGAGAGGCCGCATTCTATCATGCGTTTAGCATCATCAGCCCACATTTCAGCAGGCCAGTGTTCTGGATAATAACAAACACCAAGAGCAGGAGTACGGGTCATCAAGCGCGATTCCGATTGCACATCAACGGGCTTTAAAAAGCAGATGAAGCAACGTCAACGGCTCAATTTCCCAAACGGGGCGCTTTTGGACATCACAGGTCTGGCCAAATGGAAGCCGAAGCTTTGACGGCGAGCGCCGGTCCAGGGCTAACCCCAAGCCCGTGTTCTTTGGGTTGTCGTCATGTTGATACGAGACTTCAGGTCAACGCCACACCAGATATTTCATTGCCGGAACAGACTAACAGTCGATCCTGTGGCTAAACCCGCAGTCCGGCTGAATCAAACATCATGGTGGTCGAGGGGTCGACCCCTACCGTCGCAACCTGGCCATCGCGAACCGAGGTATGGCCCTTCTGTTCCACAGTCAGCTGTTCGCCGTCACCGATGTTGAGATAGAGGAATGAGTTACCACCCAATTGCTCAACTACAGAGGTTGGCGCCTTGAACTTATGCTTGGTGCTGGCGGCGTCCACGAAGTGTTCCGGCCGCATACCAACCTTTACCTTCTCACCTTTTTCAGGTTTGCGATCACGGGTGGAAACCGGAATCTTCAATCCATCGAGATTTGGAATGGTTACGGTTGCAGACCCTGCTTTGGCGCTCGTGACCTCACCACTGAGGAAATTCATGCGTGGAGATCCAATAAACCCGGCGACGAATTCATTGTCGGGATTGTCATACAATTCCAGCGGTGAGCCGTATTGTTCTACAATGCCTGCCCGCAGCACAACAATCTTGTCGGCAAGGGTCATCGCCTCGGTCTGGTCATGGGTCACGTAGATCATTGTGGAGTCGAGACTGCTGTGCAGCTTAGCAATCTCCAGTCTCATCTGGACCCGCAATTCAGCGTCAAGATTGGAAAGCGGCTCGTCGAAAAGAAACACTTTTGGTTCGCGTACAATCGACCGGCCGATTGCAACACGTTGTCTTTGACCACCGGACATGGCTGCCGGCTTTCGATCAAGCAAGGGTTTCAATTCCAGTATTTCGGCAGCCTTTTGAACCCGCTGATCTATCTCTTCTTTGCTGTGACCGGTCATCTTCAGACCGAAACCCATATTGTCGTAGACCGTCATGTGCGGATAGAGTGCATAGGACTGGAACACCATCGCGACGCCCCTCTCCGACGGTTCGGTGCGGGAGACATCCTCATTGCCGATTTCTATCTGGCCTGACGAAATTTCCTCCAGCCCCGAGACCAGGCGCAGAAGAGTGGATTTGCCGCAACCGGAAGGGCCAACAAAAACGATGAAGTCACCGTCATCGATCTCCAGATCAACACCCTTGATGACATGAACATCTCCAAATGACTTTCTGACATCTGTCAGTCTCACACCAGCCATGCTTAGTTCCCTTCTACTTTGGGTTGGCGCCTATTCATGGCTCCGTGGTCCCATTTTGGCCTTCATATCGGCTTCGATTGATCGGGCTGTTTCCCGAACGAGTATTTCCCATCGCAAAAGAGCATCTTCTGCGATCCGGTAGGATGGCGCGGTTACGGATACTCCCGCAATCGTGCCGGTATCCTGGCCGTCAATTCCAGCCGCAACACAGCGGATGCCTGGCTCATGTTCTTCACGATCATGTGCCACGCCCTGTGTGCGAATGGTTTCAATTTCTGCCAGCAACAGCTCAGGTGTATAGAGCGTTGCCTGTGTATGACGCTGATAAGAAAACTGCTGTATCCGTTGGGCGCACTGATCGGCATCCAGCAGCGCCAACATCGCTTTGCCGATCCCGGTACAGTAAAGCGGTGACGCGTTTCCAACCTGCGAATGCATCCGAACCGCCTGATTGGTTTCCAGCTTATCCACATAAATCACTTCAAGGCCACTCAAAACGCCCAGATGAACCGTTTCGCCCGTTGCCTCATGCAATTGCCGGACATGAGGTTCGGCAATGATGCGGAAAGAATTTTGTGACCAGGCTCTTGCCGCCCATTTCAGCAACCGCAGGCCCGGAGCGTAGGAACCGTCAGCATTGACCAGCACAACACCTTCTTCAATCAGATTGCTAACCTGACGGTGCAGCGTTCCCCGCGGCTGATCAACCAGACCAAGCAAGTCTGTGAACCGAAGTGGTTTGGGAGAAAGAGCAATTACATCAAGCACATCAAAGGCTTTGCCTAAAGTTCCGGTTGCCAGGTTGCGAGCCGGGTGAGGAACAACGTGTGCAGACGCGTCGGCATCCACCGCAGGAACGCGGTCAGTCAGCGCTGAGGCGTCGTCTGGCCGCAACCGCATCACACCTTCCGTCTTTGTGCCAACCATAAGATCCTCCCCGTCAAACATTATCTTGATGCTTGACAATGGGCGACGCTAGCCAAATAATTCTACATAGTCAAATTGAGTTCCATATAATGGAACAAAATGAGATGGCTTGCGCTGTTCACGCTGTCTATCGTGTGAAGATGTGTAAGACTTGACGCATCTTGCGGGATTCTGATCCGGAAGCTCGTGAGCAATCGTTGCGCCAGTTCGATATTGTGGCAGGCGCACATTATATCAATCGGGAGGACATTACATGTTCAAATCGCTCATTCGAGCTACCGCAGCTTTCGGCACTGCCGCGCTGCTATCGACTTCTGCGCTTGCCGCCGGGGATCTTGTCATCACCTTTGATGATCTGAATCCGGACAAGAAAGCTGCTTTTGAAGCCGCCGTCGAAGCCTTCAAAAAGGCCAACCCGGATATCAACGTTACCGCCAACAATGGCGATCGTGAAGCACACAAAAACACGATCCGTAACGCCCTGCAAAACGATGCACCTGACGTGATCACCTGGTATCCAGGCAACCGCATGGGCCCATTTGTCGACGCAGGTCTGTTTGCCGACATATCTGATCTTTGGGCTTCAGATGAAAATCTGAAGGGCAATTTCAACGCGATCAAACCAACCATGTCGCGTGACGGTAAGCAGTGGGGCGTGCCCTATTCTTACTATCAGTGGGGCGTTTATTACCGCAAAGACATCTACGATAAGCTTTCGCTAAAAGAGCCCGCCACATGGGACGAGCTGCTGGCAAACTGCGACAAAATGAAAGAAGCAGGTGTCACACCTTTCACCATTGGCACCAAGTTTTTGTGGACCGCTGCAGGTGTATTTGACTACCTGAACCTGCGCACCAACGGTTATGAAGTCCATAATGATCTCACAGCCGGTAAAATCAAATATTCCGACCCGAAGATCAAAGCGACTTTCGCAAACTGGAAAGAAATGATCGAGCGCTGCTCGTTTGTTAAAAACCATGCGACGATGTCGTGGCAGGACGCTATTGCACCATTCGCCAAGGGTGATGCTGCAATGTACGTAATGGGCAACTTCTCGGTTGGTCAGTACAAAGACGCCGGGCTTAAGGACGAGCAGATCGACTTCTTCCCGTTCCCCAAAATTGCCGACGTTCCACGTGCTGAGGAAGCGCCTGCAGACGCATTCTTCATTCCTGCAAAAGCCAAGAACATCGAAAACGCCAAGAAGTTCTTGTCGTTCATCGCGACCGCTGAAATCCAGGGCACCTGGAACAAGGCTATTGGCCAATTGCCGCCAAACGCCGCTGCGGAAATCAACAAGGACGACAAGTTCATTGTTGAGGGTATGGAAACCGTGTCGACCGCAGCAGGTCTGGCCCAGTTCTATGACCGCGATGCACCGGCAGCCATGGCGAAGGCCGGCATGGAAGGCTTCCAGAAATTCATGCTGGATACGTCAACACTCGATGAGGTTCTCGCAAACCTCGACCGGGTACAGGCCGAAGTCTACAAATAGGCCCATACAACTCTTCCGGGCCAGCGCAAAAGCTGGCCCGGAAGTCTGTAAAATCTCTGCAACCGGAAACCGGCATCCCAGGATTTACATACACCAAGACCGGGCTATGACGGCCCGAGGAGGAGGAGAGGATGACGACGACATCAGCAATCGTCTCGGATCGGTATAGCACGTCGACATCACAGGTCCTGATATCCATCGCGGTGCTGCTCGCCTGCTTGATCGTACTGTTTTTCGTTGTCGATACAGCCGTGGTCCAGGACTGGCTTGGTTATGCACGCCGGGAAGAGGCCCGGGTTCCAACCTTCTTCCTGCGGATCGTGGTTCTGATCGGTGCAATCGCCGCAGCATTTTTTGCGATTACCGGAACATCATCTTACAGGCGCAACCGGGTCAGCTATGCGCCCTGGTTGTTTCTTGCCGTAGGCCTGGCGTTCTTCATGGTCTACGTCATCATTCCAATCTTTCAGTCTTTCTCCTATTCCTTCACGCGCTGGGACGGCCTTTACGACGTTAACGGGATATGGACTGGCGAGTGGGTCGGCTTTAGAAATTACGGCCTTCTTCTCAATGACCCCAATTTCTACACGTCGTTGTGGAACAACCTGCTCTGGCTGGTCCTGTTCATGCTGGCTGTGCCGATCGGGTTGGGCATTGCCCTGTTTCTCAATCAGACTGTCACAGGCATTCGCATCTATAAATCGCTGTTTTTCTTTCCCTTCGTTATTTCACAGGTGGTTGTCGGCCTTATCTTTGCCTGGGCTTACAATCCGGAATTTGGTTTGCTGAGCGAAATCTGGGGCTGGTTCTATTGCGAAACAAAGGTCAACATTGTCGGCAATCTGACCAAAGTCTGCTCAGTTGATCCGCCCTCAATTCTTGGCAACGAACATCTGGCGACATATGGCATTATTGCTGCAGGCCTTTGGCCGCAGATTGCCTATTGCATGATTTTGTATCTGACCGGCCTCAACAACGTCTCGCCAGATCAGGTTGAAGCTGGACGGCTGGACGGAGCCAAGGGCTGGAACATGCTATGGCATGTGATCCTTCCGCAATTGCGTCCCGCGACCTTCATCGCCATCGTGGTCACTGTTATCGGCGCACTGCGTTCCTTTGATATGATCGCCACGATGACACAGGGCGGACCATTCGGCTCAACCAATGTGCTAGCGTACTACATGTATGATCAGGCCGTTGGCGAGGGTGTTGGACGCTATGGTTACGGCTCAGCCATAGCCACGGTGCTTTTCCTCATTATGCTGGTGTATATCAGTTACTTCCTGTGGCGGATGTACCAAGACGAAAAGGGAGCGCACTGAGATGTTTCCCACCCCCGTTGCAAAATATTCCGGCTGGGCACAGTGGTCTTACAAGCTTGCAATTCCGGTTGCGCTGTTCCTCTGGTTATTGCCATTGCTGGCCATTTTCATGACATCAATCCGCCCGGCGTCTGATATCGCCCAGGGCAATGTCTTCGGCATTCCCAGCAGTTTCCAGATGATCCAGAACTATGCCGAGGTCTTCGCCAAAACAGAGGCGCTGCAATATCTGATAAACACGCTGATCATCACAATTCCGACCATGATTATTTCGGTTGGGCTTGCCTGTCTCACGGGCTATGCACTGGCAATCTACAGGTTCCGCTGGTCGCTGCCGCTGTTTTTTCTGTTTGTTGCCGGTAATTTCGTACCATTCCAAATTCTGATGCTGCCGGTTGTGGACATGTCCAACAGACTGGAAATCATCAACACCGTGCCGGGGCTTGTGATGTTTCACGCAGCCTTCCAGACCGGGTTTTGTACTTTGTTCATGCGCAACTTTATCAAGGCCCTGCCGTTCGAGCTGATCGAGTCAGCGCGGCTGGAAGGTGTCGACGAATTTCGTATCTTCTGGCATTTGGTGTTGCCGCTCGTGCGACCCGCCATTGCAGCACTGTCTGTGCTGATTTTCACCTTCATCTGGAACGATTTTTTCTGGGCAACGGTGATGATTCAAAATGATGCCAGCCTGCCGATTACCGTTGGCGTGAGGACATTGAACGGAGAGTTTGTGCAGCAATGGCATCTCATTTCCGCGGCATCCCTGTTGGCTGCTGTCCCTCCTGTCATCATGTTTTTCATTGCCCAGAAACACTTCATCGCCGGCCTGACGCTTGGCGCGACAAAAGGGTAGAGCTCTTTGAGTGCGATGGAAAACGGCGTCCTCATCGCACTTGATTGGGGCACGACCAATGTCCGGGCAGCCCTGTTGGCTGCTGATGGGCTGGTGATCGATAAACGGCAGGCCGACAGCGGTGTCGGCCATTTTTCCACGCAACAGTTTGCTGCGCATTTTCGTAAACTCACGCAAGGCTGGCCCGCACTGCCCGCAATAGCGTCAGGGATGGTTGGCAGCCGCCAGGGATGGCGGGAGGCAAGTTATCTGCCCTGCCCTGCCAGCCTTGCTGACCTTGCCGGTTCACTGCTGCGTTTTCACGACAATGATCAGGAACTGGCCATTGTGCCCGGCTTGAAAATCGAGACAGATCAACACCGTGATGTCATGAGAGGCGAGGAAACCCAGATTGCGGGACTGCTTGCTGATGAGAGCAATTTTTCGGGTACGGTGGTTTTACCGGGATCCCATTCCAAGTGGGTACGGGTTCATGATGGTGTAGTGCGTAATTTTCGAACTTATATGACTGGCGAACTGTTTGACGCGTGTTCCAACCACACGATACTGCGCCATTCGGTCGAACCGGATGATCATGATGCCGCCGCTTCTGAACCCAATGGTGAAGAAGACCACCGTGACTTTGTCGCTGCCGTCGGTGAAGTCTTTCAGGCACCCGGCAGCAGTTTTGGCAGGCTATTTGGCCTGCGGGCCGATACTGTTTTGTCAAAGGCTGACAAACACAGTGCCCGTGAGAGGCTCTCGGGTCTGTTGATCGGCATGGAGCTTGAAGCCGCAGCGCGCGATGGTTTCGATGTCCAGGACATAACAATTATTGGAACAAGTGACCTGACTGGCCGGTACAGTCGCGCGGCCACCGTTCTTGCGGCACAAGTGAAAACCCATGTCAGTTCACAGCTTGTCTGGCCAGCTCTGTTTGCACTTGCACGGACGGGTGCACTTCTTGAAGGAGCTGATGCATGACGGATCTTTTTGAAGGGCATCGGCCATTGGTCGCAATATTGCGCGGCCTTGAACCCAAGAATGCGCCTGGTATTGCAGAGGCTTTAATTCAGGCAGGTTTTGGCATCATCGAGGTTCCCCTCAATTCGCCCGAGCCGCTAAAGAGCATTTCCGCGATTGCCCGGGATTTTGGCGACCGGGCGATAGTCGGTGCTGGAACGGTCTTGTCTGCAGACGGCGTGGATCAGGTCCTTGATGCCGGTGGGCGGCTCATTGTTTCGCCAAACATGAACACCGCTGTCATCCAGCGAACTGTCGAGCGCGGCGGGCTGTCTTTTCCTGGTGTTTTCACCCCCACCGAAGCCTTTTGCGCAATTGATGCCGGATGTCATGCTTTGAAATTCTTCCCTGCCAGTCTGCACGGACCTGACGGTGTGAAGGCTATCAAGGCTGTGCTTCCAGACACTATGAAAGTTCTGGCAGTGGGAGGCGTATCAGTCCCGACCATTGGCACCTGGCTCAATGCCGGTACGGACGGTTTTGGCATCGGTTCAAACGTGTTCAAACCCGGTTGGGACGCCAATAAGGTGGGTGATGAAGCCAGCGCATTCGTTGCCGCCTATGACGCCGCAGCAGCCTGAAGACTAATTTTTGATACCAGAAAAAGGCGACAATTCATGTCGCTTTGACAAGTTCTCACCATCTTCATCCGGGCCACGTTTATCAAACTAAAAAAACGGCTTGCACTTTCTTGAAATTTCAAGAGAGATCACCGGGCAGTGGATAGGGATCAAGTATACAATGAATGACGAAGGAAAACGGTTGGACGGCAAAGTGGCCGCCGAAGAGGTTGTTGCCAAGGTCAAAGCCGAAACTGAAAAGCTGACAGCCGAAAGCGGCATCACGCCAGGACTTGCCGTAATCATCGTTGGGGAAGATCCGGCCAGCCAGGTCTATGTTGCTTCCAAGGGCCGCAAAGCAAAGGAATGTGGTTTTCATTCCGTGCAGATTACTCTGAGTGCTGACACCCCCGAAGCGGAAGTTCTTGGACATGTCCAATCGCTTAACGACGACCCCAGCGTTCATGGCATTCTTGTCCAGTTGCCGCTGCCGGGGCACATCGATGAAAACAAGGTCATTCAAACTATTTCGCCTGACAAAGACGTTGACGGGTTCCATTACATCAATGTCGGGAAACTCGGCACCGGTGATCTTTCCAATGCCTTTGTGCCCTGCACTCCGGCGGGTTCGATGATCCTGTTGCGGAAGGCATTGGGGGACGATCTTTCAGGCCTCAACGCCGTTGTCATCGGCCGTTCCAACATCGTTGGGAAGCCTATGGCCAACCTGTTGCTGGCAGCGAATGCGACTGTGACCATAGCTCACAGCCGCACAAAGAACCTGCAGGATATCGCAAGCCAGGCTGATATTCTGGTCGCCGCAGTAGGACGACCGGAGATGGTGAAAGAAGACTGGGTGAAACCGGGAGCGACCGTCATTGACGTTGGCATCAACCGCGTCGATGCACCAGAACGAGGCGAAGGCAAGACCCGTCTCACCGGTGATGTTGATTACGAAGGCGCCTTGGAAAATGCTGCTCATGCCACGCCCGTTCCAGGCGGTGTTGGCCCCATGACGATTGCTCTGCTGATGGCTAACACGCTTACTGCCGCCAGTCGCGTAGCGGGGCGCGAGCTTCCAAAGTTCTAAAATCAGGACATAGGCGATGATTGAGCCTTCTGGACCGTTGGAACATCAAGGGCTTGGCGAAGAAAACCGCCACCGGCACTTATCGTTTCTGGTTATTGATCAGTTCTCCATGCTGTGTCTCGCCGCCGCAATGGATCCATTGCGTTCTGCCAACCGCATGGCAGCCAGTGATTACTATAAATGGAGCCTGGTTTCAGTCGACGGGTTGGCTGTACGTGCTTCTAATGGCATGGAACTCAATGTCGACTATTCCATCGACAACCTTCCAAAATGCGACATTCTGTTTGTCTGCGCGGGTTATCGTCTGGAAATTCCCGGACAATCGCATCTTCTTGCAAAACTTCGCGAAAGAGGGCGACGGGGCGCTGCTCTTGGCGCGTTGTCAGTTGGGAGCCATATTTTGGGACAGGCAGGGCTTCTCAACGGCTATGACTGCACCATTCACTGGGAAAATCGCGCATCATTTCAGGAAGCTTTTCCCAACGCCCATTGTACCGGTCAGGTATTTGAGGTTGACCGCAACCGCTACACGTCGGCTGGTGGCACCACATCAATCGATCTGATGTTGCACATCATCGGAGAGGATTTTGGGGGTCGGGTGGCGAATGAAGTTGCAAACCAGTTCCAGCATGAACGCATTCGGACCAATGCCGACCGGCAGCGGGTTGGACCGGAGCGCGATCTTGGTGGCAAATCAGAAAAACTTCAAAAGGCTGTCGAACTGATGGCCGAACACCTGGAAGAACCCCTTTCAGCTCTCGAAATCGCAAGGCAGGTCGGCTTGTCACTTCGTCAGGTGGAACGGTTGTTTCTTCGTCACCTGTCATCCACACCCGGACGTTATTACATGTCTGTACGGCTGGAACGGGCACGCGAATTGCTGCGTCATACCAACGCCCCGATACTGGATGTCGCACTGTCGACCGGCTTCACATCACACTCTTACTTCGCCCAAAGCTACCGCACTCATTTCGGCTGTTCGCCGTCTGAAGAGCGCCGCGCAACCCCCTGAGGAGTTCCATGGCAGAAAAACCGCTGGCCGGTATTCGCGTGATTGAGCTTGCCTCCATCGGCCCCGGCCCCTTCGCGGCCATGATGCTGGCCGATCACGGGGCCGATGTCGTTCGCGTTGAAAAGCCTGGTGGCAGGAATGTCGGCACTTCCCGGTCCGATAAAGACCCTATGTTGCGCGGTCGAAGGAAGGTCGAGCTTGAC
The DNA here is from genome assembly GCA_937930635.1 of uncultured Rhizobiaceae group bacterium. Taxonomy (GTDB): domain Bacteria; phylum Pseudomonadota; class Alphaproteobacteria; order Rhizobiales; family Rhizobiaceae; genus Pseudahrensia. Next base: position 276,672 of record CALHCF010000009.1, read on the forward strand.
CTTAAAGAGCCAAAGGACGTTGAAACGGCGCTCAAGTTAATTGGTCATGCCGATGCCCTGATTGAAGGTTTCCGCCCCGGTGTAACCGAGCGTCTGGGGCTTGGACCGGCAGACTGTCATGCCGTCAATCCCGGTCTGGTTTACGGGCGTATGACCGGTTGGGGACAGGATGGGCCCCTTGCTGAACGTGCAGGCCACGACATCGACTATATCGCCATTACGGGCGCTCTGGATGCTATTGGCACAAGGGAGAGCGGACCTGTGCCACCACTCAATTTAGTGGGGGATTTTGGCGGTGGAGGCATGTTGATGGCATTTGGGCTTTGTGCCGCATTGCTGCAAGCCAAAGCGACCGGCAAAGGCACCGTTATTGACGTTGCCATGACAGAGGGGGCTGCCCTGCTGATGACCATGCCATTTGCACTAAAGGCTCAAGGCCTTTGGCCCGGTGGGCGCAGTGCAAATATGCTGGACGGAGGAGCACCCTTTTACGGAACCTTTGAGACATCCGACAAAAAGTGGGTTGCGCTAGGCCCCATAGAGGAAGTGTTCTGGACACAACTTGTCGCCAAGCTTGAACTGGACGCACCGGTTCTCGCAAAACGAATGGACCGTACTCACTGGACTCAAATTCGTGCTTTGATTGAAGAGAGGATCAAGGGCGAAACACAGGCCCATTGGTCCCGGGTTTTTGAGGGATCAGATGCGTGCTTTGCCCCTGTCCTCTCGATGGATGAAGCTACTTCCCATCCTCACAATGCGGCGCGCCGGACATTTCAGGAAGTTGATGGTGTTATGCAACCGGCCCCTGCGCCGCGATTTGATGGCACCATACCCAAAGCCCCGCGAACCGACATGAGCCCTGTCGATGCCGCGACTGTTCTGGAGGGCTGGACCAGCTAGGCCGTCTTGGTCTTAACGCAACAATTGCCCTGGCTGATCTACATTCTGGGTGACCAGTTCACCCTTGATCTCGCGAAGCAATTTCTTGCGAAAGGCGCGTTTGAAATCTTTGTAGTCGAGCGCCCGTTCAACAAAGGCACCCGATCCACCAATAACCCTGTTGCGCAGATAGTGGTGCAGATAGCTTACCTCATTGACCACAGCCAGCGCATTGATCGTTGTGCCTTGCCTGACCACCATGTCCCGTACCGCTTCAATTCTGTCACCATTATTGTTTTCGCCATCGGCAATAACATCAATGATATCACGGTCGGCGCGAGAAGGTGCATATTCAAAGGCGTTTTGACTGAACAGCAACGCGCCCGCTATCGAGGTCCCTCCCTTAGCGGTCTGTCTTTGCATACCCGCCACACGCGCTGCAAAGGCAACAGCCTCACCAGCATTCGAGATTGTTGCCCATGGATGCGCGATTTTTTGTGTGCCTGATGTCGACCAGTGAACGATCAGAATTGAAACCCTGCCACGCAGATTGTTTTCAATAGCACTTATGATCTCAGGGTCTGAAAATGCCGCCGCGACGCCTCCAACCTGCAATGCATATTCAGCATCGCTCACGCTCCATGAGCAATCCATGGCAATGATCAGGTTAAGGTCTGCTCGCGAACCCTGGGCTTTTGCGGAAGGTGCCGCGAGCAATAAGGCCAGTAGCAGAATTGCGAACCTGAGCATTATCCTGGCGACATGCCCCGCAGGCGTTCAGAACGGCGGCGCAACAATTCCACAGTCGTCAGCAACACGACTGACATGATCACCAGTATGGTTGCCACTGCAAGGATTGTCGGACTGATCTGCTCTCGGAGGCCGGAAAACATCTGCCGTGGAATGGTACGCTGATCGACATCCGCCATAAAGATAACGGCCACCACTTCATCAAGTGACGTGATAAAGGCAAAGAGCGCGCCCGATATCATGCCAGGTACAATCAACGGCATAATAACCCGGTAGAACGTCGTCCAACCGTTCGCACCCAGACCCTGCGATGCGCGAATGAGAGAGCGGTCGAAGCCGGTCAATGTTGCTGTCACCGTAATAATAACGAAAGGGATACCCAGGGTTGCATGGGCAAGAACAAGCCCAAGATATGTCTTGGCCAGCCCTTCGGGATAACCCGGGATCACACCCTGCATCGTTCCACCATAGAAGAAGAACATGCCTGTCGCCGTGATAACCAGCGGCACAATCATCGGTGAAATCAACAGGCTTGTAATCGCCGAACGAAATGGCATTTCCGGGCGCGACAGACCCAACGCCGCAAGAGTACCAAGGAAAGTTGCCAGAGCCGTAGATACAATTGCCAGGAAGAATGAATTGCGGAATGCCCGGACCCATGTCGCATTGTTCCACATATCCGACCACCAGCCGGCTGTGGCATCGGGAGCAGTCATACCGAAACGCAAAATGTCAGAGTACCAGCGGCTTGAATAGGCCTTGGGATCAAGCGCCATCATTCCTTCCGTGAAAGAAAAATACGGCTCTGCATTGAGCGAAAGAGGCATAATCACAAGGATGGGAAGGATCAGAAAAATGAAAATGACCGTACACACCGTCAGGAAAATATACTTGCCAACTTTCTCAGCTATCGTTGAATAGGGAGGCATCGGTTTCATGGCAAACAGCGGTATGCCGAATATCAGCATGAAGCCTATGGTTCCGGCAATCGACCCCGTAAAAATCAGGAAGAGAAGTACCGCGACTGCAAAAGCGATAAACCCCTGGCTCTTCAAACGTTGCGCAACTGTCATGACAACGCCCTCACCCGAACTTCAGATTGTCAACGCCGACCAGCCGGTTGTACACCCAGTAGAGTGTCAAGACGACAACCAGCAGGATTGTTCCAAGCGCCGCTGCAAGCGACCAGTTCAATGACCGTTGGATATGCCCGGCAATCAGATTTGAGATCAGCAGACCGTCATTACCACCCACCAGAGCGGGGGTGATGTAATATCCAATCGCCAGGATGAAGACGAGCAAGGTACCGGCAGCAATTCCGGGAATGGTCTGCGGGAAATAGACCTTGGTGAATGCATAAGTGCCGGACGCCCCCATCGAACGGGCCGCGCGCATATAAGTTGGCGGGATTGTTTTCATAACCGAATAGAGCGGCAGGATCATAAAGGGCAAAAGGATATGCACCATGGCGATGACCGTGCCGGTGGCATTGTAGATCATCTGAATACGGTGCTCATTGCCAATCAGCCCAAGGTAGACAAGGATGTTGTTGATGATCCCCTCTTTCTGCAGCATGGCAATCCAGGCCGATGTGCGCACCAGCAATGATGTCCAGAATGGCAAGAGCACCATGATCATCAGAAGGTTTGATGTGCGAAGCGGCAATGTCGCGAGCAGATAGGAAACGGGATAGGCAATAATGAAGCACAGGGCCGTAATCAGTGCGGACAACCAAATCGTCTTCCAGAGAATGGGCAGATAGATCTGATAAAGTTCGTCTGCCCGGACAATAGAACCATCAGGGTCAAACTTGCGGTCCGTTGCAGCCAGGTAAAAGGAAAGCGTGTAGTCTCTGGTGACCCGCTTGAGAGTCCGCCAGATATTGGGGTTCTCCCACTTCTTATCGATTTCGAAGAGTGCCTCCTTGTAAGGCCCCTCTTCCAGACGTCGCACCTTGCGTGCCGTTTTGGTGAAAAGACTGCGGGAGCCTGGAATCTCATAGTTTATGCGCGTTGCAAGATTGCCAACCGTCTTGCCTACCTCACGGTTTTTGGCCGCCGTTGCGAGATCTTTTACGAATATCTCGATCAGCTCTTCACTGGGAATGCCTTCATTTTCATCCCAATCCTGAATCGCCTTGGCAAATTGCGGAACAACATTGCTTCCCGTGGGATTATAGACCGAGCGGACCAGCATTTCGCCGATCGGAAACACAAATGAAACGAGAAGAAACAGGACCAGCGGCAGCGTCAGCATAAAGGCGTTGAACTTCATGCGGCGGGTGGTACGCGCAAGCTTTTGTTTCAACGGGGTGCCGTCGGCAGCGAGAAGGGCTTTTTTATCAGCGCCAGCCCGTTGCGCCGCATTGTCCATGCCGGATAACGTCGCGTCTGTCATCGTGCCCAGTTAGTCCCCGTTCGGCATTCTGTTACGCTGCCCTGTTGATACAGGGTAAATTGATGAAGAGCGGCGACAAAACCCGCCGCTCTTCCAATTATGTTGACCTTACTTAGCCAGCCATGCGTTGAAACGCTCGTTCAACTGATCGGCATTGTCCGCCCAGAACTCAAAATTGTTCTGAACAGCATTGGTCAGGTTTGACGGATCCGTAGGCATCTGTGGGCCCATATCGATATCCTTGTTGTGGTATTTACCAACAAGAGATGCCGAAGACTTACGGGCCGGACCATAGGAAATCCAGGAAGCCTGTTTGGCAAGCTGCTCAGTCGCCGTGGAGAACTTCAGGAAGTCCAGCGCAGCATCCTTGTTCTTGGCACCTTTTGGAATGACCCAAAGGTCAAGGTCCCAAACCTGGCCGTCCCAAACGATCTCAAACGGCTTGCCTTCACCAGCAACCGCATTGAAGATACGGCCATTATAAGCGGTGGTCATGGTCACTTCGCCATCAGCCAGAAGCTGTGGTGGCTGTGCACCGGCTTCCCACCAGACAACATCAGACTTGATGGTATCGAGTTTTGCGAAAGCACGATCCACACCTTCAGGAGTGGCCAGAATTTTGTAGACGTCAGCGGCTGCGACACCATCTGCGATCAGCGCAAATTCAAGGTTTACCTTAGCACCTTTGCGCAGACCCCGTTTGCCAGGGAATTTCTTCAGATCGAAGAAATCAGCCATGGTTTTTGGCCCATCGGAAATCTTTGAAGAATCATAGGCAAAGATTGTCGACCAGACGATGTTGGCCACTGCACAATCATATAGAGTGCCTTTGATGAAGTCTTCCGTAGCCGGAGTACCATCAGCACCAGCTGGCAGTGTCGAATGGTCAATCGTCTCAAGAAGACCTTCATCACATGCGCGGATAGCATCAGACAATTCAACATCAACGATATCCCAGCTGACGTTTCCAGCTTCCACCTGAGCTTTAATCTCAGCGATGCCACCATTGTAGTCTTCCGAATTGATCTTCGTACCGGTCTTTTCGATATAAGGCTTGTGATAAGCCTCGACCTGCGACTTGGTGTAGGCACCACCCCATGAAACAATGGTCAGTTCCTTGGCATGACCATCGGCAAACGAGGGTGCTGAAGCACCGACCATCAAAGCTGCACCTACAGCTGTACTGGCGAGCAATTTAAGAGTTTTCATTTCTTTCTCCCTTTATAAGGTCAAACCATAGTGGTTGGACCAGTCAGATGACGGTTTTGACCGTCAATCATTCCATGTTTCAGCTGGTCAAAGGGTCGAGGGCTCTGCAGTCCTCAGCCTTCCAGCCAACCTTTACTTTCGCCCCTTCGGCAAGCGGCTTGTGCCCCGCGCTGTTGGGTACTTTGACGATAAATTCGTCATTTCCAGCAACCGACATCCGCGTGCGGACGTGATCACCGAGATAGATGAGTTCCCTGATTTCCCCTGTCACAATATTGTCGACGGAACTCTTTTTCGGTTCTATTTCGACCCTTTCGGGGCGCAATGACAAGGTTGTACGATCTCCATTTGCCACCACATTGACCGCTGCGGCAGTGACCACCTCGCCGCCATCCAGATCAACAGTGGCTATACCATCGGTCAGCTTTGTGACCTTTCCATGGAGCTTGTTGTTCTCCCCGATAAACTGCGCCACGAACGAATTTTGCGGGCGTTCATAAAGGTCGTCCGGCGTTGAAAGCTGTTGAATGACCCCGTCATTGAACACAGCTATGCGGTCCGACATGGTCAACGCTTCTGATTGATCATGGGTCACATAGACGACCGTGACACCAAGGTTTTCATGGATATGCTTGATCTCATACTGCATCTGCTCGCGCAACTGTTTGTCCAGCGCACCAAGCGGTTCGTCCATCAAAATCAGGTTAGGGTCAAAAACCAGCGCACGCGCGACAGCAACTCGTTGCTGCTGACCACCGGAAAGCTGGGCCGGTCGCCGGCCACCCATTTCCGGCAGTTCCACCATTTCCAGTGCCTGACGCACCTTGGTCTCGATTTCGCTCTTGCTGAGCCCTCGCACGTGCAAAGGAAACGCCAGGTTTTCAGCCACGGTCATATGTGGAAACAGGGCATAGTTTTGAAACACCATGCCAATGCCGCGTTTGTTGGGGGGCACATTGTTGATGGACTGACCATCAAGGTAGATGTTGCCGTGTGTGGCGGGTTCAAAACCGGCCAGCATCATCAGCGACGTCGTCTTGCCTGAACCTGACGGTCCAAGCATGGTCAGAAATTCACCCTTTGGAATATCAAGGTTCAAATCCTTGACGACGAGAATTTCACCGTCATAACTCTTCTGAACATTTTCGAAGCGCACAAAAGCCTCACCAGCCGGCTCTGCGCTCAATTCAGCCGCCACACTCATGCAGCTTCAGCCGATTGCTTATCCAATACGGCGCTCCCATCCCTGTTATCCAATTCGGCTTTCATGCCGTTTATGGATGTTCGATCTGGGCGCAACAAACAACGGTTGAAACCTTACGTCAACTGTACCTTTGAATTGAAAGTGGTCTTTTCAATAGGTTACGGGCTGAATCACGCCCAACCGCTCATTTACAACAGTTATCGTGCCTTATTGTGGAATATGAACCCCAGAAAGTTGAGTAAAACCTGCGCAGCAAGAGTGCTTGTTGATCCGGTTGGATCGTAATCCGGTGCAACTTCAACCAGATCGATGCCAACCACCATGTTACGGCTGGTCAGCTGCTGGAGAAACTCCAAAACCTCATAATAGAGAAACCCGCCATGGCTTGGCGTGCCGGTACCTGGTGCAATTGAAGGATCAAAACCGTCAATATCTATTGTCACGTAGACCCGTGCCCCCTCCGGAACACGTTCCGCCATGGCTTGCGGCCCCAGCTGTCGAAACTGACGTACTGACCTGATGTCTGAACCCCGCGCCCGAGCATCCTCATAACCTTCCCGCGCCGTGGACGACACATTGCGAATCCCGAACTGTGACAGGCCGGTTACATAATCTTTTTCCGCGGCGCGGCGCATGGGGTTGCCATGGCCAAACCGCACACCGTGACGCTCGTCGACAAAGTCCAGATGAGCGTCCAACTGAACCAAATGAAAGGGTTCCTGCTCGCTAAACGCATTTATGCAGGGAATATTGACCGAGTGATCACCACCCAGCACCACGGGCAAAGCGCCGGCTTCCAGAATCTTACGCACACCATACTCGATATTGGCGTGGCTCTTTATGGTGTCGGTATGGATAATATCGGCATCGCCCATGTCGACAATTTCCACGTCCCCAGGCAGGTAAGTCACGTCATCTTCATGATCGTAAGCTCCTGCATGGCCGAAGGAAAACAGGGTTGAAGCTTCACGAATTGCACGCGGTCCAAAGCGTGCACCGGCCCGAAACTGCGTACCAAAATCAAATGGAGCGCCCAGGATGGCACAGTCGGCTTTCAACTCGTTCCAATCAGTGCAGATTGGCCGCTTGGCGAAAGTTGAAATACCGACAAAAGGCAGATTGAGGCGACCCTCTTCATATCCGTGCTTTTTCATTCAACTGTCCTGAACTCGGTTACGAAAATGCGAGCATGGGGACGTGTTGATTGCAGCGCAAGCCCGAACGGTCCGGAGCGTGGTGTTGTTCCCGTCAATTCTGAAAGATATTGATGGTCAGTTGAAGACAAGCGCCAAATGCGGTCGATGCGATCCGGCTTTCAGATTAACGCGGGCAGATTAACGCAGGATCCACTGCGACCGGCGCAGTTTCCATTTCCTTTTAGCCAGGACTGCCTTTGAGACGCCCACTTTATCTGCCGCCTCAGGCTGAACATCCACATCAGAAACCGGTTTTATCTTCGCATTTTTAGAGATTTTTTGGGAGGCATTGGCAACGACCACCACTGAGCGTGGTTCATCCTTCGTTTTAATTGACTGCGTTGTCAGATTATTATTCGAAGCAGAGGAAGGGATTGGACGGGGTCCAAGCTGCTGTTTTGGCTCCACAGGCGGCGGCGCACCCAGAGTCACGATGGAAGTTTTGACACCACTGCGCTGCGTGGTTGCATCACCCGCAATGATGGAAACCGGCTTGGGGGTAACTGACAAGACCGGCCTGTCAGGATACGCCTTGCGGACTGCTACCTCTATAATTTTCTCGGGCGAAGACAGATCAATCTGACCGCGTGAGCGTTTGCTATCCTTGGACGTTGTTACCACAGCCTCTGACTGGATCTCTTTTTTCAAAGGCTGAGCCTTGGCAACAACCACATCTTTGGTATCCGGTTTCGGCCCCTGCCCTGCCGGAACGATATGAACAATACGGTATCCTTCCTTCTTCAGACTTCTGAGAAGCCTTGGAAGCATCTTGGCTGTTCGCCCCTGAATATCGTGCATCAAAACAATGCCACGGCCTTGTTTGCGCAACCGCCGCATGATGCGATTATGAACGCGGGTCGAGCTGATCTTGCGCCAATCGCTGCTGTCGATATTGGCGTCAAACGCAATCAGGCCTTTTTTGCGCAGAATACGGTCTGTGCGTTTGTTGCGTGACAGATAGGGGTAGCGGAAAAACGGTGTAACCGGTCTGGCACCCGACTTTCCATAGGCAATACGCTCAATATCCCGGATACCACGGTCGATCAGCTTCGATACTTTTGCAGAAGAATATTTGCGCAGGTTGTTGTGATTATGGGTGTGATGACCAAGCGTATGACCATCGGAAACAACCTGGCGAACATATTTTGGATATGCTCGCGCCATTGTTCCAACATAAAAGAACGTGGCTTTGACACACTCATTTTTCAGCGCTTTTAGAATTCTTGGGGTTTTGCCGGCGATTGGTCCGTCATCAAATGTCAGGATGACTTCCTTGTTGCGCAGGCCCAACGCCTTTTCTTTTCCACGGATCTTATGAAACTTGCCTGCATCAATTTCGATGACACGGCTGGTGCCCAATGCGCCTGGTCGGCATGCCGCCTCGGCAGCATGAGTCAACGTGCCGAAAATTACGGCACAAACAAAAGAAGCAACTAAACGCAACACCACGGTATCCATACTCAGACAATAGGTTAAGCCGCAGTTTCGCGCTTTACCTGAATGAACTTAGAGTAAACAGGAATGCTTAATGGCCAGTGAAAATTGCAGTTGTTCGAGCTGAAGCGAATTTAATCTGTTTTGATTTGTTTTGCGGCACTAAGGGGCTCTGAATTTATTGCACCCGCGTAGTCACTCAATGCCGAGGGCATGTTGCCTGTCGCCACAAAAAATTCTGCAACCGCTTTGGTATGGGCTTGAAGTCCACCGCCAAACCAGTCTTTCGACAACTGCGCATCAATTGAAGGGAACTGAAATGCGGCCAGCGTCTCTTTAGCAGCAGCGAGGCTCATACCGGCATCACGAGCAATCACCGGGATCATTTCTTTGGCTTCCTTTAGGAACCTCTCATTCATATCTGCTGTCACGCGAAGAAACCTGGCAAGTTGTTCCGGGTTCTCTGCCATATATGCAGCTGTCACGGATGTTACATCGAAGGCACGGATGCCGAGCTCTTCCTTCTCTTTGCCTGTCAGCAGTACATTGCCGTGCTCTCTCATCTTGCGCAGGCTGCCACCCCAACCGCACGCCATGTCGAGGCTGCCCTGAGCGAAGGCTGCAGCTGCGTCAGGCGGCGCCATATCAACAACCCGTAATTTCGATACATCGACACCGAAATGTTCCATCTGTCTGAGGAATCCATAATGGGCTGCTGTGCCGACTGGCACCGCCACGCGTTTTCCTTCCAGCGCTTTTGCATTGTCTTTTGTGATCTCAAGAGATGCTTTGACCACGCAGTTATCGTTTTTTGAATAGGAAACCGCTATATCAGCAATCTGCAAGTCCTGCCCTGCCGACACGGCCACCACAAAAGGAGGGAGACCATGGCTGATGGCAATTTGCACATCTCCAGAAACCATGGCTGCAGACATTGCCGTGCCCGTATCAAATGCACGCCAGTTTATCTTGATACCGAGCTTTTCTTCATAGATCCCGTTCACCTTTGCAAACTGAAATGGCAAGGGCCATTCCAAAAAATAGGCAACGGTGATTTCCTGCCGGGTTTCTGCCCACGCCCAGCCCGCAGCACCGGCTAATACAACAACATTGGTCAAAAGGATCCGTGTGAGCTTCTTTATCAGGCTCATGATATTTCCCCGGATTTCCAAGAATCTGCGACCTATATCATCCCATTCCAAATTCGACATTAACAATTCAGCTTACCATCATATTTCTGAAACCGGATTTTCGAGACTTTTGATTCCAGAGGTCCATCTGAAACAAAAACAAAGCACCAACCAGCCACCGCTTGAACTTGCGCAATGATGGCTTTCGCCTTACCTCTCACTCCCAACACTTACCTCGCCCGAAAGGGCGTATTCCGCCCCACTCACGCCCCTCTGGCCCAGCTGCGAGACGTCGAGGATGTCTGAACTTTTAAAACTTATGGCACTTGATGACGAAGACCTGGCTGTCGTTTCAGCGCATATCCAGGACGGTGTGCTGAAGACGAGCGAGATGGATTACGTCGCCTCGACCGGCCAGCTTCTAATACCGTTTAACCGTTTCGCCTGGGAGGCAAAATCAGCCCGTCGGTGGGTTTTCAAAAGTTATGAACGCCGCCGCAGCCTGTTACGCATCACACGCATCAACGAGCTGAAAACACGCGATATCGACCGCGAGGATAGCCAGCAGATTCTATCCATACTGTCCATCACATTCGCCAATCATGAAGAGCTGGACGATCCTGCCGGGGAAGTTCAGATCAACTTTGCAGGTGGTGCAGCAATAAATGCGAACGTAGAATGCCTGGAAGTTCAGCTAACCGATACCGGCGGTGCCTGGTCCACCACCCTGCGCCCCTATCACAACACCTGATGTTCCATGAACAAGGCCGCCCAACAGTCCCGCTTGATTGACCTTACGCTCGATGAGTCCACCATCGGGCGGGCCAATGCCGATGTGGAGCATGAACGGGCGGTTGCGATCTTTGATTTGCTGGAAGAAAACCAGTTCAGCCCGGTTGGGCATATCGGCGGCAAAGAACCCGCAGAATACAAGCTTCGGCTGGGCATTATCGAACAGAGACTGGTATTCACAATCACAGATGCCAATGACGGTGATGTTGCCACCCATATCCTGTCTCTGACGCCATTTCGTAGCAGGGTGAAAGAGTATTACCAGATATGCGAAAGCTATTATGAAGCGATCCGCTCATCGACGCCTAGTCAGATCGAGGCCATTGATATGGCCCGGCGGGGACTTCACAACGAGGGGTCTGAAACACTTCGCGACCGTTTGAATGGCAAGATCGATATCGATTTTGACACTGCGCGACGTCTGTTCACTCTGATTTGTGTTCTCCATTGGAGGGGCTGACGGGATGGACGGAACAAAAACGGAGCCCCAAACCCGCCCTGCATCGGTTCTTTATCTGTGCAACCACAATATTATCCGTTCACCCATGGCTGAGGCCATGACCCACAACCTGTTTGGGCGTGAAATATTCACCACCTCAGCAGGCGTTCGAACCGGAACGCCCGATCCGTTTGTTGGGGTTGTCATGGCCGAAAAAGATATTGATGTTCGCAACCGCGAACCAAAGGCACTGGAAGACCTTGAAGACACCTATTTTGATCTCATTGTAACCTTGTCTCCGACCGCTCATCACGTGGCGTTGCTTATGGAACATGTGGAGGCCGGTGAGGTTGATTACTGGCCTGCAGCAGACCCAACCGTTGTACAGGGATCACGCGAACAGATGCTCGACGCTTACAGAGATGTTCGCGACGGACTGCTCAAACGTATTGAACAGCGCTTTGGCAACCGTTAAGGCTCCCCACGATCAAGTTGCGGCCAACGGTTCACAAACTGGACATTTGCGGTTAGTTTCGCCCGCAATACCGGCGGTTTAACTCTGCCGGTTTATGATTTTTAGCAATATCTGGCCGTCAGACAAAGTCAGACCAGGGAAAATGGATACGCATGGCGAAAGAAGAAGTTCTGGAATTTCCGGGCACGGTGAGCGAACTGCTCCCCAATGCAACCTTTCGGGTGAAGCTCGAAAACGACCACGAAATTATCGCTCATACAGCCGGCCGTATGCGCAAGAACCGCATTCGGGTTCTGGCGGGCGATAAGGTTCTGGTCGAGATGACCCCCTATGACCTTACCAAGGGTCGAATCACTTACCGCTTCAAATAAGTCGCCGGGAACGGCGTGCTTGAGCGGCAGATCGGGACAAAGTCATGGCGCCAGGTGAAAAACTTATTCTCGCTTCCGGTTCTCCACGACGTTTGGCCTTGCTAGAGCAGATCGGCGTGGAGCCGTACATGCTTGCTCCGGTTAGTGCTGACGAAACGCCGAACAAATCGGAAGCCCCCCGGTCACTGGCCAAAAGGCTCGCCAATTTAAAGGCCGAGTTGGCGGTGGCAAGTCTGGAGCGTTCCGGCGACCGGGAAAATGCCTATATTCTCGCCGCCGATACCGTTGTCAGTGTGGGGCGGCGTATCTTGCCGAAAGCAGAGTTGCTGGATCAGGCATCCGGCTGTCTGCGTTTGTTGTCGGGGCGTTCTCACCGTGTCTATACCGGTGTAACTCTGGTGACGCCCAAAGACGGATTCCGCCAGAAGCTGGTGGAAACACGGGTCCGTTTCAAGAAACTCTCCAACAACGAGTTCGACAGCTACCTTGCCTCTGGCGAATGGCGGGGCAAGGCCGGTGGCTACGCTATCCAAGGCATAGCCGGTGCCTTCGTGGTCAAACTTGTGGGATCCTACAGCAATGTCGTGGGCCTGCCTTTGAACGAAACCATGGCCTTGTTGCAGGGCGAGGGCTACAGCGTTCATTCAAATTGGCTCACCAAGGCGGAATAGGTGTTGGAATGCCGGGTGAGTCAAAGGCCAAGGGCAACAACGTTACGCCATTCAGAAGCCGACGCTCCTGCCCTCAATGCGGCAAAACAAGCCGAAACGAAACCCACCCTTTTTGCTCCAAACGTTGTGCCGATCTGGACCTTGGGTCCTGGCTGAAGGGTTCTTACGTCATCTCCACAACCGAAGAAGACAGCAACGGCTGAGACCAACAAGGTTTGTGACGAACAGGGTTTGTATTATCCGGCAATCAATCAGGGCTGCCCCTTGAGACTAAAGCATCAGCGGCACCTCACCAACCGTTTGGCAGCCTGTTGTTGTGAACGTGAAAACCGGTGCCGGATGAGCCACACGGCCCGCCAAGGTCCGGCTTGATACAGACCTTGGTCAGGCCACGTTAGGCGAAGCATGAAATCCTTCATTTTGGCTTGCAAACAACTGGACAGGTCCACAGTGAATGCCTATAAACCGCCAGCCTTTCACAGGTCGTACCCGTCGAATTCAGATTTCGGGAGACGACGACACTTGGTGCCAACGATGCGCCAAGCTGCGAACAGGCGCCCGGGTAGCTCAGGGGTAGAGCAGCGGACTGAAAATCCGCGTGTCGGTGGTTCGATTCCGCCCCCGGGCACCATTAAATTCAACGACTTAGAAGATGTTCTCATACTATATATTTGATTTGCGTGCGTTTTAACGAAATTTATGACGAATTTAGGATGTGGCGCGAAGCTATCTACCAAACAAACAACAGGGATTCTAACGCTCAACGGCGTCTCTTAGTGCCCTTGCCATGATCTTTGCGACCATTTCCGCGGCTTCAGGTGACAGGCGTTTCATAGTCTGTTGACGTGTCAGGCTATCCGAAAAGTACACATAGGCCAGCTTCTGCCCACCGCCGTTTTGGATATACAGGCTTTCTTCAGTGCGATTGATCTTGATGGGTGACATCATCAAGGTTCGATCAGTTCTGCCCCTTCCTGCTTGCTGGAATTAACCTCACGCCCCACTCGGCAACTCACCAACTTGTGGCCTATGTTCTTATCGTACAACGCTCTCGCTCCCACTGCCCCTATGTCTGGTTCAATCCATGCCTGATGTGCGCCTGGCTTCAATATGATGGGCATGCGGTAGTGCAAATGGTTGATTTCAGGGGCTGCTTGCGCCGTCAGGATCGTGCAAGAGGTGATATCGAGAAGGTGATCGGTTTCACAGCATCGAAAACATCACTGGCTCAAATCACAACGATACCATTGTAGGAAACTCTGTCGATTGATCAGCTCCATTTGTCTGGTCAACCAGTTATCCTAAATGGAATTCCCAATATAGGTGTTTTGAACTTTGATGGAGAAGCTCGAATGGTGGGAAGCAACTCGACAGAGGTAATCATCGGCGACACACTTCAAGACTTCCTGATTCTTTCGATACCTTCAACTTCGACCGAGGTGATGGTGATGGTGATGGTGATGCCGTGATTTACAACAACAGTGGTGATACAATAACGTTTGACGGAATTTCAGTAAGCCAGATCACCTATCACGATTTCGGTATGAACTACTTCTACGAAGATAATTTCCTAATCTAAAAATACTGGGCGCCTTCCCTGAGCCATCACAAAACATTTCGCACTGGTACAATCGGCCTTTGCATCAAGCGTGCAAAAATGCACCTCGCTATGCAGTTAAAGTCTCTAGGCTGGTTGCAGAACTTCAAATTTTTTTTGGATGAGACAATGAAAATCTATGAGCAAACACCGTCTTCATGGCGTTACTACATGCTGTATCTGATGGCTGTAGGATTTATTGCAATCGGGTTCTATTCTGGCATGGGGCGCTTAGGTGATCACAATCATGACTATGTTTTGGCAGCATGGATGATGGCAATTGGTGTGTGTCTCTTTCTCATAACTGAACTGATTTTTCGACGTTACATTTGCAAAATTGAAGTTCTGAACGATCAATTTCGCATAACCACGAAGAGCATTTTGGGAATACACATCAATGAAGGTACGTTGCGACTTTGCGGCAAACTTGAAGCAATCGGTGAAATATTGAAGCAACCAGGCAACTCATTGAATGGGTCTGGGGCTACGTACATTTTGGAACCTTCAGGTGCGAGATATATTCTAGACACAACGAACAATGAAACTGCACGGCGCAAATTGGACAAAACTATTCGTGAGCTCGTAGGGAAAAGAAAATGAAACCAACGATTTCGTGGTTCATTGCCATATTGGCCATAACAATGGCGTTTCAGACTTCTGCACAAGCAAGTGAGATTTCTTTTGTCGTCGGAGATCAGATTGTAAAACTCTCAGATCATCAACTCAAATGTGTTCGATTACAGTTTGACAAAATCACAAATGCGCCTGTGGTGGAAATAAAATACGATGAAAATGCAGCACGCCAAGTAGCTGCACTAACTGCAAACAACATATCCGAAATGATGCAGATTAAGAGCTCGCAGCAAGTCATTTCGGAAGCGGTAATTGTTTCCGAATTGGCAGGTACGTCATTCACCATATCTGGCATGACAGACATGACGAAAGTGGTTGGTATCGTAAGTCACATCGGCGCTAAAGAAGTCGGCTGCTGACGCAGTTGAGTGTAGCTATCAGTGTGGGAAGTTGACCTGCTGGAGTCGTCATGATTGGAAAGACTAATGAGTCTGGACACTGTGCGGTATCGAGATGTGAGTGCTGTGAATTTGGAAATACCAGAGAGCCTTTCAAGTTTTTCCTCGATAGAATTACCGAGCGACGTAACTGTCTTTGGTGATGGCAAAATTTGCGAGAACTTTTATTTCGTTCAGGAAGGGTCCATCCGAGTCGATCTGGTAACGGCAGACGGGAAGTCCATTTTGCTTTACCGGATCGGCCCAACGCAGACCTGCATTCTCTCTACGTCATGCCTGATTTCTAGCGAACCATATTGTGCGCAAGCGACGACCGAAAGTGAAGTCAAAGTCATTGCAGTTTCCAAGAGCTCTTTTGACAAACTGCTGCGCGAGTCGGAGTCCTTTCGTCAGCTTGTGTTTCAGTCTTTTTCCTCGAGACTATCAACCATGATGGCGACTATAGATGAGGTCAGCTTTGCATCGCTGGACCGGAGATTGGCAAAAAGATTGTTGGAATTTCAGCCGGTGGATGATGCAATTTCCATTACGCATGAACAGCTGGCCAGTGATTTGGGTTCAGCGCGGGAAGTGATCAGCCGAAAACTTCTGGAATGGGACAAGGCTGGATTGATTTCTCGAGGACGCGGTTCGATCACGATCAATGACATGCCCAGTTTGCAGAGGCTAACCACCGTTAGTGACTAAGTCACAGAGCGATTATTCAAACTCCTATATGCTGATAAAACAACAGATAAGGAGAAATTTCATGAACATCGCAAATGTAGGCTCTGCAGATCGGCTGGCAAGAATCATTCTTGGTGCCATTTTTGTTGCCCTTCCGCTCCTTGGAATTCTGGCAACTGCGTCCTCCACGCTCGGCATGGTCCTGATGATCGCTGGCGCGGTTCTTATCGTGACAGGATTTGTCAGTTTCTGCCCACTCTATCGGATCATTGGAGCCAGCACGCGTTCCGCAGAGTAGCCTCGAACGTGTCTTGGCTTTTCAAACTGGGCTTCGGCCCAGCAATCGATAAGATCGATGCAAGCGAAGCTCATCTGGCTCAATGCGCAGGTGAGCTTTTCATCATTGATGTTCGCGACCCCGACGAGTGGGCGAAAACTGGTGTGCCGCAAGGTGGCCATCGACTGTCAGTGTCCGATAAGAATTTTACGGAAACGGTGAAGTCTCTTTTGAAGGGCCACGAGACGGTACCCGTCGCCCTAAGTTGCGAATCTGGTTTCCGGTCCAGCAAGGCTGGAAAGGCGTTGCACAAGGTGGGTGTCACGAATCTGAAAATTGTCGATGGTGGTCTTCAGCTCTGGTTGGCAGCAGGTCTTCCGGTGGAGAAGTAGCGCCAAAAAATCTGTCCAAGAAGTACCAGGACGCCTCAGCTTTCAAATCTGAAGAACAAGATGCGTCCTTCCAACAACCAGGACAAACCAAGCCGGGCTCCAATCAATATGGATATCATTGTGACTGGTACGGACACGGCAAGGAGCGAGGCGGCGCTGACGCCTTGTCCAATTGTGCAGCCGATAGATAGCACTCCGCCGAAGCCCATGAGCGCTGCGCCGCTGATATGTCTTTTGAGCTCCCTTGCGTCGTCGCAAGCTTCCCAACGCACATCATCTGCCAAATAGGCAGCCGCTGCCGCTCCAGCAATTGTGCCGAAAATCATGCCAACGCCATAGTCCGGCGCTGTGCCCGTATAAACACCAAGCTGCATGATCGCGTCAGACACAGGGGCGATGAAGCTTGCCGATTCAACCTGCAGGGGATCAAAAGAGCTCGCGGCGAAAGATGACGTCAGCAGCCAGCCGGCGGTGACGATTGTGCCAAATATCAAGCCCGTACTGATGAGTTTGAGGTCCTTCCGCGCAATTGGATCGCGAAATATCCAGAGGCAAAGGATGACAATGATTGTTACGGGCAAGATGATGGAAACATCCCTGCCAACGAGGGTCGAGGCGATCGCAACTGCAGACTGATTTCCCACCTCCGCAAAATCCAAACTAAAGGCATGGGTTTCGTCGGGACGTGCCAGAGCGACGAGACCTCTTTGGGTCGACAAGGCGGTGAGGCCGAGAACCAGAAGTGCAACAAAGCTCTTTAAACTGCCTCCTCCCAGGCGAACCAGCGCACCAAAACCGCAGGTTCCAATCAGCGCCATGCCAAACCCAAAGCTGATGCCACCAACGATAGCAGAGAGGATATCTAAGCGGGGATTGAGATAGAAAGATTGTGTGGCATCAAACCAGCCGAGAGCTATCACGGTTTGTGTAAGAGCGATTGCAACGACAGCAGAAAACACCCAGGTGCGAACACCGCTTCCATTGCCAGCATACCAATATTGCTCAAGTGCGGTCAGCGTGCAAAAGAAATTCCGGCGAGCGACAAAGCCAAGCACAAACCCACAGAACAATCCTGCAAGAGGCAGGAGAAACGTCGTTGCTTCCATTTCCTAACCCCATACTCCAAAGGCAAGATTGGCTCGATTAGCTGTTTCTTACCGGCGCACAAAACAGGTCGTAGAGCTGGGAGATGATTTCAGCCACCTCGTCACTTGCGATACTGTAGTAGATCGTGCGGCCTTCTCTTCGGGTCGTGACCAATCGGTCAAATCGCAATCGGGCAAGCTGCTGGGATACCGCCGCCTGTGGCATCGACATTGTCTTTTCAAGTTCGGTGACGGTTTTCTCACCTTCGGTGAGCAGACAAAGAACAAGCAATCGCGTTTCGTGCGAGAGTGCTTTTAAAAGCTCGCTGGCCTTGCGCGCCTGCTCAAAAAGCGACCGCATTTCCTCAGGCGTTGTTTCATTGTCAAACTTTGGAAGTGCCATCGCAAATACTCAATCAGCTCTTTCATCTTTCAGTTTAACTTTTTTAGCATCTGGCCGAGTTTGAACCAAAAGGCTTCCTCGCCCTGATAGCCATAAATTCGTTCAACCTCCACCCCTTGATCCACCAGAATGAATGTGGGTGTAAACCGTTCGCGCGGAACTTTCTCAAGGTCCGACGGCCAGTCCTTATGAATATCAATTACACGAAGGGGCGCGCGTTTCCCTTCGTCTGTCTTGTTGTAGACAATACCAATCTCCGCCTTCCAACGGGCGCACCATGGGCAGCCGCGTTGTTCCACCATAACGAGTTGAGCCGCAAAGACCGGCGTAGCTGTGATCACAACGGACATCAAGAAGGCGAACGGCAAGAGAACCATTGCACATCTTTTGATGAGATTTCTATTTTTCATCCGGTCCGCTTCATATCTTCTTACTTGCGACTTACACAAAGGTGGCAAAGCGCTTTCATAATCACAATTGCCAATTTCTGATCGAAAAGCACCACTTGTGAATTGACATATTCAAAAAATCATATTTACCTATATTCACGTTGATGCGCAATCAGATTCTTCCATTGTGGCTATCCACCATGATTAGGACAGGCGCATCGGCTACGACCTTGCAACTTGCGCGACGGATCTGCTGGAGAGACCATGATTATAGACAGACGACAGTTGATGAAGACAAGCCTCGGTTTGGCTGTGCTCACCGGCGTACCGGGCGTAATGACGGTCAAGTCATTCGCCTCAACAGAGCCGACTGCGGCGGACCGCATTAAAGAGTTTACCGGCGGCAGTGAAATGCTGGAAGGCAAACTGTCACTGACAACTCCCGAAATTGCGGAAAACGGTAACGTTGTTCCGGTTTTGGTCGAAGTCGATAGTGAAATGACAGACGGTGATTTCGTTGAAGAAATCATGGTTGTTGCAGACGGAAATCCCAACCCGGAAGTCGTGAAGTTTCGTTTCACACCGATGAGCGGTGAGGCAACTGCAAAGATCCGAATTCGCCTGGCGCAAACGCAAAACGTGACCGCAATCGCGAGGATGAATGATGGCAGCTTCCAGGTGGCGGCCAATCAGGTGAAAGTCACGATCGGCGGATGTGGCGGCTGAAGGAGCAAAAACAATGGCAAAACCAAGAGTAAAAGTTCCAAAAAAAGTCGCTGCTGGTGAGGTTTTCACCATCAAGACTTTGATCAGTCATCCGATGGAATCCGGTCAGCGCAAAGACCGGAAAACTGGCGAAACGATTCCAAGAAAAATCATCAATAAGTTCTCCGCAACGTTTAATGGCGTTGAGGTGTTTTCTGCGGGTCTCGAGCCGTCGATTTCTGCCAATCCCTACATGGAATTCACCGCCAAAGTGAATGAAGGCGGCACGTTTAAATTCGTTTGGCTGGATGACGATGGCAGCGAGTATTCGATCGAGAAAAAAGTTTCCATCAAATAAAAAACGAACTGAGGATGGGTGCGTTTGGTGCGCGTCCAAAGGCCGGGGGGGGGGGGGCGAAAATAATCGCCGCCAATAGGGAGAGGCATGTTCTCACGCAGAGAATTTTTGCAATTTGGCGCCGTTGCTGCATCCACGTTGGTTACGGCTCAAGCCGGTCTGTCGAGTCGTTCGATGGCCCAACAACGTTTGACCCAGGATGACTTGCTGAATTTTGACAGCAAGGGACAGGTAACTCTCCTTCATTTCACCGATGTCCATGCGCAGTTAAAGCCGGTGTATTTCCGTCCTCCGTCAACCAATCTAGGTGTCGGCGATTATGCGGGATTGCCGCCCCATTTGGTTGGTGATGAATTCCTCCGGCATTTTGATCTGACACCCAAGACACCGCTCGCCTACGCCCATACAATGGTCGACTATGTCGATTTGGCCAGAAGTTTTGGGAAGCTTGGCGGGCTAGACCGTGTCTCCACATTGGTTAAAGCGATCCGTGCGGAGCGCGGCGAAGGAAAGGTGCTCTTTCTCGATGGTGGTGACACCTGGCAGGGATCGTATACATCGCTGAAAACCAACGGCGCCGATATGGTCGAGTGCATGAAATTGCTCAAACCCGACGCGATGGTTGGTCATTGGGAATTTACCTTTGGCGAGGAGCGGGTTCAGGAAATCGTTGATGCGCTGGGCTTTCCGTTTCTTGCGTCCAACGTGGTCGACAATGAATGGGAAGAGCCGGTTTTTGAAAGCACCGCCTCCTTCGAAAAAGGGGGGGTGAATGTGGCCGTCATCGGACAGGCCATGCCCTATACCCCCATCGCAAACCCGCGCTGGAAAATCCCTAACTGGTCGTTTGGAATCAGACCCGACTTGCTTCAAAAGAACGTCGATGCCGCTCGCGCTAAGGGAGCGGAAGTTGTCGTTTTATTGTCTCACAATGGTTTCGACGTTGACCGGAAACTTGCCGGCTTGATTTCCGGTATCGATGTCATTTTGACTGGGCACACCCATGATGCGGTTCCTCAAGCGATTAACATTGATGGGACACTGCTTCTCTCTTCCGGTTCACACGGAAAATATCTAGGGCGCGTTGACCTCGAGATAAAGGGCGGCAAGGTCGTCGATTATTCGTCAAACCTGATCCCTGTGTTTTCCGATGTGGTGGAATCAGACGCTGAGATGGCGGCAAAGGTTGTTGAATTTAGAGGGCCTCATGAAACCGAACTCAATCGGGTTTTGGGGAAAACTGAAGGGTTGCTTTACAGACGCGGGAACTTCAACGGCACCTGGGACGATCTGATTTGCGAAGGCCTAATTGAGCAGCGCGATGCGGAGATTTCGTTATCGCCCGGCTTCCGTTGGGGAGCAACGCTTCTGCCGGGTCAGGATATTACGGTCGACGACCTCTATAACCAGACGGCGATCAATTACCCCAATGTCTATCGGGTTGAGTTCACCGGTGCGCAACTCAAAGAGATTCTGGAAGACGTGTGCGACAATCTGTTCAACAAGGACCCGTTCCTGCAGCAGGGCGGAGACATGGTTCGGGTTGGCGGAATGGGCTATTCCTGCGCTCCGGATCAGGAGATCGGAAGCCGTATTTCCGACATGACGCTGCTGCGTTCCGGAGAACCAATTGAGGCGAGCAAAAGCTATGTGGTGGCCGGTTGGGCTTCAGTGAATGAAGGCACCG
Source organism: uncultured Rhizobiaceae group bacterium (assembly GCA_937930635.1). GTDB lineage: Bacteria > Pseudomonadota > Alphaproteobacteria > Rhizobiales > Rhizobiaceae > Pseudahrensia. Next base: position 298,212 of record CALHCF010000009.1, read on the forward strand.
AAGGCCCGCCCATCTATGATCTTATGAAAAAACACATCATTTCCAAAGGCTCGATCAACATACCTGAAAGTCAAAACGTAAAACTGCTTCGAACCTAGCATCGCAACGCATGTTTCGAAGTGGGTGAGAATGCTTGCAATGCATATACAAATATGATTGTTTGAATATTAGGGGAGGAGAATGCTGAAATGTCGTTGTCACATCGGGACGACCAGAAAGAGGTCGTGAATGTCGGTAGACGCAGACTACTAACCTCTGGTGCCGCCGGAGGCGCAACACTTCTCGCGAGCGCCACCAATGCTCTTTCAGCTTCAAAACCTGATCCAGCAATTACTGAAATTCAAGATTGGAACCGCTATACGGGTGACGGGGTCGACGCGCGCCCTTATGGAACGCCTTCCGCTTTCGAGAAGGATGTTGTTCGCCGAAACGTACCTTGGTTGACGGCAGACCCGATTGCTTCGGTGAACTTCACTCCCCTGCACGAACTTGACGGCATTATCACACCAAACGGCCTTTGCTTTGAGCGTCATCACGGTGGCATCGCCGAGATTGATCCAGCAGAGCACCGGCTGATGATCAATGGTCTAGTTGAAAGACCTCTTGTTTTTACCATGGAAGACCTGATGCGGTTCCCGCGTGTGAACCGGGTTTATTTCCTTGAGTGTGCTGCAAACACCGGCATGGAATGGCGTGGAGCGCAGCTCAACGGATGTCAATTCACTCACGGCATGATCCACAACGTCATGTATACTGGCGTGCCGCTCCGCCTGCTTCTTGAAGAAGCGGGAGTGAAAACTGCCGGGAAATGGGTTCTCCCTGAAGGGGCCGATGCTTCGCACATGACGCGGTCCATTCCACTTGAGAAAGCGCTTGATGATTGCATTGTCGCTTTCAAGATGAATGGAGAAGCATTGCGCCCCGAACAGGGATATCCGGTTCGTCTCGTTGTTCCTGGTTGGGAAGGCAATATGTGGGTGAAGTGGCTGCGCCGCATCGAAGTTGGCGACCAGCCCTGGCATCACCGCGAGGAAACATCGAAATATACAGACCTGTTGGAAAGCGGCAAAGCCCGTCGCTTCACCTGGGAGATGGATGTCAAATCCGTCATCACCAACCCAAGCCCGCAGGCACCATTGACCCATGGGTCGGGTCACACGGTTCTGTCCGGTGTTGCCTGGTCAGGGTCTGGGAAAGTGAAGCGCGTTGATGTTTCAATCGATGGTGGACGCAATTGGCAGACCTCCCGTCTCGATGGGCCAAGCCTCTCAAAATCCATGCACCGCTTCTATTTCGACTTTGATTGGGATGGATCGGAGATGTTCCTCCAGTCGCGCGCAATGGATGAGAACGGTCAGGTTCAGCCGACGAAGAACCAGCTACGAGAAGCCCGCGGTCCGAACTCAGTCTATCACAACAACTCAATTCAAACGTGGCATGTGAAACCAGATGGGAGTGCGGAAAATGTCGAAATTTCCTAAGCTTCTTCTTTCCCTGGCCGTTGTCGGTTCACTTGGCGGCGGCGTTTCATTCGCCGATGAAATCAAGGACGGCAAAAAGGTTTTTAAGAAATGCCGAGCCTGTCATGCGGTTGGCAAAAAGGCCAAAAACAAAGTCGGCCCGCATCTCAATGATCTGTTTGGCCGCACTGCTGGCGCTCTTGAGGGATACAAATTCTCCAAGGCCATGAAAGCTGCTGGCGCCGATGGTCTCGTCTGGAATAATGACACGATCGATCAGTTTGTGACCAAGCCAAAAAAGCTGATCAAAAAGACCAAAATGGCCTTTGCCGGACTGAAAAAAGAAAAAGATCGGGCAAATCTCATGGCCTATCTAAAGAGCTTTGACAGCGATGCCGGTTCTGATGCGGCTAAAGACGATAAGCCTGTAGACAAAGAAGCCTCGGGCGAACAAACGACAAAGACGGCAAGTACAACCGATGGAGCGACCCAGCCGAAGACTGCATCCGGCTCTGGCGGAAAACTCAATATTGGCCGCCTTGCGCTCACTGAAGAGGTGAAGGCCTGGGACATTGATGTTCGCTACGATGGTCAAGGTCTGCCTCCGGGAAAAGGGACTGTTGCTGAAGGTGAACCAATTTTCACCGAACAATGCGCGTCCTGCCACGGTGATTTTGGTGAAGGTGTTGATCGTTGGCCTGTCCTCGCTGGTGGACAAGGCACGCTGGAAGATGATCGTCCTGAAAAAACGATTGGCTCCTATTGGCCATATACGTCAACTGTTTTCGACTATATCCGACGCGCAATGCCTTTTGGAAATGCGAGATCTTTGTCTGACGATGAGGTCTACGCTCTGACGGCCTATGTTTTATATCTCAATGACATTGTCGAAGATGAAGACTTCGAATTGTCAAAGGAGAATTTCAACTCGATCCGTCTCCCAAATGAGAAGAACTTCATTGCGGATACCCGCAATGAAGAACCGCATTACAAGCCCGTTACAGAACCTTGTATGAAAGACTGTAAACCGGAACCCGCCAAGCTGCTCATGCGCGCTCGCGTTCTCGATGTGACACCAGATGGTGATCACGAAGGGAGCCTTGATTAGCCGTGAAGAGTTGGGGAGGAACAATCCGGAAATCTTCTAAGACCGTCCTGCTCTCGACTGTGGTGGCAGGAATTTTCCTTGGCTTGTTTGCGTCCAATGGATTGGCTTTGGCACCACCCAAAAGCTTCAAGAAATGCGTTGCCTGCCACCAGGTTGGGGAGGACGCCAAGAACACCGTTGGACCACAACTCAATGCGTTGGAAGAACGACCGATTGGCTCGGTTCCCGGCTACAAATATTCAAAGGCGCTTAAAAAGTTCGCGCAAGAAAATGACATCTGGACCGTCAATACGCTCGGTGAATTTCTGAAAAAACCGCGAAAATACATTCGTGGTACGAAGATGAGTTTCGCCGGTCTGAAGAAGGAAAGCGAGCGGACCGAACTTGTGAATTGGTTGCTGCACACAGCCGAGAAAAAGGCAGATACCAGCGCAGATCAGTTGCTTGGAGCAAGTGCTGCTGCCCAGCAGGCTGACCCCGAATATGGGCAATATTTGTCCGGCGAGTGCGTCACCTGCCATCGCCCGGGTGGCGCAGAGGGCATTCCAAATATCAACGGTTGGGAATCGCGAAACTTCATTCACGTTCTCTACGAATACAAGCAGGAAGTGCGGAAAAATCCGGTGATGGTCACTGTCGCAAAAAGGCTTGGCGACGAGGAAATCGCCGCTCTGGCCGCCTATTTCGCCTCAATTGAGGCTGAGTGAATTCCAAAGAAGGAGGAGAGAAGCATGACAAAATTTAACAGAAGGGGCTTTCTGGCCACATCGGGTGGAGCGGCAGTTGCCACACTGGCGATGCCAGCAATAAGCTTCGGCCAGGCAAAACCCAAAGTGGTTGTTGTTGGCGGTGGTGCCGGTGGTGCAACAGCAGCCCGCTACCTCGCAAAAGACAGCAAAGGTGCAATTGATGTCACGCTGATCGAGGCAAGCAAGCGCTACTACACGTGCTTCTTTTCAAACCTCTATCTCGGTGGTTTCCGTGATTATGAATCCATCGGACACGGCTATGATCGCCTTGCCGTTAATCACGGTGTGAATGTGATCCATGACTGGGCGTCCGGTGTAGATTCTGCTGCGAAGACCGTGACGCTCGCGTCCGGTACGAAAGTTCCTTACGATCGCCTTGTTCTGTCACCCGGCATCGACATGAAATACGACAGCGTCGAAGGCTATTCCGTCGAAGCTCAGGATTCGATGCCCCATGGCTGGAAGTCCGGCAGCCAGGTTCAGCTGATCAAGGCGCAGGTCGAAGCCATGAAAGAAGGCGGAACCTTCGTCATGGTGCCGCCGCCAAACCCATATCGCTGCCCTCCTGGTCCATATGAGCGCGTTTCCATGATCGCTCATATTTTGAAAAAGAAGAACCCAAAAGCCAAGATCATCGTGCTTGACCAAAAGCCGAAGTTCTCAAAACAGGGTCTCTTTATGGAAGGCTGGCAGAACCATTATCCAGGCATGATCGAGTGGATTGGCTCTGATACCCATGGTGGCATCAAAAACGTAAATCCGGAAACACTGGAGATCGAAACCGACTTTGACACCTTCAAGGCCGATGCCGCCTCACTCGTGCCTGCCCAGAAAGCCGGAACGATTACTGCCGCAGCCGGTGTCACGGACGGCGACTGGGCTCCGATTGTTCCTGCGACCATGGCATCGAAAGCTGATGAGAATATTCACGTTCTCGGTGATGCGTCAGTTGCTTCTGCGATGCCAAAATCTGGCTTCTCTGCAAACAGCCAGGCAAAGGTTGCAGCGAACGCAATCCGCGGAGCGCTGACAGATTCAAAAGTCTTCCCTGCACGTTTCTCCAACACATGCTGGAGCCTGATCGATACCGATGACGGCGTGAAAGTCGGCGCTAACTACAAGGCTGGCGAAGAGAAGATCGAGGTGGTCGACAAGTTCATCTCCAAAACCGGAGAAGACTCTGCCCTTCGCAAAGCGACCTACGAAGAATCAGAGGGTTGGTACGCCGGCATCGCCGCTGACATGTTCAGCTAAACAATCCTTTTGCTTCTAAGAATTTGAAAGAGCTGAGCTTTGCGCTCGGCTCTTTTTTGTTTGGTAGGAACCGGGTCGCATCTGGAATATTCGGATGATCACAGTCCAGGAGTTTTGTACGCTGAGCCAACACATGACATAAGATCTTTGACTACCAACAGAATGGAAGCTTCTGGCAAGCCCATCGTCTCGCTTCAACATCCCTTAAGGGTTGGAAGCAATTAGTTACCTATTTGAAACTAAGAGCACTAGGTCAGGCTTGTCCGTCGTCAGATCGAATTGGAGCTACTTCAGTTCGCATTGTCCAGCCGCGATGAAAGCTTCGTCGATGAGAATTGGAACACATGACGAAACATTCAAAGCCAAGGCGATTTCCACGTCTTGGGGGAAGCCTTTTTCGCGGAGTTCAACGCCCGAGACTGAACCCTTGAGCCGACTTGAGAGGTCTGGTCGTGCCGATACAAATGCATCCCGCGCAACGGCTGCTTCGGGAGAGAGTAAACCGTCAAGCTCAGAAATAATCGCACCAGCACCCAGCAAGTCTTCTATCGCCGGTCTCAGACTTCTATCTTTCCACCGCTCCCCAGCTGGAATGACGGCCACCGTACCAGCGCCCACAAATTTCCTGGCTGCATCTGCAACTGCGGATGTGTTGCGTAAGCAACCAGCAAAGACTGTCTTTTCCTTTGCGGCAAACGAAATGTGTGACCCGTTCGGGGAGGGTAAGACCAAACGAGTTCCAGCGGGTATGGATTGAAGGGTTGGAACTGACAGGCTGTATTTTGACTCTGTATCTGAACGCTTCCCAGCAAGTTCCGCATCGAGCCGTATAGCTTCTTTCTCGGCTGCCTCTCGGTCGTGTATCGGGAAGGGAAACACTCTCGCTCCGTTTGCGCAGGCGACGTCGATACATGTCGAAAATGAAAGGACATCCACAACAATAAAGACGTCTACATGATCCATCAGAGCCAGTACGCCCGACAACCCCCACTCGCAAACCACACGCATTCAATCAGTTCCCTTCCTGTCCGATCAGGGTTTACGGCGTAGTTCTCATGATGTCGACAAGGGCTCCAAGTCGCCGTCCAGCGGCTGAGGTTCGGAACGGGAAATTTAGGCGCTTCAGAGCCCGTGTCCTCATCCGAGCACCTTCAGAATTGCACATCCTGTTTCTTTGAGGCAGGCCCTTTGTTGTACGCAACAAGATCAAATGTCCGGATCGCGACAAGCAGTCCGTAAGATCGGCGAACGTGATGGCGAAAGCCGAAGACCACTCTGGCTCACCACCCGACCAGAGCTTTTCAGATTTTGACTGACTCTTTTTTGGATTCCAGTTTGGAGTGATTTGTGATTCAAGATGGATGCTGGAATTGGAGGCCAGCATCCATGACACGAGCCTATTCCAATGATTTGAGACAGCGGATTGTCGATGCGGTGCTTGAGGGTTCCACCTGTTCGGTTGCCGCTGAGCGGTTTGGTGTTTCGCATTCATGAGCGATCAAATGGACCCGTCGGTACCGACAGTCGGGCGACGTTTCCCCCGACAAGATGGGTGGTCATCGGCCCTATGTTCTGGATGCGCATGGCGCAAAAACGCACCATGACCGACACATAGAAACATGTCGGCAGGCTCTGCAGCACAATCAAACCTGACGAATGTGCAAACTTCTTCAAAAACGCAGCATACGCTTCAATCAATGCGTGACACGCTCTAAAGGAAAATCCTGACAAATTTGAGGTTGTCAGGACCGCACGTGGCATCAAAGTTCGAGTTTTTTTTCGGCGCTACGTCCCGGTGTTGAAACGATAGGACGATCCCACTTTTTCAACATGGCCAATACCCGGATGCCGCAAGTGCATGCCGGCTACTTTCATATTGTCTGTGGCAACCTGATCAAGAACCTTCCTGCGCGTTGCAACGGCCAGATCAGGGTCTATATCGAACACAAGGCTGACAGATGGGTCATCAAATTGCAGGTACTGCATATGAACGATATCGGCCCACAGCATCAAAGTTTCATTGCCAGATGACAGAATAAAGCCCGTGTGACCCGGCGTGTGACCCGGCAGCGAGACCGAAGTGACGCCGGGGGCGACTTCCTTGTTGTCGCCAATCAATTTCAGGCGATCTGAATAGGCATCAACCGCACCGGCTGCCATTTCGAAGAATGGTTTGGCGTCGTCGGGTGCGCCAGCCTTGATGTCGGGATTTGTCCAAAACCCATGGTCGTCTGCAGAAACAACCATTTCCGCATTTGGAAAAGCTGCCTTCCCATCGACAACCGCACCGCCGATGTGATCTGGATGCAGATGTGTGACAATCAGGCTTTTGACCTGGTCGGGTGTGTAGCCAGCCGCCGCCATATTCTCGGTGAGCTTGCCAAGGGAATCGACCATTCCGGCACCACCAGCATCAACCAGATGAACGTCCTTGCCATCGTCAATAATGAAAGCGTTGACGGCGGATTCATAGATCCCTGCCGGAAGTCCGGCGGTTGCAAGCACGTCTTGCAGTTTGTCGTCATCAACGGTGGGCAAGACATCCGCTGTCATGGGGAAAAACCCGTCGGACACCATCGTCACTTTGAGATCGCCAACGTTGAATTGGTGATAGCCTGAATTTGAAGTCATATTTCCTCTCCTCTGTTATATTTTTTTACCCTAGCCTGTATCTGGTCAGCTTTTCACGAGTGCCAGCCCGGGTATTGCCGGTGAATGCTTGGCGTTCTGCATGGCATCAAAACTCAAGCGTTTGTTTTCAGAACTTTTGCGGGCATGCTCCTGCATGAGATGCTCTGCGCGCCCGCTTTGTCTTTGTGAGATGGCATCAACCACGTCTCTGTGGTCTCGTTGGGCACCGGTCAGCCTTGATTGGTTTTGCCCATTATCGTGAGTGTCGAATACAATGGCGCGATAGGAGACGAGTGGAATTTTCGACAGAGATGCAATTGTGTCTGCCAGAATGCTGTTACCACTGCATATGACAATCGCCATATGAAACTGGGCATTCAGATCGATCCATCGGATTCGGTCTTCAAGTGTGGTCACTCCATTTGCAAGCAACGTGTCGAGCTGCAGGAGCAAACTGCGCAGTTCTTTAAGGCTTTCGTCGCTTAAACCTCGCTCCGCACACAAACGGGCAGCCATTCCCTCCAACTCACCTCGCACCAAGATGGCGCTTGTGACTTCCTCCAGTGTAAACCGGCGAATTTGATACCCTTTATTTGGTTCGCGGGTCACAAGGCCCTCTTTCTCCAATTCACCAAGTGCAAGCCGGACAACCGTTCTGGAAACGCCCAGCGATGCGGCCAACATCTGTTCACGCAATTTACCGCTTTCATCAAAGTTCCCAGCGAGCAATTCCTCCCTCAGAGACTGTGTTGTTGCGTCGAGTTGAGTGGTCATGAAGGCTCCTTTGCATGCGTTTTACGCGCAGGAGTTGATAAATTCCAGTCAAAATGCTTATTTATTTCAAAATTGCATGCAATCCTGACCAAGGAGCCTAAAAGTGCTTGATAAGCCCGGACAACACACCCCTGACACAAAACCGGATCAGGCTCTGGGAACATCGGGCTTCGCCATGCCGCAAAGAGCCAGCGGCGCAAAACCAGAAATTGCCCCTTCTTACGAAGCGCCGCCGCTGCAGGCGTCTCGCCCCCCTCGCTGTCCTCCCTTTGTTGAAATATCCAATTCGGATCAGCTTCTGCCGTATCTCGAGCACGTCGCGCAGCGCCCCTATAATCATGGTCTAAATGCCTGCTGGGATTTGCAGCCTGGTGAGCGGGTTATGTTGCGGGTCGACAATTGGCACAGCGAGCTCACAATCGAAGCCTGCAAGAAAATCCTCGAAAAGTATAAGGTCAAATATGAGATCAAATACATCGACCGTGGTCCCATACCCCAATGGGTAGGGGCTGATGAAGTTGAATATTATCTCTTCAGAACCAAAGAACTTGCCGATTGGATGGACTGGTGGGAGGAAGAGGAAAAAAAGCAGCAGTATGACAAAATCCTGATGGGATATGGCGGGCCTGTGCTTGCTGAGCGTTACATCAAGATACAGCGCATGCCTTTCATCACCCCCGAAATTCTGGCCTCCCCGGCGCATGCCATGCCAATTGAGGTTCTAAATGCTATTGATCAATGGACCTGGGAAAGAATTCGTTCCGCCAAGCGATGCAGAATTACGGATCCTGAAGGTACTGACATCAGCTTTACCAATCACGATGAATACTGGGATAGCAAGCGCGAGTTTTACAATCCCGAGCTGACGGAAGCCACATGGCGAGGCAACGAGCACTTTGGCAAAACCTATTTGCCGGGCCACATTACCGGGCGACCATGGATGTTCCACCCTTCCAAAGAAGATGGAACTGGCGTGATCGCGGGAACAACAAATCATATCGCAGCCTGTGACTGGACCCAGCTCGAAGTTGAAAATTCAAAAATTGTGAAGATCAATGAAGGCGGCGAATTTGGCAGGAAACTGCGCGATGTAATGGAGAAGACCAAGGATATTCAATATCCAACTTTCCCGGACAAAGGCATCATGCATTGGTGGGAAGCCTCGATCGGGACCAACCCCCATATTCACCGCCCGCGAAAAGATTTCCCGTCTGGTTTTGTGAACTGTCTATACGAGCGGGTGCGTTCCGGCGTTATTCACATGGGCTTTGGTACAATTATTTCTTCCATGGCAGAGCGAGAAGCCGCCCGGATGGGCCACCTCGTCGGCCATTGGCATTTGCATCTGTATTTTCCAACCTATGAAACGCAAAATTCAGGCGACAATGAAACCATCATTGAAAATGGTCGTCTTAACGCGCTTGATGATCCTGCGATACGCAAGCTGTGTTCCAAATATGGCGATCCCGAAATGTGGTTGGATGAAAGCTGGAACCCGGCTGTACCGGGCATCAATATGTCGGGAGACTATTGGGACCACTATGCACAAGACCCTTTGCATTGGGTGCGTTCTGAATTGGAAATCTGCCGCAACTATCACCCGCTGTTCATGAAAATGGTGGGCGCAGATGGAAAATACTGCCACGGCGCGGGCGCTGATTGGTGGAAAGGCGGCTGCTGTAACCACAGCGGAGTACATGCCCCTATCTTAGGCGGGAATTGCTGCGGATAATTGGACGACGAACACTCTTAACTTGAACTGCTAATCTGGGAGGTGAGCATGAATATCAAGACAACACTTATGGCTGGTGCATTTACATTTTCTGCACTTGCATTTGTTGGGGAGGCATATGCGAAGACACTGCGCTATGCCGAGTTTGGACCGAACCGCGGAACGAGAGCTCAAGCGCTTAATTGGTTTGCCGATGAACTGAAGAAACGCTCCAATGGCGAGCTGGAAATTGAGTTCCACTGGGGCAAATCCCTGCTTGGAACCAAAGCCGTTCTGCAAGGCTTGGGCGATGGCGTTGCCGACATGGGTTCCGTGATTGGCTTTTTCACGCCTAAGAAATTGCGCGGATATAATATCGGGGATCTTCCGGTCGCCAATTCAGACGAATGGGTTGGCATGCGCGCGCTTTATGAGTTCGCAAACACCAACGGCACCATAAAGAAGGAATTTGCAAAACAGGGTGTCCACTATGTAACCAATTATACGACTGGTCCCATTCAGCTCATTTGCACAAAACAGGTCAGCTCGCTTGCTGACCTCAATGGGGTCAAACTGCGTGGCTCCGGCCCATACGGCAAAACATTTGGAGACTTCGGTGCTGATGTTCAGCGCATGGGGCAGGCGAAAGTCTATCAAGCGCTTGAGTCCGGCCTCGTCGAGTGCAACCAAAATTACTACTACTCCATGAAAGCCTATAAGCAATATGAGGTCGCCCCCCATGTCGTTGAGCTCGACTGGGGACAGAACATGGCCTTTGGCATCATGATGAACCAGGGTTCATGGGAAGGGCTAAGCGCTGATCATCAAAAGCTGATCAGTGACCTTGGTTCGGAATTCATCGATGAAATCGCCAAGCTTATGATTGATGGCAAGTCCAGCAACAAGCAGGCTATGGTCGATGGGATTGAAGGCAAGAAAATCAATGTCGTTAATCTCGCAGATGAAGATCGTAGCAAGCTTCTGGATGGCGGCAAGAAGTATGTGGATGCCTGGGTCGCAGAAGCTGCCGAGCAGGGATATGACGGGAAAGCCTTGCTGACTTCATATGAAAGTCTCATCGCCAAATACGCTGATGAGAAAAAGGCAAAAGGCTATCCTTGGACCCGTTAAGCCCCGATAGCGAGTCTACCCAGGACAAAGCTTCATTGCCGGAGCGAGTTTTCCTTACTCTGGCAATGACCGGCATTTGTGCTCTCTGCCTCACCGTGACTGTTACGGTCCTGTCTCGGACCTTCTACAAATCAATCATACCCGATGACGTGTTGATTGTGCGGGAACTTATGGTTGCAACCATTCTGTTTCCCCTTGCTGCTGTATCAGCAAACCGCGCGCATATTGCCGTTACAATCTTCACAGACTGGGTCGGCCCCAAAGGGAAAAATCTTCTCTCCATATTTGCGCATATTGTTGGGGTAACATTTGTCACGTTTATGCTTGTTGCCGGTTTCCGCCTTTTCTCCGGCGCATGGGAATCCGGCGAATATTATGATGGTGACATCTACATTCCAATGTGGATTGGATATGCAACATTTCTTGCTGCTTTGATCCTGTTTCTTGTGCGCCTGATTGTAAATCTGATTTACGATCTGAGGCCATCAGACCAAATCTAAGCTGGCGGCATTGTGGAACCAACGACACTCGCTCTGCTAGCCCTGTTCGTTGTCATCTGCCTTCTCGTATTGCGGGTCCCGATTGCCTTTGCTCTGGGGGGCGTCGCCTGTGTCGGCCTTTTCATCTTTTTTGCATGGCGGCCCGGTGGAGAATTTGAAGCCGCGCGGGCGTTGCGCCCGGTAATGTCACTGATCGGCAATACAACATTCGAATTTGTCCATAACTATCCCTTGAGCATGATCCCGCTGTTTATCGGGCTTGGTCATATTTCCTACCATGCAGGCATTACGACTGACCTGTATGACGCCATGCGCGTCTGGCTTTCAAAATTACCGGGCGGTTTGGCAATTGCTTCTGTGGTAGGGTGCGGAGGCTTCTCAGCAATTACCGGTTCCAGTGTTGCCTGCGCTTCAGCCATGGGGCGCATCACTGTTCCCGAAATGCTGAGGTCGGGCTACAGCCCATCACTGGCAACCGGATCGGTGGCAGCAGGGGGGACATTAGGCTCTCTGATACCGCCAAGCCTCTTGTTCGTGATCTATGCAATTTTTACGGAAGAGTCTGTTCGCACACTCTTTCTTGCAGGAATTTTGCCCGGCATACTTTCAATGGCCGGGTTTGTCATAACCATTTTGGTATGGGCAAAAGTTAGTCCTGCCTCTGCCCCACGTTATGATACGACTGACCTATTGTTTAGACAGAAGCTACAAACCCTTACGGGTGTTTGGCCGGCTTTCCTCCTGCTCACAATCATTATCGTTGGCATCTATTGGGGGTTTTTTACGCCGACTGAAGCTGCGGCAATTAGTTTTGCCATGGCGATCCTGATTGGACTGTTTCGTAAACGCCTCAACCGGGCGAACATCCATCAAGCCTTGAAAGAAACGGCGATACAGACATCTGCAATTTTTCTGATTGCCATCGGCGCCAAAATTTTCGTTGCCTTTATATCTTTGACACGCATTGCTCCCAATCTTCTCGACTGGCTACAGGGCTCCGGAGCCCCTCTGATATTGGTTCTGGCGGGCATTGTGCTGTTTTATCTGTTGCTGGGCATGTTCCTGGATTCAATCGGCATTCTTGTTTTGACCCTGCCCTTCACTGTGCCTCTGATAGAGGGGTATGGGCTTGACCTGATCTGGTTTGGTGTGGTCGTCATCAAGCTCCTTGAAATTGGATTGATTACCCCACCTGTAGGCCTAAATGTATTTGTGATTAAATCTGTATCTCCACCCGCAGTGACGCTTGAAACAATTTTCAAAGGTGTTGCGTGGTTTTTGGTCCTTGATCTGTGTGTGTTGCTCGCAATCCTCCTATTCCCCCAGATCAGCCTGTTTATCCCAATGAGCGCCAGATGAGTGAACATCTCGATATTCTGACCAAACACTGTGATGTGAGTCGTAAATCGGTCTGTGATATCGGGGCTGGAGATGGCTCCTTTGCCGCCTCTCTGGTCAATTTGGGAGCAAATGTTACCGCAGTGGAAGTTGATGAGCAGCATGTATCCGCCATCAAACAAGCTCATGGAGACACGATTACAGCTCTAATGGGCGAAGCGCAGGCGCTTCCTCTTCCAGATGCGTCTGTCGATCTCGCATGCTTCATGTTTTCATTTCATCACGTGCCTCTTCATTATCAAGAGACCGCAATTTCTGAGGCCCAACGTGTACTAAGACCAGCCGGCAGGCTTCACGTGGCAGACCCAAGACCGTTTGGACAGCTTACGGAGGTGTTGTTGCACGTCGATGATGAGACTGAAGTGCGAACCATTTCCCAAAAACGCATGGATAACCTCCACGCAAACGGAAACTTCGTGCTTGTATCAAAAGACGAATACACGCTCGTTCGAACCTTCAAAAACTTCAATGAGCTCACATCAAAACTCATCATGAATGACACCACCCGAGCCGAACGTTTGCCAAGTGTAAGAGACAAAATGGAAACAGCATTCCATAAGCTTTCAAAGAAAACTGAAATGGGCTTCGTTCTCAACCAACCCTGCGTTTCATTTCACTTCGAGAGAGCTCGCTAACTCCTAGTTTCCATGAAACAAAAACTGCGCGAACCTATCCCAGCAGCGACGGAATTTTCATGACTGAGAAGGGCTGTTCAAACATCGCCGCCTTGGGTCAACAACCTGGAAAAACTCCAGCCGGGCTGTCCAAACAAGAGGAGCACGCCAAATCTTCTTTAATGGTAAAAGATCAATTGGAGTTCATTGAGAACGGTTCTTTCTAAAACTGTTGGACCAGGCCCCAGGGTCGAGGGGCATTACCTGTTCCTCCTTCATATGCCCGCATCAACGCCAACCGATCACTCCAAAGTGAAAGCCGCATGCGGAATAAAGCTGGACAATCGTTTATCAACCTACTAGTTGGTAGATAAACTTAACAGAAAGGTACTCTCATGAAAATCTATGATGTCGAAGGATTCCCCAACCCCGCCCGTGTACGGATCGCACTGGCTGAAAAAGGCGCAACTGATAAGGTCGAATTCATCCCTGTCGATGTGATGGGAGGTGAACACCGCACCGAGGCCTTCAAAAAGAAAAACCCCGATGCGGTGGTGCCGTGTCTGGAGCTGGAGGATGGCAGCCATATTTCGCAAAGCACCGCCATTACAGAATATATTGATGGCACATTTGATGGACCATCTTTAACAGGCAAAAGCCCGGAAGAGCGGGCCCGTATTTCGATGATGAATTTGCGGGCTGAATCCGGCTTGCTGAATGCGGTCGGTGACTACTTCCACCACGCCACGCCCGGCCTTGGACCAGACCTAGAAACGGATCAATGTGCCGAATGGGGTACCAAGCGCAAAGCAGTTGCTGCCGATACAATGGCTTATCTTGATGGTGTTCTTGCCGAGAACGAATATGTGGCTGGCGACGAGTTTTCGATAGCCGATATCACGACCTTCGCGGGTTTGGCCTTTGCCGATTTTGCCAAGGTGGATATCCCTGAAAGCCTGAATAATCTCAACACATGGCGCGCCAAGGTTGCGGCACGCCCAAGCATTGCGGGCTGAAGCCAGCGGAAAAAACTCTAAGCTGAAACCCGAAAAGGGCGATGTGTCGCGGAGCCGAATACTGGCTTTATAAAGCGCGCACTCGCCCATTTCGGCTCAGTGGACCAGCAGCTCTCCCGTACCAGGGCAAACTGAGGTGCTGTAACATTCGAAAAGGACCTTAGGACCCTTTGAATTTCAGGATTCCTGGTAGGGTCGCATAGGCAGATTGGCTTTAGGCGCGACGATGGACGTCAGTGCTCCAGCCGGACCCAGTTTGCCCCTTGTGAATTGGAACGGACACAAGCTTTAATAAACGCAACGCCTTCAAAACCATCATCGATGCCGGGTACAGACACGTCATTTGCGGTGGCCTCTCCCTTTTGAGCCCCTCGGATAAGGCGTGCCGCTTCGCTATAGATCGACGCAAAGCCTTCCAGATAGCCTTCAGGATGACCCGCTGGGATTCTCGAAATACGTGCGGACGCCTCACCCGCTTCCGGACCAGCTCGCGTAATACGGCGTGTTGAACCATCGACGGGCGTGAACCACAGATAATTTGGATCTTCCTGCGCCCAATTTAACGCTCCCTTTTCACCATAGACCCGCAAGCGCAGTCCGTTCTCATGTCCGATGGCAACCTGGCTTGTCCAGATCATGCCCTTGGCCCCGCCAGCATAACGCATCATGATGTGTGCGTTGTCATCAAGACGCCGCCCTGGCACAAAACTGTCCAGGTCCGCAGCGAGACTTTCCGCCTGTAAACCCGTGACATAACCGGCAAGATGGAAGGCGTGGGTACCAATATCGCCAACTGAGCCACCCGCCCCCGCCCGGGAGGGGTCTGTGCGCCATTCGGCCTGTTTGGCACCAGTGTCTTCCAGACGCTGCGACAACCAGCCTTGCGCATATTCAGCCTGAACAACACGTATCGTACCCAGCTCTCCCCCCTGCACCATGGCACGGGCCTGTCGGACCATAGGGTAGCCGGCATAATTGTGGGTCAGCACAAAGGCGACGCGCGCCGAAGCAGCCATTTCCTTCAACCGCCTCGCTTCGTTGAGCGTATTGGTGACCGGTTTGTCGCAGATGATGTGAATACCCTGACGGATAAATGCTTCAGCTGCGGCGAAATGCATGTGATTTGGCGTGACTATCGAGACCACCTCTATGCCATCGTCACGCTGCGCCTCCTTGCGGGCCATTTCTTCAAAACTCACATAGATACGATCCGGCGCGAGACCAAGTTCCTGTCCTGATGCCAGTGCGCGATCAGCGGTTGATGATAGAGCACCCGCAACCAGTTCGAATTCATTATCGAGACGCGCAGCCATGCGATGGACGCCGCCGATAAAAGCGCCCTGCCCGCCTCCAACCATGCCGAGGCGAAGACGCGGTGGTGGAGCAGCTGCAATGAAATCTCCCATGGCCTAGAGACCCAGCATTTTTCGGTTCGCCGTCTTGTCCATACCAGACGCCGCAAAATCATCGAAGGCATGTTCGGTGACGGGAATTATGTGCCGGGCAATAAACGGAGCGCCTTCGGCGGCACCCACCTCAGGATGTTTCAACGCGCACTCCCATTCCAGCACAGCCCAGTTATCATAGTCATAACCGGCAAGTTTGGAAAAGATTGCTGCAAAATCTACCTGACCGTCCCCCAGCGAGCGGAACCGCCCTGCCCGTTCCACCCACGGTGCGTAGCCTGAATAGACCCCCTGCTTGGGCGAAGGGTTGAACTCGGCATCCTTGACGTGAAACGCTCCGATGCGTTCATGATAGACATCGATGAAACCTACATAATCGAGACACTGCAAAACAAAGTGGCTCGGGTCGTAGTTGATCATGCACCGTTGATGATTGCCGACACGCTCCAGAAACATTTCAAAGGTCGTGCCGTCAAAAATGTCTTCGCCGGGATGGATCTCGTAGCAGACATCCACTCCCGCTGCATCGAACGCATCAAGGATCGGGCGCCAGCGGCGTGCCAGTTCATCAAACGCTTCCTCAATCAAACCTGCCGGGCGTTGCGGCCAGGGATAGGCGTAAGGCCATGCCAACGCACCGGGAAAAGTAACATGGGAGGTAAGGCGCATGCGCTGCGATACGCGGGCAGCCTTCATCATCTGGTCTACAGCCCAACGCTGCCGGGCGGCCGGATCACCATGGACTTGTTGTGGTGCGAAACCGTCAAAGGATTTATCATAGGCTGGATGGACCGCAACCAGTTGCCCCTGAAGATGAGTTGAAAGATCGGTGACCTGCACACCCAGTTCCGCGCAAATACCCATGACCTCGTCGCAATAGTCGTGGCTGTCGGCCGCACGGTCGAGATCGAACAGGCGTTTGTCCCAGGTAGGTATCTGAACACCCTTGTATCCAAGCGACGCGGCCCATTCGACGATGGAGCGCAACGAGTTGAAAGGTGGCTTGTCTCCAGCAAATTGTGCAAGAAAAATACCAGGGCCCTTGATCGTTTTCATCGCGTTATCCCAGAGCTTCGACCACGGCATCCACGGTCGTTACGGTTGCAACATTCGTCATCGCATATTCAATTGATGCCACGTGCCAGTCTTCATTCATCGTGGAGCATGCGTCTTCAGGCAGGATGATGCGGTATCCCTTGTCGGCTCCGGTTCTGGCGGTGTGTTCAACCGACATATTGGTCCATGCGCCGGTGTTTATGATCGTGTCACGTCCGGCCCCCTTGATATAGTTTTCAAGGCGGCCTGACTCCCATGCGCTCATTGTCATTTTCTCAACGACAAGATCTCCGGGCTGAGGCTCCAGACCTGGTGCTGACTGTACGCCCCATGTGCCGCGCACGAGAGCATTGGCACCAATCAGCCCTTCCATCAGCGGAGAATTTTTAGCCATCGCCGGATGACCGGCTTCACAAACCAGCCACACGTGGATGACAAGAACACCCGCCTGCCGACAGGCCTGCGCCAATCGTTTCGAGTTTTCGATAACGTTCTGCTTGCGCGCATGGTCAGGCGATCCGGAATCGGCGAACGCACCACCGCTCATGATGACGTCATTTTGCATATCCTGTATGATGAGAACGGTCTTTTTGGGATCAATATGCAGCACCACATCCGTTGGCATAGTGGCTTTGGTTTGTGCCTGTTGAACATTGCCCGCCCCATCCGGCATGGCGACCGGCGGCGCACTGGCAAAACGCGCCGGTGCAGTGGCCGAATGTTCCATGAAAGGCTCACGACGGGGCTTCACCTTCGTTTTGACAGCGTAAAGCGACGTGCAGGCACACATGAAGAGAGTGTCCCAGTTTTCGCCACCCCAGTGGAGATTTGCGACCATTTCAGGACATGAGACCTTACCGATCAGACTGCCGTGAAATGAATAGACCCAGACACCACCGGGTGCCGTGACCCATAGATTGCCTTTTTCATCGGCCTTCATGCCATCGGGCACACCGGGTTTCAGCACATCTTTGATGCCACTTGCAAAGACACGAGCATTACTCAGCCGACCATCCTTTTCCACGTCAAACATCCGGATGTTAGCCTGATCGGTGTCGTTGACCCAAAGCCATGAATAACAGGGCGAGAAACACAATCCGTTTGGTTGCGTAAACATATAGCGGTCCGAGACCAGTTGCGGTTCATCACCTGGAACATGATCGGGCGGTAGCCGGTAAACACCCTGAAATCCCTGCTGCGTTGGCCGGGGAACACCAAAATGTTCCATGCGGCCATAAGTGGGATCGGTGAAATAGATTGATCCGTCATTGTGGACGACTATGTCATTGGGGGAATTCAGTTCGCGGCCTTCAAAATGCGAACACAACACCTCGCGTCTGCCATCAGGATAGATGCGCACAACCGAAGATGTTGCATGTTCGCAAACCAACAGGTTCAGCGAGACATCATAGGTCATGCCATTGCCCTTGTTGGAGGGCTTTTGCACTTCAACAACGCCTGACTTATCCCACCGTCGCCTTGTGTCTCCCGGCATATCGGAGAACAGCAGATGCTGTTCTACCGGATGCCAGATCGGCCCTTCGGTGAACACAAAGCCGGTTGCCAGTTGCGCAATCGGTGCATGTTCGTCGATGAGCTCGCGAAAGGCCGGATCAATGGTTTCGTGGGTCATTTCACCAGACCTTTCGATTCAGCGCGTCCGGGAACCCCGGTCCGGGCCGGAACTTTTCGGGAATTGGTATCATCTTCGGTTCCATGATGTTGCCTACATCGGGAACCAGTTACGCGCAGCGACCGTCTCGGTGAGCGGCCCGGGAACCTGCATGGCAAGACGGCCAACCACCTGCTGATTCTGGATCTTGGCAGGCCGGTCATGGACAGGCAGCAGGAACGTGTAATTGTTGAGAAGCTTTTTGATTGCACCCTTCTCTTCGCGCTTTGAACCGGAATGGTTTCCGGTGACGCGTGGTTCCATATAGTTGTTGGTCATAACGTGGTTCACGACCTGATCGTTGAAGTCATAGATCACATCGCCACAGATACACGCCAGCCCTTCTGCCGTTTCCACGATGACATTCATCGATCCTTCGGTGTGCGCTCCGGCTGCCTCACACCAGACGCCGGGGATGATTTCTTCCGCACCGGTGATTTCCAGATCGAGGAAGCGCATGGCTTCTTCTTCATAGATACGATCAACAAGATGTTTGATGTCGGGCTTTGGATATTGCGGATACATGATGCCCGACACGGAAAACTCCATCTCGCGTCGATTCAGCACCACCGTCGTGTTCATGGGAAAGAGGTCATCCTTTCCCGCATGATCGATATGCAGGTGGGTGTGCAAAATGTAGCGGACGTCGCCCAGTTTCAAACCATGTTTGGCCAGCTGATTTTCGATCATATTGTCGTGGAACTGGAGCCCGCGCATACCAAGCGATTCCATGATTGCATTGTCGCGATAGCCCGTATCCACCAGCACGGGATACGTGCCCCCAAGGATCAAAAAGCCGTAGACCGGAACGCGCCGCGTGCGGCCGCATTCGTGACCAAGAACCAGAAAACTGGTCTCCAGCTCGATGTCTCCATAGTCGAGAACGTGAATTTCAAGTGCCATTATAAAAACCTCCCATGAGATAGACGGACCATTGGTCTACAAGCCGTAGACCGACGCCGCGGTGTCGTTGAAAATTGCTTTTTGCTGTGGTTTCGGCAGTGTCGACGCAGCCTTCTGAAATGCGTCGAACAGCTCTCGGTAACTCGTCCAGAGTTTTTCGATTGGAAAGTTCGAACCGTACATGCAGCGCTTCGCACCAAACATGCCAACGGTTGTCTGAACCAAATCGGCAATGAAGTCCTGGTCATTTCGGTGAATGAAAGTCCCAAAGGCCGACAACTTGTTGAAAATGTTGTCGCAGGCGGCCAGTCGTTTCATGCCCCGTTCCCAGTTGCGGCGGCCCTGAGCACCTGTATCAACCAGCATTCCGGAATGCTGGAGAATGAAGGTCACATCAGGACAAGCATCGGCCAGACCCGCCGCATCCTGCATCTGTTGCTCAAAAACCTGCAGGTCAAAAGACCAGCCATATTGTGCGAGGTGAGCAATGTTTCGTCGCACGACAGGATCGGCGGGCAGGTCCGCATGAGCTGCAAAACGGTACATTGGTTTGGGGTGCCAGTGTAGTTGCTGGCGGATGCCACGGACCAATGAATATCTGGCCAGTTTATCCAGTTGGGGTCGTACGTCATCCACTGTGAAATCAGCGAAAGCGACAATCGCATGGGGCCAGCCTTCGCCTTCGTTTTGGGAGACAGATTGCACCCAGGCGGCCTCGTCAGCGGCCCAGTTCGGCGCCCAATTGGCCTGTACATAAACCGATTTTTCAATGCCTGTCCCGGCAAGATCTTTCTTGAATTCATCAATCAGATAGTCCCGCATGATCGCCTTGTACGGGCCAAAAATGCGGGGCTGCTCAGGACCAAGAAGCCAGGGAAGATCTTTTTGCAGCCAGATGTGATGGTGGGAATCGATCATGTGGCCCCCGCCCATCGCGAGTTTTGGAAACCGGCAATACCAAGCACATGGAGCGCAATCGCCTCGATATTGTGACCTGCTGACAGGCTGTCGAGATATTGACGGGCCGCCGAGAGAGCCTGCGTGCGTGGTTCATACCCCGGATCAGCGGCCAGCGGCGACAACCAGTCCACACGCCAGGCGATCCGCGCTATTCGCCGCAGGGTATCCACCATCAGGTCGGGAGCACCCCGTTCCAGGCCATCAGACAAAACAATTACTGAAGCACCACGCATCGTCCCGGCAAAACGCGGAACGGCCAGCAAGGCATCTAGCGCATCACCAATGCGCGTGCCGCCATCGAAATCGGCAACAGCGGCTCCAATTCGCTGCATTGACCGTTCTGCATTTTTGTCCTGCAACGCACGGGTAATGCGTGTCAGACGGGTTCCAAAAGTGAAGGCTTCCAAGCGGTCTGCAACACTGGCAAGCGCGTGGGCGAAACGCATGGTCGCATCCGATTGTTCTTTCATCGACCCTGAAACATCAATCAGGAGTGTTATGGGACGCAGGCGGGTCTTCCTTCGGTTACGGGCAAGTTCAAAAAGTTCGCCGTCGCGACGTACAGCCTGTCGCAATGAACGCCGCATATCGAATGCATCACCCTTACGGGCCGGTGTGCGCCGGTAGGACCTGCGGCGTGGAAGGGCTGCGGGTGCCCGTCGCACAAAATCCCGAAGCACATTATCTTCATCAATTTGAGTGAGTTGCCGCGAAGAAAGGATCTCGGACATCGAGGCCAGTTCTCCGGCGTCAGTTTCTTCCCCTTCGACTTCTATGAGGCGTTGATCATCCTGCGGTTCATAAGCCTGAAGATCGTCTTCTTCCTCACCATCAGACGGTGCCGATAGGGTTTGCCCCATGAAGAAGGCACGAAACAGGGCGTCGTATTCCGGCTGTCGCTCGTTTGGAACAGCCAGCAAGGCCAGTCCGGCACGCCGAATATCGCCAAGGTCTCGAGGTCCGAGCCTGGCAATCGCTTCAATAAATGATGTTGTCTGATCGGGTGCCACGGCAAAACCATGGGCCCGCAGCAATTGGGCAAATTCCACAAAGGTCTGCGACGCACGAGGCATGGATGTTTCGCGAATGTTCATGCCGCCACCCCTTGCAAAATGCTGTCAAGCTGCGGCTGCACATGAACGAGGTCATCATGATCCTTCAACGCCACGCCTATGGCTCGTTTGAAAGCCGCCGGCCAGGCTACGCCCTGACTGTTGAGCAACGTCGATGCCTGTGACCACTCCACGGTCTCTGCGACGCCCGGCGGTTTGATAAGCGGCTCACGACGCAAACGGCCCACCGCAGCGACAACCGCATCGGCTGTATCACGGGCCACACCGCTCGCCCGTGCCATGACAATTTCAGCCTCAAGCGCCGGATCGGGATAATCAATCCAGTGATAGACGCAACGGCGACGTAACGCTTCATGCAGGTCGCGGGTCCGGTTGGAGGTCAGCAAGATAACAGGGGGCGTCTGCGCCTTCACCGTACCTGTTTCGGGAATGGAAATCTGAAAGTCCGACAAAAACTCAAGAAGAAATGCCTCAAACTCATGGTCGGCCCGGTCGATTTCATCTATCAGCAGCACACAATCTTCGGGATGGCGCAACGCCTCCAGCATGGGGCGTTCCAGCAAGAAATCATCGTTGTAGATATTTACATATTGCTGTCCGGCCTGACGGATCGCCAGCATCTGACGGGGGTAGTTCCACTCATAAAGTGCGGCGGAAGCATCAATACCTTCAAAGCATTGCAGACGAACAACACGTCTGCCAAGCACACCCCCGATGGCCTTAGCCGCCTCTGTTTTCCCAACACCGGGCGCTCCTTCAAGCAGAAGAGGCTTACCCATGGCCAGGGCCAGGTAGCCGGCAGTTGATAGACCTTCATCGGCAATATACTGCGCCCCGGCCAGCGCTTTTTGCAGTGCCGGCGGACCGTCAATACCAAGGATGGAACCTGTTACTGCCACGCCTGCCTACACTTCCCAACTCTGGCCTTGAGGACGGGCACCGCCATTGGCTTTGATGCCGCGCAGAATTTTTTCCGGTGTTACCGGCAAGGCATCAATGCGCACACCAACGGCATTGTAGACCGCATTGGTGACGGCCGGCAGAAGTGGATTGGCACACATTTCGCCGGGGCCTTTACCACCATAGGGAGCATCCTCTGCCGGGCGTTCAAGAACGGCAATGTGATGCGGCACCACCTGACCCGGGCCCGGCATCAGATAATGATTGAAATCCGTCGCACCATAGTCACGGTTGGGATAATGGGGTTCAGTTGTCTCAAAAAGCGCATGGCTGATACCCATCCATGCGCCGCCGATCAGTTGCTGTTCCACCATCTTGGGGTTAAGTGCGCGCCCAACTTCATATGCCGAATTAACCTCCAGCACTTCAACTTCGCCAGTTTCATCATCCACCTGCAGGTCAAGAACCACCGCCGCATGCGCGAAACACGATACCGGCGTCATCTCACCGGTATCGGGATCCACATCCGACATGGGGATAAGAAAGATACCGCGTCCGGAGATCGTACGTCCCTGACGAAACTGGGCTGCAATTGCCGTGTCAGCAACCGCGATGGTTCGCGACGGCGCTCCTTTGACATGAATATTACCCTTGCCGTCGGTTTCCAGGTCGGCGGCACTGACCTCCAGTTCCTCAGCAGCAGCATCAAGCATGACACTCCTTGCCTCGCGCGCGGCTTGTATGACGGCATTGCCGACACGGTGCGTTCCGCGCGATGCAAAAGATCCCATATCATGCGGGCCGGTGTCGCTGTCGGCGGTATCGACGTAGACGTCCTCTATAGGCACTCCCAGCGTTTCCGCCGCAATCTGACGCGAGACCTGTTTCATGCCCTGCCCAAGATCTATCGCCGACAATGTGACCATGAATTTCCCATCGGGCGTTGAATGCACAAGCGCCTGACTGGGATCCCCACCAAGGTTCATACCGATGGGATAATTGATGCACGAGAAGCCGCGCCCTTTATGAACCGCCATGTCAGATAGCCTCCTTCATCGTCTTCTCGTGCCGCGCACAAAGGGCGACGTTCCCGGACGCTTGAATCCGCGGGTGTAGGGTTCCTGTTGGGTGGACGGAACCACTGGCGTGGACGGAGGGTCGGATGGGGTATTTTGAGGTGCCGCAAATGCTGATTGCTGCGGTACGGCAGGTGCTGGTGGCGGGGCAGGCGTTGGTGCTGGTGGTTGCGGCAGATCACGCGCAGGCATACTCTCCTGCTCCGCTGACCGAACTCGTGAAGGCATGGTATCAGCACCAACTCTTGCCGGCTCTCGAGCTGCCTCGCCCATCGCCTGCGTTGCCGTTACCGGAGCAACGGTCGATGTTGGTTTATCGGATACCTGGCCATCTTTCGATGGCGCAGCATCGTTGATCACGCCACGCTTTCGGTCGCCGATTTTTCCATCGTGATCAACAACAGTCGGTGGGATATCAACCTTCGCCGAATCGCCCTGCAGACTGGACATTGCCGAAAATTCGGGACGGATCGCCCAATTGCCCTTTTGCGCCGCCACCTGGCAACATTCGATCAACGCGGTGTTTTTTGCCAAGCGGCGATGCGCCTTCATTTCTCCATCACGATAGGCGTTGAGTATGCGTAGTTCGATCGGGTTCATCCGAACCGCTTCAGCCACCTTGTCCATATGAGCCTCGATGGCAAAATCGACGGCGGTGATACCAAATCCCCGCATGGCTGTTGCCGGAGTGCGGTTGGTGTAAACGCAATAGACATTGGCGGCGACATTTGGAATCGAATAGGGGCCGGGCAGATGACCCGTTCCCTTAATGATCGCGTAGGACGACAAACGCGTGTAAGCGCCAGCATCGAAAAAGCCAGTGAACTCACGGGCAACGATGCGCCCGTCATTCATCACGCCGTCCTTCAGCCGCCAGCGTTCGGCCCCTCGTGGCGCACCGACCTGCATTTCTTCCGCTCTGTCCCACATAAATTTGACCGGTCGGCCGGTCAGCATGGAACCGAGCACGGCCATCGGTTCATGCAGGGAATCTACCTTTCCGCCAAAACCTCCGCCTACCGTACCGCCAATAAAATGCAGGCGGCTGGAACTCACATTCAGGAACTTCGCAGAAAGGCCAAGCGAGAAAAACAGAGCCTGTGTAGAGGTGTAACAGACGTAGCGATCGTTGGTTTCAGGAGCAGCAATAGCACCGCAGGTCTCCATCGGTGCCTGCTCGATGGGCGACATCTGGTATTCACCTTCGATAACGTGATCGGCTTTGGCAAAGGCACCGTTCACATCTCCAAAACGCAGCTTCTGGTGGTCATAGAGATCGTGATAGTCGAACGTGTTGTTTGGATATTCCTCGTTGACTACGGGCGCCTGCGGTGTGAGTGCTTCTTCCACATCAAGCACATGGGGCAGCACCTCATAGTCCACCTGGACAACCTTGCAGGCATTGCGAACCTGCAATTCAGTCTCGCCGATAATGGCAATCACCGGCTCACCTTTGTAGGCAACTTTTTTGTCCTGCAGCAGTGCTTCGTCGTCCCGTCCAAACCCGATGATCGACAACATCGTGTTCATGTTGTTTGGAATGTCCTGGGGCCGAACGATCCGCACCACACCCGGCATGATCTCCGCCGCCGATGTATTTACCGAACGTATGCGGGCGTGATGGTGTGGCGAGCGGACACACCGCATATGCAGCAGGCCTTCAAACTTGTGATCATCAAAATAGGCTGTTCTGCCCGTCACATGCCCGAGCGCATCCTGCCGCTGCTTGGGCTTGCCGATCTCGTTGAGGTCTTCGGGCCGCTCATCGGCAAAAAGCTCTTTGCGAAATTCAATTGAGGATGACGCCATCACATGGCCCTCCCTCTCATTTTAGTGGCCGCATCGAGGATTGCATCGATAATCGGTTCATAGCCGGTGCATCGGCAGACATTGCCGGAAATGGCCTCAACAACGTCATCCCTGCTTGGGTTGGGGTTGTTCATCAGAAGAGCTTTTGCCGCCATTAACATGCCGCCAGTGCAATAGCCGCACTGCGCTGCAAATCCGTCCATGAATGCCTGTTGCAAAGCGTGCAATTGCGGACCGTCGGACAAACCCGATACCGTTTCGACCGAACGTCCCTCCATGGTTTGCGACAACGTCAGACACGAAAGTTGCGGTTGGCCATCAACGATAACCGTGCAACTGCCGCAAGTGCCTTGTGCGCACCCGTATTTGGGCGACATGTCGCCAACACCGCGCCGCAACGTTTCCAGCATATTCTCGCCGCCATTGACAAAAATGGCTGTATCCCGGCCGTTGAGAGAAAACTGGAGGGGCATCTTGGCCATTATTTCTCCCCCTCACCAAGCAACAGGCGTCGCAGATGTACCGGAGCAACTTCCTTGCGGTACCAGCCGCTTGCAAGTGGATCGTCTGGTGGGTTGAATGCACCTATAACGGCCTGCAATGCGCTTTCGATGCCACTGGCGTCCAGGCTTGTGCCTTCCAGCGCCTGCTCAACCGGCAGGGCCCGCAAAGGTGTTTCACCCATCGCCCCAAAGGCAAGACGAGCATTGGAAATCCGCCCGGTCGCACGCGGCAGCCATGCCGCTATCGACATCACGGACACACCTTTTGGTTTGACCCGCGACACCTTGT
Source organism: uncultured Rhizobiaceae group bacterium (assembly GCA_937930635.1). Classification (GTDB taxonomy): domain Bacteria; phylum Pseudomonadota; class Alphaproteobacteria; order Rhizobiales; family Rhizobiaceae; genus Pseudahrensia. The sequence continues at coordinate 324,205 of CALHCF010000009.1, forward strand.
GATAGCGGAAATCCTGCCCTCCGGGTCTGGCAACACTGACTGATGTGACGACGCCGTTGAACGTGGTGCGGCTGGAAATAAAATCTGACAGATCGTGTTCACCGCCACCGGCTACTGAAACACGCCCGTCCAGAGCCAGCAGGGCGACAGTGAAGTCGCCGTAAGGATGTTCGGCAAACAGATTGCCGCCCACAGTTGCCACGTTGCGCACGGCAGGCCCGCCAACACTACGGGCAACCGGCGTAAGGAAAGACAGATCGGACGATGCGATCACTTCACGCATTGTCACATCTGCCCCGATCCGCACCCGGTCTCCCGCTGCTTCAACCTGCTTCAGTGCGGGGTCAGTTGTGCGCACAATGCGGCTGAAGTCCTGTTCTCCGTAATTCAAAGCACGCATGATCAGCGTACCGCCGCCGAAATAGACACCATCGTCACGCAATGCCGCCGCCGCCTGATCCACATTGGGATATGTTTCAAAGCCGATCATGTTTCGGCTCCCCGTTCAAGATGCTCACGGATGGCAGCAAAGCCAGCCATGTAGATATCTTCGCCAACCATCGTGCCAAGCTGCTCCTGCCGCCCGGCAGGCGTATCGAACCGGCCCTCCCATTCCCAATAGGTCTTATCCCCATCAGTGACGGGGACTAGCCGAACATGCGCGATGTAGTTGAAAAGCGGAATTGGCGTATCGAGCAGACAATAGGAGTAACTCAACTCAAGATCGGACAGGGTCAGCAATTGCTCGCGCAACTCAGACCCGTCCTGCAATTTGAACCGACGCACGCAACCAACCCGGTCAGCAGCCTCGCCACGCTCAATCTGGCTGGAAGCCACCGCCGGGTGCCAGCGCTCGTGGCCATTGAAGTCACGAATGACATCCCAGACCTCATCGGCTGGTACATCAAGAACAGTGCTGCGAAGAACTTTCACCATTTCTCTACCCGCCGAAATGCCGCTTCAGCGAGTCGAAGCCACCTTGAAAGACATCTGTAGCAATGCCCGCAACCAGTTCGCTTTCGTTCGACGGGTCGCAGTCAAACTCGGCAGACCATTCAGCGAAACACCGTGCACCGTCAGTTACGGGTGTAAAGCGAAGCGTCGCGATATAATCGCTAAGGGGCATCGGCCCTTCGAGCATGGAATAGGAACAGAACATGTCGTAGTCGGACAGACCCAACAATTGTTCACGAATATTGTCTCCATTCTGCAAATTAAAATTGCGAATACAGCCCACTTTGTCGGCCGGCAGAGCGTCTTCGATCCGGCTGTCACGAATCCTTGGGTGCCACCGGGGCAGCCCGTTAAAATCCCGCACCCGATCCCAAACCTTGGCCGCCGGGGCATTGATGATGCTCGAGACGAAAATGCGGGCCATCTATTTTTTCCCCCCGCCAGACTTTTCGTCATTCTTCGACGCCTTCAGACGCTTCGCTTCGGATGTTGCACGGGTCATGTCGCTGGCATCACGAAAGATCGACGAGCTGGCAACGTTGGAACCATCAATCCCGATATCGGATAACAGGCTGTCGACCATTGGAGCCTGAACACGGTAGCGCAGGGCGGAATTCATCACCTCATCGGTGGGGCTTGCGCTTCCTCCCCCGCCGCCACCGTTTACAGGGCCATCACCACCACCGGTCCATTCCAGCCCCTTCGTGCCAGAACCACCCAATTGCATGATCTTGATGTCGTTGATCTTCTCAAGCGGCTTGGCGGATGCGGCAACAATGCCTTCCACATGCTCCAGCATTTTGCGCTTGAACAGGGAATGACGGGCTTCGTCGGTCAGGACGTTTTCTGCTTCGTTGATAAGCTTCTGCGCCTCCGCTTCGACAGCGGCGCGAACCTTCTCTGCCTCTGCAGCGATGCGTTTTTCGGCAGCTTCCTTCTCGGCTTTCACCACATCAACAGAGCGTTCGCGTTCGGCGGACCCGGTTGCTTCAACTGTTTTGGCACGCTCGGAAGCTTCAATGGCACGAACACGCGCATTTTCCGATTCAGCGGCAGCCGCACTCTCATCGAGCGATTTCTTGTAGAGCTCGATTGCCTTGTCCATTTCGGCAGTCTGAACATTCTTTTCGCGTTCGACCTCGAGACGACGGCGTTCGGTCTGATGGCTGATACGAGCTTCGTCGAGGCCGCGCTCTGAAGCGATCTGGGCGCGTTCGATTTCCTCTTTTGATGCAATCTCTGCTTCGCGCAACGCCTGAAGCCGGGCAATTTCCAGCTGCTCAATCTTCTTACGGCGTTCGATCTTGACGGCTTCAACCTCCTGCTCTGCAACTATGCGCTCAGCATCGAGAACCTTCTCTTTGGCAACGCGTGCAGCCTCAACAGCCTCGTCAGCAGCAATCTGCGCGGCATCAATAGCCTTGTTGCGATCGATTTCGAGAGTGCGGATTGTTTCGTCACGCGCGATCTTTTCACGGGTGGTTTCCTGCTCTTTCTCAATACGCATCTGTTCAACCAGACGGCGCGAGGAAATTTCTGCGGACTCGATCGCCTCATCTCTTTCGATCTGACGGGACCTGATTTCCGCGTCTTTTTCAATTTCTCTGGCGCGGGTTTTGCCTTCCTCGCTTATGCGCGCTGCCTTGATTTCAGCCTCGGCAGAGATCGATGCGGCATCAACAGTCCGGTTACGGGCAATCTCGCGTTCACGCATGTCCTGTTCATAGGCGATGCGCTCAGCTGCAACTTTTTTCTCCTTGGCAATGCGGGCTGCTTCGGTTGCTTCATCGGCGGCGATTTCGGCTTCGCGCAACGCTTTTTCGCGACGTACTTCACGCTCCTTCGTCGCCTCTTCGCTTTCGATGCGCTGAACCGCCAGTTTCTTCTCCTGGGCAATTCGTGCGGCTTCCACACTTTCGCGAGCGGAGACTTCCGCCTGATCCAAAGCCTCGTTACGCTCGATTTCCAGTTCTCTGGTTGCTTTCTCAAAAGCAATACGTTCGGCAGCGGTCGCCTTTTCCTGGGCAATGCGCTTGGCCTCGGTCGCTTCCTTGGCAGCAATCTGCGAAGCATCCAACGCGGCCTGGCGCGATACTTCTCGTTCATCAGTCTTTTCACGCGATGCTATGCGCTCAAAGGAGAGCTGCATCTCCTGGGCGATACGAGCTTTTTCAACCGCTTCACGAGAGGCAATCTCGGATTCATCAATAGCCTGATTACGGGCAATCTCCAGACTGCGTATGCGCTCTTCTTGTGCAATACGGGTCGCATCAGTGACCTCGCGCGCTTCAATCGTTGCTTCTTCCAACACACGCTGACGCTGGATTTCGAGAGCGCGGGTCTCCTGCTCCGACGTTATGCGCTGGGCAGACAGAGCCTTCTCGCGAGCGATCCGTGCAGCTTCGATTGCCTCCTGTGAGGCAATCTCGGCCTCCTCAAGTGCTTTTTGGCGCTCGATTTCCAGCTTGCGGGTTGCCTTATCGGAGGAAATCCGTTCGGCATTGATCACCGTCTCCTGCGCAATCCGCAGTTTTTCGGACGCTTCACGCGATTCGATTTCTGCCTGCTGGATCGTCAGATTGCGGGCAATTTCGAGTTGCTTGGTATTTTCCTCAAACTCGATACGCGCTTCGCTGAGCGATCTGTCTAATGCAATTCGTGCACGCTCTGTTGCCTCACGGGCCTCAATATCGGCCGCATCCACGGTGCGCTGACGTTCAATATCACGGGACTGAGTTTCCTGATCTTTGGCAATGCGCGCTTCTGTTATGGTACGCTCCTGAGCAATACGCGCCTTTTCAATCGCTTCCTTGGCCGCGATATCGGCCGCGTCGGTTAGCTGTTGGGTCTTGATGCGTTCTTCGGTCAGGTTTTTTTCCTGGCTGATGCGTGCCTTTTCGATCTGTTCCTTTGTTTTGATTTCGGCTTCATCAATCACCTTCTGCCGTTCGATTTCCAACTGACGGATTTCACGTTCTGACGCTATCCGCGCTTCCGAAATCTGACGCTCATTTGTAATGCGTGCGGTCTCAATGGCTTCGCGGCTTGTAATATTGGCGGTCTCTGCATCCTTGTCACGCTCCGCGCGTTCGCGGGTCAGTTCGGCGCGCTGTTGCGCGCGGCGAAATTCGACCTCACGCTCCTGTTCCAGGCGCGCCTCTTCACTTTCGCGTTCGATTTCCAGGGCCTGTTTTTCGGCCTCCAGATTGCGCGAACGGATCCGGATCATGGCATCTTGCTCAATGTCATTACGGAGTTTGCGACGTTCCTCGATGGTCTCGATAACCGTGGTCAGACCTTCGGCATCAAACGTGTTGGACGGATTGAAATACTCGATATCAGTCTGATCAATATCCGTGATCGCGACGCTTTCCAGTTCCAGTCCGTTTTTGTCGAGGCCTTCCTGCGCAGCTTCCCTCACGCGGTTGACGTAGAGGTTTCGTTGCTCGTGCAGTTCCTGCATCGTCATTTCGGATGCCACCGAGCGCATAGCTGATACAAATTTACCCGAAAGCAGCGAATGGATACGTTCAGGTTCCAGCGTCCGGCGGCCGAGGGTTGCACCGGCCAAAGAGACCGCGGATCTCGATTGAGCCACCCGCACATAGAATTCTGCATCAACATCGACACGCATACGATCCTTGGTGATCAGAGCGTTTTCCCTGTCGCGCACGACTTCCATCTGCAGGGTGTTCATATTGACCGGAGTGATGTCGTGGATGATCGGCCAAACAAATGCACCACCGTCAATCACCACTTTTTCGCCAAGAAACCCGGTCCGCACAAAAGCGACTTCTTTGGTCGAGCGGCGATACAGCCAGTTCATCACCCAATAGAGGATGAAGATGACGATTACGGCGAGTATGAGCCACAGGACGAGTTGTCCGATGAATTCTCCGGTCATGCTTGTTTCCTCCCCGGCCGTTAGCTGCGGCCGATCTCCTTGAATTTTCGCGTCTGTTCGGTAAGCGCCACTTCGGTCGGGAGGCGCTCCATCGATGATGCGCCGTAAAACCCGTGACAATATTTGGTATTTTTCAAAACGAAGTCGGCATCATCCGGCATCGCCACCGGCCCGCCGTGAACCAGGACGATGGCATCCGGATTTACTGCCAACGCTGCTTCTGCCCATTCATCGGTAAGGCGTGGCGCTTCCTCAAGCGTGCAGCCCGTCTCAGCTCCGATCGAACCACCTGTGGTCAGACCAAGATGCACAACAATGATATCGGCCCCGGCTTTGGCCATGGCCGTCGCATCATCGGCTGAAAAGACATAAGGTGTGGTCAGCATGTCTTTGTCGTGAGCCATTTTCACCACATCAATTTCCAACTGATATGACATGCCGGTCTCTTCCAGATTGGCCCGGAAGGTGCCGTCAATCAGTCCCACGGTCGGAAAGTTCTGGATACCCGAGAAGCCGGCTGCCTTGATGTCATCAAGAAACCTGTCCATCAGTCGAAAAGGGTCGGATGCGCAAACGCCGGCGAGCACAGGCGTTTTTTTGACCACCGGCAGAACCTCGCCCGCCATCTCCATCACCACACCGTTGGCATCACCATAAGGCATCAACCCAGCCAGCGAACCACGGCCCGCCATGCGATAGCGACCCGAATTATAAATCACGATGAGGTCTATGCCGCCTTCTTCTTCGCACTTTGCGGACAGGCCAGTACCCGCACCGCCACCTATAATCGGCTCACCTTTGTCGCGCATGGCACGGTATTTTTTCATTAGTTCCGAGCGGTCGAACATGCTCACAAAACTCCTGCTCTGCTGGTTGTTGCGGCTCCAAAAAATCCCCTGAACGCGGAAATCACGGTTTGGGAAAATTCCGGATCATTGATGTTATGCGGCACGCGGATGAGTTGCCGGCCTGATGTCTGCCGCACTGTTTCCTCAAGCGCCTTGAACAGGGCGGCATCGGCTGCCGGGTCATGGAAAGCCTGCCCAGGGGCATCGAGAAGCGACACGCCGCCTTCCGTCAGGTAGAAGCGAACCGGTCCTGTCATTTCGTTGAGCCGCTCGCCAATCCAGCGGCCCATACGATCATTTTCCTCAACCGTGGTGCGCATCAGTGTCACCTGCGGGTTGTGCTCGTAAAACAGACGATCCTTATATTTGGCGGGGACCGTTTCAGGTGGTCCAAAGTTCACCATATCGAGTGCGCCACAGGAGCCGATATAGGGTTGGCCAGAGCGAATGGAGGCGCCGAACCGGTCTTCCGTTGCAGCAAACACACCACCGGCGATCATGTCGCAGACTTCTGTAGTGGTCACATCGATGACAGCCGACAACATGCCGCTGTCCACGAGTTTTTCCATGGAACGTCCGCCAACGCCGGTGGCATGAAAGACAAGACAATCGAAGTCTTTTTCCAGATCTGCCGTAATCTGCTGCACACAAGGTGTCGTCACACCAAACATGGTGAGGCCGATAGCCGGCTTATCCAGGATCTTCTCTGCCGGGCGCGCTGACATTCGCGCCTTTGCCATTCCACCCAGGGCGTGGGCACCGTTGCCCAGGACTTCGCGGGTGATCGTATTGATACCCTGAACATCGGCAACGGAATGAAGCATGAGTATATCGGATGGTCCGACATATTTTTCGACATCGCCGGAGGCGACCGTCGAGATCATCACTTTGGGAACACCAACCGGCAGGGCACGCATGGCGGGCGTTGCGAGCGCCGTGCCGCCTGAACCACCTGCCGATATCACGCCTGCAACATTGGTTTGTTGCACCATCCAGCGTTCAAACGCTTCCGTCATGCCTGCCACGGCCGTACCCCGGTCACCGGTGAAAACACCTGAAGCCCCGCGAGGGTGAAAACCGGCAACAGCGTGGGGCGGCACTTCCGTGCCCGACGGCTTGCCGCTGGTCGACAAATCCACCGTCTGGACATTGAGATTGTAGGTTTTAATGATGTCTCGGATGAAGCGCAGTTCTGTGCCCTTGGTATCCATGGTTCCCACGACGAGAACACGCGTTCCCTGCCCCTGGATACGCGCTGCGAGCGGTTCAACCCTGGATGATGCATCCGAACGCACGGCCTCGGTGACGGTGCGTGCATTTCCCTCAATCACCCGTACCGGCACCGGGGCTGACCATCGGTTCGGTATGGCGGGGTTTGAAACGTAGATGCGCGTCGGTCCATCGTCTTTCGCCGGTCCTGTATCCTCGACGGCGTGCTGAACCTGCCCGCTTTCGGGCGTTTCATCATGGGCGTGTCGCCCAACACCCAGCATGGCCTGCTGCAAATCCCGGTCTGCCGCCAGCAACCCGGCTTCCATGACCCGGTTGATGCGACCATTGACCATGATGGCAACCTGCTCGGATATCGACGTGGCAACACCGATATTCTGCTCGATCACCAAAACGTCGATTTCGCCCTCCTGACCCAGCCGGATCAGCATGTCGGCAACTTGGTTGACGATAACCGGAGCAAGCCCTTCGGTCGGCTCATCCATCACCAGAAGTTTGGGGTTCAGCAGGAGGGCACGGGCGATAGCAAGCATCTGTTGCTCGCCACCCGACAGTTGTCCGCCACCGTTTGACTTGCGTTCAGCCAGCCTGGGAAAAGTTGAGTAAATGCGCTCAATTGTCCAAGCTCCGCCCTTCCGGGCAACCAGCCTGAGGTGTTCATCAACCGTCAAAGATGGCCACAACCGACGACCCTGCGGGACATAGCCGATGCCCGAACGCGCAATTTCTGATGACCCCATGCCGACTATCGACTGACCATTGAAGCTGATCGTACCGGATGCGGCTGGCTCCAACCCCATGATGGCCTTGCAAAGCGTTGTCTTGCCCATGCCGTTGCGGCCAACGACAGACAGGACACCATGGTTCAATGTCAGGTTCACACCCTGCAGAGCATGTGATTGACCATAGTAGACGTTCAGGTCTTTCACTTCGAGGGTAGGAGTGCCCTGTTGGGGAGCGGATCTACTCATCTCCGCCTCCCAGATAAAGCGCCTGTACTTCCGGGTCTTCTTCGATTTCGGCGGGTTTGCCTTCCTTGAAGATGCGCCCGTTATGCATCATCGTCACGCTCTCGGAGACGCGCAGGGCGACATCCATGTCATGTTCGATGATGATATAGCCCATGTGCCCTGGAAGGCCGGTGAGGATTTCGATGAGCTCCGAACGTTCGGTGGGAGAGAGACCTGCAGCCGGCTCATCAAACAAAATGAAACGCGGCGCTCCCGAAAGCGCCATGGCTATTTCGAGCTGACGTTGCTGTCCGTAGGAAAGATTGGCAACTATCGTATCCTTCACATCGTCGAGATGCACGACACGAACGAGGTCCTCTGCAGTCGCCATCAAAGCATCATTTCGGTGCGGCCGGATGAAGGAGAAGCGGCCCCGCGAAACGCCACGGCAGGCAAGGTAGATATTGTCGAGAACCGTCAGACCGGTGAAAAGCAGTGAAATCTGATAGGTGCGGCGCAAGCCACGGCGAATCCGTTCATGGGCTGCAAACTCCGTAACATCCTCACCAAAAAAGCGTACCGTACCGGTGGTGGGCAAAAAGTCGCCGGTGATACAATTGAACAGTGTTGTCTTTCCGGCACCGTTTGAACCCAGCACTGCGCGGCGCTCACCCGGAGCCACCGAGATCGTGATGTCGCTCAGCGCCGCGAGCGCACCAAAGAGTTTGGACACACCGCGCAGTTCCAGCGCATTGGCCGTGCCGGTTGCGTTGAGACGTTCGGCAACGCTGGCCGGAGCTTCAGCAACAAGCGTGTTCATGGCGCCCCCTCCCCGCTCTTGCCAAGTAGAGGATCGCGTGTGCGGTATTCGCGCCAGCGCTCCCAGAGACCCAAAATGCCGTCCGGCGAGAAAAACACGATCAGCAGGAAACTAACCCCAATGAGAAGTTGGAACCGATTTCCGTCAAGACCCATGGAAACGAGGATATCAATCGCAAAGGTCTTCAAAACCACGTAGATGAATGCCCCGATAAACGGACCAATGGGTCTTTTGAGACCGCCAATCACCGCCACCACGAGAATGTCGATTACGGGTCCTGTTGCGGCTGTTCCAGGAGAGATTTGAGCGAACTGCCAGACATTCAGGATACCGGCAACGGCGGCGATAAGTGCTGCAAACGCATAGGCGGCGATACGATGGGCATTGACGCTGAAACCTAATGCCGCCATACGGCGCGGATTATCCCGGACACCCTGCAACGCCAATCCGAACGGTGCCCGCGACACGTATAGCACTGCTAAAAACGAGACTGTGGCCCAAAACAGTGTCAGATAGTAGAGCGCCTTTGGACCGCGCCAGTCCACACCAAAGAGCTGAGGTGGCAGGACGCCGTTGAACCCGGAAAATCCGTTGAACAAGACATAATTCTGGCGCGTGAAGTAGAAAAAGGCGGAAGCAATCGCCAGTGTGATCATGATCGTGTAGATGCCTTCGGTGCGCACTGCGAGTGCACCGACCGCCGTTCCAAAAAGAACAGCAAGAACAAGCGCGAGCGGTATTGATGTCCACCACGGCCAACCCAGCGAAATTGCGGTGATCGCGCTCGTTCCAAAAATCGCAATCATGTATCCGGCGAAGGCCGCAATCGTCATCTGAACCAGCGAAACCATGCCGCCATAGCCTGCAAGGAACATCAGCGACAAAGCAATCATGCCAATGATGAAGGCACGGCCAAAAATCTGATCAAGTGTGAAATCGGAAGCTATGGCGGGCATGATCAAGAGCAGGATACCAAGCAACCAATAGGCACCCGGAACACGCGCGATCCAGCCTGTTTGGTCTTTAATAACGTCCACCTCAAGCGGGGAAAAGCGCGACTGGGTGACCAGTGGATCGTGGGTTTGTTCGGTTAGCGCCATCAGCCCGTCTTTCCCATCAGGCCCTGTGGCCGGAAGGCCAGTACCACCACCATAATCAGGAAGGTGAGGACCACCGCATAGGTTGGGAAATATACGGAGCCGATCTGTTCAGCGAGACCGATGATCAGCGCGCCGATGGCTGCTCCGGTGATCGATCCCATCCCGCCGACAATCACCACAACAAGCGAGGCGAGCAGGAAACGAATGTCTTCACCCGGCGCAATGGTCTGGAACGTTCCCCCCACAACACCGGCGAGACCGGCAAGGCCCGCGCCAAAGGCAAATACGCCGACAAAGACCAGTTGAATGCGCGCGCCGGTGGCTGACAACATCTCGCGATCATCCACACCAGCGCGTATCAGCATGCCCACCTGTGTCTTGTTCAAAAGCACCCACATGGCGACACCGATGGCCACAGCAGCTGCGAACATGACCAGACGCACAATGGGATATTTCATGAAGATCAACTCACCGCTGGAACGCTTCACACCGGTTACGAAAAATGTCTCGACCGGACCGCTCAGCCATTGCGGCGGGGTGATGTTGTAGAAATCGCCGCCCACACCCCACAGCATCAAATCGGCCATCACAATGGATATGCCAATGGTAACGAGCGTCTGCTTGAGGTCGTCTCCCTCCATACGCCGAAAGACGAATATCTGGAGCAATACGCCTAATGCACCAACGATGATGAACGCAACCGGAAAAGCGAGAAGCCAGTAGCCCGTGCTGGAAGTAATCCAGTAGCCGATGTAACCACCAAGCAGAAACAGGGAACCATGGGCCAGGTTGACATTGCGCATGAGCCCGAAAATCAGGGTGAAGCCGCTGGCAACGAGGAAATAGAGCCCGCCAAGTGTAATACCGTTGAAGACCGCGTTGAGGAAAACCTTCTTGCGGCCAATGAGGTCTTTGAGCCATTCCGGCCAAACCGCGAAGACCATCCAGATAAAAAACGCCACCACGACAAAAATGATAACGGACCAGAATGGGTGACGATCAAAAAACTTTCTCATGATGCGACCTTACCAGTCACACCATGTGGTGAGGTTCTCCAAACTCCAGCGACCTTGGCGGCCATATTTCCTCCCAAAAGCCCATCTCGGCGCGGGCTTGGGTAAATCCTAGGAAAAAAGGCGGGCTGATCACGTACCCCAGAGTATCTTCGAGACTCACATCATCGCCAAAAACAAACGCACACGCGCACCGCGCCGTGTTCAGTCAGGCAATATGTGCCACGCGCCGGTAGTCACTGGGGGGAATGCCGACGTTGGAGGTAAAGAAACGGGTGAAACTGGCCTGTGATGAGAACCCAAGATCATAACCGATATCGGTCACCGACTTGCGGGTGCTCATCAAATCGTCAATCGCCTGTTCAGCCCGCAGGGTGTTGAGATAGAGATTTGGCGTAATTCCCATTTGCTTTTTGAAAAGTTTAAAGAAATGGGGCCGCGACAAACCTGACTCTCTTGCCAGCCAGTCGATTTCTACATCATCGACAAATCTTTCCTTCATCAGTCTGAGAGAGCGACGGACCCGGAAATCAAGATAGCGTCTACCCACATGACTGGCGGGGCCAAGGCGCTGCTCATCCTGCCAGGTCTGCTCAAAGCACTGTCTGGTGGTTTCAAACAAAAACCCGTCAAAGAGATCTGACCCTTCCTGATCCATTAACAGAGAGGACAACCGCGTAACCCAATCCTGCACAGGTTTGGTAATTTGGATATCGGAACGCCCGAACGCCAAAGCAAATTCAGCATTCTTGCTGTGCTCCAGAAACCACATCGGCTTGATATAGAGGGTTAGCGTGAAAAGTGGATTTTCCGGGTCATCCACCGCAAAACTGTGCGGCTCCCATGGGCTGACAGCCACCGCAGAATTCTTGTTGAGACGGTAGTCACGATCGCCAACCTGAACACTTCCCAGTCCACCATCGACATAAAAAATAAGATGCGCCTCGCGATGCGCATGCGTGATGATTGGTTTGTTCAATTCATAAAGCGCGGCTCTACCAAATGCACCATGATGCACGGAAACAGCTCCACTCATAGTCTTCCTCCACGACAAACCTATGCCTACCCTAAGCATTCCCCATTCCGATGATCGGCCCCACGATCATAAGACGTCAAGACTTAGAGTTCAGGAAAAAGACTCTGTGTTACGCCAGCGATCCGAGTTTTGCGCCCTGCGCGTCACCTGAATCATGCCCGATTCTGATCAGGGCCGAACATAAGCCGTCTTCACAACGGTAAAGAATTCAACCGCATAACGCCCCTGTTCCCGTGAACCAAGACTGGAACCTTTGGTGCCTCCAAAAGGAACATGATAATCCACGCCGGCCGTCGGCAGGTTCACCATAACCATACCTGCCCGCGCATTCGCCCTGAAATGGGAGGCATATTTAAGACTGGTGGTGCAGATGCCTGCACTCAGACCAAACTCGGTATCATTGGCAACGGACAAAGCCTCGTCATAGTCGCGAACCCTTATTACCGAGGCGACCGGGCCAAAGATTTCCTCACGATTGATCGTCATTTGCGGGGTCGTGTCAGTTACCAGAGCGGGGGTGAAATAAAATCCGGGCGTTGCGCGCGAAACATGCTCGCCACCCTGGCGGATATTGCCACCCTCACGTCTTGCGATTTCGATATAACGCATGTCCTGCTGCAACTGAGCCTCATCAACAACGGGACCAATGTCCGTTCCCTCGGCGAGCGCATTGTCTACGTTGAGGCCGCGCATGCGTTCAAGAACAGCTTCAACAAAACGATTGTGAATACCTTCGGTAACAATCAACCGTGATGAGGCGGTACATCGCTGGCCGGTTGAAAAGAATGCGCCATTAACAGCCGCGTCCACCGCAACATCAAGATCACAATCATCAAGCACCACAAACGGGTTCTTGCCGCCCATCTCCAGTTGCAGCCTGCGCATGTGTTTGGCGCAGGCCGCCGCAACTCGCGCACCGGTGGCTTGTGAACCCGTAAATGTGATTGCATTTATCCGGGGGTCATCCAACATGGCCTGTCCGACTTCAGAGCCGGGTCCATAGACGTTATTAAAGACACCGGCTGGCACCCCGGCGCGTTGCAAAATATCCGTCAGTTCCCAGGCACAGCCGGGAACAAGTTCTGCCGGTTTAAACACCACCGTATTTCCAAAACACAATGCCGGGGCGATTTTCCAGGCAGGTATCGCGATGGGAAAGTTCCACGGCGTGATGATGCCGACAACGCCAACAGGTTCGCGGGTAATGTCCACTTCGATACCGGGGCGCACGGATGCAAGTTTTTCACCGGATATTCGCAAGGCCTCACCGGCAAAAAATTTGAAGATGTGCCCGGCCCGCGCAGTCTCAGCCACACCCTCAGGCCTTGTCTTGCCTTCCTCCTGCGCCAAAAGCGCGCCAAGTTCCTCTTTGCGGGCCAGCAATTCATTACCAACTCTGTCGAGAATATCATGACGTAGCTGCGGCGATGCCGCTGTCCATCCCGGAGCTGCCTCCGTGGCGGCTGTGATAGCCGACCTAGTGTCATGAACACCGGCCCGGTCGTAAACCGCGATGACATCATTGGTGTTGGAAGGGTTGATATTTTCGCTACCGGCGGCTGCGCTTTGCCAGACGCCGTTTATCAAAAGGGGTTTGCGATCCATCATTTTCAGTGAACCGATTTCATAATGGACAGATAATCACCTTCGTCGATGGAACGCGGATTGGTCCCGGTTGCCAGATCATGCGCTGCGACAACAGCAGCCTCTTCAAGATTGCATTCTGAAACACCAAGCTGCGAAAGCTGGCTGGGAAGCGGCAGGCCGCTGAAATACCGCTCCACCCCATCAGGAAGGCTTTCGCCGTTGTGCACATCAAAAACCGAGCGCAATGAACCTATTTTCTCGGCAACCGCTGCCTCATTGAAACGCAGAACGCTCGGGAGTGTGATGCGGTTAAGCGTACCATGATCTAGTTTTCTGGCGCACACCGTTTCCAGGGCTACCGAAATGGCGTGGCTCGCTCCAAGCCCCTTCTGTAAGGCCAGCGCTCCGTTTAAGCTTGCTGCCATCATTTCGCGGCGCGCTTCAAAATCCTCGTTGTCGCTCAACACTCTTTCCAGGTTCTTGACGGCACGCTTGAGCCCATCAAGGGCTATTCCCTCAGCCGGAGGATTATAGCTCTTTGACAAATAGGCTTCGACGCAATGCGTGATGGCGTCTGCACCGGCACTGGCACTGGCGGCCGCATCAGCCCGGATGGTCAACGTCGGATCACAGATGGTTACGGACGGTATGAGCTTCTTGCACATGAACAGGGCCTGTTCACCACTTTGCAAACAGGCGGACGCATGGGCACTGACCGCGGCCCCAAAACCAAACAGCCCTGGCAGGGCCAGCAGGTCGGGCAGGTTTTCCCCAATACGCCGCGATCCTCCACGGGCGTAAGCAAAGGTCAACAATGGTTCCTTATGGGCAATTGCGATCCGCACAATCTTGGCCAGGTCGATTGTCTTTGACGAACCGAAAGCAACCAGCACATCACAATTGTCCTGGTTGTAGATATCGGCAATACGGCGGGCAGTTTTCTCGTCCGCCGTGTGCGGAACATCGTGAAAATAAGTCGGCGTACTGCGCGTTGGAATACCAGACAGAAGACGCTCGGCCATCTCGCCATTCGCATCCTGTTTTTCCGACATGACCAGAGGGCGTATCTTTTCGCCAGCTTCCAGTTCCGAATAAAGAGCTTCCTCAAGCACACCATCGGCAAAATGGACACGCGTCAGGTAGGTGATGAGGGTCATCAGGCAACACCGCTCCCGTTCGGCGTCGTCGTGCTCGCCGTTACAGTTCCTGTTTTTAAGGCAAGGTCCGGATATCAAAAGATACCCGGACCGGATTTCAGATCAGAGGATCAGTCGCACTTGACGATGTCGCGCGACGGAAGTCCCAGCTTGCGGAACTCAGCCTCATCATCACCCAGGGTCTGGGTTACGCCCTCGACCATCGCCACCATATCATTGGCGAGTGTGCCATCGGACTTTTCAACAACCTCTGTTACGAAGTTGCTTCCAACCGCCTGACGATTGCCGTCGAGTTTGATTTTGCCGTTCGGCGCATCAAGCTCCAGCGAACTCAGGCAGCCGCGGAATGCCTTGTGGCCATCGGACAGATCGCCTTTGACCTGGTTGAGGCACTGAATCGCAGCCGAGGTCGCGTTGTAGTAACCGGTCGCAAGAAGCGATGGGCTTGGAAACCGCTGGTCTGGCGGGAACGCATCCTGATAGGCTTTCACATAAGCCTGCCATTTGGGATTATCCCATGTGTCAGCCTGTGGGCCTGAGGATGGCGTGCCAATCAGCGCCTTCTTCGCATCACCCTTGGCAGACAACACTGTGCCGTCGACCATAATGGATCCACCAATCAGATTGGCGTCGCCACCGGCCTGTTGATACTGGTTCAGGAAGTTGACAGCATCACCACCGCCAAGGCCGAGATAAATCGCATCCACGTCATCCGGCAAGGATGCAATGATTGAACCAAAGTCCTTTGTTCCAAGAGGAACCCATTGACGCTCCACGATCTTGCCACCGGCTTTACAATAGCCGTGAGCAAAGCCCAGGAAATTGGTGTAAGCAAAGGAATAGTCTTCAGCCACAGTCGCGACTGTTTTCCAGCCTTTCTTCTCGAAGACATATTGACCAAGCCCAACGCCCCATTGCGCACCATCGGTGTTGAAGCGGAAAAAGTTTGGCGCGGGATCCACGAAGGTCGTTTCCTGAGCACCGGAAATACCATTGATAATGGTGGTCTGCGGCTGGGTCTTGGCGTAATCACGTAGTGCAATACCCTCGGAACCGGAAAGCGGTCCGATAACAAAATCTACCTTGTCCTGCTCAACCAGCTTGCGAGCTCCGCGAACGGCACTGTCCGGGCTTGCATCGGTCGACTGAATGATCAATTCGATATCACGATCACCGGCCTTATTGCCGGCACCCTTGAGCGCAGTTCTGAGACCCCGAACACCGTCCTCACCAAGCACCGTATAGGTGCCTTCGAGCGTGGCGAGAACACCGATTTTCAATGGTTTGGAATGCCCGTCCGCATAGGCAGCACTGGCTCCTAGCATGGCGACAAGCGAAGTGGTCGCTAGCAAATGTTTGTACATGAAATCCTCCCTGGGATGTTGTAAAGGCCGAATGCTCGCACAGCATCCAAAACCTGCCAGCAGCCTGCCCCAAGGCCCGCAGCCGAGTGATGCCGCAGAGTTGTTGAGCGTAACGGACAGTATGATTTTTATAGCTTTGGCCAACTTGTCGTTGGACCAAACAACGGCTGCTCTTGTGATCACCGATAAGCGATGTTTGACTGCGCGACAGCCGGACAGGATGTGGGAAGTCGGCATATGAACGCAAAAATCATTACGGTTGCCCAGCAAAAGGGCGGTTCCGGCAAGACAACCATTGCCGCGAATCTGGCACTTGCGCTGAGTGGGCGAAAGAACACCGTCGCCATACTCGATACCGACCCGCAGGGGAGCCTTGGCCGCTGGTTTATGGAGCGCTGCGAACGCACCGGCGATGAGCCCGGGTTGGGGTTCCGCACCGCCAGTGCATGGGGCGCCCGTTATGAAGCTCGTGAGCTTGCAAAAACCCATGACTATGTGATCGTGGATACGCCTCCTAAAATGGGGTCAGATGGCCGACCTGCCATCGAAGTTGCCGATCTGGTCGTAGTACCCGTCACCCCCTCTCCGCTTGATCTTTGGGCAACGGAACCCACCGTGGAACTCGCCAGAACGGAAAAAACACCGACTATTTTGGTCATCAACAAGGCCGCACCACGCACCCGCATGACACGGGACCTTCGCGCCCCCCTTGAAAAAATGAATTGCTCTTGCGCAAACGCGATGATCGGCAATCGTATTGCCTTTGCCGAGACGCTAAGTCAGGGCAGCGCTCCAATTGAACGTTTCAGGACAAGCGCTGCCGCCAGCGAAGTAAATGTGCTGACCGATGAACTCGAAGCAATACTCCAGAAGGCATGATTGGGCACGGGCAACTTTGGCTGAGCCGTTCTGCGGTTATTTGAATTTCAGTTCAGCGCGGACAAAACTGTAGCAACTGTGATCTGATGGGCATGGGTTTTTAAAAACTCCAGCGTGCTCCAATAAGCGTGACGTCCAAATCTCTTAAACCAACACCAACGTCCGACAGTTCGAACATGCGATAGGTCGCGAATAGTTCGAGATTGGCCTGATCGATCTTTTGAACGACAGCAAGGCCAACAGACTGCGAATCAGAACCGGTTACACCGAAGTTGCTTCCGTCGTAATAATCCACCGAAAATGCCGTAGACCCGATATCCAACCAGTTACGGATAACACCTGCTTTTACATAGACGTAATCATCATCGCCTTGCTGTTGTTGACCTGCCCCAACGGCCAGATTTATGCCGGTTGGCTTGTGAAGATAGGCTAATGAGCCGACAAGCAATTCTTCCGCACGGCCTCTGACCGAATACCCCAGCCGTCCAGCAAGGCGAAAGTCACCGTAGTCTTTGTCATATGTCAGGCCAAGGTCGTAATATTCATTGGAATCACCGCGTGTCAAAATTTCGATCCCCGCGGTTGCGGCCAGACCAAATCCATTAAATGACGGCGAATCATACCGAATACGAAACCTTCGCCCGCCATCAAAGGAGCCGAAGCCTGAACGTACCGAAAAGCCAGACGCAGCACCTGCGGTTGTGCGAAAAACCTGCGAACCGGCCAAATCCGTCAAGTCAGAATATGCGGCAACGTCCGTGCCGGAGAAGTCGGCTTCTCCGCTTCCATCCGTAGCGATGCTGCCCTGCCCCGCGGAGAAAGTTCCCAAATTAGGCGTTGCCACAATGGCCTCGAACTTTCTGAGTTCCTGGCGTCGAAATCGAAGATCCAGATCGCTGTTTCCAATGGAAATGGCATTGGAGCCAGTCAGACCAAAGGCTGTTTCAAAATGAAGACGAAATTCACCACCGCCTGACAATGGGTGGGTGAAGATCACGCCCGCGCGGCTGTTGGAATTATCGTTTTCGGTGAAGGTTGTGTCGGAATCAAATCCGTCATCAGCGCTCCAGATGCCAAGGTTGAGATGTCCGTAGAACGACCAGTTGGAATCACTTTTTTCCTGGGCAACCGCCGCGGTCGGCATCACCAGAATCAAAACGGCTGCGCGAGTAAGAGAGACAAGTGAGTGCGCCATGATGAGAATCTCTGCCAAAAAAAGGATGAGCTTCAATAACATACTGGATCGCAACGCGGGAAGGAGTCAGATCGTTCGTCAACAACGGCTTGCGCCGGGTCAGTGGCGCGGCCTTGTCATGCAGAATCGCCAATCAAATATCCGGGTGATGCAACAGGGCGTGGGCCTAGCTCCAGACATTCCGGGGAATGGAAACGTGGCCCGTGAAAAGCTTGCGCGCTGTCCGTAACAGGCCTGCCGACTTCAATTCGAACCCTCTATCGCTAATGCCATAGTCAAATATGACGTCGATAGCGCCCGACGGGTGTTCGATTTTGAGCGGGGTCGGCTTGTGATCAGGCACAGCCGCCAGTCCTTCTGCGACTGTGCCGGGGACGAGCAGACAAGAGCCTGTGCAGATGGAACCTGTGACAGCGTAACTTGGATGGCATTTCCATGGCATGAAGTATCGCGCAGCAATTGCGCCTCCATCCTTGGGTTCTGCGAGAAGTGCAAACTTTGGCACAACCGAATTGGCGATATCCTTCAAACCCATCATCTCGCCGGCTTTGATGCGGATCGGTTCAAATGCTGCGAACAGGCCCTTATCGGCGTTCAGTTCCTCCTGGCTCTCATAACCAGTCACACCGAAATCACTGGCTCGCGCAATCACCATCGGCATGGCAACGTCAATGCAGGTGACCTCCAGCCCATTGATGACATCAATGGAATTACCTGTCGGAAACAAAGCGCCCGTCTTGGAACCAATCACATTCATGAAGTTCAGGATGACCGGAGCGGCAGTTCCAGGAACACCATCAATGCGAGCGTCGCCATCATAAATCACGTCACCGCCGGGTGTTTGTACAATAGCCTCGATATAGGCACCCGTATTGGTATTGCGGATCCGCACGTTTGTCTCATTGCCTGTTGCTGATATCAGCCCCATTTCCAGTGCTGCTGGCCCCACGCCGGACAGAATGTTGCCACATGATGGAGAGAAATCGATTTCGCGTTTTTCGGTATGAACCTGAGCGAAGAAGTAATCGATATCAGCCCAGTCATCATCAGACTGCGACAGCATGGCAACCTTGCTGGTGGTGGGTTGCCCGCCGCCTATACCGTCGGTTTGGAACGGAGAACCAGCACCCATTGTAGCCATCAAGACTTCGCCCAGAGCATCCTTATCTTCCGGCAGATCCGCGCGATTGTAATACGGTGCGCGGGACGTCCCGCCACGCATAAGAATGCAGGGGATTTCACGTTGCTTCATGTCAGCGAAACCAGGTTTTGTCAGGGCCGACAGGCCAGGGAAGATTAATGTATTCCTGAACGACTCCCGGTGGGAAATCACGGTTGAGCATCAAAGCCAGGAAACAGATGAGGCCAAGGCCACAGGCCGTCAATATAAAAACGCGCGACCATTCAAGCCCGGCCCGAAAGCGGAAAAAAGCGAGCAGGAATCCAGCCAGGGCAACAATGAACCCCAATACCGCCGAACCAGCGAGGAGAGCGCCAAACCATCCAAGCGTACTCCATAAACCATGCGGTGGAGAGTCTTCTTGGGAGGCGTTCTCGCTGTCTGCAAAAATTTCTGACCCTTCTGGTGACCGGATCATCGTCACGAGCAAATAGACACACGCGAAGAAACTGATGCTGCTAATCAAGAGTGGGATGATTTTGTCGGTCATCTGACGATCCGAGATGCCGTTGGCATCGAAAAACGCCACCAACAGATAGGCCATGATAACCAACAGAAAGATCATTGGTGCCCGCTTGGAGCCGGATTCCATCGCACCCTCTGTCGCTATGGCCTGCTTCTGGCGCAGGGCAAAGAATATGGACAATACTGTGATAGCAATAAGCACCAGAACTATCGGGCTGAATATGTAGCTTAGGCCAACATCCCAGCCCTGACGAAACTTTGAGCCTGAAACCTGCCAGGCCTGGCTGCTGAAGCCTTCTACCGGGTTTGATAAAACAAAGCCGATCAGAAATGCCGGGCGGGACCAGTCAAACCGCTTCATAAAGATCCCCAGCAGACCGATACCAAACAACGCAACCAGATCTCCAAGCGACTGATTGGATTGGAAAGCGGCAAACGAAATCAACATGAAAAGAAATGGAGCAAGCAGCGTGAAACGAATTGTGGTCAGCTGAGCAATCGTGCCTGACAATCCGATGCAAAGGATTGTTCCCAGCACATTGGCAAGAGCGAGGAACCAGACAATCGCATAGGTTATATCGAGATAACTGCCGGACAGCATTTGCGGACCCATCTCGATATCGCCGGAGCCAAGGAGCGCCACTGCGCCCATGAAGATGGCCATGGAGCCCGAGCCGGGGATGCCAAATATCAGGGTCGGCACCAAACCGCCGCCTTCCTTGGCATTGTTGGAACTCTCCGGTCCGATGACCCCACGAATTTCGCCGCTGCCAAATCCGGATTTGTCCTTGGTTGTCTGCACCGCGTGTCCGTAGGCGATCCAATCCACCACCGACCCGCCCAGTCCGGGGATAACGCCCACGATGACGCCAATGATTGAACAACGCACTGAAAGCCAAATGTTGGCCCACCAGTCCTTTACACCATCCAGCCACCCCGCACCCAGCCGGGCAGTGCCGGAGATTGCACTGTCATTGCGAAGCAGTGCAATTATTTCCGGGATTGCAAAAATCCCAAGACCGACGATGACGAGTTTCAGACCATCTGTAAGATAAGGGAAATCATAGCTCGACATCCGTAACGCGCCATAGGCATCTCCCTCGCCAATTGTTCCAACCATCAGGCCAAGACCTGCGGCTGCGATGCCTTTGATGGGTAAACGGCCCGCAAGGATGGCGATCATGGAAAGACCCAAAATGGTGATCATCAGCATTTCAGGCAAGGCAAACGCCAGCACGACGGGGCGGGCAACCAGAATGAAGAATGTCAGAAATGCAGCCCCTAAAAGCCCGCCGAACAGTGATGAGGCAAATGCCGCAGAAAGAGCACGCGCCGCCTCACCTTTTTTAGCAAGCGGAAAGCCATCCAGCACCGTGGCCTGGGAGGCCGTTGATCCGGGGATTCCCATCAGCACACTGGCAAACGTGTCAGATGTCGGCACCACAGCGACCATGCCAATCATCAGGGCCAGGCCGTTGACCGTATCCATACCGAAGACAAAGGGGAGGACGAGGGAAAGTCCGGCAATGCCGCCAAGACCGGGGAATACGCCGATGGCGAGTCCCATGACCACGCCGAGTAACAGGTAGAGCAAGGCGGAAGGCTGCAAGATCAGCGTGAAAGCCTCTGCCAGGGCAGGCAGCGCTGTTGCAAATATCTCCATGATCGCCTCCCGGAAATGAAAAACGCCCCAACCGAGGCCGGGGCGCCAATAAGCTGGAGACTTACTTTTTGATCTCTACGCCGTAGTCTTCCTTCAGCCAGTTCAACACGAAAGTTTTGGCGCTGTCTGGAACGGACACGGCCCGTTCAAGAGCGGCCTGTGCATCGGCACCCACAAACATCGGGTATTTACCAAGGCGCTTGCCGGAAATTTTCGCAAAATTGTCGCGTGCTTTTACAGCCGTGAAAGCAGCAACATAAGAGTCGATCACCTCCTGCGGCGTGCCCTGTGGCAAGAAAGCGATTTTCTGAACGGGGAAGCCGGCCGTGAAGAAAGCTTTCCAGGCATCCCACGCTTCCCCCTTGGTTTCGCAACCATCGGTTTTTTCACAGACTTCCTTGAAAGTTGCGACATCCGGGAAGGTCGGATCACGCACAACAGCACCGGATGCGTCAAGCGATCCCCAGGTCATCATTGGAACGGCTTTGCCGGCGTCGACCAACGGCTGCACGCCCTTCAGGTAAGACGACGAAGTCTGGTAGTCGATGTTGGCTTCGCCACGCTCAAACATCAGGCGACCATCACCGCGACCCTTGATGCCAAAGACCGGTTCGACTTTAAGGCCAAGCATTTTCCAGGCCAGCAGTGGAACCAAATCAAGGCGTGTTGCGCCCTGCGAGCCATAGATAAAGTTCTCGCCTTTAAGGCCATTTGCACTGCCATCAAATTTTGCAGCCAATGCTGGTGGCAGGTAGGCGACGCCACCGGTACCGGTCGCCATAACCGGGTTCCAGTCCTTGTACTCATACTTTACGCGCGGGTCGCTAAGCAGATACGGGAACTGCGTTGAACCGGATGAACCGAACATGACCGTGCCGTCACCATTGGTCTGCTTCTGAAACCAATTGGCACCCTTGGTCGAGCCGGCACCCGGCATGAATTTCACAACAACGGTTGCACCTGTCGCTTCACCCAGAAGCGGGGCAAAGAAATTGGCCCATTTTGCTGAACCACCTTTTTCAGAAAACGGAATTGTCCATTCAACGGTTTTGCCCTTCATTAAAGTCGCTTGGTCAGTTGCATAAGCAGTCGAACAGAGCGCCACCGCAGCGGTGGTCAGTGCGAGTTTCTTGAATAGTTTCATGTCGTTTCCTCCCAGAAAATATACATTTGGCTTGCCAGCCAAAGGCTCGTTGGCAAGCACACTTGCATAAACACGCTATGGGTTAAAGTGGGCCGGATGATCGGCTCCCCGGCACACCATGACCTCACCAAACGAGCTGCTTCTCCCGGCCCGTTGGCCGAAAACAGCACCGGAGCTGAAGACCAGCAGAACGTGTCTGAGCCAAATTCTAAAGCCGGAAATGACAGACAATTTTTAGTCAACCGGTACAGATCTACATCGTGCTTCTCAGCCATCGGACAAAGATATTTGTGGCTGCACTTCTATTTCTGGAAGCATGCAATGTGTAGTGGCCCAGAAGGATTTCTAGCGTGTCAGGCAGTGCGCAGATAAGTCTGGCTTCGAGATCAAAATACCCTTCAATCCGGAGCAAGACATCTTTTGTCCTGGTCTTGGTCTCCCATAACCAAGCCTTCCAGTCCCAGTTGCTGCTGGTACATCGAAGTGCAGGCCTGACCGGGACTGACGCAAGAATGTAGTGGCGCAGCTACATCACACAGGGAATGGCTGAAACCCATAGCCACCGATAGAGATGCTTGACCGCCGTTCCATAGCAGAGCTACTGTCAAGAATAAACTTATCGCGCGTAAAAGAATGATGCGTGATTTTGATGGTTTCTAAAGCGATAGTCGGACAGCAAGGATCGCATGACAAGTAAACGCATCAGGAATATGGAGGAGTTTGCGGAGGTCAGCGGCCTTTCGCGCCCTACTCTCTCGAAATATTTTCATGACCCTGAGAGCGTTCGCCAATCATCGCGTACACGCATCGAAAATGCGCTTGAGGAATATGACTACCGGCCCAATATTTTCGCCATCAATCAAAACAGAAAACTGACAAAGACCATTGGCATTGTGGTGCCCTATCTGGCTGATCCGTTCTTCGCCGAAATTGTTCGTATGATCGAGCGGCAATGCATTGATGCCGGTTATTGGCCTATTGTGTTCAGTTCCCACGGTGAGAAAGACCTCGAAAACAATGCAATGGACACGCTGCAATCTCTTCGCCCAGCTGGCGCCCTGATTGCGCCGCTTGGCCGGAATTCCGAACTGCTGAATGTCCAGCGATTCACCGACGAGGTCCCCACGGTGATTTTCGACAGCAATGTTGATGTTGGCAAGGCTTTCGTCGGTTCTGACAACTTTCAAAGCATTCCGTTGATAGTCGATTATCTGTGTCGAACTGGCGAGCCGCCTTGTTTCTTCGAGATGCCGCCGGTCAATCCAAACGCCAACAAGCGACGCGACGCCTATGTTCAGGCGATGGAGCGGCTCGGGCACAACCCCTTGGTTGTTCAGGCCCCGGGCGGCGGATGGGATTTCGAACGCATTGGCCTTGAAGAGGGTACCAGGTTGATTGAGGCGAAATCATTGCCTTCGGATACGGTATTGTGCAGCAATGACCGTCTGGCGATCGGTTTTCTGGCAGCGGCCTATCAAAAAGGGCTCAGGGTTGGGCATGGACCCGGATGTGCCTTGCGCGTTGCCGGCCACGACGACCATCCCTGGTCGCAATTTACGAGTCCACCACTGACAACCGTCGCCCAGGATTACAAGTCTATTGCCGGAAGAAGCGTTGAAATCCTGTTTGACCTCATAGACGGTACGGAACCAGCCAAAGGGCGACCTGAAATCCTTTTCGAAGGCCAATTGGTTCTAAGATCCTCAGCTTAAATTTTACGGGCGTAAATTTTAATTGACTCTGCAGTTTGGATCATCGTACGATTTTTTTGCGTAACTGCAATTTGCCTGTATCTCAGGGAGGAAATCTCAATGAAAAATCTTATTCGCACCACAATAGGTGCAACGGTCATGTCGCTTCTGGCGTCGACCGCACTCGCCGATGGCCACTCTAAAACGCTCACCATCGCAACCGTGAACAACGGTGACATGATCCGTATGCAGAAATATACGGACGACTTCACCAAAAAGACCGGCCACAAAGTTGAATGGGTGACTTTGGAAGAAAACGTTCTGCGTCAGCGCGTTACGACCGACATCACCACCAAGGGCGGCGCTTTCGACATCATGACAATTGGCATGTACGAAACACCGATCTGGGGTAAGAACGGCTGGCTCGTCTCACTCAACGATTTGTCTGCGGAATATGACGCAGCCGATATCCTGCCTGCCATGAAAGGTGGCCTTTCTTATGAGGGCACCATGTTTGCAGCACCGTTTTACGGTGAAAGCTCGATGGTCATGTATCGTTCTGACCTGATGGAAAAAGCCGGGATGAAAATGCCGGATGCCCCAACATGGGAATTCATTCGCAAAGCTGCTGCCGCAATGACTGATCGCGATAACGAGATCAACGGCATCTGCCTGCGCGGTAAGGCCGGCTGGGGTGAAGGCGGCGCTTTTATCACAGCGATGTCAAACTCATTCGGCGCACGTTGGTTCGATGAAAAGTGGAATGCTCAGTTCGACACCGAAGAGTGGAAGAACACGCTGACCTTTTTCAAAGGCATGATGACTGAATCAGGTCCTCCAGGTTATGCAACCAATGGATTTAACGAAAACCTGTCTCTCTTCCAGCAAGGCAAGTGCGGCATGTGGATTGATGCGACAGTTGCTGCATCCTTCGTGACCAATCCAAAAGACTCGACCGTCGCTGACAAGGTAGGGTTTGCGCTGGCACCTGATAATGGTCTTGGCAAACGTTCCAACTGGCTTTGGGCCTGGGCTCTGGCTATTCCGGCCGGCACGAAAAAAGAAGCTGCTGCAAAAGAGTTTATCGAGTGGGCAACCTCGAAAAGCTACATTGAGCTGGTAGCCGAGAAAGAAGGCTGGGCAAACGTTCCTCCGGGTGCACGTACATCTTTGTACGAAAACCCGAACTACAAGGATATCCCGTTTGCCAAGATGACGCTGGACTCAATCCTGTCGGCTGATCCTGACAACTCGACCGTCAAGCCGAGCCCTTATGTAGGCGTGCAATTCGCTGCGATCCCGGAGTTTGCTGGTATTGCAACTGACGTAAGTCAGGAATTCTCAGCTGCCTATGCCGGTCAGCAGACAATCGAAGAAGCGCTGGCTAAAGCGCAGGCGTTGACCAACGACGCCATGGAAGCTGCTGGCTACAAGTAAGCACTTCAACAATTGAGGGGCCGCGATAATCGCGGCCCCTCCCCTTAATACCGTTACAACCGAAGCAAACATCTCGGACAGGAATCCTGTCAACAAGAGAGGTGCGTCCAATGGCAACTCAGAACTCCAGATCTGCAGCACGCCTTATGATGGCTCCCGCTGTAATCCTGCTTCTCGGTTGGATGCTTGTTCCTTTGACGATGACCTTGTGGTTTTCGTTTCGAAAATATCTCCCCCTTCGCGGCGGCGACCAGGGTTGGGTCGGTTTCGACAACTACGTTCGTTTTGTCAGTTCGAGTTCCTTTTGGCCTAGTGTACAAACGACCCTGATCATTGTGGGCGGGGTGCTCATTATCACTGTGGTCTTCGGCATTCTGCTCGCCCTTCTTCTTGATCAGCCAATGTGGGGACAAGGTGTTGTCCGCATTCTTGTCATCGCACCATTCTTCGTGATGCCGACCGTGTCGGCGCTTGTTTGGAAGAACATCTTTATGGATCCCGTAAACGGCCTGTTTGCGCATCTTTGGAAGTTCTTTGGTGCGACTCCCGTGGAATGGCTGTCACAGGCATCGGTTCAATCAATCATTATGATCGTCAGTTGGCAGTGGTTGCCCTTTGCGACGCTTATTCTGCTGACAGCCGTTCAATCGCTGGATGGTGAGCGGCTGGAAGCTTCCGAGATGGACGGTGCAAACCCGCTGCAGCGTTTTGGTTACATCGTCCTTCCGCACCTGGCGCGCGCGATTACCATTGTTGTTTTGATCCAGACGATCTTCCTTCTATCGATCTTTGCAGAAATCTTCGTAACCACAGGGGGAGCTTTCGGCACAAAAACACTTTCCTATCTGATCTTTCAACGTGTGCTGGAGAGCCAGAATATCGGGCTGGGGTCTGCGGGCGGCATATACGCGGTTATCCTCGCCAACATCGTTGCAATCTTCCTGATGCGCATCGTTGGCAAGAATCTCGACGCGTGAGGAGATAAAACCATGGCCCGTTCAATCACGACGCAACGAAAAACAATCAACACGGTGCTTGCATGGGCAATTGGACTGCTGATCTTTTTTCCGATCCTTTGGACCATCCTAACCAGCTTTAAAACTGAGGCACAGGCGATTAACGATCCGCCGATATTCCTGTTTTTTGACTGGACCTTGGAAAACTATTCAGTGGTTCAGGAGCGCTCAAACTACGCCCGTTTCCTTTGGAACTCGATCTTCATCGCCGGTGGTTCGACACTCCTGGGGGTCATAATTGCAATTCCCGCAGCTTGGTCCATGGCCTTCGTTCCTTCAAAGCGCACCAAGGACATTCTGTTGTGGATGCTCTCAACGAAGATGCTGCCGGCAGTTGGGGTGCTCTATCCGATCTATCTGTTGTTTATCAAATTTGGGCTGCTCGATAGCGTTCTGGGTCTGACCATCGTTATTATGCTGATCAACCTGCCGATCATCGTCTGGATGCTTTACACTTATTTTCGCGAAATCCCTGTCGATATTCTCGAAGCGGCGCGTATGGATGGAGCCTCACTCAAGTCCGAAATCCTTTATGTGCTGACGCCTATGGCCGTGCCTGGCATCGCTTCAACGCTGCTTCTCAACTTCATACTTGCGTGGAATGAAGCCTTTTGGACATTGAATCTAACGGCTGCAAAAGCTGGGCCGCTAACTGCATTCATCGCCAGTTATTCCAGCCCTGAAGGCCTGTTCTATGCCAAACTCTCGGCAGCTTCGACAATGGCTATTTTGCCGATTCTGATCCTCGGCTGGTTCAGCCAGAAACAGCTTGTTCGAGGGCTGACTTTCGGTGCGGTGAAATGATGACAACAACAAGGGTGAATTGATATGGGGCGTATTACCCTCAAAGAGGTGACGAAAAGCTTCGGCACTGTTGAAGTCATCAAACCGATCAATTTGGAAATCGAGGATGGCGAGTTTGTTGTGTTTGTTGGACCGTCCGGTTGCGGCAAATCTACTTTACTGCGTTTGATCGCAGGGCTTGAGGACGTCACCTCGGGCCACATAGAAATCAACGGGACCGATGCAACCGCTATCCCCCCGGCCAAACGTGGCCTGGCAATGGTATTCCAGTCTTATGCGCTCTATCCACATATGAGCGTACGTAAAAACATTGCTTTCCCTTTGAAGATGGCCGGTGTCGACAAGACGGAGATCAACCGCAAGGTAGACGAAGCGGCGCGCGTCTTGAATCTCTCAGACTATATTGACCGTCGTCCCGGCCAACTGTCTGGCGGACAGCGGCAACGGGTGGCTATTGGTCGCGCTATCGTGCGCGAACCCGATGCGTTTCTTTTTGACGAGCCGCTCTCCAACCTTGATGCGGCGCTGCGCGGCAACATGCGGCTGGAAATTTCCGAACTGCATCAGACGCTGGCTACGACCATGATTTACGTCACCCACGACCAGGTTGAAGCTATGACGATGGCAAACAAGATCGTGGTGCTGCGCGATGGTATTATCGAGCAAGTTGGGGCACCCATCGATTTGTATAAGAACCCGCGCAATTTGTTTGTTGCAGAATTTATTGGCTCTCCCAAGATGAATATCATCAAGGGTGATGCCGCAACGGAACTAGGTGCCCCCACCGTGGGGATACGCCCTGAGCATCTCGAAGTGTCCAAAACGAAGGGTAAGTGGAAAGGCACAGTTGGCGTTTCCGAACACCTGGGATCAGACACGTTTCTGCATATTGAGGCTGAGGGTATCGGCACCGTTAATGTTCGGGCGGATGGTGAAATCGATTTACACCATGGGGATGTCGCGTGGCTTACACCCCAAGTTGATAAACTCCATCGATTTGATGCAACAGGTCTGGCCATCTGATGGGAATGCTTGATGGAAAGATCGGGCTGGTTACAGGCGGTGCACGTGGCATTGGCCGGGCAATTTGCGAAGCCTGCGTTCGCGAAGGCGCGCGCATTGCTGTGGCGGACCTTCGAGAAAGTGAAGCGCAGGAGACGGCAAATTCTTTAGGTGATGCCGCAATGGCTATCACAATGGATGTAACAGATGCTTCCTCCATCCAAAATGGCGTGGCCACGGTAGAAGAGGCCTGGGGGGGCATTGATCTACTCGTAAACAATGCAGGCATCTTCAATATGGCGTCCATCGACAAGATCACGCCTGAGGACTATCGCCACCAATATGATGTGAATGTCGGCGGCACGATCTTTGCCATACAGGCCGTGGTGCCGGTGATGAGAAAGCGGGGCGGAGGGGCAATCATCAATTTCGCCAGTCAGGCAGGACGCCGTGGAGAACCGAATATTACGATCTATTGCTCGACCAAGGCGGCGATCATTTCAGTCACTCAATCTCTCGCTCTGGAACTTGCGGGCGATAATATACGGGTCAACGCGATTGCGCCGGGTGTGATTGATACCCCAATGTGGGACATCGTTGACGCGCAATTTTCAGAATATGAAGGTAAGCCCATAGGCCAGAAGAAACGCGAAGTTGGCGATGCTGTTCCGCTTGGCCGCATGGGAGACCCCGCAGATGTGGCAGACCCTTGCGTATTTCTGGCATCTGATACCGCCCGGTACATCACCGCCCAAACACTCAATGTGGATGGCGGCAATTGGATGAGCTGATGACAGCACCGGCCAAACTTTCAAACGCGGCTCTGCATACGTTGCCGGAGCAGGTGCTTACTCCGACCTATGACCGTTCAAAACTTACGCCTGGCATCGTGCATATCGGGCTGGGGAATTTTCATCGCGCGCATCAGGCCTGGTATTTGCATTGTTTGATGCAACAGGGCCTTGCGCATGATTGGGCAATTATTGGAGCGGGTGTACGTCCCTATGATGAAGAGCAAAGAAAAAAGCTCGCAGCCCAGGACTATCTGACCACCCTTATAGAGCTTGACCCTTCAGGCAAGTCCGCCACAATTGTCGGTTCGATGGTCGGCTATATGCCGATTGAGGAAGGAAATGGCCTCTTGATCGAACAGATGGCCGATCCGGCCATCCGCATCGTTTCACTGACGGTGACAGAGGGGGGGTATTATATTGATCCCGCCACGGGCAGCTTCGATGCGGGCCACTGCGACATACGTTTTGATGCCGCAAATCCAGACAATCCCTCTACTGCATTTGGTGCAATGATTGCTGCGCTCAAGAAAAGACGCGATGCGGGAACAGGCCCGTTCACCTGCCAGTCCTGTGACAATCTGCAGGGTAATGGTACCATCCTGCGACAAACACTTGTTTCGCTGGCACGGCTCAGCGATCCTGATCTCGCTGACTGGATTGATACGAATTGCTCGTTTCCAAATGCCATGGTCGATTGCATTGTGCCTGCAACCGGGTTCAAGGAACTGGCTCTTGCCAAGGAGTTTGGTATCGACGATGCGGCTCCAGTTACTCACGAAAATTTTCGTCAATGGGTGATAGAAGACGATTTTTGTGCAGGGCGACCGCAATGGGAAAAAGCCGGAGCCACCCTAACCAATGATGTTCATCCCTTCGAAGCGATGAAGATCCGTATTCTCAATGGCGGTCATCAGATAATTTCCGATGCTGGGGAAGTCCTTTCGATTGAGACTATCGCTCATTGTATGGACCATCCGCTCATTAGCTCATTGTTTCGAAAAATCGCACTGGAAGAAGTCGCGCCGCATGTCCATGCTGTGCCGGGAATGCCGCCATCGGCCTATATCGATCTGGTTGATAAGCGGTTTTCCAATCCACAAATTGTCGATACGGTCAGGCGAGTAGCCTTTGACGGTTCATCACGCCACACTGCATTCATCATACCTGTTATCCGGGATGCCCTGTCAGCCAATTCAACGGTCGAAGGACTTGCCCTGTCACAGGCTCTGTGGGCCCGCATGTGTGAAGGGTCTCGCGAGGATGGCAGCGAGATTGAGCCCAACGATCCGTTCTGGGGCTCGCTGCAAACTGCCGCGAAAGCCGCCAAATCTGATCCCGCTGTATGGATTAATCAACGTCAGCTCTATGGTGACCTTTCAGATCATCAGCCCTTCGTCGACATTTTCTCCAGATGGCTCAACGCAATCTGGAAAGACGGGACTGAGGAAACTATCAAGTCTTACCTCGGTTCGTAGCCGGCAATTGTCTGTCAGGCGATCTACTCCCTATCGTGGACCACAACCGAAACTGAAGATCGTGGAACTCAGTCCGGGGTCGTATTTTCCGCGGCGGAAACTATCCGCGAGCAAGCACCGAGCCTCTCGGATCAAGTTATCATCGCGCAGGCAGGACAGCGCCACCTAATCCATTGTCACCACAATATTGCCGGTGTGCTTCTTCGCAATAAAGGCTTTCTGAGCTTCATGCAGCTCTTCAAGAGGGTAGATAGCAGCCAATATCGGTTTGATTTCCCCAGCCTCGATGTAACGAACGAGGCTGGGGAAAACCTTGGGCTCAAAAATGGTACACCCGTGGAAAGTCAGATCCTTTAGATACATCGTACGCAGATCGAGATCCACGATGGGCCCCGCAATTGCCCCTGAACAAGCGTATCGACCGCCGCGCTCCAGAACATCAATCAAGGTCGGGAACTGATCACCTCCCGCAATATCAGTCACCACGCTTACCGTTTCGCGCCCAATTGCATGCTGCAATGCGCGTTTCAGATCATCAGGTTTGCGAGGCAAAAGTGCCGTTGGATTGAATCGGGCAACATCAGCGTGTTTTTCACGTGATGCCATAGCAATCGTTGTGGCGCCCCGTCGGTTTGCAAGCTGAACGAGCGCCGATCCCACGCCACCCGATGCGCCTGGAATGAGCACAGTATCCCCCTCATTCACGCGCGCACGGTTGAGCAGGTTTTCAGCGGTGGAATAGGCAATGGCAAATGTCGCCAGTTCCGCATCAGACAAATCAACCTCAATCGCGCATGCGTTTTGAGAATCAACAACCATATAATCTGCAAATCCACCATCAATGGCCGACCCCAGGTAGCCGGTTGATTCAAAATTGGCCGGGTCATCCCAATCGCGCAAAATGGTATCGACGATGACCCGTCTGCCGATCAGTTTCGGATCGACGTTACGACCAACAGAAACGATGTTCCCGACAACATCACCACCCTGAATGCGGGGAAAATTAATACCACCATCCCAACCGCCGTCGTCATTTTGATCTCCCTCATAGGCGGCTCCTGTCGTAGCCTCGGTAACAGACTTCGAATACCAGCCAGTGCGGGTATTGATATCTGTATTGTTCAGACCACAGGCTTTTACATGAATCAGAACCTGCCCGTCAGAAGGCTTGGGGGTCGGCCAATCGCTGTGCAAACGCAATTGCTCGAAGTCACCGTGACCATGCAAAACAAATGCCCGCATTTTTTCCGGAATTTCACTCATGGGTCGGTCCTTGGATTTTCAGGTTATGATTGCTATTGGAGATGTTTGTGGACTATCCAACAAATGGTTGAGAGGTTCAAACCACCCGGTCAAGTTGACCTGTAAATCTATCTTATCAGCACAACAGAATTTCAGCGGAAAATTTGACAAGGAGCCGTCGCGACAATGTCGAAGCGAGATGAGTTTGTTGCAGCCATGCGTTGCGTTGCACACAGTGTCACCGTTGTCAGCACCAATGGCGAGGCAGGACAGCACGGCGCAACGGTTTCTGCATTTTGTTCGGTATCCGCTGATCCGCCAATGGCACTGGTATGCCTCAATGCAGAATCAAAAATCACGGAGCTGGTAGAAAAAAACGGAAGTTTTACCATCACTGTCCTGCCAAGCGATGAGCAGATGGTGTCGGACCGGTTTGCCGGACGCCACGATAATCAACTTTCGAGCCGCTTTGATGGTTTTGAAATTAAAAATGGCGCCCCTGTTGTTGACGGCGCAACGATATTCCACTGCGATGTTGAAAGTGCCGTCAGTGCCGGCAGTCACCGGGTCGTTCTGGGAAGGGTTTTGTCGAGTACCAGCGGGAGCATTGACCCGTTAATCTATCTGGACGGTGCCTATCACCAGATATCCAAATTTGAAAAAGCTGCAGAATAAGACGACGGAACAGGCATATTGTAAAACCGGCAAATGGTGTTGCATCAATGCGCTACCAAACTGGGAAGATCGATTTGCCGATTTTCACAGGCGTCTGCCTCATCTCTCCATCATCCAGTTCAAAGGTGACAAAATAGGCCTTGAAAAGCCTGTACTTTATTCACCTTTTGAACTTGAATATTCAGACATTGACGCTCTGCTCGCCTGTGCGAAAACTCTGAAACGAAACAACCAGCCGGATGATCTGTAAAATATGAGCGATCTCTGGTTCGGCGTATTGAATGCTTTCAGGCTTATCTTGAGTTTCGATGCTGATCTCTATGAGATCATTTTGCGCTCCCTGCATGTAACAGTTACGGCGGTAATCGTCGCATCGGCGATTGGGTTGCCTCTTGGTGCCTGGCTCGCTGTCAATAGATTCAGGTTTCGTCGTTTAACAATTGCTTTTCTCAACGCCATGATGGGGCTACCCCCGGTGGTTGTGGGGCTGATTGTCTATATTCTGTTCTCCCGATCCGGACCGCTGGGTGTGTTTGGTCTGCTTTTCACACCCACCGCGATGATCATCGCGCAAGTGATCATTATCATGCCGCTTATTGCGTCCATCGCTCACCAGGCCATTCGAGACCTTTGGGCCGACTATCATGATCTTCTTATTTCACTGAACACGACAAAACGCCAACGCATGATCACACTGATCTGGGATGCCCGCAGATCTCTATTAACTGCGTCGCTGGCTGGCTTTGGGAGAGGCATAGGAGAAGTCGGGGCTATCATGATCGTCGGTGGTAATATTGATCATGTAACCCGGGTGCTGACCTCCGCCATAGCGCTGGAGACGGGCAAAGGAGACTTTGCTCTTGCTCTGGGACTTGGTTTCGTGCTGATCGCTCTAGCCATTGCAGTCAACATAATCATCCATCGCCTGTCGAAAACCGAGAGGGCGGGTCAGTGGTGATACCATCTATTCTTCCTGTTTCGATCAATAAAGTAAGTGTACGAAAGCGCGGGAAATCCATTTTGAATGATATTTCCCTGGATCTGGATGCCGTCGGGTTCACCATTGTCATGGGCCCTAATGGCTCAGGTAAAACCACTTTATTGCGTCTGATGCATGGGCTTCAACGTCCAAGCGACGGTATGGTGTCGTGGAATTGTACCCATGACATTGCTCGCACGCGTCAGACTTTTGTCTTCCAGACACCTGTCATGATGCGCAGATCGGTTCGTGATAACATCGCCTATCCGCTTCGCCTGGCGGGGCTCAAAGCTGCTGAAACCAACAAGCAAGCCAGCTACTGGGCCGCAAAAGTTGGCATCGAAGCCAGACTGGGTCTGGATGCGATGTATCTATCGGGCGGTGAACGGCAAAAACTCGCACTGGCCCGCGCGCTCATCACCCAACCAGAGGTGATCTTCCTTGACGAACCCACCACCAATCTTGACGGGAAATCGACACGGGAAATCGAAACTATCTTGAAGGATGCCTCGAAAAATGGCGCGCGCATCATCATGACCACGCACGATATCGGCCAGGCCAAACGTCTTGCCAGCGAGATAGTTTTTCTTAACAAGGGGAAAGTCAGTGAACATTCTGCTGCAAAAACATTCTTCGACAATGCCCAATCAGCCGCAGCGCAGGCTTATCTAAAGGGGGATATTATCGAATGACTTTGGCCTACAAGCTATTGTTCTTCATTATGATACTATCGTTTAGCTGGCCTGCTCAGGCCGACAACATGCGCATGGCGGTAACCACTTCATTCCATAATTCAGGTCTTTCAGACATTCTACTTCCGGAAATACAAAAGGGTATTGGAGTTGAGGTCCAGCTGATTGTTGTCGGCACCGGTCAGGCATTGAAGCTTGGGCGCGCGGGTGATGTCGACGCCATTCTGGTGCATTCCAAAAGTGCGGAGGAAGTCTTCGTATCAGATGGTTACGGAACGCATCGTCGCGAAATCATGTATAATGATTTTGTGATCGTTGGTCCCACAAACGATCCAGCCCGAGTGGCAGCCGCAACAAACGTCGTGGAAGCGCTGAAGGCGATTGAAGAAACCCGGTCGGTTTTTGTGAGCAGAGGCGATGACAGCGGCACCCACCGCAAAGAACTGTCTCTATGGAAACTTTCTGGCTTTGAAGCCAATAAATTTTCCCCTGCCTGGTATCGGGCCGGAGGTTCGGGAATGGGAAGTACTTTAAATACGGCCAGCGGCATGAACGCTTATGTCATGTCGGACCGGGCAAGCTGGCTCAAATTCAAAAACAAGGGTGAATTGCGGCTTCTGTTCTCCGGCGACCCCGTTCTTTTCAATCAATACGCCTATCTGCCAGTTTCACCGAAATTGCACCCGCACGTGAAAAACGATCTCGCGATAAAGCTGGAAAACTGGTTGACTGGCCCGCATGCGCAGAGTCTGATCGCAGGTTACAAGATTTCAGGTGAAACCCTGTTCATGCCCAATGCGAAACCTCGGTGACAGGAATTTATCGATGGATGATTACAAAAAATCCAACCGACGGGAGCGCCGTGCGGCACAGGCGCGTGGCGAGATGACAGATCGCAGGTTTATGGAAATTGCTGACAAATTCATCGACCTGGCCAACAATCAAAATCAAACTGTAACTGCAACCGACTTGCATATGGCGTTTCTCTACGCCGCGGCCCGCTACAACGCCCACGTGGCAAAGAATGTGCTTGAAGTTGACGAGCATGAACCTTTCGTAACCGAGATGCTAAAATCATATCAGGAAATGCTGCGCAATCATCTGGCGGATCCAAGCATCTAGTCCGACTGCTAGAGCTCCAGTCGTTTTCGAAGAGATACCTTCTTAGGCGCCTCGTCTATCAAAACTTCTTCATCGATAGTCAAATTTTCTGCGTGATCGGCGACCGTTTCGACCAAAGGCTCATCATTGACAGGCTTCTCGTCAACCTCTTCCAACACGTTACTTTCCGGACTTTCTTCCGCTGGTTGAACAGCGCCGGGATCTGACTCAGTTTTTGCCGGCTCCTCATCTTCCTTAAACAGATCAAGATAACCTCTGCCGGCCTGATAGGCCGATTTGAAGGTCTTCATAATAAGATCCGGGCTACCGAAATCATCATCATAGTCCACCAGTCCGTCAACATTTGCGAAGACCGGATTGCTGCGCCACAGAATCATCATGGCCTGTTTTCTCAAGAGATCGGGCACCCCATCTTTCAAAAAGACCGAAAAGTCACTTTCATCAGTCAAAGCCTCCAGATCAACCGCTTCAGCCGCTTCCCGGTTGGCCTGCAATTCAGTCTCTCTTCGAGCTGTCTCCTCGGTCGATATATCTGGAGAAAGTGGTTCTTGTTCAGGTTCAGGCCCGGCCCTGACAACCGCCAGCTTACGTTTTGACCAGCGCGACATCATCCCTTCTGGTTCATCATCATCGGCCATGGTTGCCTGCTCTTCTGCTAATGGCGCGTTTGTTTTGCAAAGATCGGTTCTTTTCCGAATTTCTGTTCTTCCAGTTTCAACTTGTCGCGTTTGCGCTTGATGAACTCTTCTTCCACGTGATGTCTCTCCACAAATGCTTGTATCAGAGCAGCCACTGGTTCGGGCATCGCTATTTTTTCAACGATATCATCTCCCGCATCTGTCATATCCTGCGCATCATAGGCCGAAGCTGTTACTGCATGAGGGAAATATGGGAACTCAGAACTGAGATCTTCGTGTTCCTGCAAAGCTACATAGAGCTCGGGAGATGGCAGCATCAGATTTGCGCGCAAAGCCTCCGTGTCCTTGCGGTGGAGTGTCAGCAGGAGAGTTCCCGCATGATACTGTATGCGATCTTCACTGCGCATCAGCTCTACCCATTGTATTTGTGGATCGCCGTTTAGAAACGCAGAGACCGGAGTCCAGGTCCAGTCTGCCCATGGATGGTTCGACTTCTTCTTTTCGACCACAATACCAAGGGCGATCGTGATCTGACTTTGGTCAATGCTTGTTGTTGTCTTGGCCATGCCGTTCCTCCACAATCAAGATTACAGCAAGGCGCACAAATGCCAAGGAAACTTTGAATTTGGAGCGAGCCAGCCAACTGTATAGATTGTTTCAAACAGGACTGATGTTGGGTTGAAGATGGTGCAAAACGGTAAAAACTGCCTGATCTGTAATTGCGAAGGAAGCATGACCGTCGATGCAGATCACCTGTCGAAAGCATTGGGCAGGGATATTGGAACGGTGCATGACAATTTGTGCCGTACTCAGCTGGCAAGGTTTGAAGCCGCTTTGCAAGGCGATGAAAAACTACTGGTTGCCTGCACTCAGGAAGCACCACTCTTTCACGAAGTTGCCGAGGAACACGGCAAAGGTGGCGAAGTATCTTTCGTCAATATTCGGGAGAACGCCGGTTGGTCACTCGAAGGTGACAAGGCTGGCCCCAAAATGGCGGCACTTCTGCAAACCGCCAATTACACATCAAATCCCACCCGATTAAAATCCATCACATCTGATGGCATGTGCCTTGTTTATGGCGCAGGACAGGAAGCTCTTGACGCCGCAAAACTGCTTTCGGAGCACCTCTCGGTCACTCTACTGCTAAGTGCCGAGAATGAAATTCTCCTGCCACGGATTTCCGACGTTCCCATCTATCGCGGAGATATTGATGCTTTAACTGGCTCGTTCGGGCAGTTCGAACTTATCGTCAACAACTATGCGCCAATCATGCCGTCGGCTCGCGATACTCTGCAATTTGTATTGGCAAGGGACGGAGCAAAAACCAGTTGTAGCGTTATTCTCGATATCTCGGGTGGTACGCCTCTGGTCACTGGGCATTCCCATAGAGATGGCTACAAATATGTCGACCCGGGCGACCCGGCGTCGGTCCTGCGCGCCGTTATCGAGCTATCCGGGATGGTTGGTGAATTTGAAAAGCCGATCTATGTCGATACCAATCAAGACATCTGCGCTCATGCGCG
Source organism: uncultured Rhizobiaceae group bacterium (assembly GCA_937930635.1). Lineage (GTDB taxonomy): Bacteria > Pseudomonadota > Alphaproteobacteria > Rhizobiales > Rhizobiaceae > Pseudahrensia. The sequence goes on from CALHCF010000009.1 coordinate 361,784, forward strand.
TTCTCAAAAAGTGGGGTGCAGTAAATGTCTGGATGTCTGTCCTGCCGGAGCGATCAACGAAGACGGAAATGCTGTCAGTATTGATAGTGGCATTTGCGGCGGCTGCGGCTCTTGTCATGCCGTTTGTCCCACAGGGTCCATCGATTATCAGTACCCCAATCGTTCGAGCCTGATTGACCGAGCGCAACTCCTGATCAAGGCCTACCAGAGCGCAGGTGGAAAAGATGCAACTCTTCTGATTCACGACGACCCTTTCGGCGCTGACCTTGTCGCGGCTATGGCACGCTACGGCCGTGGTCTTCCTGCACATGCGATACCATTTTCAGTTCATGCAGTGACCATGCTGGGGCATGTGGAAATGGCAGCGCTTTTGGCCGCTGGAGCGCAGCAGATCTTCTTTTTGTGCGACCCAGCCAGGCATGATGAATTGGCCGGTCTCGAAAGTGAGACGGCTCTGATGGCGAGCATATTGGCCGGTCTCGGTTTCAAGCAGGACACCAGATGTACAATAATTGCCGAAAGCGACCCGGATACGGCAGAGTCGTTCATCTGGAAGCCCCTCGGTTCTGAAACACTGACCGCAAGTTCTTTTGCGCCAAGCGGAACCAAGCGGGATATAGCGCGGTTGGCTCTTGGCAAACTACATGGAGTTTCACCGGCCAAGCCTGACGTTATTTCCCTGCCACCACAGTCTCCGTATGGCCGTATCGACATCAATCAGGACGCCTGTACCTTGTGCATGGCCTGTACGTCTGCCTGCCCAAGTTCCGCATTGATGGATACGCCCGGTGAACCGAGATTGCGGTTTATCGAAAGTGCCTGCGTGCAGTGTGGGCTGTGCGTTTCCACCTGTCCCGAAAGCGCCCTCAGCCTGGTTCCTCAGTTCACCTTTGGCGCAGCGGCCATGCAACCGACAACGCTTTATGAGGAAGAGCCGTTCTGTTGTGTGGTTTGCGATACTCCGTTCGCAACAAAATCAACGATTGAACGCATATCAACGCAACTCGCGGGCAAACATTCGATGTTTTCAAGCGATGACCGTTCAAGGCTTATCCAGATGTGTGAGAACTGCAGGGTTGAAGCGCAGGCCAACAGCTCGGAAGATCCCTTTGCAGCCGGTAACCGTCCCCGCGTGCGCACGACCGAAGACTACATTGAAGCGGAACGAAGCAACCGTACTGCTGATGATTTTCTGATCGATGACTGACATCACCTGGTGTTGCCCGGTCTGATTTTTCCAAGGTTCAGGCCGGGTTTTGTGCTCGACACAATGATTGCGCTCGCGCCTTAAACGCATCGAATTGCGAATCAGACAAAACACCTTCCGACTTCATGCGCTCGACATCACCAACGCGCTGGTCGAGGCACTTTTGTAACGCGGGATTGGCAGGCTTGGCGGGTTCAGCCGTTGATACTGTCTTTGGAGCATCGCTGGACCCGGCAAAGAGATTTTGGAAATCCTTTGACCAGTTAGACCAAAGGACAAAAGCCAACAACAAAGCAATCACCAGGGCGACAACACGAGCCAGAGTGCTGTTAGCAAATGTGCTGGCCTGCATTTGATTTATCAACCCTCATTTCAACCACGCCGAAGGGGCAAATTGGTCAACAGGTTTTGCGGTTTGAAAACCAGATGCCTGCTGCTATCCATCGCCACACCCAAATATACCGGTTTTCCTCTTACATTGTCCATCATATCTGCATCATCCAGGAATTCCATTTTATACAGCGCTAGAATATTGAAGAGGTCACCGTCCTCGACTTCCTCACCCTGATAAAGAGCATTGAGGATACGGGTCGATTCCTGATCACATCCAATATGCCAGGACCATGCCTGATCTCGAATGGACTTCATGGCCTGGACCCGTATTTTGACTTTCAAAAAATGATCAATCCACGCTTCAATGACACGCCCAAGAGCATCGGGAGCGGGTTGGGTAAAGCGAAAATCCACGGCCATATCAAACTGTTCTGACCGTTCCCAATATTGATCTTTGTTCTCGTCGGTCATGATATCAAGAGCAATTTCACGGGTGGGTGTACCAACTTCAGCAAGCAACTGCCCCAATCCACCCAGACCGTTTTGGCTCTGCATCTCAACAACTTCGTCATCAGCAAGCATGAGTTGCTCATCACCATGGGTCACGATCTGCTTGCGAAAAAAGAATTCCGCAGCCCGCAGCCTCATGGGATCGACCACTTCTTCGAAGATGTTTCGCAAGATAAGATGGACCATCTGGTCAATGAAAACCGGAGGGATGGATATTGGCTGCGAACCAAACAGTGCCGCATAGGCTGATTCCACAGTCTTATGTTTGATGAGGTGATCCCGAAATCGCAGGAGAATGGTATAGTTGTCGGCCGTATCCCGATCCTTGATCGCTTTAACATCCCCCTCAGGAATCTCCGCAAACGGTTGTTTCATTAGCTTTTCAAACAAAGCATGTTCCGCGGGGCAGGACTCCTCAACAGGATGCACTTCAGGGCGTGTGAAGTAGGCCCGCAGATAATCCTCCGTGACGCGCAACCAACCGTTTTCGTCGCGCTCTACCAGATGAATGCCAGCCGACTTCCAAAAGTCCATCTTCAGTCCTCAACAACTTCCCAGACCCGCGCATGGGGTTTGGTGCCCACCGGATCTACAATACGAAATTCTTCACGAATCTCGCCTGCATCATCAAAAAATCTATGCAGAGTGAAAACTGAATTGATCGCCACATCCGCACACATGTCCAGCACAAATTGAATTTCCGATTCTGCTGCAAGACATGCTTCATCACGGGACGGCGCACCGAAGTTTTGCATAAACAAACTGGCCAGCCGGTCTTTCAAATCATCACGCAACGGCTTTTCAAGTTCCGCCACAGTAACAAAAGTCGAAAACCCAAGGCTCTCCAACGAAAGAAAGCCATTGCTGAAAGCCTGCTTTTGTTTTCCAGCAATCAGGTCTTCATCAACACCTGCAAACTGGAAACCACCGGGTATGGCCCATTCATCCGAAGGAGCAGCGATCTTGAAGACATGGCTATCAGACGGGTCAAAGCGGATTGTCTTTAAAAACTTCATCACGAAATCATCCGATGGCGTCGCGCTTCAGCAAGGGCCTGCGGCATTGAAACTGACGTCGTTTCACTGCCAGTCTTGATAAGGCCTGCCCCACTTTCATCCACCCCTACGAAGACCTGGTCTTTTCCAGGATAGTCAATCGCCAGTTTTGCAGACTTGCTTAAGCGACCTGTCCATTGCTGATGGACAGGTTTGAAGCCATCCTCAGACCAGTTATGAATGGCGTTGATGAGATGGCGGGAGGTGGACTCCAACAACTCGGTACAAGAAATTTCCCCGCATCCCTCGTCCCAAAGAGTGGTCAGGTGATAGCGTTCGCCCGGGTTAAGCTCAGCAGCATCGGGCCTCATTTGCACATCAAGGCTCATGACCATCCAATCAGGAATGCCATCATTTGCATCATCGCTGACGATCAGATCGACAAAGCCAATCTGCCCATCATTCATCTGAATGCTACCGGGCCACTGAAAAGTGATGGCAATTTCTGGTGGAATTAATGCACCAGCCGCATCCCCAAATGCGATCATTGCCACATAGACCAACTCTCCGCATCGCTCGCGTAGAACTTCAGGTTCCAAAACCAGCGCAAAGCGCAGATAGTCGGTTTCATCCACCCAGACAATGTCACCAGCCCCAAGATGGCCAGCCTCAGCCTCGGCCTGTGCTTTGCGCAATGCGTTCTCTCCACCCTCAAGCCTGTGTCCGGTCAGGAGTGGTGGAAATGTTGGTTCCGTAGGAAGCACTGAAATTGCAATCAGTCGAGCGCGATCTTGCCTTCTACTACATGGTTCAGGTCGGTACCTTCAGCAGTCAACACAACCTTGACTGACAGAGTGGACTGCCCTGCGAGGTTGGCTTCTCGCACTACCCGTTCGATCTCCTGTTGCGAGGTGACGCCCACCTGCTTGAGAAACTTGCGCATTGACATGTTGAACTCTTCACTCATGGGTCTTCCCGTTTCTGGTATGTCGTATCATTCATAGCGGACCGTGACGGACTGACGCTTCCCATCACGGATAATTTCCAGATCAAGACTATCGCCTTTTGCCAACAGCGCCAATGCCGCTGTATAAGCCCCGGCCCGCTTGATACGACGTTTGCCGGCAAACAGGATAATATCCCCGGTAACCAGTCCTGCTCGTTGCTCCGCGCCATCGTCCGCAACCCGTGCTATACGAGCACCTGCGATACCTGTTTGCCCCGGTTTGGTTGAAGGTTTCAATAAAACACCGGGTCTGATGCGTGCCAGCTTGCCATCATCGGCGAAGTCCTCGACCACGCGACGCAGCAAAGCTACCGACACTGAGAAATTCACACCTATGTTTGAATCAGATTTCTTAGTGAAGATTGCCGATAATAGTCCGATCAAAGCACCATCAGAGTTGACCAGCGCGCCACCAGACATTCCCGGATTAACTGCAGCGTCAGTCTGGATGAAGTCTTCTATTGTGTTGAAACCGACACCGGACAGATTTTGAGCAGACAGCACGCCACAGGTAATTGAAATATCCAGCCCAAAGGCGTTTCCGATCGCACAAACTCTGCTCCCCAACGCTGTTTTGGTCTCAAGCCGAAACGGGGGCAAAGAGCGCGCAATCTTCAGCAGGGCTATGTCGGTCTGGGGGTCGCGGAAAGCAATTTCTGCCTCCAACACTTCACCAAAAGCCGTACGAATAAAAACCCGGGAAGCCGAACCCAGCACATGATCGGCTGTCGCGACCAGTTTGCCCTGTCCAACAACGATGCCGGACCCCTCAGGTTCCTCTTTCCGGGAAGCAGGGTTGGGCCACACAGGCAGAACGCTGACAACCGAATTGCGCGCGCAGGAGATATCATTGTTGCATGCCACAAGCTCATTGGCGGAGGTGCCAAACGAGACAAACCCGGCCAGTACAAACCAGCTGATGAATACCAGAAAACCAACTAGGTTAATTCTACCCCCGGTCAATCAATCCAGCCTGACAGTGTTGTTGGTCGAAACAAAAGCGTTGTCTGATGATGTCTCTTGAGACCCCATGACAATAGCGGCAATTCCACTGACAAGAACCATCAGGCCCAGGCCCAAGACTATCGATTTCATCTAATTTCCTCAGTTTTTCGGTGTCGTTGCTTCTTTCAGATACCTAATAAGGTCATCACGCCGCGTTACGCTCTTGAGCCTTTGTATTGGCATTTTCGTGCCCGGGGTCACAATATCAGGACCCTTCTCAAACAACAGACCAATAGTCTCTTCGTTCCATACAATGTCAGAGTCCAATAGGGCCTTCGAGTAAATATAGTCTGGCAGACTTCCTGCCTTGCGGCCAAAAACGGCATGAAGGGTTGGCCCCGCTCTATTGCCATCATCAGGGGTCAGCGTATGACAAACGCTGCATTTTCGAAGAAACTCCAGTTCGCCGGGGTCGCTGCTGTTGACGCGTTGAAACCGCCTCGGGAATTTGCTTTCAATCTTTGATAATTTTCGCGGTGCGATCTGCCAGCGTGTGGCAAAATCATCAAGCCCCACATGGAAAACTTTTGCCTGACCCGGTAAAAAATCAAAATCCCAGACCGGCCCGTAGGTCACGGTTGCCGCTTCAATTGCTGTCAGGCTGGCAACATCAAAAATCTCGATACGCCCCTCTCCATCTCCATAACCAACAAGACGCCCGTTTTGAGATACCTTGACCGTCTGGATCGGCCGCTCTCGCTTTGTCAGTTCTGATGACAGCTCTGCCCTGGATATGCTTACAATTCCAAACGCGCCATTTATGGCCCCGAACGCCAATCGATCATCATCGAGTATCGAGATCGAATTTATCCCCCAGCCGTGGCGGTAGACCGGGCGGACAAATCTGCCGGTTGCTGTTTCCCATTCAAGGACTTGGCCATCATAAGCTGCGGAGTAAACCAAACTGCCGTCTGATGAGAACGCCACGGCGTTCACGTTACCCTTGTGTCCCTCAAGAACAAATGTCTCACTCAAGGTGGTCAGATCAAACAAACGCACCGTGCCATCCCAGCGAGCAGCTGCCGCCAGTCTCCCGTCGCTCGATACAGCGACGTCCAACGCCTTGAACGGTTCGCCACGAATGCGTTTGATAAGTTTTCCGGTTTCAAGATCCCAGACACCAAGCGACCCATCATCGCTGACTGACACGGCCTTCTGCTGATCTGGAACAAACGCAACATCATTGACCGCACTACCATGCCCGATCATGCGATGGATAATTTTCCCTTCCGAATCCGACAATTCCCAATGAACTATCGAATAGTCAAACGAAGCTGTGAGAGCGCGCTTGCCATCCGTTGATATGGATATGGCCTTGATGGGGCCGCCATGTCCGGTCAGTTTCACAACACCGTCGTCAGCAGCAAAAGCATGCGCTGCGAGCGCAAGTGACCAAAGACAGAAGACCGGAACAGTCCACAACGCAGTCTTGGCACAACCTTTGCGCATAATATCCTTCTGACGTTCGTCCTGCTCTAATCTTTGGCCGCTTTCTTTGCCAGAATTTTGGCTTGTTTCACCCATTCTTCACGCTCGATCCGCCCCGGGAAAGCAAGACGCAATCCAATATCGGCCTGCTCTTTCTTCGACCAGGCGGCCACATGTTCGAACCGGGTTACTTTAATGGCATTGAGGCGCTTTTCATTTTGGGGGCCGATTCCCTTAATGAGCTTCAGATCATCCCTGGCCGAACTCCGCGAAGACCGTTTGGAGCTGGGTGCCGCTTTCGATCTCGGTTTGGCTGCAGTTTTCGTCTTTTGCGCCGCGGTTGTTTTGGGTTTCTTCTTCGGAGCCGTTGAACTCCTGGCGGAACTGGCCCTTGTCTTAGGTTGGGGTTGGGGTTTGGGTTTTTCTTTCGCCGCGCCCAATGACCCACCAGCCGATTTCGTTGTTGATGAGCTGGTATCAGGTCGGGCAGTTGCATCTTTAGGCGATGGGCTTGCTGACGGGGATGGTACGCGTGATCGCACAACGGGGTCAGTGGCAACTTCTTTTGGTGCCGAAACTTTTGCAGCTGCGCCCACCGCTTGCGGCGCAGTACTTGCGCTTCCTGACAAACCGGCCTGAACTTCCTCAACCCACAACGAGTGATGTTCACGTGCCCAGTTCTTGTCCACATCACCACTGGTCATGGCATCAAGCGCGCCTTCCATACCGACCGATCCGATATAGATATGCGCCAGAATGACCACAATCATGAACACCGCCATGATCGTGTGCCAAAGGGATTGATATTGCTGTTCCTGAATGGGGTTGAGATTGGTGGCGTAGCTTGTACCAAACAGACTGTTGCTCAATTCAAACGTGCCGGAAAACATCTGAGTGGTGAACGGGTTCATTAGCGCCCAGCCGGAAAGCGAAATCGAAATCCCGCACAGGACGACAACCCAAAAAATAATCTTCTGTCCAGCGTTGAACTTTCTGGCAGGCGGGTGCGCGCCACCAAGAATACCGCCGCCCCGCAACAACCACATGATGTCATGTCTGTTCGGGATGTTGTGCACCACCCACATCACAACGATCATCACAAGGCCGAGCATGAAGGCAAAAGCCACGTAGTTGTGAATATATTTCCCAAACACCGTCAGGCTGGCGAAAGCACCCTTACCAAGTAAAGGTATCAACAGGGTTTTTCCAAAAATCAGATTCAGCCCCGTAAGAGCCAGTATTATGAAGCTCGATGCCAGCAACCAGTGGCCTGCGCGCTCAATGATCGAAAAACGTTTGATCGTGTCGCCCGATCGGCCACTCCCGATGCGAATACGTCCACGCAGTGCGAAAAACAGGCTGAGCAGGAGAAGTGTACCCAAGATCGCCCAAGCTGAATAACGGGGCAATGGACCATCTCTCAACAGACGCCAATCCTGTCCGCCAGACTGGATCATCAGGCCACCAGACTTATCTCCCCCGACCACAGTTCCCTGTTGTCCCTTGCGAATTTGTCGCCATAGTTGGGAGTCCGAAGATGACCCGCTGGTCACTCCCCCAGGTGTTGAGCCGGCAACCGGTTTTTCCGGGCCTGACACCTGAGCAATCGCCTGAGCGCCTGCAAACGCGATGCCAGCAAGCATCAGCGCGATTAGCAAAAACAGTTTTGTTAGAGGCCCGGAAACAGAATGCAGGGCTGGCATTATGAATTCTCCAGAAAATCGGACAGTTGTTCGAATGTCGACGCAAAATTAATGTAATAAGCGAAGAGACGGCCACAGCTGTGCCCGCCTCTCCTATTCATCTCAAACTAAACTCAGCCCACAAGCCAAGCCGTGCACGGCATTAACCTCCGGTTTTGGAACCGTAGGCTGTACCCCAGCCCCAGGCTCCGGCACCAAAGCCACGTGAAACAACACGCTCGCGATAAACCGCTGATACGACATCACCGTCACCCGCCAGAAGAGCTTTGGTTGAACACATTTCGGCACAAAGCGGCAGCTTGCCTTCCGCCAAACGGTTACGTCCGTATTTCTGGAACTCCGCTGAGGAATTGTCGTCCTCGGGACCACCAGCACAGAATGTACATTTGTCCATCTTGCCACGGGAACCGAAGTTGGAAGCCTGCGGGAATTGAGGCGCACCAAATGGACACGCATAAAAGCAATAACCGCAACCGATGCACAGATCTTTGGAATGCAGCACGACACCTTCTTCAGTGTCGTAAAAGCAATCCACAGGACATACCGCCTTACAGGGGGCATCGGAACAATGCATACAGGCAACAGAGATGGACCGTTCGCCAGGCTTACCATCATTGATGGTAACAACCCGACGGCGGTTTACACCCCACGGAACCTCGTGCTCGTTCTTACAGGCTGTGACACAGGCGTTGCATTCGATGCAGCGTTCAGCATCACAAAGGAACTTCATTCTAGCCATAATAAATCTCCCTTATGCCCGCTCGATTTTGCAGAGCGTTGTTTTTGATTCCTGCATCTGGGTCACAGAATCGTACCCATAAGTTTGTGCAGTGTTTGATGATTCACCCAACACGTATGGATCGGCGCCCTTGGGATATCTGTCCCGAAGATCTTTGCCTTCCATATGCCCACCAAAGTGGAAAGGCATGAACACGACACCTTTGCCGACACGATCGGTTGTCATGGCCATCACTTTGACCTTGGCACCCTCCGCACCTTCAACCCAAACCTGCTCTCCATTTCGCACGCCCAGATCGTTGGCATCAGCCGGATTGATTTCAACGAACATGTCCTGCTGAAGTTCAGCGAGCCATGGATTTGAACGGCTCTCATCACCGCCACCCTCATATTCGACCAGACGACCGGATGTGAGGATAAGTGGATAATCCTTTGAGAAATCGTTCTTCTGGATCGACGCATAAGCTGTTGGAAGACGGTAGAACTTCTTGTCTTCGTAAGTGGCATATTTATCGAGCAGATCGCGCCGCGGTGTATAGAGCGGCTCGCGATGGAGCGGCACAGGGTCGGGGAATGTCCAGACCACGGCACGCGCCTTGGCATTGCCGAATGGTGCACAGCCATGTTTGATCGCAACGCGTTGAATACCGCCGGACAGATCAGTCTTCCAGTTCGTATTTTCGCCTGCAACAGCATCAATCGCTAATTTCTCTTCCGGTGTGAGATCACCATCCCAACCGAGTTTGGTCAGCATGGCCATCGTGAACTCGGGATAACCATCCTTGATCTCTGAATCCTGCGACCAGGATCCTTCAGCCAGAAGATTGTCACCATCGCGTTCCACCCCGAAACGGGCACGGAACGTGAGGCCACCCTCAGCCACCGGCTTGGACGGATCATACAGGATTGGTGTCCCGGGATGCTTCATTTCGGCGGTGCCCCAACAAGGCCACGGCATGCCGTAATATTCCCCGTCATTTGGCCCGCCACGCGCCTGCAGTGTCGTTTTATCGAACGTATGCTGGTTGGCCATATGCGAACGGATACGCTCCGGCGACTGGCCGGTATATCCAATTGTCCACATACCCTTGTTGAACTCGCGGGTAATGTCTTCAACCAGCGGCTCATCGTTCTCGACCTTGATATTTTTGAACATCTCGCCGTCGAAACCGAATTTCTTGGCGAACTTGTACATGATCGTATGATCAGGCAGCGATTCAAAGATTGGATCCACCACCTTCTCACGCCACTGCAACGAACGGTTTGAAGCTGTCACAGAACCGTAGGTCTCAAACTGTGTGCAGGCGGGCAGAAGATAGATTCCGTCCTGTTTGTCTGACATCACCGCAGAGACTGTCGGATAAGGATCGATGACGACCATGATGTCGAGCATCTCCATGGCCTTCGCCATTTCCTTCATCCGGGTCTGAGAGTTGGGCGCATGGCCCCAAAACACCATGCCGCGAACCTTGTTTGGATTGTCCATATTGGCTGGATCTTCCAGCACACCGTCAATCCAGCGTGACACCGGAATACCGGTCACGTTCATCAGGTTCTTGTCCTTGCCTTCCGCATCCTTAACGGTGGCAAACCGGCCCTTGAGGTAGTCGACATCGGTTTCCCAAACACGCGCCCAGTGAGCCCACGACCCGGCCTTCAAGCCATAGTAGCCCGGCAACGTATGAGAAAGGACACCAAAGTCCGTTGCGCCTTGTACGTTGTCGTGACCGCGGAAGATGTTGGTACCGCCGCCGGCTTTACCCATATTACCGAGCGCCAGTTGCAGCGCGCAGTATGCCCGCGTGTTGTTGTTGCCGTTGGTGTGCTGGGTTCCACCCATGCACCAGATCACGGTGCCGGGACGGTTTTGTGCCATCAAACGGGCGACCCGTTTGAGTTGCGAACCGGGAACACCGGCCACACGCTCAACTTCCTTGGGGTCCCAGTTTGAAACCTCATTCTTGATTTGATCCATGCCCCAGACACGCTGGCGGATAAACTCTTTGTCTTCCCAGCCGTTTTCAAAAATATGCCACATGATGCCCCAAATCAGAGCAACATCAGTACCCGGGCGGAACCGCACATATTCGTCGGCATGGGCAGCAGTGCGGGTAAAACGCGGGTCACACACAATCACCGGTGCGTTGTTGGTCTCTTTCGCCTTCAGGAGGTGAAGCAAAGAAACCGGATGCGCTTCTGCAGGATTGGAGCCAATCAGGAAGATGGCCTTGGAGTTGTGGATGTCATTATACGAGTTTGTCATCGCCCCGTAGCCCCAGGTGTTGGCGACACCCGCAACCGTGGTTGAATGGCAAATGCGGGCCTGATGATCCACGTTGTTGGTGCCCCAATAGGCAGCAAACTTGCGGAACAGATAGGCCTGCTCATTGCTATGTTTCGCGGAACCAAGCCAATAGACCGAGTCCGGCCCGCTTTCTTCGCGAATTTTCATCATGCTGTCGCCAATTTCATTGACAGCATCTTCCCAGGAGAGACGTTCCCACTTACCGGAAACCAGTTTCATAGGATACTTCAGGCGACGCTCGCCATGAGCATGCTCGCGAACCGCAGCACCTTTTGCGCAATGAGCACCAAGGTTAAACGGTGAGTCAAAAGCCGGTTCCTGACCAACCCAGACACCGTCCTGTACCTCTGCCAGAACAGTACAACCCACCGAGCAATGCGTACAAACAGACTTCACGACATCGATCTTGCCGTCACCTGTTTCCGCGGCCTCAGCCCTCGTCGCCGTACCAGTTGCCGCAGCGCTCACCGCCGCCAGACCGCCAACCGCAAGACCCGAACGTTTCAGGAACTCGCGGCGACCAAGTGTCGTTTCTGCAGTTGAGGCAATGGTTGATGACAATCGGGGGCCTCTAGCAACCCCTCCTACCTTCTTCCTAAGCATAGCTTGTCTCCTCCAAGTGCACCCTGCTGGAGCAGAAGTGCGTCAAGTTCAAATTCCGCCTGACCCTAAAACCGAGCCAAATCGTAATAGGTTTTCACATGAGCCGTTTCACGATACCCACTTGCGGCCTCATCAACGGCTTCCGTCGCAGAAGCTGTGCCTGACGTGGCAAGTGCAGCCCCGCCCAACACAGTGCCAAGACCTGCAAGTTTCAGAAACTCGCGCCGCCCTTCCGCATTGTTTTGTTTCTTGGCCATTTGGCCCTCCTCTTTCTGCCGTTCCATGGTCAGACCAGAATCATGGTTTCCCGATCTGACAGATGCAGGGGCAGAACCTGCATCATATGAAAACGGACGCTACTCCATCGAGAAAGCGTCCGTTTCAATTTCGACGAAAAGCCGCCCAACCGCCCCAACCGGCTGATAGAGTCTACTGTTTTGAGCAGCTTCCAAGTCTTTGAAAAAATGTCCCGCCCACGGCTCAATATGAGTTGAGAAGAACTTTCTTTGGTCCGATATACCGACCGGGCTGCCATAGCGCCCGGTAATGAGCCCGGACATCATTTCAAACAGCGAACCTATATGGTCTTCCGGTTCTTTCACATCGTCACTGCGGGCAATGCCGAATTGTTTCATTGTGTTGCGCAGTTTCGCCAACGGCTTTTCATTCAAAAAACCGGTCAGATAGTATGATGCATAGGGCAACAGCTCACCGCGCCCCATGCCGATAAAGAGATCATCATATTCCCGCCGAGCGGTGGCTGCGTCAGTAGCCGTTGCAAGCTGCGACAAGGCTCCAAAAGCCTGCCCCATCTCGGTCCCATCGCCTGTAAGGGAGTTAAGATTTTGGAGCACGGTTTCATTGGGCGCAGCAAACAAGAGGCTACCCAAGAGCGAATAAAGATCCGCCCGCATCATGTCTTCGGCCAAAACCGTTTCTTTTTGCACCTGATTCTGCACGTCTCAGGTTCCTCCAGGCTGTAATTAGATACCTAATCAGCGCCAGTGACAAGAGGGCCTTCAAAGTTTGTGGATACTGATGATGAACAATTTCAGGGGTTCCGGTGCCTCCCCCTCACCCGTCATGCGCAAGTATTTACTCGAAAATGATATCGGGACCTTTTGTTTCAGACCCAGAGCCTTCAGCCTCAAGCCGCGCAATTACCGCATCGGCAATTCCGCGATAAATGGTAGCATGGTCACCATTGGGTTCGGAAACCACCACCGGTGTTCCGGCATCAGAATTGCTTCGGATATCCATGTGAAGCGGGATTTCTCCAAGAAAAGGAACGCCCAATCTTTCGGCTTCCTCACGCGCCCCACCATGGCCAAAGATATCAGACCGTTCACCACAGTTAGGGCAGATGAACGTACTCATGTTCTCAATAATGCCCAGGATGGGGACTTCAACCTTGCGAAACATATTGAGGCCCTTGCGTGCATCAATCAACGCAATGTCCTGAGGCGTGGAAACAATCACCGCCCCCGCAAGTGGCACCTGCTGCGCCATGGTCAGTTGAGCGTCACCCGTTCCCGGCGGCATGTCGACAACCAGCACATCAAGATCACCCCAAGCCACCTCCCGCAACATCTGGGTCAGAGCAGAGATCACCATCGGCCCACGCCAGATCATCGGAGTTTCTTCCTCAACAAGAAAACCCATCGACATTACCTTGATGCCGAAACTTTCCAGAGGGTCGAGCACCCGCCCATTGGCGGTCGGTCGATCAGTAATGCCCAGCAAACGGGGCATTGACGGGCCGTAAATATCGGCATCAAGAATTCCGGCCTTCAATCCCTGCCGGTTCAACGCAAGCGCCAGATTGACGGATGTGGTGGATTTGCCGACGCCACCCTTGCCTGAAGCGACCGCGATGATTGACTTGATGCCGGGAACACCAATCTTCCCACTTTGTGCAGACTGGGATGGAGGCTGGGAGCCAGCCCCTGCCCGGTTTTGCATAGGTGGCGGAACCGAAGCAGCCTGCTGAGGGCTAGGCGCCGGACGAACAGGTGCAGCTCCGGCTTTGCGTTCGCCGGTCAAAACGGCCAAAACCTTCGCCACGCCATCAAGTTTCATAACGCTCTGCTCGGCGGCCACTCTTAGAGGTTCCAACTCCTGTGCCTTTTCAGCGGGAACGTTGATTGAGAAAATGACCTTCCCATCGTCGATCATGACACCGCTCACCATGCCCATTGATACGATGTCGCTTTCGAGGTCCGGGCCTCTGACTTTCGCCAAGCGCTCCAAAACCTGTTCTTTCGAGATTTCCGCCAATTTAACTTCCTCAAATGTCGATCGCATGGTTCGATTAGCAATACATCTATCGGACGGTTGCAGATAGCAAGCCCGATGGCCTGCACCACGCAAATGTGTTAGCCAATGAGGCAATTTACCTCACATCAAACCGTCAGCGGAACGGGCCTCTTCAAAAAGAAGAGGCAGATTTAGATATGACCAACTTGATTTTTCGCCCTGGCATCGTGAAACGATCTTTGATGGTCGCTCTGGTGGTTGGGACTGTTTTAAATCTGATCAATCAGGGCGACGCAATCATCGTAAACGGACCCATCGCCTGGCTGAAAGTATGTTTGACTTATATGGTGCCCTATTGCGTCGCAACTTACGGTGCCGTGTCTGCTATACGCAGCCAGGAAAGGCAGCAGAACCAGCGTTCGCAGCAAGAATAGAGCTGTTGCGAAACTCAGGTTCACACAAGCTTTTCGTCTTAAAGTCTTCTTGCCGGGTGTTGTTCAACAAGACACGGCATGTACCGACCACAAGCATACGCAATCAATAGTCAGCTGATCGCTCGTCATCTTACCACCAAGAGGTACGTGGGAGACGCCTCTCATTTAGCCGCGCATGGCTCTCAAGCCTTTTGCAAGAAGTCACAAAAATCGATAACAGAGGGAAGAACGGTTCCATCCTTCGGGTCAAACGATGAACGATCAGCCCTCCAAACGATATGTGCAAGGCATGCAGACCCGCCGTTCGGTATTGGGCGATACCCATGTCGACAGGGCGGAATCCAACAAAACGGCGTTTGACGAACCGTTTCAGGAGATGATTACCGAATCCGCCTGGGGTCATGTCTGGTCGGGAGACCATCTGACGCTGCGTGAGCGTTCGATGATTACCATCGCGCTGCTGGCCTCCCTCGGTCATGACGAGGAACTGGCTATGCATATCCGGGCTACAGCCAACACAGGTGCCAGTGCCGAGGATATTCGTGAATGCCTTCAGCATGTGGCGATCTACGCTGGCGTGCCGCGCGCCAATCACGCCATCAAGATTGCGAAACAGACATTGGCCGCAATGGAAAACAACAATGGGTGACCTTTCCAAGGGCCGCGCCTGGTCCCAGATGCCCAGTCAGGCTTTCAAGGATTATCGCTCGACGCAAAAGCGCGCGCCCACTCAGGCTCCCGTTAAGCTGGATGGCGGCTGGGATCGCTCAATTTCTCTCTCTCCGGTCTGGCCAAAGACTGGCGAGCATGACGCCAACCTGACTGCGAACGGACGGATCAATGGTGATCCCATTGGCGAACGCATCATCGTTGAGGGCCGCATTCTGGATGATAAGGGACGGCCGGTGCCCAATGCACTGATCGAGATATGGCAGGCCAACGCGGCCGGACGCTATGTACATCGCGAGGAAATCCATCCAGCGCCAATCGACCCAAATTTTCTGGGTGCGGGTCGCTGCATCTCCGATGCAGATGGATATTATCGATTCATTACGATCAAGCCGGGATCCTATCCGTGGGGCAATCACCGCAACGCATGGCGGCCTGCTCATATCCACTTTTCAATATTCGGGGCCGGTTTGGCCCAAAGGCTGGTCACGCAAATGTATTTTCCCGGGGACCCGACATTACCCTACGATCCCATTTTCAACTCAACAACTGACGCGGCGATCCGCAACCGAATGGTCAGCCGCTTTTCAATGGAAGACACAGTCCCGCAATGGGCCCATTGCTACAAGTTCGACATTGTTGTGGCAGGCGCTTATGCAACGCCATTTGAAGAAGGGCATAGCCATGGCTGACAAAACCCTGTCCAACGCCATGGATATCAATGATCGGGGCGGTAAACACCCCTTTGAATATGAAGATGGGCAACGAGTTGAAGCATCATTTGGTGTTACGCCAAGCCAGACGGTTGGCCCGTTTTTCGCCTATGGCTTAACCCCAGGTGCCTATGGTTATCCACTCAAGGACATTCATTCCTCCAATCTCACAGGTGCAGATAGGGGCAAAACAACCATAACCCTTGAGGGGCAGGTTTTCGACGGCGATGGCGCGTCCGTTCACGACGCTCTGGTGGAAATCATTCAGGCCGATGAAACCGGTTGTTATGCAGATTCGCCCCGCAATGACGGCTTTTCAGGTTATGGCCGGTGCGGCACTGGTTCAAACGGACCGGCGGAACATGGCGGCGACACCCGTTTTAGCTTTGTTACGATCAAACCCGGTTCGACAGGAAACGGGGCAGCCCCGTTTTTGACAATGATTGTCACCATGCGCGGGCTGCTGAACCATTGCATAACCCGGGTTTATTTCGAGGAGGATGACCTCTCATCAGACCCGGTTCTGGCACAGGTGCCTGAAAACCGTCTCCACACACTTGTCGCCCGCAATGTTGGAACAGGCCGGTATCGCTTTGACATTCATATGCAGGGCGAAAACGAAACTGTTTTCTTCGATCTTTAGATTGGCTCAGCATGACACTTTTTTGTTCTCTTCATGATGCCGTTGCCGATAATCTCAAAGATGGTGACACCGCAGCCTTTGAAGGTTTTACGCACCTTATCCCCCATGCCGCAGCTCATGAAGCGATACGACAGGGTCGAAAAGACCTGACGCTGATCCGCATGACGCCGGATCTGATCTATGACCAGATGGTGGGCATGGGTATGGTTGAAAAACTGATCTTCTCCTATGTTGGAAATCCCGGTGTCGGGCTCTTGCGGCGCACACGTGATGCCATCGAAAATGGATGGCCCAGAACCATCAAGATCGAAGAACATTCCCATGCGGCTATGGCCAATGCCTATGAAGCGGGTGCTTCTGGCCTGCCCTGCGCGGTATTCCGGGGCTATCTTGGGGCCGGACTGAAAGATGTAAACAGCAATATCCGGTCTCTTACCTGCCCCTTTACCGGCGAAGAGCTGGCCGCCGTGCCATCTATCCGGCCCGATGTGACATTCATTCACGCCCACAGGGCAGACCGGAAAGGCAATGTCTTGATTGAGGGAATTATCGGCATTCAAAAAGAAGCTGTACTGGCGGCAAACAGGGCTGTCGTGACCGTCGAGCAGATCGTTGACGATCTCGACACCCATGCAAATGCCTGCGTTTTGCCGCACTGGTCGTTGTCTGCTGTTTGCGAAGTGCCGGGGGGCGCTCACCCATCCTACACCCACGGTATTTATGACCGCGACAATGCTGCCTATCTGGAGTGGGACAAGATTTCTGCTGATCACGATTCTTTCCTGGCCTGGATGAAGACCAACGTACTTGATGCAAGCCCAGAAGACCTTGAGGCCCGTGTCTCGAGATTGAGGAAAGTCAAATGACCAGCCTCGATTTCACCCCTGATGAAATGATGACAATCGCAGCTTCCCGCATGCTCTCGAATGAAGATGTCTGTTTTGTGGGAATCGGCGCACCATCCGCCGCTTGTAACGTCGCGCGTCTGACCCATGCACCAGATATCACGCTGATCTACGAAAGCGGCACCATCGGCACAACGCCGGATGTTTTGCCGCTCTCGATTGGAGATGGTGAACTGTGCGAGACCGCGCTCACCACCGTCAGTGTGCCGGAGATGTTTCGCTACTGGCTGCAGGGTGGTCGCATTACGATCGGCTTTCTGGGGGCCGCCCAGTTGGACAAGTATGGCAATATCAACACAACCGTTATCGGTGATTATCACAAGCCCACCACTCGTCTGCCTGGTGGCGGCGGTGCGCCGGAAATCGCATCCTCCTCAGGCGAAATTTACATCACCATGAAGCAAAGCGTGCGCGGCATGGTTGAAAAGATCGACTTCTATACGAGTTTTGGTCACGGCGATGGTGGCGATCACCGGCAACGGCTCGGCATAAAGACCAAAGGCCCCACTCTTCTGATTACCGATCTGGCAATCTGGCGACCCAACCCCGAAACAAAAGAATTTGTTGTTACCAGCCTTCATCCGGGTGTGACGCGCGATGACGTTCAGAAAACCTGTGGCTGGTCGGTACGCTTTGCCGATGATCTGGAGACCACTCCAAATCCCACCGACCAGGAATTGCAAACCCTACGCGCCTTGAAAGAACGAACAGCAGCGGCCCATTCTGGCTAAGAGACCCGAAAACTCTCAAACCTCAAATACAGTCTGCCGAAGTTTGATGTCGTTTCTCGACCTTGCCGTTTTCCAAATTTGATATCACATTTCACCCGCAACAACTCGACACCAGTCGTGAAGAAGAAAAAAGGCGCATGATGCAAAACCGGCCAAACATTGTGGTGATCATGGCAGATCAGTTGGCACCTCATTTCACCGGCGCCTATGGTCACAAAATTGCTAAAACACCGCATCTCGATGCACTGGCCAGGCGTGGTATGCGTTTTGATGCAGCCTACTGCAATTCTCCGCTTTGCGCGCCATCCCGTTTTGCGTTCATGTCAGGTCAGCTAATCAGCCGGATAGCGGCCTATGATAACGCCGCCGAGTTTCGTGCAACCATTCCGACATTTGCCCACTACCTTAAGGCACTTGGCTATCGTACATGCCTGTCGGGAAAGATGCATTTTGTTGGACCGGATCAGAAACATGGTTTTGAGGATCGCGTTACCACCGATATTTACCCCTCCGACTTTGCCTGGACACCGGATTGGGAAGCTCATGATGAGCGTATCGACAAGTGGTATCACAACATGCAGACGGTCAAGGAAAGTGGTGTGGCGCAAACCACGTTTCAGATCGATTATGATGACGAAGTCGGTTATGCGGCTCGTCGCTGGTTGTTTGATGTAGCTCGCGAGAAGGCCCACGACCATGAAGCACCCTTCGCACTTGTGGCGAGTTTTATTCATCCGCACGACCCCTATGTGGCCCGCCCGGAGTGGTGGAACCTCTACAGCGACAACGAAATCGACATGCCGGAACATGTGCTCAAGCCGGAGGAGCAGGATCCATTTTCAAGGCGTGTGATGGACGGTATCGAAGCCAGTTATACGCCGCTCACCGAAGAGGAGGTTCGACGAGCACGGCGGGCTTATCTTGCCAATGTCAGTTATTTTGATTCCAAGATCGGCCAGCTGGTGCAGACGCTCGATGAGATTGGTGAACTGGACAATACCATTGTCATGGTGACGGCCGATCATGGCGATATGCTCGGTGAACGCGGTCTTTGGTACAAAATGAACTTCTTTGAACATTCCGCCCGTGTACCGTTAATCATGGCCGGACCGGGTATTGCTCAGGGTACCGCAAAAAATGCATGTTCGCTGATCGACCTGCTTCCAACATTTATTGAGATTGCTGGCGGTGACGAGGCAATGCTTGGTGATCCGGTTGATGGGCGCAGTCTGATGCCATTGGCCCGCGGGCAGGCAGACCCGATTGATGAAGCTATTGGTGAATATTGTGCCGAGATGACGCCCTATCCGGTTTTCATGATCCGGCGAGGGTCTCTCAAATATATCCATTGTGATCCTGATCCGCCGCAGCTTTATGATGTTGAGAAGGACCCTCTTGAGAAGATAAACCTCGCGGGCGATGCCGCCTATGCGCATGAAGTAACTCTGTTCGCTGATGAAGTCGGACAACGGTGGAACAGCGAAAAATTGCGCGCCGACGTTATCGCCACGCAGAAGTCCCGACATAAACTTCATGCCGCAATGGAGGCCGGAGCTGGCGAACATTGGGATTACAATCCACCATCAGATGCGAGCCAACAATATGTTCGCAACCACATGGACTGGACAGTTGCAGCGGCCCGCTACCGCTTCCCACCGGTTGAAAGCTGAAACGAGAGGGAGAATACAGATGGGCCATCGTTTCACTCAAGAGGACTTTATCCGCCTGTCGGCTGGCTATGACCAGGCACCGCAACGCTCCTTATCACTGAATGCAGAAGCGTATACTGATCCTCGCTGCTATTTGGTCGAGCAGGAAGCCATCATCGCTCGTAGCTGGCAATGGGTCTGTCATGTTGAAAAGGTTCGCGAACCCGGGTCTTACACAACTACCGTTATTGCCGGGAAACCGATTGCTATTGTGCGGGATGGCGACGGCAGACTGCGCGCCTTCTACAATGTCTGCAAACACCGCGCCCATGAACTGCTGTGCGGTGATGGCAAGACCAACCGGATCATGTGCCCCTATCATGCCTGGGTTTACCGGCTTGATGGCCAGTTAGTCCGTTCACCTCACACCGAGAATCTTGAAAATTTCGATATCGGGAGCATCTGTCTGGATCAGGTCCAGATCGAAGAATTTTGCGGCTTCATCTATGTCAATCTCGACCCGCAGGCGGCTTCTCTTAGCTCGCAATCGGGAGATCTGGAAACGGAGATCCGACATTGGGCGCCGGACATCGACCAGCTAACCTTTGGCCATCGTCTGACTTACGATATCAAATCCAACTGGAAGAATGTCGTCGACAATTTCCTTGAGTGCTATCACTGCCCCACAGCCCACAAGGATTTTTGCGAACTCGTGGATATGGACAGTTACAAGGTGACCACCCATGGAATTTATTCCAGCCACATGGCCGATGCGGGTAACTCACCCAATGCCGCTTACGATGTATCCAATGCAAGCGTACGCACCCATGCTGTATGGTGGCTATGGCCCAATACATGTCTTATGCGCTACCCCGGTCGCTCTTCCATGATTGTCCTGAACATTATCCCGGCAGGTCCTGATCGCACTCTGGAGACCTATGATTTCTTTCTTGAGACCCCGCAGCCTGATGAAACTGAGCTGGAAGCCATTCGTTACCTCGATGAAGTTCTTCAGGTCGAAGACATTGGGCTGGTTGAAAGCGTGCAACGCGGCATGAACACGCCTGCGTTTCAGCAGGGGCGGATCGTTCATGACCCTAAAGGGTCTGGCAAGTCCGAACACGCAGTACATCATTTCCATGGCCTGGTGCTTGATGCTTATGAAAAAGCTATTGCCTGATGGGGGCCCTTGAAGGAAAAACGGCTTTTGTGACAGGTGGCTGTGGCGGCATCGGTGCGGCCATCTGCAGTCGATTTGAACGCGAAGGCGCGGATGTTATTGCCGCAGATATTTCCGACAATGGGGGCGCGGGTTCGTTCCGGCAGTTCGACGTTACCGATGAAGCGGGTATCATCAATACATTTGAAGAATTGGCCCGGAATTGGGACAAGCTTGATATTCTTGTCAATGCGGCTGGAATTGAGATTGAAGAAACGATCGAAAACACAACACTGGAACAGTGGAACCGGATCTTCGCAATCAATGTTACAGGGATGTTCCTGACCTCAAAATATGCGCTCCCACTGCTGCGCAAGGCATCCGGCTCACCAGGTGGAGCAAGTGTCATCAATTTTGGTTCTTATGATGGTTATATCGCGGACCCCGGCCTTGCCGCCTATTGTGCGACCAAGGGTGCTGTGCATGCCCTGACAAAGGCGATGGCCTGCGACCACGGGCCAGAGGGTATTCGCGTCAACGCGATCTGCCCGGGCTATGTCGACACCCCAATGCTACAATCCTTCTTCGAGGGGGAAGGATCTGGAGGCGACGGACAAACACTTGAAGCCCTTCAACAGGCGGTGCGGGACGTTCACCCCATGCGCACCTACGGAAAGCCTGAAGACATCGCCAATCTCGTCAACTGGCTGGCCAGTGACGAGGCACGCTACGCCGCCGGACAATTGTGGGTCATCGACGGCGGTCTGTCTGCTCAGGTCCAGCAGATGAAGTTGTAGTGCTATGGAGCTATCGGGAAAAACCGCACTTGTGACCGGTGGTCGACAGGGCATTGGCCGGACGATTGTCGAAACCTTTGTTGATCATGGGGCTGTTGTTCATACATGCGGCCGGGATGCGAAAACGCCGTCGCTTCCCAAGGGCGGCCATTGGCATCAGACCGATGTTGCCAGGGTCGATGATGTGGCACAGCTTGGTGCGCTTTTGGGAACACTGGATATTGTCGTCAACAATGCCGGCATCCAGATTGAAAAAACCGTAACCGATAGCACTGATGATGACTGGGACACGGTGATGGGTGCCAATGCCCGCGGCGTCTTCAATATCTGTCGGGAATTTATCCCAAGAATGCATAAGGGCGGATCGATCATCAATATCGGATCAATTTCCGGCAAGGTCGCCGATCCGGGTATGGCGCTCTATAACGCCTCAAAGGCTTTCGTCCATGGTCTTACCCGCTCTATTGCCGTGGACCATGGGCCCGACATTCGCTGCAATGCAATCTGCCCGGGGTGGATTGAAACCGGAATGCTGGAAGCCGGTTTTAATCTTGCTGATGACCCCAAACGCGCCCGAAGCGATGCTCTCTTGCGTCACGCCACCCGCCGGTTCGGTCAGCCAGAAGATGTAGCCGCCATGGCCCTGTGGCTGGCATCGGATGCATCTTCTTTTGCTACGGGCCAGTGCTACACGCTTGATGGCGGTCTGACAGCAGCCTCTCCACTCAATCCCGGGCTCTCATAAAACAGCATTTTATCGCGCTGACCCTGCATTGTCAGGAACGCCGCCTGATCCACGGTCGAACAAATATCTGTTGCCAAAAACCATGCAGAAACGAAGTTGGCAGGATCAGCTGATTATGAGTATCTGAACCTCTGATCTTGGGTCAGAAGGGCAATTTATTTTACATTCTACAATTGTTTGCATGGGGGCAAATCCACATATTTCGGTGCACATGCAATTAGGTTGACGACCCGATGGAACAGCTTCTCGAACTACCAGAAACATCAGTGCCAACAGCGATTGTTGACGAGCCAATTGCCGATGTTCCTGAGACGCCATCCGGTGTTCATTCACAGGAAGTCGTCTCGGTAAAACATTATACAGACCGGCTGTTCAGCTTTCGGATTAAACGCCCTGCGACCTTTC
The DNA here is from genome assembly GCA_937930635.1 of uncultured Rhizobiaceae group bacterium. Taxonomy (GTDB): domain Bacteria; phylum Pseudomonadota; class Alphaproteobacteria; order Rhizobiales; family Rhizobiaceae; genus Pseudahrensia. Next base: position 384,723 of record CALHCF010000009.1, read on the forward strand.
GGTTCCGTTCCGGCGAATTTGTTATGATCGGCCTGCCATCTCACGACAAGCCAGTTTATCGAGCCTATTCGATTGCCAGCCCATCCTGGGATGACGAGGTCGAGTTTTTCTCGATCAAAGTACCTGGTGGTCCACTGACCGAGCATCTGCAAAAAATCCAACCCGGCCATCACATCTGGATGCGTCAAAAGGCAACTGGAACTCTGGTTCTTGATTGTCTGTTGCCGGGGAAACGTCTGTTCATGCTTTCCACCGGAACCGGCATTGCGCCCTTCGCTTCCTTGGTTCGTGATCCCGAAAGCTATGAAAAATTCGACCAACTTATTCTTTCTCACACCTGCCGTGAGGGGGCAGAGTTGGCATATGGAGCGGATACGGTCGATTTGGCTAAAAATGACCTTCTGGTCGGTGAAGAAGCAAGCAATCGTCTTTTGCATTTTTGTTCCACAACGCAAGAAGAAAGCGCAACTATGGGCCGCATCACCAAGCTAATCGATGATGGAACCCTGTTTTCAAACCTTGGTATTGATGACCTCAACCCAAGGGATGACCGCGTCATGCTTTGCGGTTCGATGGGCATGATCAATGATCTCAAAAAAATTCTGGAAGAACGCGGCTTTGATGAAGGTTCAAACAATCGGCCCTCAACGTTTGTCGTCGAACGCGCTTTTGTTGGCTAAACTTCCCCGGCCTTAAAAAGCCAACCTCAGCGGTCGAATTTCGGTGTTGCACAGTCTGTAAGATATCCCCGTGGATTGAGATGGCCTGACCAGCTCTTTTCCAAGGGCCTTCTTATGACAAACTCAGAATATTTGGAGGTTCGAATGCCTTTGAGGCCGGCGCGTCTTCTTTGTAAGCTTCGATCTTCACCAGACAGGTATGCGCGCTTGGGCCTTGTCCCAGACGCGATGTTCCCTTGTCGCGTGTCAGCACATTAGGATTTCCGTGCAGGCACATTCCCGTTTCGTCGGGGTCCCACCACGCGCCGGTATACATTTGAATGACACCGGGACGAATATCTTCCGACAGCCGCGCGATACCGAGGCATGAGCCACGGTCATTGTACAGTCGAACAATATCGTACAGCGCAATGTTGCGGGCTTCGGCGTCAACGGGATGAATGAGGACCGGCTCTCGACCATCAACCTTGCCAGCACGGCTTACAGAACCCTGGTCAAGTTGCGAGTGGAGCTTAGTACCAGGTTGGTTGGAAATGAGATGGAGTTCATCCTCACCTGCGCTACCAAGCCATTCATAAGGCGGGTACCATGCCGGATGCCCCCTGCAATCCTCATAGCCAAACGATGCTACGGTGCTTGAAAAAATCTCAATTTTACCACTGGGTGTTTCCAGCGGATTGGCCGCCGGATCGGACACAAAAGCCGAGAGCATAATCCTCGGTGTCTCTGAGATGTCGAGCTTATGCCAGCGTTTTTGGCAGAAATCCTCCCAATCCGGTAGTTGCAATTCTTGCTGACTTCCGTTGCAAGCAGCGACTTCAGTTGACGCCAGATCGCCAACCTTTCCATCAGAAATACTTGTCTGCTCGTAGATGTAGCGTATCCAGTCACGCGCCTCACGCCCTTCGGTGAACTGTTCCTCAATTTTCAGCTGTCGCGCAATCCCACGAAAAATTTCGTGGTCATCTCGCGCTTCACCTGGTGGGTCGACAGCCTTCTCCATACGAAAGATATACGGGTCGCGTTGCGTCAGGCTGACATCATCACGCTCCACGTGGGTTGTGCAGGGAAGAACAATATCCGCCCGTTTTGCCAAAGGGTTCCAACACCAATCATTGCAAACGATGGTTTCAGGTTTTTCCCATGCCCTCATCAGCCGGTTCAGGTCCTGATGATGGTGGAAAGGATTGCCACCCGCCCACCATACGAGCCGAATGTCTGGATAGGTGATCTTACGTCCGTTGAAATCAACCACACCTCCGGGGTTGAGCAACATATCCGCGATGCGTGAGACAGGAATGGAGTCCGATACGCCATTACGCCCCTGCGGCACGGATCCGCCTGAAATCAAGGGATAGTCTCCGCCGATACTATTGACGGCGGAAAGTCCAAAGGCGAATCCACCTCCCGGTTTGCCAATCTGGCCAAGCATGGCAGCAAGCGTGACAGCCATCCAAAACGGTTGCTCACCGTGATCTTGCCGGGTCAATGACCAGCTCACCGAAATCATGGTTCGGCTTCCGGCCATGCGCCGGGCAAGTTCTCTTATTTTCTGCGCGGGCAACTCACTATGCTCGGCAGCCCAGTCAGCATTTTTTGGGATGCCATCTTCTGCTCCCGTCAGGTAGTCGGCAAAAGCTGAAAACCCGGTGCAATACGTTTCCAGAAAATGTGGATCATGCATATTCTCGCTGTAAATTGTATGCGCAAGGCCAAGCATAATGGCAACGTCACTGTTGGGGCGCGCTGGCAGCCATTCCGCCTCAACATCTCCCATCGTGTCGTAACGCAGTGGCGATATGCTGACGAACTTTACACCGTTTGCATGGGCTTTGATCATTCCGTCACGTTGCTTATGCGCGCCCAGCCCTCCGGCTTCGACCTGCGCATTTTTGAGAGGCATGCCACCAAACGCAACAACAAGTTCTCCTTCTTCGGCAATTGAGGCCCAACTTGTTGTTGTATTCAGAAACTCACGATAGGAACCCAGAACATGCGGTATCATAGCTTCGGCTGCGGCGAATGAATATGTGAAGATCGAGCTGGTGAAACCACCAGTACAATTGAGAAACCGCTTCAACTGGCTTTGCGCATGATGAAACCGTCCGGCGCTCGCCCAACCGTAGGAACCACCAAAAATCGCATTCGACCCATATTCATCACGGACACGATTTATCTCGGCGGCCAACAGTTCCTCAATCTTTTGCCAGCTCACCTCGACAAAGGCTTCTTTTCCGCGAAGATGGGGGTTGGCTCCAGGACCATCATCCAGCCAACTCTTGCGGACGGCCGGCATTTTGATACGGCTTGGCGATGCGATGGCATCCACCAGCCCACTGCCGATCAATGATGGATTGGGGTCCTGCTCGAAGGGGCGCATTCCCACGAGCTTCCCATTCTCCACTTCAGCCCAATAGGTACCCCAGTGGTTGGTCGTGAGGAACGATTTCTTGCCCATATCGTGGCCCAGTGCTTCTTTCAAGGTCTCGGCTTTGAGGTGCGCTGTTTTTACTCAGGCTCATAAATGGCTGTTGAAACGCCGCCACCGGCATTTACAAAAGTGGCTTCTATCTCTTCTTCAGAAATCCGATTGAAGGCCCAGGCCCCAGTCGAATCCTTATAGGTAAACTTGCTATCAAGTGACCCCGAGACGGATATCTTCCTGCAATTCACATAGCGACAACTGGAGACCTCGCAATAGGTGAGGCTTTCATCCTTGTGAAATACGAGTTTGGTATAAACGGGCGTGTTGTGAGGGCCTTCCCACACGCCCACGAACTTTGCGTCTTTCGCCATGGCGGGTGAAAGCATGACAATGGGCATGATCAACAACGCAATAAACTTCATGGCTATTCTCCCATATTTCGATAACTCAAATTGCAAACATGTCCGAAGTTATATCGGAATACCAATCCAGCGACTCACTATATGTTTTCTGCCGGATATCTGCACTTTCCCTGCGCCTGGAAACAAATCCATCCACCTTGGCAATTTTTTCTGGAGTTGCCGTGTAGTTTGCACCAATCTTCACGCTATCATTCGCGGCAACCCAGGACCAACAAGTGTTTCTGTACCGTGCTGGCGCAGCCGCTTTGCCCTCAAGTCTTGCAAGTATCGCGCTCGCGCAAACTTTAGCTTGCGAGTTGGCTGCATAGGCAGATTTCGGCATGTCGCCCTGGTTTGAAGCATCACCGAGAACATAGATATTTTCATCAAGCTTTGAGCGCATGTCTTCAGCATGCACTGGCGCCCAGTTATCATCAACAATGCCTGCTACATGAGCAATGGTACCGGCCTTCTGGTCAGGAATGACGTTGCAAGCATCCACCTTGATGATTTCACCATCAAGGTGGATGGTCATTTCCTTGGGGTCGACGCGAAACTTTGTCATGTCCACGTCGCTGTTCATTTCGATCATGCCTTTATAGTGTTTCTTCCAGGCTTCACGAAACAAACCCATTTTGGAGAATACGGGTTTCGGGTCAGCGATGATAATTTTGGCCGTCGGATTGGTTGTCTTTAGCCGATTGGCAACAATGCAGACCCGTTCGTAAGGCCCGGGCGGGCAGCGATAAATGCCGGAAGGTGGCACGATTGCAAATACGCCACCTTGAGGCATGGCATCGATCTGCGACCGCAAAACCTGTGCTTGTAACCCGCCCTTGTAGGCGTGTGGCATACGATCCTGATCAGCCAGGCTCCACCCGCGAACAGACCCTTCGATAAAGTCGATACCCGGCGCCAGAACCAGAATATCGTAGCGCAGGGTACTGTTCTTCAATTCAACCTTTTTGGCATCCTTGTCGATGTCAATGGCCTGATCATGAATGACCGCAACGGAATATTTTGACCCAAGATTGTCATAGCTGTGTGATAGCGATCTCAGTTCCCGAAAACCGCCGATGTAATGGTTGGAGAAGAAGCAAGACTGATAGGTTTTGTTGGCTTCGACCAGCGTTACATCAACGCTTCCTGCGCCGCCCTCTGCGATATGACGGGCAACCGTTGCACCACCAGCACCACCGCCCACAACGACGACGTGAGGCTTGTTTCCTCGCCCCGTACCAGATTGACCCAGCGCTTTGGAACCGCCGACAAGTGTTGCTATTCCAGCCCCGATGAAAGCACGCCTTGTAGTGCCATGCATGGGCTATTCCTCCCGCTTCCGCAGACCAAAGGAAAAGGCGAGAACCACAAAGATCAAGACACCAATACCAACCTGCTGCCAGAAGAAATTCCAACCGACGAGCAACAGGCCATTGCGCATGAAAGCCAGCAGACAAACCCCCATCAGTGTTCCAACCACAGTGGGGCGACGGTCGGATGTCATGGCTGTTCCAATAAACGTTGCACCGATTGCATCGAGAAGGAATGCGTCACCAGACAACGGGATATAGGACTTTACCTGCGACGACAGCAAAATACCGGCGATACCGCACAAAACAGCGCAGTAAATGAACACTTTGGACAACTCCCGGGGAACCCTGACCCCGGAGTAAAGTGCCACGCCCGGCTTTGCTCCCAATGCAGCGACATAGCGACCGAACACCATTTTGTGCAGCAAAAGGAACACCGCAATTGAACAGAGAGCCAATATCCAAACGGGCGTTGGCAATCCCAGTAATTGTGAATCTGAAATTACCTGAAAAACGGGTGCATATTCCTGCGTTGTCAGCGTGATTGGAGTTCCACCATTGGTTGCCAGTCTTTGTACAGAACTGCCAATGAACAGGACACCGAGTGTCGCCAGAAAGGCATCAATCCTGAGTTTGTTGATCAAAAATGCGTTGAATGCGCCAACCGTAAATGCCGCAAACAAGCCTGCGAAAACCCCAAGTGGAGCACTGAAGCCCGCGGCCAGGAGAGAAAAGAACACGAGCGCAGACATATCAACGGAGACCCCAACCGACAGGTCAATCCCGCCAGCGGCAATCACAATCGTCATGCCCAACGACACAATCGCCAGAAGGACGACTTTATTCGCGATGACATTGTAGATGTTTTCCAAAGATAGAAAATTGGCAGTGGTCACTGAAAAAATGATCATGACCGCAGCGAACGCAAACAGCACGATGTAGTTGGACAAAGCATCCAGACTGAAAATGGAATGGCGGACATCTTCCATCATCATGCGCCCTCAGATTTCTTGGCAAAGGATGTGAGTGCCACCACGAGCAATATCAACGCACCTTGTACCCCGCTCACCCAATAGGAAGATACGCCAAGCAACTGAAAACCGTTGGCAAGAAAGCCGACAAACAATGAAGCAATCAAGGTGCCTCCTATGGTTGGCACAAAGCGCCTTGAGAAAACCGTTCCAAGCAAGGCTGCAGCCAATACCGGCAATAACAACAGACCTGTTCCAAGCGTCGATGCAGAGAGGCGCGATACGATCAGGATGGAGGTGAAACCAGCGCAGAAACCTGAAAAAATGTAGCTGAAATAGATATTACGACCGACATTCAACCCGGCCGCCCGCGCCGCTTCAGGAAATCCGCCAACTGCGTAAAGCCTGACACCAAAAGGTGAGTAATGCATCAGAAAAGCAACGAATATCGTGAAGACGATCAGCACCCAAGCCAGAGCTGAAATACCCAAAAACCGACCAAACTGAAGAGTCGATAAAAATTCGGAGCTCACGCCAATCACATTGTTTTCCGTGATGGTGAGTTCCAATCCGCTTGCAATGTTCATGACCGCCAAAGTTGCCAGCAACGGTATCATACGAAATACGACAACAGCCAATCCATTCAGGAAACCCATTGCCATGCCGGTAAAAATGGCAGCCAGAACAGCCAGGGGTTCGGGCCATCCAAGGTTGAGCAACGTCACGAAAACTGCACCTGAAAGACCGGCATTTGCAGCAACCGCGAGATCGATTCCTCCTTTCTGCACATCGGTTCCAGTCCCGATAAAAACCACAGTCATGCCGTAAGCCAGAATGGTCAGGATAACGGATTGCTCAACCACGTTTTGAAGGTTGAAAGAAGAAGTAAATCCACGAGCATAGATTGCAAAATAGAGCAGTATAATTCCAAGGGCGGCAAAGGCCCCAAGTCGGACAAAAACGGCGGCCAGCGCCCGGCGATCAATCGACGACTTGGTATCAGAGACAGTCGTATCCATTGCGCTAAGGTACCTCCCTGATGTCAGTTGATGCACCAGAGGCCACGGCCAGGAGTTGATCGCTGTCAATTTCCCCGCGCTGATATTTGCCCACAATTCTACCGCGATACATCACGAGAATTCGATCACACATTTCTACAGTTTCTTCGAGATCGGACGAGACAAAAATGATGCCCTTTCCCTCCCCCGCTAGCCGGTTGATCAGATTATAAATTTCGACTTTTGCTCCAACATCGACAGCAACGGTTGGGTCGTCCAGCAGATAAACGGAGCTTTCGCAGGATAGCCATTTGGCAACAACCACCTTTTGCTGGTTGCCACCAGAGAGGTTGCGAACAGGGAGAAAGCGGTCGGGTGTTTTCACGCCGAGTTCAGCAATAAGACCATTGACCATATTGGCTTCTGATTTGGTATCCACATAGCCGTTGTTGGAATGACTGTTGATTGAAGCAATCGATATGTTGTCAGAAACGGACAGGTCTACGGCAACCCCATGGGCGCGCCGATCTTCAGGAATCATCGCAAGCCCAGCTTTGACGGCCTCCGCAGGCGACCCAAATTGCCGCCGGTTTCCGTTTAAGGTGAAAGTGCCAGCATCAAACTGATCCAGCCCAAACATGCATTTGAGCAATTGCTTATCACCGGAACCGAGCAGCCCTGTCAGCCCAAGAACTTCACCTTTATGGACCTCTACATCCACATTTTCGAAATGCCCGACGCGTGTTCCATTTTCCAGTTGCAGAACTGGTTCACCTATTTCAGCGGTGCGGCGAGGATACATTTCGCTGGTGTCGCGATTGACCATCAGCGCTACGATTTCTTCTATACTGGATTCAGCTGGCACAACATTGCCGGCGTTCTCACCATTGCGTAAAATCGTGACGTCGTCGCAAATGTCCATGATCTCCTGCATGTAGTGGGAAATGAAGACAATCGCGATATTGTCGTCTCTCAATGCGCGCAACACACCAAACAGGCTTGTTACTTCGGCAGCAACCAGAGCGGCGGTTGGTTCATCAAGAACAAGAACCTTTGCCTTGTTTGCGAGTGCTCGGGAAATCTGAACAATTTTTTGTTGCGCTGCTGAAAGGTCCCGCACCAGTGTGTCGGGATCAATCTCCACCTGAAAATGCTTCTTGATCAGTTCTACGGCCTCTCTCTTCATGCGCCTCGCATTCAGAAAGGGTCCGACTCTTGGCTCGTTGTTGAGGAATACGGCTTCTGATGCCGTCGCGGTCGGCACCAACAACCGGTCCTGATGGATGAAGTGCACACCTTCTTTTTCAATGGACGCGGGCGTGATCGTGTCGATGGGCTTGCCATCGATTTCCACCTCGCCGTCACTCAGCCTGTATATTCCGGCAAGAATTTTGATAATCGTGGATTTGCCCGCGCCATTGGCACCCACGATGCCATGAACAGATCCTTTGCGAACCTGAAGGTCGACATTCTCCAACGCTTTAACCGGGCCGAATTGCTTGGATATGCCGCGCATATCGATGGCGATATCAGACATCACGGCCCCTGCAATAAGCTGCTTTTGGTAAAGTAGAAACCGCTTCGCACGAACACGAGCGAAGCGATTTCATTCAGGCATCTAGCCCTACTTCTTCGGGAGGAAGTCCTTGGCGAGTTCTGCAGCATTGTCCTTTGTGATCATAACAGATGACACGAAGGTAATTGGAGCTATTGGCTGACCATTAAGATATTTGGCAACATTGATTGCAGCGTTCTTGCCAATTTCATAGGGCTGCTGTGCTGCAACGGCCATGGCTGGTGAATTCGGATTTGTGATCATCTCGACAAAGTCCGGCGATCCATCAATTCCATATACCTTAACTTCGTTCCGGCCAGCTTTTTCAATCGCCTGGGTGGCGCCCACGCTTGGGCGATCCCAACAAGACCAAACTGCCTTGAGCCCGGAATCCTTGTCAAACTTCGTCAACATATCCGTCACGTCAGCGAACGCCTGCTGAACGGTGTTGGGTGCAACATCCTTCAACTCAGGCTCAATCATTTCGATACCTGAGAAATTGCCCATGACATATTTGAGCTGGTCATACCGGATTTTACAAACCGGCACGGAATAGAAGCCATTGAATACGAGAACCTTGCCTTTGCCGCCCATGTCTTCCGCAATTCTCAAAGCGAGGTCAGATCCAATACCGTAATTGTTTGACGTTGTGTTGTTCACCGAATGCGGCGTGATCGTATCCACGGTGAACAGGGGAATATCTGCGTCGCGAATTTTTTTGAGCCATGGATCAAGAACCTTGATATTGCCCAGTTGCTGGATAATTGCATCCGGCTTTTGAGCAATCAGAGTCTGGATCTGGTTTACTTGGGTCTGGTCATTGCGCCCGGCATCAAGCGCGATCACTTCAGCCCCCATCTTTTTGAGCTCATCAATCTGGCCCTTATAGGCCTGCAAGTCCCAATGGTGACTTGTGCCAACAACGGTCACGCCAATGGTCTTTCCTTTCAAGGAAAGTTCTTCAGCAAATGACGCGGTGGCAGTGATGGCCGCAATTGCTGAAGCGGCAAGCAGTCCTTTTAGGAATTTAAATCTCATTGTTTTTCCTCCCAAGAAAAATTGGCTATGGGCCCACTGAGATCGCGTGAACGACGGCAAATTTCCAGCTTGCGACGTTATTCCAAAGTCAGTCGGCGATCATTTTAGATGGCTTCGTCCAACAAAATGTTCAAAACCGTCCTTAACTAATGTAATAGATTATGTCATATGTCAAATACGGCAATGAGCCTCGAATTGGCATTTGCCACACGTTTTCAAGCTGACACCCACGACCTGGAAAGACAAAGTGAAAGCGCAGTCCAAAGAATCTGATCCGCGCCTCTCCGTTCACCAGGACAGTGTCCTGGCAACGGCCGCCATGCTCTATTACAAGGAAGGGCTGACCCAGAACGAGATTGCTCTGCGTCTTGGAGTGTCACGCCCGACTGTGATCAGCTATTTGCGCTCTGCGCGGGAACAGAAGATTGTTGATATCCGGATTAACGGTGCAGCATTTTCTGCATCGAACCTGTCTCGGGAACTGCGTGAGAAATATGAACTGGATGATGTTTATGTCGCAGATTTTGCGCCTCATCCTGAAAGTGAGAATTACCGCGCTTCCATCAACAAGCATGTCGCGCGCGTTGGTGCGATGGCTTTGCATGACATTTTGAAACCAGGAGAACTGATTGGTGCTGCCTGGGGGGAAACGATGCAGTTTCTCTCAGAAGAGGTGCCCTACAGGCTCATTGAAAATCTGACTGTTTGCCAACTCAATGGCTCGATGAACACCCCGCTGGTCTCGGCGGCAGAAAGTGTTGCCATCAAAATCTCATCCCGGTTGGGCGCTGAGTGTTTTACACTTCATGCACCGGCTGTACTTTCATCGTCCGAACTCGCGGCAGCGCTTCGCGAAGAACCTGCAATCAGGAATCAGTTGCAGAAATTTGGCTCCCTTGACGGAGCGATCTTTTCGGTCGGCAATTGTGATGCAGACACGCCGATGGTGCAGGTCGCCCTGACCACAAAGAACGAGATTGACTGGTACCGCAGAAACGGAGCGGTAGGTGTGCTTTGCGGACATTTCATCAATCAGGCCGGTGAACAAGTTGAAGGTCCTGTTGGCAGCCGTATGATCGGCGTAACTCTGGAGCAAATTCGAAGTGCCAAAACCGGCATACTTGTCGCCGGTGGTTATTCGAAATTCGACGCCATTCAAGCCACTTTGAAGGGTGGTTATGTCTCACATCTTGTCACTGACGAGATGACTGCACGCATGTTGCTGGACAAAAGAAGCGCTCCAGCATGAGACACATCTGCATCATTGGCGACAATTTCATGCTCTCTGATGTCTTTGAAGAGAAGCTGTTCGGCGTTGTCGACAAGGCTCTAATTTCTGTTGCCAAGCACAGTTTCAATTGGCCGGGAGACCCGTTGGTTCATGGTCATACGACGCCTGGAATGGACGGTCTCAAAGAATATTTCGGGACCGCAGAGCATGTCATCGAAATGATCGGTAATGCCGAGATTCTGATTACCCATCTTGCGCCGCTGTCTCGGCAAATGCTTGAAAAACTGCCGGCTCTGAAAATGGTCGCCGTGTCGCGTGGCGGACCGGTCAATGTTGATCTTCAGGCTTGCCAGGACCGAAACATTCTTGTTGTCAACACACCTGGTCGTAATGCGTCAGCTGTTGCCGAATTTACGATTGGGGCAATTCTGACCGAAAGCCGCAATATCAGGGCAGGACACGAGGATCTGCGCCAAGGTATCTGGAGCGACAAATATTACCGTGCGGATACCGCAGGGCGTGAATTGTCCGAGATGACAATCGGCATAGTAGGTTATGGCGCGATTGGCCGTTTGGTCATTGCTTTCTTAAAAGCTTTCAAATGCAAAATCATCGTCCACGACCCGTACGCAGAGTTGACGGATGAAGACCTGAATTATGGCGTTATCAAAGCGTCAATGGACGATCTTCTACGCAACAGCGATGTGGTATCACTACATTCCAAGGTGACCAGCGAAACCATCGGTATGATGAATAGTGATGCATTTTCGAAAATGAAGCCGGACGCTTTGCTCATAAACACCACTCGCGGATCTCTTTGTGATGATGATGCAATAATCGATGCTCTCTCAAAAAAGAAAATCGGCGGTGCCGTAATCGACACGTTCACGACAGAGCCGCTACCCAAGAATCACCCGCTTCTGACTTTGCCGAACGTCACACTAACGCCCCACATTGCCGGAGCGTCCGTTCGCACCGTTGCATATGCAGCTGAACGCATTGCCGATGAAGTGAAGCTTTATCTGGCAGATCAGCCACCCCTTAACCCACAATGAAATTAGACCGGAGTATTTGAGCCTTGAGTTCAACTGAAGAAACAAGTCTGAGACAGGCAATAATTGATGGTTGCCTGCGCATGAATGCCGAGGGTTTCAACCAGGGCACCTCGGGTAACATCAGCGCACGTTACGAAGACCGGGTGTTAATTACGCCGAGCGGCATACCTTATGAGGAACTGACGCCTCAAAAAATCGCATCCATGCCGATCGACGGAGAAGATTTCGAGTGGACGGGTCCTTTAAAACCCTCATCAGAATGGCATTTTCATCGAGCCATCCTGAAAAACCGGCCAGAACAGGGAGCGGTTGTGCATCTTCATTCAACGTTTGCCACAGTTCTGGCGATGGCCCACAAACCCATACCCTCCTGTCATTATATGGTTGCCTGTTTTGGCGGCAATGACGTGCGGTGTGGTGACTATGCGCGATATGGGACGCCTGAACTGTCCAGAATTGCGGTGGAGGCGCTTGAGGGCCGAACCGCTTGCCTGCTGGCTAACCACGGAATGATTGCAATCGCGCCGACCATGGAAAAAGCGCTTTGGACGGCCGTCGAGTTAGAAACACTTGCAAAACAGTATTTTTACTCTTTGCAAATTGGCGGAGCAGTTATGTTGTCAAAGGAACAGATTGACGAAACGCTGCAGGCATTTTCAGGATATGGGCTACAGAATCACGACTGATCGGTCCAGGGGAGGACTTCAAGATGGCCAGTAATTGTTGTGGTCCAGGTTATGCATCTCCGGCGGAAGCCATGACTGCCCCGCGCGAGAAGCTTCTTTACACAATTGCGATCTACACAGGTACAGGCATTCAAAAGCCGGATTATCTCGCCACCATAGATAATGATCCTGACAGCCCCACCTATTCCCAGGTTATTTCGCGGTGTGAGGTTCCAGGGATCGGCGATGAACTCCATCACATGGGTTGGAATGCCTGTTCCTCCTGTTTTGATGATGCAGAGATGGAGCGGAAGTACCTGATCGTTCCAGGAGTGCGGTCATCCAATCTGCACATCATTGATTGTGGAACCGATCCACGCAATCCAACGCTGTTCAAGGTCATTGACGGGGCAGAGATCAAAGCCAAAACAAATCTGTCAGCGCCTCACACGATCCACTGTCTGGGGGCCGATATCATCATTTCCATGCTGGGCGATGCACAAGGCAACGCGCCGGGGGGTTATCTCCATCTCAACAAGGATTTCGAAATTGTCGGTCGATGGGAAAACTCCATGGGGGATATCAAATTCGGATATGATTTCTGGTATCAGCCGCGCCACAATGTGATGGTTTCTTCTGAATGGGCGGCACCCAATACGTTCATGCCCGGCTTTGATCTGGAGGAAGTGGGACACCTCAAATACGGACGCGAAATTCATCTCTGGGACTTTGAAAAGAAAGAGCCAAAACAGACATTTTACCTGGGCGAGGACGGGCTGGTGCCCCTGGAAGTACGGTTCCATCATGATCCGGATTCTTCGCACGGTTTCGTTGGTGCGGCGCTTTCTGCAAATATTATTCACTGGTGGAAAGACGACGCTGGCGAGTGGCAATGGGAGAAGATCGTCGATGTCGAGAACGAGCCTCACCCCGATTGGCCAATCCCGGTGCCCGGCGTTATCTCCGTCATCCTTTTGTCGATGGATGACCGGTTTCTGTACTTGTGTAATTGGTTGCATGGCGACATCCGCCAGTACGATATTTCTGATCCCCACAATGCCAAACTGACCGGTCAGGTCTGGATGGGCGGCCTTTTGGGGAAAGCCCCTGAAGTGAATGGCGTAAAGGTTACAGGCGGGCCGCAGATGATCCAGTTGTCGCTGGACGGCAAGCGGCTTTACGTGACCACTTCGCTGTTTTCGACCTGGGACAATCAGTTTTATCCCGAAATCCGCACCAATGGCGGCTGTATGTTGCAGGTTAATTGCGACACGGAAAACGGCGGCATGGAAATTGATCCAGATTTCGTTGTCGATTTCGGCAAGGAGCCAAATGGCCCCAGCCGTTGCCATGAGACACGTTATCCCGGTGGTGATTGTACAAGCGATATCTGGATCTGATCATGCCAACCCGTTTCATTACCATCCGCAATCAGGAAGGCATTGTGTATGAGGTTGATGCCAAACGCCCCCTGCTTGAAAGTTTGCGCGATCAGGGTGTCGACCTGCCCTATGGCTGCAAATATGGCGGTTGTATTACCTGCGCGGCCAAGCTGATTGATGGTGAGGTAAACCAGAGAGCGCAGGTGGCACTGAACAACCGGCAGATCAATGAAGGTTATGTAATCCTGTGCGTTGCCCGTCCGCTCACCGACTGCACCTTTGATATCGGGGTTGAAAGCCACGACAAACTGTACCGCAACCCATTTTTGGACCCACTGCAACCCCATGAATTGAAGGCGGACATCGCCACGCCGAAGGAGGCATAGACATGCCCGATGCTGATATCGACCACATTTACGACTACAAACCCGAATACCTGACCGACATTCTCAAGTCCGTCAAAACCATAGCCATGGTTGGTGCCAGCGCCGACAAGACGAAGTTCAGTTACGGCGTGCTGAGGGTTTTGCATGAAACCGGTTACGACATGATACCGGTCAACCCCAATCCGTCGCTGACAGCAATTCGCGGCTTAAAGGTTTACCCAACGCTGCAAGACATCGATCGCCCCGTTGATATGGTTCAGGTATTTCGTCGAAAAGAGGAGTTCAAGGCCATCGCCCAGGAGGCAATCGATATAGGTGCAAAGGTTCTCTGGGGGCAAATCGGCGTATATGACGATGATGCAGCCAAACTGGCCGAAGACGCTGGCCTGAAAGTCGTCATGAACCGTTGTCCCAAGATAGAGCTCTTCAGGCCCTTCTGGAAGCCGAGACTCGATTTAGCCATTTGAGGGAAAAATGGGCGGCTCTTTCGATTACGTGATCGTCGGTGCAGGTGTCGCAGGCTGTATTCTGGCATATCGCCTGAGTGAAAATCCAAACACCAAAATTGCAGTCCTCGAGTATGGGAAAGCGGGAAATCATAAAAAGACAATCGTGAAAATGCCGCTGGGTATGGTCACATTCATGATGCCTAATCTGGCGTTCCTCGGCGGTCAGAAGATGATGTATATGTTTCGAGGCGAACCCAACCAGGGCTTGGGTGGTAACCGGCTTGACTTGCCACGCGGTAAAGCCGTTGGCGGTTCTTCTATGATCAACGGTATGGTCTACATTCGTGGGCAACACGAAGACTTTGATCACTGGGAAGAACTTGGTGCAAAAGGATGGGGCCGCGATGAGATGCTGCGCTATTTCAAAAAATCAGAGAACTTTGAAGTCGCAACAAGTCCCGATTATACGCCAGGTCACTCTATAGACGGGCAACGGATAAACGACCTCGTCAATCTTGATTTTCACGGGGTTGGCGGTCCCTACAATGTGGCACCCCCTCGCAGCCCAAATACCCTCAGCGAAGTCTATTTTCAAGCGTGCAAGCAGGCCGGGTATAAGTTGAACGCAGATTTCAACGGAGAAGACCAGGAGGGGATTGGTTATCACTGGCTTCAGCAAAAGGGGGGCGAACGCTGGGGCATGGAATCAGGTTTCGCGAATGGCTGCCGAAACAGACCAAATGTTGAATTCATCACCCAAGCCAAGGTGCGCAAACTTATTATGGACGGTAAACGGGTCACCGGCGTTGAGTATGATCAGGGCAACGAGACAAAAAGCATCAGCGCCAACCGGGATGTGATTGTTTCTGCCGGTGCTTTCAACTCACCTCAGGTCTTGATGCTTTCCGGGATCGGTCCGGGCCACGAGTTGAACAGGCAGGGCATTAAAGTGAACCACGAGTTACCGGGAGTGGGACAGAATCTGCAGGATCATATCGACACCTGGATCAAACAGAAGTCTCTGTCGCGCATCCCGTACGGCATCACCTGGCCGGTGCTGCATCATAACATTGCTCATGTCTTCAAATGGCTGTTTGCCCGGCGCGGCGCCTTCACATGCAATTCGGCTGAGGCGGGAGGCTTTGTCCGCTCTCATGAGGGAGCCCACCGCCCCGATCTTCAACTGTTCTTTTGCCCGACAATCGCATCGGCGCAGGCGGCGGGAAGTTTTTTCCTGCATGGCTGGTCGATGCATGCGACTGATCTACGCCCGTATTCCCGAGGACACGTGGGACTACACTCCCCCGACCCGTTTGAGCAGCCTCTGATCCAGCACAACTTTTGTGAGGATGACCGGGACATGCAAAACCTGGTTCGTGGTATCCACATTATGCGCAACATTACAGACCAACCGGCGCTGGCCGATCACGCAGGCGAAGAAATGGAACCGGGCCGGGATGTACAGACAGACGATGAAATTCGCGGCTACATAAAAGAGCATTGCATGTCGATGTACCATCCAACGTCTACCTGCTCGATGGGAGCAGGCAAATATGCCGTCACAGATCCGGCATCTTTGCGCGTACACGGATTGGACGGATTGCGGATAATTGATGCATCAGTTTTCCCGGCTGTCACATCGGGCAACACAATGGCACCAACTGCCGCTGTGGCAGAAAAAGGGGCTGATCTCATTAAGGCGGGAACCTGATTGAAGGCCCGGGAACAGAAAAAGACCATGAGCATATTCTCGAAGGCATCGAAAGCCGAGGACCTGTTTATTGGTATTGATGTTGGTACAACCGGCATCAAGGCTGCCGCTTATGATATTTCAGGCAAGATCTGTGGATCGGCGGCGATGGACAACGAAACGATTTCCACGCGACCAGGCTGGTCTTCGCAATCGATGGAAAGAACCTGGGAAATAACCTTGGATGTTCTTCGCAAACTCTCTCACCAGATTGATGCTGCCGCGACAAAATCCATAGGTGTTTGCGCACAGGGGGACGGTCTTTGGCTGCTTGATGAAGACAAACGCTCCTTTCGCAATGCAATTTTGTGGAACGATCAAAGAGCCAGCGACTATGTGCAAAGCTGGATTGAAGACGGAACCAGCACCAAACTCGCCCGGCATGCCCGAACCGCAATCTGGCCCGGGACATCCGGTGCGGCCTACCGTTGGCTGCAGGAAAACGAGCCGGAGAATGCCAAACGCGCAAGATATGCCATCAATTGCAAGGACTGGATCACATTCCGGCTCACCGGCGAACTGACAACAGATTTTACCGACGCAACCATTCCCTTTCTGGATATCGAGTCAGGTCAATATGCAACAGAGGCCTTTGAGCTTTTGGGTGTCGCCGACCTGGAACACAAGTTGCTTCAACCGAGACGGTCATTTGAAAAAAACGGGTATCTTAACGAGACTGTTGCTCATGAGATCGGGATCCCCTCACAGATTCCTGTCGCCGTCGGGGGGCTCGATGTTGCCACCATGGCGTTTGGCATGGGGTTGCAGGAAACTGGCGATGCCTTTGTCATTTTGGGCACAACTGCAATAGCGGGAATTATTAGTGAACCGCAGCCTTTTGCGGGACAACCGGTTGGCGCAACGGTTTGCGACGTAAACAATGAAAGCTGGCTGCGCGTGCTTGCCCCACTTTGTGGCGCATCTGCCCTGGACTGGTTTGTGAAACAGGGTTTCACCCATTCGGGTCATAACATGGATATCGAGGACGCTCTGGAAATTGCAAGTCAATCTCCGCCCGGCAGCAATGGCGTGACTTTCCTCCCGTTTTTGAATGGAGAAAGAGCCCCTTTCGTAGCACCCGATGCCAAAGCATCATTTGCCGGTATATCCGGGTCCACAACAAACGCGGATATGGCCAGATCTGTTTTAGAGGGAGTGGCTTTCAGCCTTCGCCATTGCTTTGAATCAATCAATCAGGAAATGCCGAAAACCGTATTCCTGACCGGAGGTGGAGCCCAAAGTCGCCTTTGGTGCGAAGTCCTGGCAAATGTGCTCAATTCAAGTGTCATTGTCAGCCATGAAAGCAACCATGGCAGCTGGGGAGCCGCGCAACTGGGCGCTATCGCTGCCGATATTCAGAACTTCCCACTCGAACGGCAGAGCAAAGAAAACATAAACTGCATTGAACCGAATGAGGACACGGCGATTTTTTACGACCAAGACTACAAGACTTACAAACGTGTATTGGATTGCATGAGCTCACTTTGGTAAGAAACCTCAGGAATGCTTATGACTGCCCTGCCCCCAATATGACGCGATACCACCAATGTTGCTGGATAATCGATGTAATGGGCCGGGATGATTGACGTTTCAGAACGCTTTGAAAGTCAGTGTGGTCAGTGTTCTTTCGATGCCTTCGATATCCAACACATTGCTGTTGATGAACTGACCGACATCTTCATCCGCGGGAATGTAGAGTTTCATGAGAAGATCAAAATTCCCACTGGTTGAATAAAGTTCAGAGTGGATTTCGCGAGAAGCAATTTCATCGGCAACCTTATATCCGGTCCCTGGTTTGCAGCGAATCTGAACGAAAACACAATTCATTTCTAGTTCCTTTCAAGGCCACACCTGCCATGATCTTCGCGCGACCATAGACCTTCTTTTTGCCGATCAAAACCTCTTTGATCCAACCACCCCACCAACCTTGTTCCACCTTAACCGCTCGCCAGTGCCACACCTGCCAACACCACGTGATCCTGAAGATAGCTTTTGACACGTTTGCGAGCTTCATCTGATTGTGCGGATGGAGCGAAGATTATCAGCGCAGCCTTCCCTATTGTTGGAAGGGCACCCTCGACAGTCTCGCCCCCAATACGCACCATCTCAGATGCATCATCAGAAAAAAACATCCGATCGTCATTCCGGCTTCATTATCGACCCGCCTCACACCGGGCGATGTGCTGGACACCCGGCAGTACTGATCCGCACGCTTGCCAACACGTCTTCTTGTCGGGTTGGTGCGCGAAGCTGAAATGGCAAGCTTGGAAGTACCGTAAGGCGGCCTATACCACGCGCCTGTCATGCGGCACCGCCCGCGCATAAAGCCAACCCAACACGTAGGGCGTCAGATACATGGGGATCTGGTAGCAGGCCACATAAAGGAGCAGAGGTTCCGTCATTGCCGCTGGCAACGCAGCCAGAAACAGCGCCATATTGCGGTTTCCTGCACCAATCGAATAGCCAATCAGTTCTGTTTTTTCCACGCGCAACCCGCCAAAGGCACCCAGTTGCAACGCTATATTCACGGCAAAGGCAAGGCACAGTACCAACAACAGGCGAAGAGGTTCGTTGAAAAGAGCAGGACCGAATGCCGACATAAGGCCAACAACAAGGACCGCCATCAGGAAGGCCGACATCCCGTCAATCGCTTTTAGAGCTGTTGCATCCGGTTCCTTTAAAAACAACCAGCGCACAACAAACGCTGCGAGCGAGGAACACAAGATAATCAAAAACAGCCGCAATGCTGCGTCGAAAATAGCCTCAGATGAATCAAACAGCGGCGACATAGAAAAAACAGGAATTACAGTCAGCGGCAACATGGCTGTGGAGAGTACCAGCAGACGCAATGAGGGCGCAGGATCACCGCCTACCATTACTGTCAGATTAGGCGACCCTGAAATAGGGGACGCAGACAGCATGATGGTGAGTGCTGCAGCAAGGGCCCCTGCCCAGCCGAAAAACGAAAACAGCAATACCGCAAAACAAGGCAAAATTACCTGATAAAGCCCAACGAGCAACACGAGTGGGCCAACCCTGTTCAGCTTTCCAAGAGCTTCACGAGGACCAATGCGAAGAGCTGCAAAAAACAGCAGTGCAACAAGCAGTTCGGGGAGATGACCTTTGACGAATTGCGCGAGTGTGGGGGAAACAATACCCGCAACAAGACCAGCAATCAGAACCAACCTTCCCCAACGGGCCATGAACAGCAGCGGAGTTAGCAGGATGGTCATGAGAGGCCGCGGACAATCAGCAAGACAGACGCCAGGCCGGCAATAGTCAGCAAGGCAGGCCTATAGCGGCGGTCAAACCGCCCTTTCATGCGCCGCCCTAACCATGTGCCAAACACCGCACCGGGAACCATGAAACACGCCAGCCAGAAGTCTTTTACTCCCGCCCAGCCAACACTATAAAGCGCTGTTAGCGAAATCAGCCCGCCAAAAGAGAAGAACGCAGCCAGAGTAGGTCGTGCCAGATGGGAGGGACGGCTCTGATAGATCAACGCCAAAGGCGGTGCGCCAACCGATGTCACAACACCGGTAAAACCAGATACCACACCCATAGCCGTTAGATTGCGCCAGTTCATTGCCAGCTGCCAGCCAAAGACAGAAAGCGTTACCGCCACTGCGATAAGACAACCAAACACCAGCTGGAAGGTTGAGCGGTCTTTCAAAGATAAGAGCAAGACAAGGCCAAAACCAATGCCCAGCGAACGACCCGCCATACCGATCCCAACCTCATTCCAGACAATGTTCTCACGTTCCTTCCAGGCCGAAAAAACCGCCGTTGCCGTACCCAAATAAAGAGCAGCAGCAGGAACCATTGCCGGATCAATAA
Organism: uncultured Rhizobiaceae group bacterium; assembly: GCA_937930635.1. Lineage (GTDB taxonomy): Bacteria > Pseudomonadota > Alphaproteobacteria > Rhizobiales > Rhizobiaceae > Pseudahrensia. Next base: position 404,856 of record CALHCF010000009.1, read on the forward strand.
GCGCCAGAACCGGCGCTACCGTCAAACCAAAACCCATTCCCAGGCCAGCCTGAACAATCGAACCGATAATCACAATCACAGTGACGGCAATTGCAGCCCATAAGGTGGTGAAAACAAGTGGATCAGTAGCCTGCACTGTTTTGCCGAAACCCGATCAGCCGCCCGGTTGTTGTCGAATATTCTCCGGCAGCCAGGTTGCAATATCAGGGAAACCAATCAGTACGAACACCATCAAAACCATGATGAGAAACATGGGGATCGCAGCTTTTGCGATGTAGTTCATTTCGTGATGCGTCATGCCTTGCAGCACAAAGAGGTTGAAGCCAATGGGCGGTGTGATCTGAGCCATTTCGATGACCACCACAACGAAAATACCAAACCAAATAACGTCAATACCAGCCTGGCGGATCATTGGTTCAACGATCGCCATGGTCAGGACAACCGACGAAATGCCATCTAGAAAACAGCCAAGTATTATGTAGAAAACAAGCAGGACCATGAGCAGTTCGAAACGCGACAGTTCCAAAGACGCAATCAGGTCGGCCAACCCACGTGGCAGGCCGGTGAAGCCCATGGAAAGCGACAGAAAGGCCGCTCCTGCCAGAATGAAGGCGATCATCGCAGAGGTCCGCGTGGCTCCCATCAGGCTCTCAATGAATGTGCTCCAGCTGAGAGACCCTTGAGCTGCTGCAAGCGCCATAGAGCCCAATACACCGAAAGCAGCCGCTTCAGTGGCCGTTGCGAAACCGAAATACATAGAGCCAATGACAACCGAAATCAGCAAAATCACCGGGATAAGGAAACGCGAATTGGCGATTTTTTCTGAAAGCGTCATGCGTGGTTCAGGCGTTGGGTTAAAATCCTTCGACACTTTCGACATGATGGCCACATAGCTCATGAACATCAGCGCCAGAATGAGGCCGGGAAAGACACCAGCCATAAACAGCTTGGTGATCGATTCATTGATCGTCACGCCATATACAATGAGGGTGAGCGACGGTGGAATCATCAGGCCGAGTGTCGCAGCGCCGGCCAGTGTCCCGATTACCATATGTTCTGGATAATCGCGTTTACGCAGTTCGGGGATCGACATCTTACCGACCGTGGTAAGCGTCGCAGCTGATGACCCGGAAACCGCTGCAAAGACCGTGCACCCCACGATGTTGGTGTGCACAAGACCGCCCGGCAATCTCGCCATCCAGGGTGAGAGGCCGCGGAACATATCCTCCGATAATCGCGTTCGATACAGTATCTCGCCCATCCAGATGAACAGCGGCAAAGCTGTCAATGTCCATGACGACGAAGCTGTCCAGATGGTGGTGATCATGGCATCACCAGCGGGGCGAGGTGTAAACAGCTCCATCCCCACAAAGGCAACACCTAGTAGGGCCAGTCCGACCCACACGCCAGAGCCAAGCAGGGCGAACAATACAAAGAGAAAAATTGCGATCGGTGCGAGTTGTTCCATAGCGTTTACTCCGCACCTTCCTCGGCGATAAGATTTGACTCAATCGCATGTTTGCCAGTGAAAATCAGGCGGCAAAGATTGTCCCAAAAACAAACTGCCAGCAAAACGGATCCGATAGCCATGGAAAGCTGCGGTATCCAGATCGGCCAAGCGTCCTGGCCCTGACTGATGTCGTTAAGCTTGCGCGACCAGTAAGTCGCTTTGATTGCGTAGTATGAAAAGTAGGTGGAAAGCACAGCACCAACAGCGAAACACCACAACTCCCCCCACCAACGTTTGGAGCCCATTGCATTGAGCGCAATGCTGACACGAATATGAGCGCCGGCATTCAGTGCATAGGCAAAGGCAAAGAAGGAAGCGCCTGCCATGCAGTAACCGGCATAATCGGGCGCCCCGGAAAACACTTCGCCAGTCCAGCGGGCAACCATTTGGATGACAATCAGCACCAAAATAGCGATCAGGCAAATTGCGCCCAAAACGCCACCCAGCTTGTAAAGTCCGTCCAGAAAGCGGCGGATCAGAGAAAATACTGCCAAGATGTCGTCCCCAAAAATTCTGCCCTAAAACAGAGGGCGACGCTCATGCATGCCATTATCGCAAACAGCCACCCAATGACGCCCCACAAAGCTGAAAGGGGCTCCCGAACAATCCTGCCTGGAAGCCCCAGTTTTTAATACCGGCTACTTGTTAAAGCCGTCGACGATGGCTTTGCCCTCTTCGCCAGATGCTTTCAGCCATTCAGAGGTCATGGTCTTACCGATTTCCTTAAGCTCGTTAACGAGACCATCACCAGCACGGCCAACAGTCATGCCACCTTTTTTCAGGCCATCCAGTGTAAACTGAGTGTAAGCTTTCGAAGCTTCCAGACCTTCTGCCTGTGCAGTTGCGGCGCAATCCTGGATTATCTTCTGATTTTCAGGAGAAACCTTGGCCCAGGCATCGTTGTTCACCAGCACGTAATTGTATGGCAGCCAGGCGTCCACTTCGTAGAAGTGGGTCAGGCTTTCCCAGACCTTGCGGTCATATCCGGTTGCACCAGACGAAATCATGGATTCAGCGACGCCGGTTGCAAATGCCTGCGAGATTTCAGCTGCTTCGATCTGAACCGGCAACATGCCGGTCAGTTCTGCAAGACGTGCTGTAGCCGTGTTATAGGAACGAAACTTCACGCCCTTCATGTCTGCCACAGAATTCACTTCCTTCTTGAAGTACAAGCCCTGCGGCGGCCATGGAACGGCATACAGCATGGTCATACCCTGCGAAGCCAGTAGCTTATCCATTGCCGGTTTTGCAGCTTTGAAAAGCTTTTGCGAAGCGTCAAACGATGTAGCCAGGAATGGAATGGAATCAAAACCGAAAACTGCATTTTCGTTTTGATGACCTGAAAGCAGGCGCTCACCAATCGGCACCTGACCTGTCTGGACAGCGCGCTTGATTTCAGCACCTTTGAAAAGCGACCCTGATGGATGGGTTGTGATTTCGATCGCCTTGTTGGTGCCATCCGTCACGCATTTCGCAAATTTGGCACCATTTTCCGAATGGAAATTGGTTGCAGAATAAGCCATTGGCATATCCCACTTTTCAGCCATGGCTGATCCAACCATTGTCATACTGACAGCAGTTCCGGCCAGTAGTGTTGCGAATTTCTTCATTTTTTTCTCCCTGTGTATGAAGTCTTTGGTTTTGGTAATTTTTCCTAGTGGAAACGGTTTGGGGCAAAGCTGGACAAATCGGCATTGGGTGCCTGTCCTGATATCAATTGTGCAATCCAACGCCCGGTCTTGGGCCCTCCTGACAGACCAATATGCTGATGGCCAAAAGCTGACCACACATTTGGTACTTTTTCAAATGCCCCAATCAATGGAAGCGAATCTGTGGTTGATGGGCGAAAACCCATCCACTCATCAATGCTGTCATAGGTCAGTTCGGGAAACAATTCCATTGTTTGCCGTTTGAGCAGCTCAAATGGTGCCCGGCTCCGCTTTTCCGTCAGCCCGCCAAACTCCACAATGCCTGCACAGCGCAGGCGCCCCTCCATAGGAGTCATTACAAATTTTCCCGTTGCCACCATGATTGGTGACTTCGGCATGATCGACGGATTGACGAACTCAATGTGATAGCCGCGTTCTGCCTCCATGGGCACTTTCACACCCAGCTTTGATGCCAAGGGGCCTGACCAAACTCCGGTTGCAATGACAATATCATCGGCATCGATATTACCTGCGGACGTTACAACGGTTGTGGCGCTGCCGCCATCAAAGCCGATATCATCCACTTCAGCAGTTACGAAGGTACCGCCCTGCTCCTCGACGTGAGCGGCAAGCGCCCGAACATAGGCACCGGGGTCAGTAATGTGTCCATGGTTTGGGCATCGCACGGCATATCCGAAACGATGGCCGACACCAGGGTCGTATTCTGAAAGTCGTTCCTGCGTCATTTCCTCAAATTCATGACCACGTTCACGACGCAATTCCCAACCATAGGCATCGGCTTCAAATGCAGCTTTGTCGCGGTAGCAAAACAGATAATCGCCCTCGATCAGATACCGTTCGGCGTCTGTACCCTTGGCCAGGGCGACATGCTGATCAGCACAATCATGCAGCAACAAAGACAGCGCATCTGCAATATGCGGTACTTTCTTTGTATCCGCATGGCTCATGTATTTCAGCAGGAACGGAATAAGACGCGGCAGATAGGACCAGCGCATGAACAACGGTGCATTGGGATTGAACAACATTCCCGGTGCTTTTTTCCAAAGGCCGGGTACCGTTACAGGCACCACCGAAGCGGCGGCCAGAACACCCGCATTGCCATAAGATGTGCCAGCAGCCGGGCCGATGCGGTCCACTATTGTAACCCTGCACCCTGCCCTTTGAAGCCAGATTGCCGCAGATATGCCGACAATGCCTGCACCAACAACCACAACATGTTTGGCGTCAGCATTCTTAACTTCTTCACTCACCGGTCTTTACTCCTTATCCGGTTAGCTGATTGCCATTGAACGAAGACGACCCACTGACGTCAAATCGCTTGATCAGATCCTCATCAATCTCCAATCCAAGACCGGGCGCATCAGGCACCTGAACCATTCCGTTTTCTACCGGAAACGGTTCTGCGAGCAAGTCCTTCTCAAGATAGTAGGTCGCCTGATAGAACTCGCAGCCCAATGAGATGTTGGGACTGACGGCGATCATGTGCACACCGGGCAAATGTGCCAGGCCTGTCTCAAACATATCTCCGCCATACCCCGGCAGGCCCGCCTCTTCCGCAATTTTTGCGACTTCCATACCGCGGACCATGCCACCTGACTTCATGATTTTGACCGAAACACCATCGCAGATATTCTCACGGATGGCCCGGCGCATGTCTTCTGGGCCAAACACGCTTTCATCGGCCAGCAAGGGCGCTTCGGTCGTGTCCCGCAAACGCGCCATCGCATCATATTCATGAAAGGCAACCGGCTGCTCAATGAAAGACGGTTCGAGCCGGTCAATCTCAGGCACCTGTTTCATGGCATCAGCAACGCCAAGACCCTGATTGTAATCCACTCGCACGGTCAGTTCGGGAAAGTCCTGTTTCAACGTCTCGAGGCGCATCATGTCGAAGCCATGGTCGCGGAACCCGGTCTTCAGTTTGACATAGCGCACCCCATCGCTGACCAGGCGATTTGCCAATTCTATGTCCTGGTCGAAGTCCGGGTTGGCAAGCGAACAGGACAATGGGATTTCTTTACGGCACTGGTCGCCCAGCAATGCCCAAACCGGTTTGCTGAGAATTTTCCCGGCAACATCAAGCAACGCTGCTTCAAGCGCAGCCTTGGCCTCGGTGCAATGGACGAGCGCCTTACCTGCTGTCGCCATGATGGTTTCAAAATCACCAATCCGGGCATCGACAACATGAGGGCGCAGATATCGGTCCAGCCCTGCAAGGTTTGCCTCTGGCGTCCCCGTGAAGACTGACCAGGGCGACCCCTCGCCGTAGCCAACAGCCCCCCCTTCAGCAATGAGTTTCACAACCACAATTTCGATCGCATTGGCGACAGTGCCGATTCCGTGGTCGCGGCGTGAATTGACTGGCAACGCAAGATGCCATGCCTCCATCGCGATAATTTTCTCATCTATCGCCATCAGCGAAGGGTGCATTAAGCAACCCACTCGCTGACAGGAGCTGCGGCTTCGTGCAGCGGTTGTGAGATGATATCAACCAGGGTTGGACCGTCATGCGCCAGCGCCTGTTTCAACACGGTCTCAAGCTCGGCAGGGTCTTCCACGCGCCAGGCTTTGACACCAAACGCACTGGCGACTGCGGCATGATCTGTTCGATCGAAATCAACATTATAGAAGCGCTTTCCAAAACCGGAATCCTGCCCGGCCTTGATCCAGCCGAAGGTTGAATTGGAAAAGACGATAGATGTGATCGGCATTTTATGGCGAACAATGGTTTCAAACTCGCCGCAACAAAACCCGAAAGAACCATCCCCCATAACCGCAACGGTTTTTACACCAGGTCTCCCGACATGAGCCCCCATCGAAGCGGCGAGCGCATAGCCAAGGGCACCATGGGCCCGGTTGGTGATGAAATGCCGCCCCGCCTGCGGCCATCGATAATGGGCCGAAAAATAAGGGCAAGGCGTACCGGGGTCAGCGACAATGTTTGCGTCCGCATCCAGCAGCCGCTGCAGGGTTGCAATCACCCGTTCGGGACGAATGGGCGCTTCGTCAGAGGCGGCAAGCGCTTCAAAGGCAGCCAGTTTTCCCTGCCATGCTGCTGCTGCACGGTTTGAACCATCAAAAGACGGCAGGCCTTTGCGCTCTTTCAGGCAGGCTATCAGAGCTTCCAGAGCCAACTTAGCATCAGCAGCGATGGCGACCTCGGTGGGATAGTTAGCACCAAGCACTTCGGGGTCACTGTCAATGTGGACAATCCTGGTGTCGATGGACGGAGAACACCAGCGTTCTGTCGTTACCGATCCTGCACGGCATCCGATGAAAAGAACCAGATCAGCATCATCGACCACCGCCCGGGTTGAGGGTGCTGCTCCATTGGAACCCACAACGCCGACCGCAAGCGGGTCAGTCTCGGCAATGGCACCCTGCCCCGATACGGTTGTTGCAATAGGCAAATCAAGCAGGTTGCCAAGCTCTGCCAACGCTGCTTGCGCACCGGCTATAACCGGGCCACCACCGCAGATGGCAACGGCTTTTTTGGCGCTCAGCAGAGCGTCTGCCGCCGCTTCGATTCTTGCGATATCTGGACCGGTCCGGTCGGCGGGAAAGAAGGCATGACGCGGTTCTGCCCAAATTTCCGAAGGATCAACTGCGGCCTTTTGGGTGTTAAAAGGCAAAGCAAGGTGAGCTGCCCCAGGTCTCCCGGTCGTCATGGAGCGAAAGGCATTGCGCATCATCGCCGGCAGGCGCGTGGCGTCGTCTAACGACGCATTCCATTTGGTGAGAGGGCGAAACAGGGCAACCTGATCCAGCTCTGTTAGCGGATAGCGTCCCCGTGATGTGGTGGCCACATCCGTAGTGATAGCAAGTACTGGAATTGAACTTTCGCTCGCCTCCACAACACCCGGCAATATATAGGTTGCTCCACCGCCCGATGGCCCCTCGCACACGCCCGGCTTCCCGGTTACCCGGGCATAGCCGTCGGCCATATAGGCGGCGTGACGTTCGTCACGCGTAAGAATATGATTGATGCCATGATCAAGTCGCGCAAGCGCATCGTAAAACGGCAGTGTTGTATCACCACACAGACCAAACATGTGGGTGACACCATGAGCCTGAAGCATGCGCACCGCCGCTTCTGCACCATTCATTTCATTAGTTCGTGGCTCACTCAAAACTTCAATTCCTTCACGTAAAACCTCTTAAAATGCTAAATTCGATTGACGATTCCTATGCGTCGTTTTTTAGTATGACGACAGTTTGAGAACCAAGGCAAGCGAATATATGAAAGCAATTGGCGGTAAATCGATCTACGGTGCAAGCGTAGGCATTCTCATGCTGGAAGCGCAGTTTCCCCGCATTCCCGGAGATATGGGAAACGCCACAACATGGCCTTTTCCTGTCCATTATAAAGTTGTGCGTAACGCCTCACCGCAACGTGTTGTGCGTGAGGGTGCCGAGGGCCTGCTTGATACTTTTATTGAGGCAGCCAGAGACCTGGTTGCCGACGGGGTGGACGGCATAACAACCAATTGCGGGTTTCTGGCGCTGTTTCAAGATGAACTGGCCAATGCTGTTCCCGTTCCCGTGGCAACCTCTTCACTAATGCAGGTTGAACAGGTGAACCGTCTTCTCAGCAGTGGAAAACGAGCCGGTATTCTCACAATTTCGGGGTCAACACTAACGAGCAAACATTTGCAAAAAGCAGGTGTGCCAGAGGACACGCCTGTTGGTTCAACAGAAGGTGGGCGCGAATTTACACGCGCCATTATTGGCAATGAGCTGACACTGGATGTCGACCTGGCCCGGCAGGATAATATCGATGCTGCACTCGCGCTCAAAGACAAGCATGCCGACCTAGGCGCGCTTGTTCTGGAATGCACCAACATGGTTCCCTACGCTGGCGATATCAGGGAGGCCACAGGCCTCCCAGTCTTCACAATCGAAAGTTTTGTCAGCTGGTTCCAGTCCGGCTTGATGCCCAGACGTTATCCAACAGAATCGTCCTTGTCGGTAACCAGGCATTGATCCCCATTGTCGTAGTGAGGAGGCGCAACTGTTGAACCGGCAATATCGCGCAACTGTTCACTAAACGATTTCCCGGCATCTCCGGCTTTGGTCAACTGCAGAGGCTGAATTTCTCCGGTGGGTCCATCAATGCGTACCCCACGCGAAATGACACTTCCATCTTCCATATCCGCGGAAATCCGAAGTTCAAGGTCCCAGAGATTCACAGGTCTTTCTGCGACAATGAATCCATCACGAACAATTCTGATCCATTCCGGAACTGGTGATCCATCCGCCATCTCGACGCGATAGGCTTTTACCACGCCCTGGTTCTGGGGATCGAACGTGTTGTTCACATCGATAAACAACACCCGGTCACGGACATAGGTTTCAATAATCAGCTGGCCCTTGGAGTTGTCGCTGGACTGACCATCATCCCCGTAGCCAAACTTGACGGAGAATCCTGTCAGACCTTCAACATCCCAGGTTTCAAACATTGTGGTTGATCCCAGAGGTGCCTCCTCGTGAACTTCACGCAGCCTGTCGATCGCATCCACAGCGTCCAGGACAGCCGGGTCTACCGGCTCAACATCTCTGATCGAATTGGTGGTCTCGATATTATCAACGGTAGCGATAATGATTCCCTGCTCACCATCAACATTACGGGTTCCATCCAAATCCTGGATCTCGTTGACCGCATCCACAATGAAGGGAACGACGCGATCGTCATTTTCCTCGGGCGCAGTTGTGTTATCTCTACGATCTTCCGGGAACGGATCGCCAAGATCGATAAGAGGTTCGACCGGACCAAGCGGAATTATTGTCACCGTTGTTGTTGTGCTTCCGCCTTCACCATCATCTGCCATGATCGTTACAACCACGGGATCACCAAGTGAGGCATTCGCTGGTACAACACCAGTCAACAAGCCTGTTACCGGATCAAGCGTGAGCCAATCGGGCAGATCGGGAGACGTCCAGGTCAAGGGGTCGCCATCGGGATCATTTATCAGAGTTGTCGCGTCGACAACGGCAAGCTGACCTTCCCGCACCGCACCTTCAAAAGTCGTTACCGTGACCGGAGGTGGGTTTGTGACATTGATGTCAAATGTGGTCGTAACAGGCGCGGCAAATCCATCATCTGCCGTGATGGTCACTGTGTAAGGACCGCCCTGCGAGGCATCCGGTGGCAAAGTTCCTGTAATGAAGCCGGTGACGGGATTGAAGGTCAATCCTGTCGGCAAGCCGACTACAGTGATTGTCGGTGTATCGTCGACATCGCTGAAGATCGGGGGAACATTAATGTTGATCGACCCGCCATCAACCGTATCGATTGGCGGCAAAGGCGCGACAATGATCGGAGGATCATTGACCGGGGTAACTGTGACATCAACCACCACAGTTACCGGACGACCGCTTCCATCATCAACCAGGACGGTGAACTCATCAGGACCATTGTAATCCGGGTTGGGTGTATAGGTGTAGTCACCCGTTGTCGGGTCCGTAATGACAACCGTACCATTTGCCGGACCAGTCACCAGTGTCGTAATTACAGGATTGACTTCCACAATATCAATCGAACCTGAGACTGGAGTGTCTTCCAGCGTTACCTGCGGTGGTTCGCTGGCTGTTGTTACCGGTACAACATCAATGCTGACGCTTGCCGTACTACCAGCATCGCTGGCACCATCATCATCAAAAACCGTATAAGCAAATGGATCAACTGAACCGCTGAAACCCGGTGTCGGAACAAAAACGATACTCTGCAGTTCAGCTATCGAAAGCGTCTCGCCACCACCAAGTGTAACGGGTGGACCGGCAGGATCTGAATCAGGAACATACGTAAGCGTTCCCTGCGTGGCCGGTGGAACTGTGTCAATCGTCACCGAAAGATCAGCCGACACATCGTCGATATCTGAAGGCAATGGCACATTCAGTGTCACAGCCTCACCGGCAAAAGTACTCACCACCGAAGACGTCGCTTCTGGTGCGTCATTGACTGGCGTCACAGTTACATCAACCACAACCGTGCTTGTACCGCCGTTTCCGTCATCAACGAGAACCGTGAACTGATCGGGCCCGTTGTAGTCAGGGTTTGGTGTATAGAGGAAGGTCCCATCCGGGTTGACGGTTACTGTACCGTTGGTGGGTGGTGTATCCAATGATGCAGTGGGCGTATCGCCATCGATATCGGTCATCGTAATGGCGCCTGGTATCGGGGTATCTTCCGGTGTTGTTACCGGTGGCGCAACACCAACAGGTGCATCATTTCCGGGCGCGACATTGACTGTCACAGTAGCGGTTTCGGTCACACCACCTGACGTCACCGTATAGGTAAACGTATCGGAACCATTGAAGTTCGCATCAGGCGTATAAGTGACGTTACCAGCCGGATCAAAAGTCACAGTCCCGTTGGTACCCTGAGTCACTGACGTGACAACTGGTGTTCCCTCAAAACTGTCGGCACCTGGCCCGCCAGTCCCGCCAACCGTGCCGGTACCAGTGATAACATTGGCCGTAATTGGCATATCTTCCGTGGTCTGCAGCTGATCATCAGCAATATCATCAACCGGATTTATGGTGATATCGACAACAGCCGTTGTTGTGCCGCCATTTCCATCATCCACCAGAACGACAAACTGGTCGGAACCATTGAAGTCAGGGTTAGGCGTATAGGTGTAGGTCCCGTCAGGGTTCACAATCACCGAGCCATTGGTAGGTGGTGTATCCAGGGAGGCTGTCGGGATGTCACCGTCGATATCCGACATTGTGACTGCACCCAAAACCGGAGTGTCTTCCTGTGCAATCTGCGGTGGTGCGACAGCTGTTGGATCATCGTTGACTGAGTCAACCGTAATCGTCAGATCTGCGCTTGCAGAACCACCATTGCCATCCGACACGGTGTAGGTGATCGTGGGAACCGGGCCATCAAAATCCGCAGCGGGTGTGAACGTATACGCCCCAGTGCCGTCAATAGAGAAAGTACCCACACCTGCGATCACAAAAGGCGCACCCAGATTGAATGGTCCAGTTTCACCGGCAACAGTAAACCCGCTCACTGTCAGCATATCGCCATCCGCATCGCTGTCCTGACCAACACCAGTATCATCAGCGATAACATTGCCGGTCAGCATGACCTCTTCCGGCGTCTGATAGTCATTGTCGACAGCCACTGGAGCATCGTTGACCGGAGTAACTGTAATCGTCACCGCAACAGTCGTGGTCCCGCCATTGCCGTCATCAACCAGAACCGTGAACGTGTCCGTTCCGTTGAAATCCGGATTTGGCGTGTAGGAGTATGTTCCGTCCGGGTTCACGGTCACAGAACCATTGGCTGGCGGCGTATCAAGCGAAGCTGTTGGAATATCACCATCCACATCAGCCATCGTAACCACACCGGATATCGGCGTGTCTTCTGGAGTAGTTTGCGGCGGTGCCGAGCCCGTGGGATCATCATTGACCGCAGTCCATGCAAATTCCACAGAAGCCGACGCCGTATCGTTGACCGCCTCACCATCGGAGATGGTGTAAGTTACATCCGGGAAGGCACCGTTGAAGTTCGGGTCCGGGTCAAGAACAAAGCTGCCATCGCTGTTGATCTGCAGATCACCAAAGCCTGTGACGCTGACATTGGTGCCAGCATTTATCGAACCATCCGGGTTTGGTCCTGGGACACCGACAATTGTGAAGGTGGTCACAGTCAGCGTCGCACCCTCAGGGTCAGAATCGCTGCCGGCCCCAGTGTCGTCAGTCAACAGGTTGCCTGTAATCGTGGTATCTTCGGACTGGTTGTAAATGTTGTCAGTCGCAATTGGCGCATCATTGACAGGGGTCACCGTCACATCGACCACTGCTGTGGTCGTGCCACCATTGCCATCATCAACCAGAACCGTGAACTGATCAGGACCATTGTAATCAGGGTTTGGTGTATAGGTGTAGGTCCCATCCGGGTTCACGATCACCGAGCCATTGGTCGGGGGAGTGTCGAGGCTGGCGGTTGGTGTATCGCCATCGACATCCGACATGACCACTGCACCTGATACCGGGGTATCTTCCGGTGTGATCTGAGGCGGTGCGACAGCTGTCGGCGCATTGTTGACAGAGGTAACTGTCACATCGACCACTGCTGTGGTTGTGCCACCATTGCCATCATCAACCAGAACCGTGAACTGGTCCGGACCGTTGTAACCAGGGTTTGGCGTATAGGTGTATGTACCATCCGGGTTCACGATCACCGAGCCATTGGTCGGGGGCGTATCGAGGCTGGCGGTTGGTGTATCGCCATCAACATCCGACATGACCACTGTGCCTGAAACCGGAGTATCTTCCGGTGTAACCTGAGGCGGCGCAACAGCTGTCGGCGCATCATTGACTGGGTCTATTGTTATGTTGACGGTTGCTGTTTCTGTTACGCCGCCGGATGTTACGGTATAGGTGAAGGTGTCGGATCCGTTGAAGTCAGCGGCGGGCGTGTAGGTGATGTTGCCGGCGGCATCGAAGGTCA
>CALHCF010000010.1 GCA_937930635.1 uncultured Rhizobiaceae group bacterium
CACAATATCGCCGGTGGTCAAAACGACATCTTCAAAGGGGGGCAGGATTGTCTGCTCGCCGCGGTGAATGGTTCGAACCGTGATGTTGCGAAGGGTGGGAAAGATCCCCGCAATCGATTCTTCTCCCAGCAGCGGATGTCCCTCATCAATATTTATCTGGGCGAGGAACTGACGACCCGATGCTGCACGAACAGCCTGGTCGGTCGAGGCACTGCTGCCCAGGAGCCTGGGCATCACAAAGATAACAAACAGCAGCCCCACACAGGCCATGACGATGCCCGGTACCGAAAAATCAAAGAACCCGACCGTTTCGCCATATCGTTCAGCGACCCCGGCGACGAGCAGGTTGGTTGAAGAACCGATCAGTGTGGTCATGCCACCCAGAATGCCGACATAGGACAGCGGCATAAGCGCTGCGGAAGCCGCAAAATTGCGCTGTGCTGCGATGGCGACGACAATGGGAATAAACATCACCACGACCGGGGTGTTGTTAAGAAAGGCACTGGTGACTCCGGCTGTAACAAGCAGGACGATAATTGTTCGCCGGGCGTTTGATCCTCCAATACGTGAAAGCGCAGCAGCGGGAGCTTCAAGCGCATCTGTGTTGAAGAGCGCCTGTCCAATGACCAGCAGCGCTAGCACGGTAATAAGCGCCGGATTTGCAAATCCCAGCAAAAGCTCGGGAGCGGTGACCGATTGTGCCGTGCTCTGAGGCAGAAGCGTAAAAAGAGCCAGCAGGGCGACCAGCGTGGCCAGAGATACCCCTTCAATTGACCAGCGTTCAGAAGCAAAGGCGACAATTGTGCATGCGATGACCACAAAGGTCAGCCACATATGAAGATTGTCCATATCGCTTTAGTCCCAGACTTGGCGCAGAAAATCGCCCGCTATGAGCGAAGTCTAGGCGCGCAGGACGTAGGTGCCAAGCAGGATGTCATGGATCAGGCGTTTCTTGGATGAGAAGAATGTCACCAAAAGAGGGATAATCACCGCTAGTGAGTGAATGACCCAGAACAGGATCCCGTGCAAAATTGCCAGCAGCGGGTCGACACGCCCGCCATCCACTTTTGCAATTTTTATACCGGTGAATTGCATGCCCAAAGTGGCCTGCTTCGGTCCACCCATGGTGAGGGCGAGATATAAGACGGCAATAATGGCTGGCAGAAAGGCATAAAGCCCCCACGCCAGTCCCAGAGTGATAATGCCCAGAAAACCGATGATGACAGCAAACGGGATGCACAACAGGCCGATGATAAGATAATCGACCAGAAAAGCGATCACCCTGGCGGTCCGCACACCCTGCAAATCCTGTGAAGATACGATCGGATCGCCGCTCGTGTTGTCAATCGTGGTTTGGCCAGCCATGGTTTTCCCTCCTTGCTTGACCTTGAGGTAGGTCAATCCGGCAGGCTTTCAAGTTTTTGTGTAATATCAGTGTTTGTTGAGCATCTCCGCCACACGCAGGGCAAAATAGGTCAAAATCCCGTCGGCACCGGCGCGTTTGAAAGCGAGAAGGCTCTCCATCATTACTTTTTCGCCATCGATATAGCCCTGTGCCGCGGCGCTTTCGATCATCGAATATTCGCCTGATACCTGATAGGCAAACACCGGCATGCCAAACGTGTCTTTCATTCTCCATACAATGTCGAGATAGGGCAGCGCGGGCTTGACCATCAGCATGTCAGCGCCTTCCTGAATATCCAGCTCGGCTTCACGCATGGCGTCTTCGGTATTGGCGGGATCGATGTAATAGGTCTTCTTATCGCCTTGCAGCAGACCGTCGGTCCCGATTGCCTCGCGGTAGGGGCCGTAAAAGGCGGATGCATATTTGGCGGTATAGGAGAGTATGCCCACATCGTTGAACCCGGCCTGGTCGAGAGCCTGGCGAATGGCGCCAATGCGACCGTCCATCATGTCTGACGGGGCAATGATATCAGCACCGGACTCCGCCTGACGCAGGGCACCCTGGACAATCATCTCCACGCTTTCATCATTGACGATTATGCCGTTACGCAAAATACCGTCATGACCGTGGTCGGTGAAAGGGTCGAGCGCGGCATCAGTGATGACGCCGATTTGCGGCACGGTTTCCTTGACCATCCGCGTGAACGTGCAGATCAGATTGTCGGGATTGGCAATCTCGCTGCCCGAAACGTTGCGCTTGTCGAGGGGTACATTGGGAAACGGGGCAATGGCCGGGATCCCAAGAACCGCCGCGCGTTTGGCCACGTCCAGCGCCTTGTCCAATGTATAGCGCGAGACGCCGGGCATGGCCTTGATCGCTTCTTCGCTGTTCTCGCCCTCGATAATAAAGATCGGCAGGATCAGATCATCCACCGTCAGACGGCTTTCCTGAACCAGCCTGCGGGTCCAGTCGAAACGCCGGTTGCGGCGCAGTCGCCGGTTGCCGGTTACTTCGTCAACCATTGCGCTCATCTCATTGGACATGTCGATAACTCTTACCCGGTTTGCTTTGTGGCCGCTTGTGGTCAAGACGAACAAAGGGCGGCGCGTTTCTCATGTTGAGCATTTCACACTTTCCGTTGTCGCACCGCAACTGTGAGCCTAGTGTTGCACTCAATAATCATCGCACAAATCTCATTATGGTTGATACTCAGGATATCCTGTTCGAAAGGCGTGGTCAGGCCGGGGTTGTGACACTCAATAAACCCTCGACCCTGAACGCCGTCACAGACGCCATGCTGCGCGAGCTCGATCGCCACCTTGATGAGTGGGAGAGGGATGACGCTATTTCGCGCGTTATCATCAAGGCGGTGCCGGGCAGAGCCTTTTCTGCAGGCGGGGATATTCGCTACCTCTACGAAGAAGGGACTTCCGGGCATTTCGATTTTGGCTTCTTTGCCCGCGAATACACGTTGAACGCCCGTATCGCTCATTTCTCAAAGCCCTATATCGCGCTTGTCGATGGCATTGTGATGGGGGGTGGCGTTGGGGTTTCGTTCCATGGCTCTCATCGTATTGCCGGCGAGGGCATGAGTTTTGCCATGCCGGAGGTGGGGATTGGGTTTTTTCCCGACGTTGGGGGATCGTATCTCCTGTCGCGCTTACCGGGTAAGACAGGGCTTTACCTTGGGCTGACCGGCACCCGTGTCACTCAGGCCGACGCTATCTGGTCTGGCCTGACCACCAGCGTATGCGCCTCGCAGGACCTTCCTGCACTGGAGGATGCGCTTTGCAACGCAGGTTCGGTGGACAGCATCACCAACCAGTTTTCCTATGCCTGTGAGCCTGGAACACTTGAGGCGCATAGCGGCTTCATCAACCGTACATTCGACGGGGGTTCGGTCCTGGATATCATGCGTCGGTTGCAGGATATGTCAGATGCGCAAGGGGAGGGGGCACAATGGGCTGCAAAGACCCTGGCGGTGATGAAGCAAAAATCCCCCACCAGTCTGGCTATCGCCTTTCAACAGATCAGCCGGGGGGCAGCCTTGACCATGGCGCAGTGTATGCAGATGGAATACCGTATCCTGAAACGTCTTTTGCCCGGCTCTGAATTTTATGAGGGCATACGCGCCGCAATTGTCGACAAGGACAATGACCCACAATGGCAACCAGCCAGTTCTGTGGAGGTTGATGCTAACGCGGTCGCCGCTCATTTCGAGCCGTTGCCCGAAGATGAAGAACTTGTCCTGCCATGACCCTTGATCTCAACGTCGATAGCGAGCCAACCCGGGCCCAGCGCTGGACGGAACTGGTTTTCCATGTGTTCCTGCGTTTGCTGGCGGTTGCCTTCCTTGGGTTTACTCTCCAGACCTGGATGCAGGTCATCGGCTTTTGGGATGGCGCCAATAATCGCTTTGACACCATGTCGACAACCTGGAAAATCTATATCGCTCTCCTTGCAGTGCTCCATCCTGTTGCCAGCGTAGGGTTATGGACCACCCTTTCCTGGGGCAGGGTGATATGGTTCATCGCCATTGCGGTGCAGTTCGTTGCCTTTTTAAGCTTTTCGACTGAACTGGGTGAGAACTGGCCGGTCTTTTATTTCCATCTTGGAAGCCTCGCAATCTATGTGATTTTCATGCTGACACAGCGAGTCATCGATAAGAAGACGTGAATCTTCAGCCTTTCTATAAAATTAAAATCAAATAAATCAATAAGTTGCAAATTTTCTGGTAAGAACCGGTTAAGTCTACGCTTTGACTCAAATTTTATTCGAAGCCCGTACATTGGGTCTCAAGGCGGAGAAAAATAATACCGTCTACAACAGACAAGAGGCTCAAAATGAACAACGCAGACATGATCGGCTTTGCCGAAGATCAAACAACCGCCAAGGCGGATATCAAACCCGTTTACCTGGAAGCTCTGACACTGGTGGAGCGTCTCCATCGTCGTCTTCTGGACGTTATCAAAGACGAATTTGATCGCCAGGGCCGCAACGATATTAACGCCACCCAGGCTCTTTTGCTCTACAATCTAGGTGATTCAGAGTTGACTGCGGGTGAGCTGCGTACCCGTGGTTACTATCTCGGCTCCAACGTTTCATACAACCTGAAGAAGCTGGTTGAGATGGGCTATATCCATCATCAGCGTTCGCGCACAGACCGCCGCTCGGTTCGTGTCAGCCTGACTGATCAGGGCAAGGAAGTCGCAAACACAGTTGACGCGCTTTATGAGCGCCACACAAAGTCGCTGGAGCAGATCGGTGAAATCGACACCGAAAGCTTCCTTAAGCTGAACAAATCACTTCAGCGTCTCGAAAGGTTCTGGACGGATCAGATTCTGTACCGTCTTTGATTATTTCACTTCCGGGTCATAGGACTTGTCGAGAAACCGGTTCCGCAAGGAGCCGGTTTTTTCGTGCCTGATGGCCCGTAATCCGGCAATGCATACCTAAGTGGTGGCAAAGGTTGGACTTGAAATTTTACCATTCGTTAACCATTTCTGCCTCAATTCAGGCCTAACCGAATAGTCGTTGTCCTGTGAAACACGCAAGGTTGACGATACGGCGGTTTTTATTGAGTTGCGCGTCTGATAGAAGAGGATAAAGGCCCCGTTTGATTCCGGGGTGTTGGAATTTTGCCCACCATGCCGGGGTGAACCGCATGTTACGGGGCGCAGGGGAAATCGGAGCAAGGAAATGCCAACAAAAAAGCCGGTGAAGCGCAATTTGCCAGCCACCGAAGTCAGCAGGCGCGACCTGATAAGTTACGCATTTGGCGCAGCAGCGGCGGGTCTTGTCGCCACGCCGGGGGCATCCTGGGCCAATGAGTCGATTATCGACCGGATTTTGAATTCCAAGAACCGCGACAGCTGGAATGACCAGTTTGATGCCGGTTCCGCGACCCAGAAACGTGTCGCGTCATCGCTACCGATCTTTACACCGCAGACCATCCAGTTCGTCGAGCAGGCGATATTGGAATATCAGGGTATCGTATCAAGCGGAGGGTGGCCGCGGGTGCCTTCTGCCAAGAAATTGCGGCTTGGTGATTCATCTCCTGCCGTTGCGGTACTGCGCAAAAGGCTCATAATTTCCGGCGATTTGTCGGCCCGGGCCGGGCTTTCAAAGCAATTTGATTCCTACGTGGATGCCGCTGTGAAACGCTTCCAGCGTCGCCATGGGCTTCCTGCCGATGGGGTGCTTGGACGGTATTCTTTTGCCGCGCTCAACGTCTCTGCCGATATTCGGCTGGGTCAGCTGCAAACCAATCTGGTGCGCCTGCGGTCCATGTCCGGTTTTCTGGGGGACCGTTATGTGATGGTCAATATTCCTGCTGCCCAGATCGAGGCTGTTGAATATGGCCGGGTTGCCCAGCGTCACACCGCGATTGTGGGTCGCACCAGCCGCCAGACACCTATTTTGAATTCCAAGATTTATGAACTGAACCTCAATCCCTATTGGACAGCGCCGGTATCGATCGTCAAAAAAGACATCATTCCGCTGATGCAGAAAGACCCTAACTATCTGAGCGACAACAAGATCAGAGTGTTTGAGGGCGAGCGTGAGATCGATCCAAAGCAGATCAACTGGAATAGTGATGAAGCTGTGAATTATCGGTTCCGCCAGGAACCCGGCAAAATTAACGCCATGGGATCGGTAAAGATCAACTTTCCCAACCCCCATGCGGTCTACATGCATGACACGCCGCAAAAAGGCTTGTTCAACAAGCTCTTGCGGTTTGATTCCTCCGGTTGTGTTCGGGTCAAGAATGTCCGTGACCTGCTGGTCTGGCTGGGTAAGGAAACGCCCGGCGTAACACGCCGCTCTCTGGAACAGACGATTGCTTCAGGTGATCGCACCGATGTCAGATTGGCCAGCCCTGTGCCGGTGTATTTCACCTATGTCAGCGCCTGGTCCACAAGCGGTGGTGTGGTGCAGTTCCGCGATGATATTTATCAGCGCGATGGTGTGGACGAATTGGCTTTAAGCCAATAAAAGCCGCTCGGGGCTTCTTCCCGACAATATTTGTCAAAGAAGAGGAAGCGCCTCGCGACGCGCTTATGCCTGTTTTTACGCCATGATTCCGGAGAATTGCCATGTCCACCGCTGAGAATAAGGACACTGCCACCACGACCGATTCTTTCTTTTCCCGCAGCCTTGCTGACGCCGATCCGGCTGTTTTCGGTTCGATTACCGGCGAACTGGGCCGTCAGCGCCATGAAGTCGAGCTGATTGCATCGGAAAATATTGTCTCCCGCGCTGTGCTCGAAGCGCAGGGTTCGGTGATGACCAACAAGTATGCGGAAGGGTATCCCGGGCGTCGCTATTATGGCGGTTGTGAATTTGTTGATGTGGCGGAAGAACTCGCCATCGAGCGGGTGACCGAGTTGTTTGGCTGTGCCTATGCCAATGTTCAGCCAAATTCGGGCAGTCAGGCCAATCAGGGGGTGTTTCAGGCACTGATCAAGCCCGGCGACACTATTTTGGGCCTGAGTCTGGATGCTGGCGGCCATTTGACCCACGGCGCAAAGCCCAACCAGTCGGGAAAATGGTTTAATGCTGTCCAGTATGGCGTTCTCAAAGAAGATCATCTGATCGACTTTGAGCAGGTTGCGGCGCTGGCAAATGAGCACAAACCAAAGCTGATCATTGCTGGCGGGTCGGCTTATCCCCGTCAGATAGATTTTGCGAAATTTCGCGCTATTGCCGATGAAGTCGGGGCCTGGTTCATGGTCGACATGGCCCATTTTGCCGGTCTCGTCGCCGGTGGGGTCCATCCAAGCCCGTTTCCCCATGCCCATGTTGCCACGTCCACCACGCACAAGACTTTGCGCGGCCCTCGTGGCGGTCTGATCCTGACCAATGACGAAGAGATCGCCAAGAAGGTGAATTCTGCAATCTTTCCCGGCATTCAGGGTGGCCCGTTAATGCATGTGATTGCCGCAAAGGCGGTCGCCTTCGGGGAAGCTCTGACGCCTGAATTCAGAAGTTACGCAGCCTCGATTGCAAACAATGCCCGTGCCCTTGGTGAAACACTGAGGGGAGGCGGTCTTGACCTGGTTTCCGGCGGTACTGACACGCATGTTTTGCTGGTGGATCTGCGGCCCAAGGGTGTTACGGGCAAAATGGCTGAGGCCGCTCTTGGCCGTGCCAACATGACCTGCAATAAAAACGCCATCCCTTTTGACCCGGAAAAACCAATGGTGACATCGGGTGTTCGTCTGGGAACTCCTGCGGCAACGACACGCGGTTTTGGCATTGCTGAGTTCCAGCAGGTCGGGAGCCATATTCTTGAGGTTCTGGATGGACTTGCAGCAAACGGTGAAGAGGGCAATGCAGCTCTTGAAAAAGAGGTTGCTGCGAAAGTTGTGGCACTGACAGACCGCTTCCCCATCTACGCCGGACTTTGAACCGGCAGGAGAAAAACCATGCGCTGTCCATTTTGTAACTGCGATGACACGCAGGTAAAGGACTCGCGGTCTTCTGAAGACAACACCGCCATACGCCGCCGCCGGGTCTGCGCGGATTGCGGCGGCCGGTTCACGACTTTCGAGCGGGTGCAGTTGCGCGAACTGGTTGTGCTGAAAAAATCCGGGCGAAAGGTACCATTTGACCGCGACAAGCTGGCGCGGTCTGTTTCTGTGGCCCTGCGCAAGCGCCCGGTGGATGAAGCGCGGATCGAACGCATGGTCTCCGGCATTGTGCGCCAGCTTGAAGCAAGCGGGGAGCAGGAGGTTGAGGCGGGTGCCATCGGCCACCTTGTCATGGAAGGCCTCAAGGGCCTGGATGATGTGGCTTATGTCCGCTTTGCCAGTGTTTACCGCGATTTTGACAAAGCGAGCGATTTCCGCACCATCCTTGGTGAAATGTCAAAAGCGGAAGACGATGACGGCTGAGGCCTGCTCTGCCATGATGGTTGCATGAAAAACGAAATCAGCCAGGTCGATACCCGCCTGATGGCCGCTTGCCTGCGCCATGCGCGACGGCACAGAGCGCTTACGGGAACCAACCCTTCTGTGGGGACGCTGTTGGTCCAGTTTTCGCACGGCCAGGCAAAAATTGTCGGTCGGGGGATTACCGCGCAGGGCGGGCGCCCTCATGCTGAAAGACTGGCTCTCGATAGGGCAGGAGACGCGGCACGGGGCGCTACCGCCTATGTTTCGCTGGAACCCTGCGCCCACCACGGCGCCACGCCCCCTTGCGCCCAGGCACTGATTGATGCGGGCATTGCCCGGGTGGTGACAGCCTGGACCGATCCGGACAGTCGGGTGGACGGTAAGGGGCACGCGATGCTGCGCGATGCGGGTATGGACCTGTCCATTGGCTGCCGCAGTGTTGAAGCATCAAAGGACCTTGCAGGATACCTGAATCGAAAACAGAAAAACCGTCCGCAAGTCATTCTAAAATTGGCTGTTTCCTCCGATGGAATGCTGGGGGCAAAGGGCCGGGAAACCCCCATTACCGGCTCTCTTGCGCGCGCCTATGTTCACCGGATGCGGGCGGAAAGCGATGCCATCATGGTTGGCCGAAAGACCGTCGAAATCGATGATCCGCAACTGACCTGCCGCCTTCACGGGTTGGAACACCGTTCGCCCCACCGTTTTGTTCTGGACACCGGAGCCATGCTCAATGTTGATTCAAAACTGGCACAGTCAGCGCATGACGTGCCGGTTTCACTGGTAACAGCCCAGACGAAACTACCGCAAAAACTCCAGCAAGCCGGGATACGCCATTTCGCGTCAGAAGCGGTCAATGGCAGACTGGCTTTGCCGGAACTTCTCGAAGACATGGCGGCCGCCGGTCTTTCGATCCTGATGGTGGAAGGAGGGGGCGCTGTGGCCCGCTCATTTCTCGAAGCTGATCTGGTTGATGAAATTGCTCTCTTTACCGGCCATGTCACTGTTGGGGGCGATGGGGTTGTTTCTCCACTCTCCAAGAACAGTGTTCCGGAGCGTTTCAGACTTGAAAGAAGCCTGGTATTGGGCGACGACACACTCGATATTTTTGCAAGGGTCTGATCATGTTTACCGGGATCGTCACTGATATTGGCCTTGTCGAGAAAATCGAAAAACTCCCACAGGGCGTGAAGCTGACTATTGCAACCAGCTATGACACTTCAACAATCGCCATTGGTGCTTCGATTGCCCATGATGGCGTTTGCCTGACCGTTGTTGCAAAGGATGCGACAACCTATGACGTTGAAGCCTGGGAGGAGGCGCTGCGCCTCACCTCAGCCGGGCAGTGGGCTGTCGGAACACGCCTTAATCTTGAACGCGCACTGAAGGTTGGCGATGAACTGGGAGGACACATCGTGTCCGGCCATGTTGATGGCATGGCCGAGATTATCGCGACAGTGGCGGAAGGGGACGCCGTGCGCTACCGGCTGCGGGCCCCTGAGAATCTGGCGCGTTTCATTGCGCCCAAGGGATCGGTGGCCCTTAACGGGACGTCGCTGACCGTGAATGAGGTGGACGGTGTTGTGTTTGACGTATTGCTTATTCGCCATTCCCAAACAGTGACAACCTGGGGGGACGCAAAAACCGGAGATCGGGTCAATATCGAAATCGATACGATGGCCCGTTATGCGGCCCGGCTTGCTGAGTTTTCGTAAAGGCGAGGCCGGTTTGGCAATTTGCTCTTGTCTTGGCCGCAACGCCGTGTTTTGTGCCCACAATTGACTGCTCAATGGTGTTGAATTCGATATGCCGCATATTCTCATAATCAACGCTCCTTACTATGAGCACATCGCCAAAGCGCTGGAAGAGGGCGCGCAAACAGTGCTCAAAAGCGCAGGCGCGACTTGGGACACGGTCAACGTGCCGGGCGTCCTGGAAATCCCGGCTACCGTTTCGATGGCGCTTGAGGGAATGGATCGTGGCGGCAAATTTTACGATGGATTTGTGACGCTGGGATGTGTCATCCGTGGTGAAACCACGCATTACGACATCGTTGCATTTGAATCTGCCCGTGCGATCATGGAACTGACGGTTGCCGAATGCCTGGCGCTGGGCAATGGAATCCAAACGGTGGAGAATGAAGCGCAGGCCCTTGCCCGTGCCCGCAAGGAAGAGCTGGACAAGGGCGGTCATGCTGCTCAAGCCGCCCTTGATATGATCAAACTGCGTGAGACGCTTATACCGGCCACAAAGCCCGGCAATCATCATGTCTAAACCGGCCAACAAGCGTGGAGCGGCCCGCCTGTCGGCTGTTCAGGCTCTCTATCAGATGGATATTGGCGGAGCCGGTCTGATGGACACGGTTGCAGAATATGAGAATTTTCGCCTGGGTCGCGAGATCGACGGTGAGACATATCTTGAGGCCGATCCGTCCTGGTTTCGCGGTATTGTCGCGGGTGTGGTGCGCGACCAAAAAACCATCGACCCGATAATTCACGAAGCCCTGACCGACGATTGGCCGCTGTCGCGTATTGATTCCACCTTACGCGCGACACTGCGTGCTGCCGTGTTTGAACTGGCAAACCGCAAGGATGTGGCCGCCAGGGTTGTTGTTTCGGAATATGTTGAGGTTGCCAAAGCCTTCTTTGAGGGCGACGAACCCAAAATGGTGAACGGAGTTCTTGACCGGATCGCGCGTCAAATGCGCGAAGGTGAGCTTCCGCCGCAAAAACAGGGTGCGGAAAGCGCAGATACCGATGGCGCGCAAGGCTGAGCCGTCCCGCTCCGGCGAATTTGACCTGATTGCCCGTTTTTTTGCGCCGCTGGCCGGTGAGGAGGCTTTTGATCTCAGGGATGACGCCGCGCTGCTGAAGTGCCGGCCGGGCCATGATCTGGTCATGACCCAGGACGCGATCTTTCAGGGTGTTCATTTCTTTGACGATGAGCCGCTTGATTTTGTTGGGCGGCGGGCGCTTCGGGTCAACGTGTCTGATCTGGTGGCGAAGGGAGCAACACCCTTGACCTATTCGCTGGCGCTGGGCGTGCCGGACTGGATGACAGACGAGCACTTTGAAGCGCTGGCACAGGGCCTGCAAGAAGATCAGAACCATTACGCAATAACCCTGAGCGGCGGGGATACTTATCGCACCGATGGCAAGTTGGCACTGGCTGTGACGATGATCGGTGAACTGAAGCAGGGCCGCTATGTCAGCCGGTTGGGAGCAAAGGCCGATGACCTCGTCGCGGTTTCTGGAACGATCGGGGATGCGGCTCTTGGGCTGAACCTACGCCAGCACAAGGCCCGGATTGACGATGATATCGACCGTCAGTGGCTGGTGAACCGCCAGCAATTGCCGTCCCCTCCCAATGGCCTGCAAAGCGTAATAAACGACTTTGCGACGGCTTCCATGGACGTGTCTGACGGTCTTGTCGGTGATCTTGGGAAATTGTGTCGTGCGTCTGGCGTGGGTGCTGAACTGGAGGAAGCGGATATTCCACAATCACCGCAGGCGATGGCCTTTCTCAATCAGCATCCAGACAAACAGCGGCTGGACTTGCGCAAGGAAATGCTGACGGGAGGGGATGACTATCAGGTGCTCTTCACCGTTTCTCCCAAGCAATGGGAGGAATGCCGTAAAGCGGCTGAAGACAAGAGTATTTCAACGACGATAATTGGAAAAATCCTGCCCGATGTCGATGCAGGCGTTGTTGTAAGGCGTGACGGTGTGCCATGGTCTTTTGCAACAGACTCGTACTCCCATTTTTAATCCGTGACAGCGATAACAACCCCCGACCCCAATGCCTTGGCGCGCCGAAACGCGCGCCTGCTTGCCCTGGCTCAGGCATTTTGTGGTGCCGCAGCGCCGATCTCGATTGCGTTGGGCGGGCTTGTTGGCGAGTATCTTCTTGGGCCGGACAAGTCGCTCGCAACAACACCGGTGACCGGTTACAATATCGGCGTGGCACTGATGGCTCTTCCGGCAGCGATGCTGATGGCGCGGATTGGCCGAAGACTCGGTTTCATAAGCGGTGCGATGATCGGGATTTCGGGAGCGTTCTTATCCTGCTACGCGATCCTGCAGGGTAGTTTTCTGTTGTTTTGCATGGGGATGGCGCTTTCCGGGGCAGGCGGGGCCTTCACGCAGCAATATCGTTTCGCCGCTGCCGATCAGGGAACAGTGGATTTCAAGCCCAAGGCGATATCCTGGGTGCTGGCGGGGGGGATTCTGGCTGCGGTCATCGGCCCCCAGACGGCTATCTATTTTCGCGACATGTTTGCTCCCATTGAGTTTGCCGGAGCCTATTTTGCCGGGTCTTTCCTGCTTTTTGGTGGCATCATTTTCCTGTCTTTCCTGCGCTTTGACCAGCCGATGACGCGCGAGGAGCGCCGGACTACCGATACGGGACGTCCGCTGATGGAAATTGTGGCAAAACCGCGCTTTATCGTTTCGGTACTGTGCGCAGTTGGTGCCTATTCATTGATGTCATTTGTGATGACCGGCGCGCCGTTGGCGATGAAAATATGCGGATTTGATACCGATGAATCGACACTGGGTATCCAGTGGCATGTGATGGCGATGTTTGGACCGAGTTTTTTTACGGGCAATCTCATTGCCCGTTTTGGCAAGGAACGAATTGTTGCCTGTGGAATGGTCCTGCTGGCTGTAAGTGCCGCGGTTGGCCTGCATGGCATTTCGTTATTTCATTTCTATACCGCGTTGATTCTTCTGGGGGTCGGGTGGAATTTCGGTTTCATCGGCGCCACCGCCATGCTGACCGATACTTACCGGCCCGAAGAAAAGGCCAAAGCCCAGGGAGCCAATGATTTTATCCTGTTTGGCATGGTCGCATTCGGTTCCTTCATGTCGGGTCAGACACTCAACGCCTTTGAAGGCACTTTAGGCTGGGATGCAATCAACATCGTCGTTTTCCCGGTGGTGGTTACGTGCCTGATTGCGATTCTGTGGCTTCAGATGAGGACGTCCGCGAAGACCGCATAAATGTCAAAACGTGGGTGAAAATGAAGCAATTGGTGAACAAAACCTTGACCTTTTCGCATTCCTGAGTAGGTTCCGCGCCATCAGCGGCAAGGCGTTAGTCTTTCTGCTTGTGCAAACGTTCTGCGCTACCCGGCCAAATTCCGAAGCGGGATATCAGGACATATTTACACACATGGGGAAATCGAGGACATGACACCTCTTTATCTTGCAATCTTTTGCGGAGCGCTTTCGATTGTCTATGCCATTTGGGCAAGCCGCTCGGTGATGAATGCTGATGCGGGCAATGCCCGGATGCAGGAAATTGCCGGAGCCATTCAGGAAGGCGCGACCGCCTATCTCTCACGTCAGTATATGACCATCGCCATTGTTGGCGTTGTCGTATTTGTAATTGCCTGGTTGCTGCTGGGAGCCATTGCGGCTGTCGGTTTTGCCATTGGCGCTATCCTTTCCGGTGTTGCCGGTTTTATCGGTATGCTGGTTTCGGTTCGCGCGAATGTGCGCACCGCTCAGGCTTCAAGCCAGAGCCTTGGAGCCGGACTTGAAGTTGCCTTCAAATCGGGCGCAGTCACCGGCCTTCTGGTCGCTGGTCTGGCTCTGCTGGGCGTCTCGGTCTATTACTGGATACTGACCGGGCCGATGGGATACGCAAATACAGATCGCGTGGTGATCGATGGTCTTGTTTCGCTTGGTTTTGGTGCTTCGCTGATTTCGATTTTTGCGCGTCTGGGCGGCGGCATCTTTACCAAGGGTGCTGACGTTGGTGGCGACCTTGTGGGTAAGGTTGAAGCCGGTATCCCTGAGGATGATCCGCGCAACCCTGCGACGATTGCCGACAATGTGGGCGACAATGTTGGCGACTGCGCCGGCATGGCGGCCGACCTGTTTGAAACCTATGCGGTGACTGTTGTTGCCACCATGGTTCTCGCGTCCATCTTTTTTGCTGGCGAAACAGCCTCTCTCCTGATGCTCCTGCCGCTGGTTATCGGTGGTGTCTGCGTCATAACGTCGATCATCGGGACATTCTTCGTACGCCTTGGTGCCAACAACTCGATCATGGGCGCGCTGTATAAGGGCTTTGTTGCCACAGCGGTCCTTTCAGCGGTTGCCTTCGCGGCCCTTATCTGGGGCTGGGTCGGTGGTTCAACCGAGTTCTCCGCGTCAAACGGTTCAAGCTTTACCGGAGCGGATCTGTTCTGGTGCATGATTGCCGGCCTGGTAATCACTGGCCTGATCATCTGGGTGACCGAATACTATACGGGCGTTGAATACCGCCCTGTGCGGTCCATTGCACAGGCCTCTGTGACGGGTCACGGAACCAATGTGATCCAGGGCCTTGCGGTATCGCTTGAAGCCTGTGCGCTTCCTGCGATCATCATCATCGTCGGTATCATCTTCACCTATACCGTGGCCGGACTGTTCGGCATTGCCATTACCGTGACCGCTATGCTGGCGCTTGCCGGTTTTGTGGTGGCGCTTGATGCCTTTGGTCCCGTGACGGACAATGCCGGTGGTATTGCTGAAATGGCTGAACTTCCGCCGGAAGTGCGTTCCACCACGGATGCGCTCGACGCTGTTGGCAATACGACAAAAGCCGTTACCAAGGGATACGCGATCGGTTCTGCCGGTCTTGGTGCCCTGGTGCTGTTTGCAGCCTATACGGAAGATCTGAAATTCTTCTCCAAGGATGCGGTAGAAGGTTCTGTGTTCTTCGGTATCAATGCTGACACGCTGTTCAACTTGTCCAACCCCTACGTTGTGGCTGGTCTGTTGTTCGGTGGTCTGCTGCCTTACCTGTTTAGTGGCATGTCCATGACGGCTGTTGGACGGGCAGGTGGCGCTGTTGTTGAAGAAGTTCGCCGCCAGTTCAAGGCCGATCCCGGCATTATGGAAGGTACGTCCAAGCCCGATTATGCTCGTGCGGTGGACATGCTGACCCGTGCAGCCATCAAGGAAATGATTGTTCCTTCGCTGCTGCCCGTGTTGTCACCGATTGTGGTGTTCTTCCTGGTCAAGTGGATTTCCGGCCCTGCCGATGCGTTTGCTGCGCTGGGTGCCATGCTGCTTGGTGTTATTGTGACCGGCTTCTACGTCGCCGTTTCCATGACCGCCGGTGGTGGTGCCTGGGACAACGCCAAGAAATCCTTTGAAGACGGATTTGTCGACAAGGATGGCGTGAAGCACGAGAAGGGTGGCGAGGCGCACAAGGCGTCCGTGACCGGTGATACTGTTGGCGATCCCTACAAGGATACCGCAGGTCCAGCGGTTAACCCGATGATCAAGATCACCAACATCGTGGCTCTGCTGCTGTTGGCTGTTCTGGCTCACTGATTGCAGTCACAATCTGCAAACAAAGCAGTCTAAAAACAAAAAAAGGCCCCGTGGTTGTCTCAACCGCGGGGCCTTTTTTATGAGATTACAAAGTCGAAATGAACAAGGCGTCTTTATTAAAGTCGCAAAGAAGGGTCGTCTTATCGCCGCTGACCTGACGAACTGCCGGTCCCAAACGGGTTAGCAACCGAGCCGGCTGCACCAAGAAGCTGTCCAATAAAGCTCAGATCAGCACCGCCGGTTGGCGTCACGCGCCCTACAAAGTCAAAGACCTTTCCGTCTTTCAGCCCGTAATTGGCAATCCGGTCCACAGTGCCTTCATCATTTAGATAAATCGCCAATACGCGCTGATCGATGACGGAAGGTTGCATGAAAGCGACCGGCCGCGCTTTTTTCTGACTGATATAGTAGAAAGACTCGGTTCCGCTTTCTTCCTTCACTGTGGTTGACGGAGTGCCCAGCGACAACAAAACCTGCTCGCGCGAAGACCCTTCAGGAACCAGCGCCAGTGTTTCCTCACTGACCTGATGGCCGTGTGAGATCACCTCGGATGTCCCGCTGCATGCTGTCAGCGCAAGCGGAAGACACACTGCCATCGCCAATGTGCGCACTCGTATCTGCGTCATGGTTTTTATTTGAGATGTCATTGCTCTGAATTCCCCGAAATAACCCACATCATATCTGCTTCGGTGCCCCAACACCCCCACAACAGTTGCAAGCAACCGCATAACATTCTAAGGCCAGAAAAGGCCACATATTTGCTTATCACTTTTAACCGGTTCCACCGACATGTTCAAAGCCCTGTTTGGCCGTAAAAGCGATTTTGCCAATGCACAATCTCTTTATGGCGCGGTTGTGGCGCGCGCCAGACAACCCCATTTCTATGATAAAATGGGTGTCCCGGACACATTTGATGGGCGTTTCGAGATGATGACCCTGCATCTTTATCTGCTTGTCCACCGTCTGAGAGATGAAACACCGGACAAGCGCAGGCTCTCGCAACAGGTTTTCGACCTGTTTATTGAAGATATGGACCGTGGGCTTCGCGAAGCCGGTGTCGGCGATCAGACCGTTCCCAAGCGCATCAAGAAAATGACACGGGTGTTTTATGGCCGCGCCGGAGCCTATGATGAAGTTCTGGCACTGGATGGAGACCAGCAGACGGCAATGGAAGACGTTATGCAGCGCAATCTGTTTCCTGAACAAGACGAACCAGGCGGCTACCGGGACCTGGCCGAATATGCGTTGCGTGAGGCTGAGATACTGGCGGCGATACCTGTCGATGATATGATAAAGCACGGTCTGCTGTTTGCCGATCCGTTTCCAAAGATGTGAGGGCAATTCATGAATATTGAAGATGATCTTCCTTTTTCCCTGCCTGTGAATGTGAGAACGCTTCCTGCCAAAGGACGTATCGAGACCTACACGGCAAAGCAGGATGTCTGCGCCAACATCGCCGCCGCCTATGACCTGGTGTCGATTGAACACTTCAAGGCTGAGGCGACACTGACGCCTTGGAAACGCGATGGCGTGAAGGCAAGCGGATGGGTGAAGGCCGATTATAAACAGCCCTGCGCGGCTTTAGGGGAGCCGTTGGAACAGCATATGGATGAAGCGTTTGATCTTGTCTTCCTGCCGGAAGGGTCGCGTCTTATCCGTCCGCCGGGCAATGACGATGGCGAGCTGGTTTTTGACCCTCTGGCGGATGACCTGCCGGACACATTTTCTGGTGATTCTATCGACCTGGCGACTGTTTGGCTGGAGTTTTTTGCGCTGGGGCTCGACCCGTTTGCCCGGGCCGAGGGGGTTGATTTCAATGCTGCGGATACGAGCGATGAAGCAGCCTCAGGCCGAGACTCACCCTTTGCTGTACTTGAGAGTTTGAAAAAACACTGAAATGCATCTGTTTTTCGGTCGCAAGCTGGGCCGTGCTTGTATAGTTTTCGTCCAGGGGACGGTTTAAATTCAAGCGTCCGCGTGACCGTCGGTTGGTTGCGGACTCAATGGACAGAAATCAGGATCGACGTTTAGTGACAATGGCCAAGACCATCACGATAGCTTTGGATGTAATGGGGGGAGATCACGGCCCCGCCGTTGTGCTGGCTGGTGCAGAAATCTCGCGCCGGCGCTACCCCGAAATCCGCTACATCATGCATGGAGAGGAAGACGCTGTTCTGCCTGAACTCGACAAATATGACGGGTTAAAGGAAGTGTCTGTTTTCCATCATTGTGATGTTTCCATCGCGATGACAGACAAGCCCAGCCAGGCGTTGCGTCATGGCCGACGTGTTTCGGGCATGTGGAAAGCGCTTGATTCCGTCAAAAATGGCGAGGCTGACGTGATGGTGTCGGCGGGCAACACCGGGGCGCTGATGGCAATGGCGCGTTTTTGCCTGCGGATGATGCCGGGCATTGAAAGACCGGCGCTGGCTGCGGTCTGGCCCAATCTTCAGGGCGAGAGCATTGTTCTGGATGTCGGGGCGACTATTGGTGCCGATGCTGAAACCCTGGTTGATTATGCCCTGATGGGGAGCGCCATGGCCCGTGCCCTGTTCGATCTTGAAAGGCCCCGCGTTGGCTTGCTCAACATTGGCGTGGAAGAAGTGAAGGGGCTTGAAGAGATCAGAACAGCCGGCGCGCGATTGCGTGAGATTGATCTTCCCGGCCTCCAATATGCAGGGTTTGTTGAGGGTGACGACCTCGGTAAAGGGGGGATCGATGTGGTCGTGACCGAAGGTTTTACCGGCAATATCGCATTGAAGAGCGCAGAGGGTACGGCCCGTCAGGTCGCGCAATATTTGCGCGACGCCATGTCACGCACATTGATGGCCCGCATCGGCTATTTCTTTGCCCAACAGGCTTTTTCAAGGGTGCGTGAAAAAATGGATCCGCGTAAGGTCAACGGAGGCGTGTTTCTTGGCTTGAACGGCATCGTCATAAAAAGCCATGGTGGCACGGATGGTGAAGGCTTCGCCAGCGCCATTGATGTGGGGCACAATATGGTGCGTAATTCTTTGCAGGACAAAATTGAGGCCGATCTTGAGAAGACCCGTTTCAGTGATGAGTACACCAGTCTTGAAACAATCAGCACTTCCAAAGGAGACGGTTAGATGATCCGTTCAGTTGTTGTCGGATCAGGCGCTTCAAAGCCACGCAATGTGGTCAAGAACTCTGATTTGGAAAAAAGTGTCGACACGTCGGACGAATGGATTGTCCAGCGCACCGGTATTCACCAACGCTATATCGCCGCCGAGGACGAGACGACCGCGAGCCTGGGAGAGGCTGCGGCACGCGTCGCCCTCGATGATGCCGGTCTGACGGTTGATGATATTGATCTGATCATTCTGGCAACCTCCACACCCAACAACACGTTTCCGGCAACGGCCGTAGACATTCAGCACCGCCTCGGCATGAAGCATGGCGCAGCCTTCGATATGCAGGCGGTATGCTCCGGGTTTGTATTTGCAGTGACTACCGCTGACAGTTTTATCAAGTCCGGCCAGGCCAAGCGGGTTCTGGTTATCGGGTCGGAGACATTTTCGCGTATTCTCGACTGGGAAGACCGCACGACATGTGTGCTTTTTGGCGACGGCGCAGGTGCCATTGTTGTGGAAGCCCAGGAAGGCGTCGGCCTGTCAAATGACCGCGGTATTTTGACCAGCCATCTGCGTTCGGACGGGTCACATCGTGAAAAACTGTTTGTTGATGGTGGTCCGTCCACAACTCAAACCGTCGGTCATTTGCGGATGCAGGGCCGGGAGGTTTTTAAACATGCCGTAGCCATGATTACCGATGTCATTGAAGCCGCATTTGATGCCACCGGTCTGACAGCCGACGATATCGACTGGTTCATTCCCCATCAGGCAAACCGGCGTATTATTGATGCGTCTGCTAAGAAGTTGAACATAGATAAAAAAAAGGTCGTCATGACGGTCGACCAGCACGGAAATACATCAGCGGCCTCTATTCCACTGGCGATTGATGTGGCAATTTCGGATGGTCGGCTCAAGAAAGGCGACCTCGTTTTACTTGAGGCAATGGGCGGAGGATTTACCTGGGGCGCCGTTCTTGTTCGTTGGTAAAGACGCAATGAAATAATACGGCTTTCATGTTGGGTAATAAAAAACTACCAACCAATTGACCGCTTTGAGAAAACTGCCTAATTTCGATTTACCATGGGTCATATGCATGAGGGTGCATGTGGTAGCATCGTGCGGATGCACCGGGTATTTGTCACTATCGGGGGTGTCGATATGACGTCAAAAACGATAACTCGGGCGGATCTTTGTGAAGCCGTTTATCAAAAAGTTGGACTTTCTCGCTCAGAGTCCGCAAGTCTGGTTGAAGCTGTTATTGAAGAAATTTGTTCGGCCGCTGTTCGCGGTGAATCCATCAAGCTTTCTTCGTTTGGAACATTTACAATTCGCTCCAAAAATGAACGCATAGGCCGCAATCCAAAAACAGGTCAGGAAGTTCCCATCACGCCGCGGCGTGTGATGGTGTTCAAGCCGTCCAATATCATGAAAGACAAAGTGATCGAAGCCAACAGATTACGCTCTGCAAAATAGACTGCCCATGTTCAACAGGGGTAGCGCAAGATGTTGCGGCGTGATTGGTTTGTAACCTAACTTCATTGCGAAGGAATCAGGAGGACGAATCGTGTCCAAAAGCCCCGATGCATTTCGTACGATTTCAGAGGTCGCGGAAGAACTCGATCTGCCGCAGCACGTGCTGCGGTTCTGGGAGACGCGCTTCAATCAGATCAAACCGATGAAGCGGGGGGGCGGGCGCCGCTATTACCGGCCCGAAGATGTCGAGTTGTTGAAGGGCATTCGCCACCTTCTGTACTCGGAAGGCTACACGATCAAGGGAGTGCAGCGCATTCTCAAGGAGCAGGGCAACCGCTTTGTCACCGCTGTGGCGTCTGGTGGTGCAACGCTGCTGGTGGAAGAAGAAGCCTCGCTGAAACAGGCCGTGCCTGTCGAGCAAGTTGCTTCCCAGCCGCGCCCGAAAGCAGAAGACGGCAATATGCGCTCAACACTGCAAGCCGCGCTGACAGAATTGCTTGAGTGCAAAAGACTTCTCGATCAGGTGCGCTGATTTATTTTCAGCGTCGTTGTTGCAACCTTTAGCACGCTCATCTCAAAGCCTTCGACGTCCACCTTCATGAGCTGCACCTCGTCCAGTCCAAGCCTCTTCAGCTCGCTGTCTATGGTTGTCACCAGAACCGTGATGATGTTCTGGCCGACAAAGCTGTTATTTATCCCCGCAACGGTTGCGGAGACCATTTTCCCGCCTTTTCATTGTTGACACAAAACCCCCTGTTTCATAAGGCTTCGGCTCAGTCGGAGTATGGCGCAGCCCGGTAGCGCACACGCCTGGGGGGCGTGGGGTCGCAGGTTCGAATCCTGCTACTCCGACCATTTATCCAACAGCACACCGCCGGCGCTGTTTTTTCAAAATACATCTTTGGCTTTTTTGCTACGTTTATGCGGGCACGGGCTGATGGTGGCCCTGCTGTGAGGTTTCGCGTGTGCGCTGATGGCGCGCTTCAAGCCCCATACATCCCCAGATCAGGCCGATGATCAAATAGACATGACGCCAGTGGTCGATGTCGATTACCCAGGCCACAACAATATGGGCAACAAACGTTGCATACAGACAAATCAGATAGGGTTGCCATGGGCGTTTGCGGCCAAGAAGTCTGCCCCCTCCGACCAGAGTGGTGACGGTCATTGTTAGATAAGAAAAGAAGCCAAGCCAACCGTAAGCCATCAGGGATTTGACCCAGATATTGTGCGTGTCTTCGCCAAGCTTCCTGCCAAATTCCAGAGGACCGATACCCAGCGGGTTTTCCAGCGCCCACTGGAAACCAAGCGCATGTCGTGCAAAACGCCCCAGCTCGCGGCCATCGTAGTCCTGAACCAGACGGGCGCGTTGTTCAAACATGTCATAGACGGCATCGAACTGAAGCGCCACGACAAGAACGAGGCTGGCAAGGGCAACACCCAGTCCGCCAAGAACCAGCAGTTTCAGTTTCTGCTGCGCGCGTGTCTCTGTCATGAGCAGGAGCAGATAGAACAGACCGCCGGCGACGATGAGCATACCCCACGCGCCGCGCGAAAATGACAACAGCAATCCCAGTGCCAGAATGCTCAAAAAGAAGAGCCGCAGGGGAGCCAGCACCATGTTGCGGTAAAGCAGGCCATAGATCAGATAGATAATCGGCAGGATCAGGAAAGGGCCAAACACGTTCGGGTCTTCAAAGCCCCCCTTGGCACGTCCATAGCGAAGAAACAGATCGGACCCCGGAAACAGGTCAAAGTACCCGGCAATGCCCAAAAGCGCAGTTATCGCTGAACCAACCACATAAGCGCGCATGATCGTGCGAAGTCGCCCCATGTCTGCCTCAACCGCGGCACACCAGAAAACCGATGTGAGACCCAGAAACAGGGAGACAGCAAGATAGAGTGGAATACCTGTTGTCTCCGCCAGGGTGAGCATGGATATCAGCCCACCGATATTAAACAGGATAAACAGAGTGCCCAGCGAAAGGGCGATGGACGTCAACCGCATACCAAACAGCAAAAAGGCCGCCATGATTACGACCAGAAAAATTTCATAAGGTGCCGGTTCGTTGAGAACAAATGCGCCAAGAAATACGGCAAGCCCGATCAGCCATTGCGACAGGACGCGCATGGAAAAACCGCTCCTGCCATGATTGACAGCAAAGGGAGCGGGCGCGCCGGTGGCGTTATTGTCGAGCGCCAGGCTCAATATGCATTCTCCGTATTCAACAGTTTCAGCGGTGTGGAGATCAAAATGTAAAAGTCAAAGAGCACGGACCAGTTCTCAATGTAGTAGAGATCATGCTCGACACGGCGGCGGATTTTCTCTTCATTGTCCACTTCACCGCGCCAGCCGTTAATTTGCGCCCATCCGGTAACGCCGGGCTTGACCTTGTGGCGTCCAAAATAGCCGTCCACCACTTCGTCCCATAATTTGTTTTGGGTATGGGCGTTGACGGCATGAGGCCGGGGGCCGACCAGCGAAAGTTCGCCGGACAGAACGTTGATAAGCTGCGGCAGCTCATCGATGGATGTTTTGCGAATAAACCGTCCAAAGCGTGTAACGCGCGGGTCATTTTTGGTAACGGCCTTTTTGGCATCCTGATCAGCCTGATCGACATACATCGAGCGAAATTTCAAAACGTCGATCACTTCGTTGTTGAAGCCGAAACGCTTCTGCCGGAAAATCAACGGACCCTTGCTGTCGAGCTTGATGCCGATAGCCGCAATCAGCATGACAGGCGAAAGCAGGATAAGCGCCAGAACACTGAATATGATATCGAAGCCGCGCTTCATCACCGAATCCCAATCGGCAATCGGTTTGTCGAACACGTCGAGAAACGGAACCGATCCGACATAGGAGTAAGACCGAGGACGAAACCGCAGCTTGTTGGTGTGGGCCGACAAACGAATGTCGACGGGCAAGATCCAGATCTTCTTGAGCAGATCCAGAACGCGTTTTTCTGCTGTGATGGGCAGCGAAACAATCAGCATATCAATGCGTGCGCGTCGCCCGAACTCGACCAATTCCGAGATGGTGCCAAGTTTTGGATAACCTGCGACCATTTCCGGTGATCTGTCATTGCTTCTGTCGTCAAAAATTCCGCAAATCCGAATGTCGTTGTCAATCTGCGATTCAAGTGAGAGAATGAGTCCGGCAGCATTATCACCGCCACCCACAATCACGGCGCGCCGTTCCAGACGGCCATCGCGAGCCCAGCGGCGCACGAGTGAGGCGACGATACTTCTGAAGATAATAAAATGCGCCACCCCTGCGAGGTACCAGGAACCGAACCAGATACGCGAGAAATCCTGAGACATGCGGGCAAAGAAAGCGAGCAGGGCAAGTGCTGCAAATACCGCTGTCCACGCAGCAAGGACACGACCCAATTGTTTGATATTGGTTCGCAGCGATGCAACCTGATAGCTGTCGACAGCCTGAAGGCCGATCAGTGTCAGCACGCCACCAAGCAGACAGGTGAGCAGATAGATAGGCTGCACACCGTCTTTTGGCACAACATAGAAAAAGTAGATGCCAAGACCCATGCAGGTGATCGCGAAAAACTCGATAATCCGCAGCACGTTACCAAGAACAAACGGAGAGATGGCATTTTCGGCAAATTGTGACGCGACCTGTTTGGCCCGTTCATTCAGTTCAACCGGGGTGCGGGGCTTGGATGCGGATTCGGCAACGCTCTGCGCCATGACGGATTTGGCGTCAAACGTATTCTTTGGATCGAGAGGATCTTGGCCGTCCATCGGATTGGTCCGGATGATAAAGAGAAAGTGCTTACGTAACGATATAAGAAAGGCGCTAAGAAATTGTTAGGGTAGAGGGAGAAACTGCTGCGCCTACCGGATGTTTTGCCGCGGAATTCTATGGGCAGGAATGGCTTCGGTGACAGCTTTTCCAGCATTGCGCGTTGCCAATGCTTCGCTATAGGCGGCCATGACATCACGCGCCATCACGACAGTTGAGAAATTGCGAAAGACACGGTCGGCAAGACGAAGAGGGGAGGCAAGTTTGCGAAGCCCCAGAAGATGACCTGCCATGGCTTCTGCAAGGGCCTCAGCGTTGTCGGGTTCAACCAGCACAGACCCCCATTCGCCAAATATTTCCGGGATTCCACCAACGCGTGTGGCTACAAGAGGACGTTGCGCAGCCAGGGTCTCAAGAACGATATAGGGCATGCTCTCCGCACGGGAGGGGACAACAAATGCCTTGCCCAATGA
Source organism: uncultured Rhizobiaceae group bacterium (assembly GCA_937930635.1). Classification (GTDB taxonomy): domain Bacteria; phylum Pseudomonadota; class Alphaproteobacteria; order Rhizobiales; family Rhizobiaceae; genus Pseudahrensia. Next base: position 24,431 of record CALHCF010000010.1, read on the forward strand.
CAAGGCCGCACGGGCGGGCATCGGGTCGATAAATGTGACAGCTACATTGCGGCCCAGACCCGCAGCCTGTTTTTTATAGGCCTCTCGGTCGGGACCGTCACCGATCAGCACCGCAGTCACTGGATGTCCTGTCCGTTCTGCAACAAGGGGAAGGGCGTCGAGAAAGAGATCCACCCCTTTGAGATCACGCAGCATGCCGATGTAAGCGAAATCAGCGGCCTCGGGTACGATTTCGATGGGCTTGAATTCATCGTCCCGCAATCCGTTGCGAACCAGCGAGTATGGAATGCCGGATTCACCAACCTTGCTGAGATAGCCATCACGTTCGTACTGGCTCACGAAGATCAGGCGGTCGGTCAGCTTCTCCAGGATACGTTCCAACCTGAAGTAAATACTTCCGGCCAATCCCGATTGGCTGAAATGCACAGATCCGCCATGGGGGCAATAAAGTCTTGCCGGGCGTTTGTTCTTTGAGCCGAGTGCGGTGCCGATAAGACGCGCATAGGCTCCGCCCTTGGCCCCATGAGAATGCAGAATGTCGATGTCGAGTTTTTTGAGTTGGCGATACAGTTTCCAGATTACAGAAATGTCGCGAGGGCCCACGGCCCGATTCATCGAAATGCGATGGAGACCAAGTTTGAGATGCGGTTGCAGGGCTGCCAGCATGTCCTCTTCAAAGGGGCCACCCGTATTGTTGTCGCAGATCACGCCCAACGAATGGCCAGCCTCAACCTGTTTTTCAATCAGATCACGCACATGTCGGAAAATGCCACCGACCGGCGAACGGAAACAGTGAACAATTCCCAAAGGGGTTGTTGTTCCGGAGATGCGCTCGTTCGTTACAGCTTCGTGCGCCACGGCTTAAAAGAGACGTTCCCGCAGGACGATCGTATCGCCCGGTACTATGGGATCCGTAATTGGAACACGTCCCGTCAGCACCTTTCCATTGATTTGGCGGGTGATATCGACATTGCCCTGAAATGCCCTGGCGGTGAATCCACCAGCCACGGCAATTGCGTTTTGGACCGTCATGCCGGGCACATAAGTATATTGCCCCGGTGTCCCGACCTGACCCATGATGAAGAAGGGGCGGTAACGATCGATTTCAACGGAGACGTCGGGCTTGCGAATAAAACCATCTGAAAGCTTTTGCGCAAGAATGGCCTCGATTTCCTTGATCGTGCGGCCTCTTGCGGCCACAGACCCGACCAGCGGGAAGGCAATATAGCCACCCTTGTCAACAACGTAGGTGCTTGTCAGTTCGTCCTGCTCAAAAACGGTGACACGCATCCGGTCTCCCGCATCAAGGCGATAAGGGGCCTGCAATACCTTGTGAAAAGCAGGTGAGGGCGGATTGTACCCGGCACAACCTGCAAGCACTGAACCAGCTAAAGCGGTGGAAAGGCATGAAACGAGAAACGAACGCCTGTTCATTGGTAGACCCTGACTCAAACTTCGGTATCGGCAAATTGTGCAGAAACCGGGCAAACCCGGGTTGTTCAGACAATCTGGCCCGGGAGACGATGAGCCAATCAAAGCGGATCATGGTTAATTCGTGGTAAATTGAACCGATGGGCAGTTTCGCTATCCATCAGGTCAGTAAATAATGAGCAGGCAAAACCTTAACGGCTTGGTTACCATAAGTAGACAATATCACGCGTGTAATTTCCCGTAATTGTTTTGTGAGTCCCATGACTGGTGAGCATGAGTTAAATCGCGATGTCGATATCGACCTGGGCGGTATCTTCGGCAGCATTTGGCGTCACAAGTTTAAGATTGTGCTGGCCAGCCTCATCGTGACGGCAATCGCTTTTGTTGTCCTGCAGGTGATATCGCCGCGCTATCGCTCGGAAGCCCGTATTCTCATTCAGGCAAGTGATCCCGTTCTCAGCAACCCCGATACGAGCGTGCAGCGCAGTCAGCCAAGTTTTGATGATCAGGCGATTGCCAGTCAGGTGCAATTGCTCAAGTCGCGCACAATTGCCCGCAAGATCATCGAAGAAATGAATCTCAAGGAACTGCCCGAATTTGACTATGCGCTGGAGAAGTCCCGGCTCAGGCAATTGATTGCGGCACTGGGGTTGCAGGAAGGCGGCCTTGGCGTAACCGCAGAAGACCGGGTGCTCGAAACCTATTACGACAGGCTGAAGGTTTTTCAAGCCGAGGAAGCGCGCGTGATTGTGGTCCAGTTCTGGTCCAAGAAACCCGAACTTGCGGCAGAAATTCCCAACCGGATTACCGATGAATATATGCGCCTTCAGGAAGAACTGAAGCGGGGCGCTGCACCGGAGGAGCTCAAGAAGCTGGAGCCGGAACTCGATGGGCTGCGCAAGCGTGTGATGCAGGCTGAGGCTGCGGTTGCCGATTTTCGTCAAAATTCTGATTTGCTGCAGGGCAGCAATAACGAAACTCTTGCAACACAGGATCTATCGGAACTCTCAACCGAGCTGGGCCGTGTTCGTGCCCAGCTTTCACGAGCCGAAGCCAATGCAGCGGCCGTCAGCCGCGCGCTCGAAAGCGGCGCGTTGGAGACTGCATCCAGCGTTCTTGAATCACCACTGATCCAGCGCCTTCGGGAACGCCAGGTCAATCTTCAGTCTGATCTGGCAGAACAGTCGACAACCTTGTTGCCCGGTCATCCGCGTATCCAGCGTTTGCAGTCGCAGATCAGGACACTGGACAGTCAGATCAGCCGGGAAGGGCGTAAAATCCAGTCAAGTCTGCAACAGGATGCCCGTGTTGCCCGTGCCCGCGAACAGGATTTGATCCAACGCCGCAATGCCCTGAAGGCGGAAGCGGGAAGGGTTGGAAAAGAACAGGTGGAACTGCGGGCGCTTGAGCGCGAGGCCGATGCGCAGCGTCAATTGCTCAACGCCTATCTGGTGCGGTTCAAGGAAGCGAAGTCGAGACAGGATCGTCAGTTCCTGCCCGCAGATGCTTTCGTTTTCTCAAAGGCGCAGACCCAGTCAAAACCCTATTTCCCCAAGAAACTCCCGACACTTGCCGGTGCATTTTTTGGAACACTGGTGCTTGGCTCTATGCTGACTCTGGCGGGCAGTGTGCTGTCCAGCAATGCTGCATCCGGTGCTGCAGGCGCACGCAATGCCGCTTTGCGCAATCCGGGGTCGTTCTTGAACGAAACGCCTCAGGTTCCAGCGAAGAAATCAGAGCCACTGCAATCAGGCGCGAGTGAAAAACCCGATCAGCCATCGACAGTAAATATTGATGACTTGCCGTCCCTTGCACCAAGCCTGTCAGAACTGACCGAAACTGTTATTCCAGACGATAGTCCGCCAGAGGTTACCGAAATTCCGGGTTTCGCGTCCGCTGAAATCGCCGCCCGTTCCATCATGGTGCTTGGCCGGGCAAGAATTGCGGTTCTTTCACCCGAAGGAGATGAAGGCGCGCGCGGCACGATTGTTCTGGCCCGTTTTCTGGCACAGCACGGTTCCAGCGTTGTTCTGGTCGATATGACCGGCTCCGGAAGCACAACCCAGAGCATGCTGGGCCGCAACGACCTCGCTGGCCTCAAGGACCTTCTGGCCGAGCAGGCAACTTTCTCTCAGGTCATCCATACCGATGAACTGACATCGGCTCATATCGTGCCGATGGGCATGGCCACAGCAACACAGGCCAGTCAGGGAGCATTCCGGATTTCTTCCGTGCTGGAGGCTCTCCAGCACAGCTATGACTTCGTGATCGTTGATTGCGGTGCTGCTGACATCAACGGATTGTCCCGGGTTTCCGATGTTTCGACTGTCGTTATCGTTAACGCAGTAGATCCCGGCAATGGTATTGCCGTACGCACCAGTCGAGAAATGATGGAAGCGGGGCTCCGCGAGCCACTGATGCTCTATTCAAACGGGCGGGAAATGCAGTTGATGGGGTTTGAAGCAGCCTGAGAACAGGACTGGCTCAACTCTCGTCGCTGCCATAGACACCTGCGCGCAATTTCTTGGCGAGATTCCACAGCGTGTCATTACGTTTGATCGTGCGTTTGCTTGAGACGGCAGCTTTCCTGTAGGCGGACAAGGCGACCCCTCTAGGTGAAACAGCGATATAGGTTTCAAACATCGGGATTACCGAATCGCACCACGAACTCTTGTAGCGCTCTTCTCCACGCCCCAGATCAAAAACCTTCAACCCGCGCTCAACACAATCTTCGATAACGCGGTAAATCAACAACTCGCCCGGCGACAGACGCGCATACTCATCTTCGGCAAGTGACAAAAAACAACCTGAGAAGTGGCCCTGACGGATACCCCCGGCAAATGTTGCACGCAGAGCGTTGTCGATCTCAAGCCCGTAAATCATGAGGGCAGGTTCCTGTTCGCCCAGCGAATTGAGAGCCATTTCGCGCATGAAGTCAGCAATTCCGGGATCCTGGAACCGGTTCCAGACACCGGTGCGTTTGAAACGGCGCGCCATTTGTTCGAATGTGACATCCAGGAAATCATTGACCTCCTGAGGTGTTGAGGCAATTCGCAACTTATGGCCACCAACGGCGGCCAGCTGATTTTTTTGCCAGCGATGTTTCTTGCGTTTTCGGCTGCCGTTCTTACGATCCAGTATCTCCCGAAACGACCCGTCCAGCTTCAACGCAAAGGCATGATTGGGTGATTCCTGACCACTGAGATAGGAAAACGGATTGACGTAACCGTTCCAGCTTTCCGGCTGACAGCACAATTCCAGGAGGTGAACACTGCCCATCACCTGAATAATCTCCTTGACGAGAACCTGCATGTCCTCAGCGCACACGGCTTCCATGAACCGGGGGGCGAAGAGGCCCATCTGGAAATTTGAATGTGAGTCGGCCAGCCACCCGGCAACCGCAAGTCCGCCACGGCGCTGCAATCCCAGCGGCAGAACGAACAAGAGTTCGTCTCCACGGGTCCCAACGACAATACGCGGTGTCATTTTCAGCCCATTGGACGTTTGACAGGCCCAGCGCTGCACCCAGTCAAAGCGCTGGTAAACCGAGCCGATACCAGTCTGTTCCAGCGTACGCCAGGAAGCTTCGGCACCTTCAAAACAATCATGAACACAAACAGAGATACAGCCAAAGCTTGCAACCTCAACCTGCGAGGTTGCGGGCTGGGAATATTCGACAACATTCAATGCGCTTGAGGCAGAGTTCACTGGATGACCTGAACTGGTTAGTTGGGGTTAACTAGATTGTTGAAATATCAAGAAAGTCTAAACAAGTTTTGCTAGTTTATGAGTTAACACACAGCCCTGAACAAACGGTTGCGATTGGCAATGATTCAAAGACGCACCAAAAACATGCGCAGAATTTTGAGCGCCATGAACTACACTGGTGTTGACCGGCTGTACCGGCGGCTGGATTGCGAACTGGGTCTGATCCTTACACTCCATCGTGTGCAGGATGCCGAGGTTCGCGAGTTTACCCCCAATGCACACCTGACCATCACGCCTGAATTTCTTGATTTTGCCATCGGCCTGTTGAAGCGGCGCGGTTATGCTTTTGTCTCCATGGATGAGGCGCGCGACCGTATCAAGAGAGGCAGGATAAAAGAACGCTTTGCAGCCGTTACCATTGATGATGGCTACCGCGATATGATGGACAAGGCGATCCCGGTGCTGGAAGCCCATTCTGTCCCCTATATGATCTACATCGCTTCCGCGCTGACAGATGGCAGCGTCGGCCTGTGGTGGGAGACGCTCGAAAAGATTGTCGAACAGCAGGACATGCTTTGTCTGCCCACTGAGCAGGGCGAATTGATGTTCGATACGTCCACACTCAACCGCAAAGCCAGCACCTATCTTGAGATGATTGATTATCTGACCACCCAGGTATCTGAACAGCAGCAAAGAGTTGTTGTGCGTCAGCTGGCTGCATCCTGCGGCATTGATGCTGACAGTTTGCATAAAGGCCAGATAATGAACTGGGATGATGTTCGAACGGCCAATGCAAGTTCGCTTTGTTCAATCGGATCTCACACTGTCAACCATGTGGCTATTGCCCGTCTGGACCCCGATGCTGCGCGCCATGAGATGGTGGAATGCGCGGACCGATTGGAACGCGAGACCGGTGAGCGCCCTGATCACTTTGCATTTCCCTATGGTCATCATCGTGCGGCCGGGGCAAGAGACTTTGAACTCGCCAGCGAGGCTGGATTTCATACCGCCGTCACAACCCGGCCCGGGCTGATCTTCCCCGAACATGCGCAACACCTGACCGGCTTGCCGCGTCTTTCTGTAAATGGTCTGTTCCAGCGTCAGCGGTATTTTTCACCTCTGACCTCCGGCCTGCCCACGCTGCTGAACGCGCGGCTTCGCCGCCTGGACGTTGCCTGAGCGACCAGATCAGGCGCTTTCTGTCGACATCCACTTGATGATCATCATCGCGGGTACAATCCAGAGCACACCGCTGAAAGCAAAATAGGCGAGATGGGCATACCAGGGGGCTTGCGCCAGTGTTGCCGAGGCAACGGCGACAGCCGCCAAAGCGTAAACCCCTGCCAGAATTATGATAAAAAACGAACCGATCAGTTTCTTCACACGGATGGGTAATGTCGCACGCATTTTTGTAGCAGGCCGGTTGCAGGAACAGGCCTGATGTAGAGAAGCGCGTGCAAAATTGCCAGCGCGCCAAAATGTCCTCCCCATTTTGATCGCGCATGACTTTACTTTGCGTCGCGGGAGTTTCAAAAACCGCTCAAGCACAAAGGGAAAGATAAACAGTGGCCGGACACGTCCAAACAAACCTGCAGGACCCGATGAAGCCGGTTCGCTTCTGGCTTTATGGCGTTGCGTTTCTTGTAGCGCTGATGGTGCTGGTCGGGGGTGCCACCCGTCTGACAGATTCCGGGCTGTCGATAACGGAGTGGGCACCCATCAGCGGCGCAATTCCGCCCCTGTCGCCGGCAGACTGGGCCGCAGAATTTTTGAAATACCAGACCACGACAGAGTTTCAGACTATCAACAAGGACATGAACCTGGAGCAGTTCAAGGTAATTTACTGGTGGGAGTGGGGACACCGGTTTTTGGGCAGGCTTATCGGGTTTGCGGTGATTGTGCCGCTGATCTACTTCTGGGTGAGGAAGAGGCTTACGCCCCGCCTCAAACCGGCTTTGGTTGGCCTGGTCATATTGGGTGGTTTTCAGGGTTTTATCGGCTGGTGGATGGTGAAATCCGGACTGGTCGACCGCGTTGATGTCAGTCAGGTCAGACTGGCCGTGCATTTGACCCTTGCCTGCATCATTTTTGTGTGGACCATCTGGCTGGCAAGATCTGTGGTGAGGCACTCACAGGGGCCGATCTATGGCGTGACATGGCAGGGGGGTGGGCTTGTCGTCCTTGTGTTGGTGCAGGTTTTCATCGGTGGCCTCGTTGCCGGTCTTGATGCGGGCATGGCTTTCAACACGTGGCCCAAAATGGACGGTTCCTGGGTGCCGGGCGGCTTGTGGACAATCACTCCCGTCTGGCAAAATCTGACGGATAACGCGATGACAGTTCAGTTCTTTCATCGCATTGCGGCTTATGTTTTGTGGCTTGCCACCATCTTGCACGCCATCGCCGTCTGGAAATCTGCGCCGGGAACAACTCATGCGCGTCGGGCGGCCTTTCTGGCCGTTCTGGTGTCGCTTCAGGCGCTTTTGGGCATTGTGACACTGATGCTCCAGGTGCCGGTTTCCTGGGCCTTGGCGCATCAATCCGGTGCCGTGGTTGTGCTGGCCTTTGCAACGGCCCATTGGCGCGCGCTGAAACCGTCGGGCGAAAATGCTTTCAACATTGCGCCGCTCACCGTAAACCCGGTTCATGGACAAGTCTGACCGCGCCTTTCTTGAAGTTGATGAATCCGTCACCGGCCAGCGCTGGGTTGAACGGCTGACCGCTCCGCAAAAGCTGGCGGCGCAGGCCATTGCCGAGCAACATGAGGTCGACGAGCTGGTTGCCCGTATCATGGCTGGTCGCGGAGTTACGGTTGATGACGCCGCAGGCTTTTTGGTACCAACTCTGCGCAATCTGATGCCTGACCCATCGACGCTGACCGATATGGACGCGGCCGCGCAAAGGCTCGCGGATTGTGTGGTTAAGGGAGAGCAGGTCGCAGTTTTTGGCGATTATGATGTTGATGGCGCAACGTCATCGGCTCTTGTTGCCCGGTTTTTGCGCTCCTGTGGCGTTACCACTGAAATTTATATTCCGGACCGGATATTTGAAGGATACGGACCCAACCCCGCTGCAATACGCGAGTTGATCGAACGCGGGGCCAGGCTGATTGTGACCGTTGATTGCGGTTCCAGCAGTCAGGAGTCGCTTGCTCTGGCCCGTGAGTTGGGGGCGGATGTTGTGGTGCTGGACCATCATCAGCTTGGCGATGAACTTCCGCAGGTGGTGGCGCTGGTCAATCCTAACCGGCAGGATGACATGTCGGGGCAGGGCCATCTGTGTGCCGCTGGCGTTGTGTTTTTGACATTGGTTGCCTTGAACCGTGAATTGCGCCAACGCAACTGGTATGACAAGGCCCACGCACAACCGGATCTCATGCAGTGGCTGGATCTGGTAGCGCTTGGAACGGTTTGTGATGTTGTTCCTCTAAAGCAGCTCAACCGGGCCTTTGTGAAGCGCGGCATTGAGATCATGCATGCGCAAAAAAATCCGGGGCTTGTCGCTCTGGCCCGCGCCGCGCGGCAGGATGGCCCCGCAGCCCCCTGGCACCTTGGCTTTTTGCTGGGTCCGCGCATCAATGCGGGGGGAAGGATTGGTGATGCTGCATTGGGGGCTCGGTTGCTGACCACGGACGATGCAGCCGAGGCAGAACAGATCGCATCGCAGCTTGATATGCTCAACAGCGAGCGCCAATCAATGGAAGCTGCAATGCTGAAACAGGCGATAGACGAGGCTGACGCCGAAATCGGCCTGTCAGAAGGCCCCGCTGTTCTGGTGACTGAAAGTGAGACCTGGCATCCCGGAGTTGTCGGTCTGCTGGCGTCGCGCTTGAAGGACCGCTTCCGTCGTCCTGTCTTTTCCATCGCTTTCGATGACCGGGGAATTGGTGCCGGGTCCGGGCGCTCGGTTCCGGGGGTTGATCTTGGTTCTGTGGTGCGCGCGGCGGTGGATACCGGAATTCTGGAAAAGGGCGGCGGGCACGCCATGGCAGCCGGGATCACAATCAAACGTGACAGGCTGGCTGATTTCAGAAGTTTTTTGGAAGAAAAACTGGCAGAAGACGTGACCAGGCTACGCGGCCATCGCGAGTTGAAAATCGATGGCGCCCTCAGTGCCCGTGGGGCCAACACTGAATTCATGGACCGGGTAGAGCAGGCCGGTCCCTTTGGCGCAGGGCACAGCCAGCCGGTTTTTGCTTTCCCGGGCCACGTCATTCGGTTTGCCGATGTGGTCGGCGCCAATCACGTGCGCTTTTCTCTGGGCGCTCCTGATGGTGCCGAGCTACGTGGGATCGGTTTTCGAATTGCCGATGAACCGCTTGGTGAAACCCTGCTGCGGGGTCGTGGCGAAACTATGCATTTTGTCGGCACTCTCAGCTCAGATTTTTATCGCGGAACACGCCGGGTGCAATTGCGATTGCTTGATGCAGCCCCAGTAGCCTCCCGACTGTAAAAAAGTAGCCTCCCGACTTAAAAAACGCAGCCTCCCGATTGTAAAAAACTGGGCAGACATTGCGTTTTTTGATGTGCAGGGCATCATGTTTGTGCGGTGGCACCGGAGGCGCAAGCTGTGACGCAGGACAAAACAATCCGAATTGGCGGCGCCAGCGGTTTTTGGGGGGAGTCGGATCTGGCCACACCCCAGTTTCTGGCCGAAGGTGGTCTGGATTATATCGTCTTTGATTATCTGGCCGAGATCACCATGTCGATAATGGCCAGGGCTCGCGCCAAGGATCCGGCCATGGGCTACGCGCCCGACTTTGTCTCATCGGTTCTCAGGCCCAATCTCGCGGAAATTGCACGCCAGGGTATCAAGATCATCTCCAATGCCGGGGGAGTGAATCCCGCCGCCTGTGCCACGGCCGTTCGCAAGCTGGTCAGCGATCTGGGGCTCGACCTCAAGGTTGCAACAATATTGGGCGATGACCTTCTTCAGCAACGCATGGATTTTGCGAATGCAGATGTGGTTGAGATGTTCAGCGGCGACCCATTCCCGAAACCGGATTCGGTTGTCAGCATCAATGCCTATCTTGGCGCTTTCCCCATAGCCGATGCGCTGGATCAGGGGGCGGATATCGTCATTACCGGACGGTGTGTCGACAGCGCTGTTACTCTGGGAGCCTGCATTCATGCCTTTGGCTGGACCCCGGATAACCATGACAAACTTGCTGCAGCCAGTCTTGCCGGTCACATCATAGAATGCGGGCCGCAGGCAACGGGCGGAAACTTCACCGACTGGGAAGAAGTTGCCACCTCTTTGCATAAGATCGGCTACCCAATCGCGGAGATCGCTACCGACGGTTCTTTCGTGATCACCAAACCGGCGGGAACTGGCGGTGCTGTGACCGTGGGAACCGTTGGCGAACAGATGCTCTACGAGATTGGTGATCCTCAGGCCTATCTGCTGCCTGATGTTGTTTGTGATTTCAGTTCAGTGACGCTTGAGCAAATTGCCACGGACCGGGTTCAGGTCGGCGGCGTGCGCGGGTCTTCACCAACCAAAAGTTATAAGGTGAGCGCCACATTTGCTGATGGCTGGCGTATCGGGACCATCTTCTTCTTTGTTGGTGAGGAGGCTGCAAGAAAGGCCCGTGCCTTCGCCGAAGCTGCTGTGTTGCGTGCCCGTGCGAAACTACAGGCCAATAATGCTCCTGATTTTGATGATGTGCTTATCGAAGTGCTTGGCGATGAGAGCCATTACGGCGCGCAGGCGCGCAGCACCAGTCCACGTGAGGTTGCTGTCAAGATTGCAGCCAAACATGGTGACCCCAAGGCCGTCTCTCTGATCCTGAAAGAAGAAACGGGGCTTGCGCTGGCGACACCGCCAGGCCTTGCTCCATTTTCCGGAACCCGGCCCAAAGCCTCTCCGGTTGTCCGTCTGTTTTCCTTTCTTGTTCCCAAAAGCGATGTCGCGGTTCTCCTGGATCTTGGTGGCGAAGAGATCACCTGTGCATCAGCGACGGGGACGGAATTTGACTTTGACAAGATTGAAAGGCCGAAAATACCGCCTTGTGAGGGAACGTCCAAGACAAACAAACTCCCTCTGATCAGATTGGCGTGGGGCCGTTCAGGCGACAAAGGTGATAATGCCAATATCGGTATTTTCCCCCGCGACCCCGCTTTCGTACCCTGGATATGGAATGCGCTGGATGAGAATGAGATAGCGCGCCGTTTTGCACATTTTTTGGAGAAACCGGTGCCGGCATCCGTTCAGCGCTATTTTTTACCCGGTACCGGAGCGATGAACATTGTGCTTGAAAATGTTCTGGGCGGCGGCGGCATTGCCAGCCTTCGAAATGATCCGCAAGGTAAAAGCTACGCACAAATTCTGTTGCAGGCTCCCATAGAGGTTCCGACCTGTCTTGTTGATGAAATGCAGCCATGAGTAGTTTCAAATCCCGTATCAACACCGCATCGGATGAGTTTGCCCAAAACCGTGCAGATATGTTGGAGCTTGTGGAGCAATTGCGCATTCTGGAAGCGCGCGCCGTTGAAGCATCACAAAAGCGGCTCGCAACCTTTGAAAAGCGAGGTCAGATACCACCCCATGAGCGGATAACGCGTCTTCTTGATCCCGGAATGCCTTTCTTGCGGTTGCATACATTGGCCAACTATCTGGTGGAAGACGCTGACCCGCAGACCAGCATTCCCGGCGCAAGCATCATTTGTGGCATCGGTTTTGTCTCTGGAACCCGCTGTATGATCTGGGCAGATGACAGCGGGATCAGTGCTGGAGCGATGACGGTGAGTGCCGTGCCCGTCAGCCTGTCCATTCAGGAAATTGCGCGCAGGCAAAAACTGCCCCTGGTGCATCTTGTGGAGAGCGCGGGTGCAAATCTAATGAACCTCAAGGTTGAACACTGGGCAAAAGCCGGGGCGGTATTTCGCAATCTGGCCCGTCTGGGTGCAGCCGGAATTCCAACCATTGCGGTGCTGCACGGCCCCTCGACGGCCGGGGGCGCTTATATGCCCGGCTTGTCCGATTATGTTGTTGGCGTAAAGGAAAACGGGCTTGCAGCTTTGGGCGGTGCGGCGCTGGTGAAGGCTGCCACCGGCGAAGAAGCCAATGATCGGGATCTGGGCGGTTCTGAAATGCACGCCAGCACGTCCGGCCTGGTGGAATATCTCGCGGACGATGACGCACACGCTTTATCGATGGCGCGAGATGTCGTTGAACATTTGAACTGGAACGCCGATCATCATTCGCCAGCACGACCGGCCTACGAGGCTCCTCTTTATGATACCGATGAAATTGCCGGAGTGGTGCCGCGTGATTATCGCACCCCCTATGATGTTCGTGAGTTGTTGATCCGCCTTGTGGATGGGTCGAAATTTGATGAGTTCAAGGCGCGCTATGGCGCAACGACAGTCTGTGTTCATACCAGCGTCATGGGTTGCCCCTGTGCGATGATCGGCAATAACGGTCCGATCGACCCCGATGGGGCGACCAAGGCTGCGCAGTTCCTGCAATTGTGTGATCAGTCCAATACGCCGGTGATTTTTCTCAACAACACCACCGGCTACATGGTGGGGACCCAATATGAGCAGGCTGGCATGATCAAACACGGTTCAAAGATGATCCAGGCCGTGTCCACTATGCGGGTGCCGAAGATTACCCTCTATATCGGAGCCAGCTATGGCGCGGGCAATTACGGCATGTGTGGCTATGCCTATGAACCGGATTTCCTGTTTTCATGGCCCAATTCCCTGTCGCATGTCATGGGCGGCGAGCAGGCGGCCAAAACCATGAGCCAGGTTATGCGCGCTGCGGCGGTCCGACGTGGCCAGAAGGTGGATGAGGAGCAGCTCAAGAGGGAGGAAGATCGCATCATTGCGCATTTCAGCGCGCAGGAAAGTGGGTTCTATACGTCCGGTCGCGTTCTTGATCATGGCGTCATCGATCCCCGCGATACCAGAAAAGTGCTGGGGTTTGCACTGCAGACCTGCCTTGAATCACGGGCGCGAACGCTACGACCAAACTCCTTTGGCGTGGCACGGATGTAAGGCAGGAATCATGCAGTTTTCATCCTTGTTGATTGCAAACCGCGGAGAGATTGCCGTGCGGATCATACGCACAGCAAAGGCGTTGGGCCTGCGCACCATTGCGGTTTATTCCGATGCGGATGCCGAAGCGGTGCATGTGAGACATGCCGATGACGCGGTCTTTATCGGTCCGTCGGCGGCAATGCAGTCCTATCTCGATGGTGACAAAATTCTTGCTGCGGCCCGGCAGACTGGCGCGCAGGCAATTCATCCAGGTTACGGCTTCCTTTCCGAGAACGCAGGTTTTGCCGCTGCCGTGGAAGCGGCTGGCCTTGTTTTTGTCGGGCCGCCACACGCTGCCATTGATATCATGGGTGATAAGGCCCGTTCCAAACGCGCCATGATCGACGCCGGTATACCGTGTCTGCCCGGTTATGAAGGCGAACAGCAGGATGAGGCGCACCTGATTGCCGAAGGCATCGCTATCGGTTTCCCTCTGATGGTGAAAGCGACCGCCGGAGGCGGGGGGCGGGGAATGCGGCTGGTTGAAAGTGCAGACGCTCTGCCCGACGCATTGAAGCAAGCTCGGTCCGAAGCACACAGCGCATTCGGTAATGGTGATCTGATTCTTGAAAAGGCGGTTGCGCATGCCCGCCATGTTGAGATTCAGATTTTTGCCGACGCGCATGGAAACGTGATTCACCTTGGCGAACGGGATTGTTCCACACAACGCCGCCACCAAAAGATAATTGAAGAAGCGCCTTGCCCTGCATTGGACGAAGCCTTGCGTGCCAACATGGGAGCTGCCGCAATCAAGGCTGCGCAGGAGGTTCATTATCGCGGTGCCGGAACGGTTGAGTTTATGCTCGATGATCAGGGAGGCTATTATTTCCTGGAGATGAATACCCGCCTGCAGGTCGAGCACCCGGTTACGGAACTGGTGACAGGGTTTGATCTTGTTGCCCTTCAACTCGAGATTGCAGCAGGAAAACCTCTTGGCATTGGTCAGGATGATGTTGTTCTTGAAGGTCACGCGATGGAGGTGCGGCTCTACGCCGAAGATGCCAGCAATAATTTCCTGCCCAGCACAGGGCATATTGATTTGTGGCATGTCGGGCAGGGGCCTGGAATACGTGTTGATGCAGGAGTGGAGACGGGCAGCCAGGTTTCGGAATATTACGATCCGATGATCGCGAAAATCATGGCCCATGGACCGGATCGCGATACGGCGCGGCGACGGCTGATTGCCGCATTGCGCAATACTGCACTTTTTGGCCCATCAACCAACCGCGACTTCCTTATTGATGCCCTGCAACAACCTGTGTTTGCAGCAGGTGAAGCCACCACGGACTTTATCGGTGATACCTATGGCGAAGAAGGGTTTTGTGAACCGCCCCTGGAATTCAGGCACTATGCCGCCGCAGCGCTCATGCTCTTCCTGCATGCTCGTCAGCGGGCGAATTCATATCCTGATGTCGGTCAGGAACTGTTGAACTGGACAAGCGCCGGTTATCTGGAAAGCGGGTTTTCTTTTGCGGCAGGCGAGCAGGCCCGGCATGTTCGCGTTCAACCCCTGTCATCTGACTGGTATCGCATCAGCGATGATGAACACTCTCTTCTGGCAATGGTGGAGCGCTTTGAGACCCGGGAGGCCTTTATCCGGCTGGATGAAAAAGGCGCTGTCATCCGCTTTTTTATTGCCAGTAGCGGGACGATCGAACTGACCTTCGGCAGCCGTTCCTTCAAACTGAAAGAAATCTCGGCTTCAGGCGCAGATATTGAAGGACAAAACGATGGCGCTCTTGTTGCGCCAATGCACGGTCTGTTGCTGGAGGTGGCTGTGAGTGAAGGGGATGTCGTAAAGACCGGCGACCGCATTGCCGTTCTTGAAGCCATGAAGATGCAGCATGTTCTGACCGCTTCTGTTGATGGAACCGTGTCCAGGCTTGGCGCATCGGCGGGCGATCAGATTGCGGCAGATGAGTTGATCGCGGAAATTTCGACCACGCAGGAATAACCGGCAAACCACGCGACAACGGATTGCTGACCCTGTTTCATTGTACTGAGGTGGACTGGCAGTCCCTAGGGGAATCGAACCCCTCTTTCCAGGTTGAAAACCTGGCGTCCTAACCGATAGACGAAGGGACCACAGCGCGGTGTGTATAGGCAGGAATTGGGCAGCCTGCAAGCCTATTTGATGCAAATTTCAGCAGATTTCGAAACCTGCCTGGCGTAAAGATTAATCAGCCATCAAGCCCGGCGTCTGCGCTTGCGGCGACAATGGTGCCAGGCCCGTTTTGTGCTGATGTCGATATGCACGGATTTGGTATGACAGTAAGTGCCGACACCACCGCGACTTGGCAGACTGCGCAGGAACTTGGCCAGCTTCCATTTGGAAACACCCTTGACCTGAATATCTGCTGCCAGACAGCGAATATGGGTCGACTTGCGCGCTCCGCGAACGAGGCGGTTATAGCGTGGGCTGCGATATCCGGACGTGACGATGGGGGTGCGTCCAAAACGCCGCTCAACCTGCTTGAGAATGCCGACAAGCTTTCTGGGGAAACAGCCGACTTTCACATCGGGACGCTGCAGCAGGAGACCGTGCGTTCCCCGACGCGCCAGATTGGAAACCGACGCAACCTGGACGGGCTGGTCAAATTCCTCGACTTCAACCTCATCATCTATCCCGAAAATGCTTTTCGTTCTGACACCGGGCAGGCTGCTCCCGCGATTTCGGCTGTTGGAGCCTTGCCGTGAGACAACCAGACTGGGCTTTGCTTTTTTCGGTGAACCGGCCCCCGCCCGCTGTCGCGCGGAACTTTTTTCGTTTGAGGCAAAGAGGCGCGAGAAAAAACTGCCCTGTTTATCGGCGGGTTTACCTGCTGGCTCGCTTGCTGGTTTAACCTCGGCAGATGTTTTGTTCGCGGTTCCCGTTTCTGCCGCTGGTGCTGAACCGGGGCGTGGTTTGGGCTTTGCCCCCGGCGTAGCGGGTTTTGCGGCAACCGCTTCTGTCGCCTTTACGGCTTCAGACTTTTCATCCTGAGAAGGCGCAAGCGCCGTTTTGACATCTGAAGTTTTTGTTTCACTTGTTTTGGGTTTGACGATGCCGGCGGCGGCTTTGGCATCCGTCTTGTTAAGTGAGATGCCGGTTTCCAGTTGTCCGTTTTTGGATGATTTGTCGGCTTCAACCGGGGTTAGCACCGAGGCGAGATCCCGTGAGCCGGACGTATTTCCAACGCACCCGGCCACAATAGCGGCGGCGAGAAGAGGCGTGAATCTTGCAAATCGCAAGACTGTCTCTCCAGTTCGAAACCAGGGGCGCCTGGATATCTTTACCGGACGAACAGAAACAGTCACCAGTTTACCTCCCGTCCGCACACCACCAAAACAAAACCTGAAATGGGAGTTGTTAAAACCGTCTTTCCCCTCGACAGTTTTCGGTGTCACATAACTATTACAAACGGAAGAAATGCAAGCCTTCGCAGGCAAATATTGTTAAATTTCTACCGTGGTCTCCCAACCCCGCTAGGCACTAAGTAAGGCGGCAATGTGACAGATTGACAGGCGACAGATCTTTTGCCCGTTGTGATTACCAATTGCCGGTGTTTTCCATCGATGCCCAGGGTTCAGCCGCCGGTTTGGCATCACCTTTTTGTAACAATTCGAAAGAAATATTGTCAGGAGATTTCACAAACGCCATCCGACCATCGCGGGGAGGGCGATTGATCGTCACGCCCGCGTCCATCAAACGCTGGCAGGTCTCATAAATGTCATCGACTTCGTAGGCCAGGTGCCCAAAATTTCTGCCGCTGTCATAGTCTTCCGGGTCCCAGTTATAGGTGAGTTCTAGTTCGGGTGCCCGCTCTGCCTTTGCAGAGTCAACATCATCCGTGCCAGCCAGAAAGATCAGTGTGAAGCGGCCCTGCTCGACCTCCTTGCGGTTGGTTTCGACCATGCCGAGTTTGTTGATATAGAAGTCAAGCGATGCATCGACATCTTTTACCCGAACCATCGTGTGCAAATATTTCATGAGGAGACCGTCTTTTCTTTTGCTTCTTTGTTGGGACGGCAGGATAGTGCGACGAACACAAAAGACAACAGAAAGCTGAGACCGATAAATCGTGACGACAGCCCCGCGCGACAATCAGGCTTCGATGCTTGCTTCGCTGATCAGCGAGGCCGAGAAAATTGTCTTTTTTACCGGGGCGGGGATTTCGACAGAATCCGGCATCGCTGATTTTCGAAGTCCCGGAGGCATCTGGTCTCAGATGAAACCTATTCAATTTCAGGACTTTATGGCTGATGAAGCCACACGTCGCGAAGACTGGCGGCGTCGGTTTTATTTCCAGAGTCAATTTGACCAGGCTCAGCCCAATGAGGGGCATGCCGCTATTGCCAGGGTCATGAACGGGCCAAAAGGGGCGATGCTTATCACCCAGAATATCGACGGTCTGCATCAACGATCGGGTATTGCGGACGACAGGATTATCGAGATCCATGGCAATGGAACCCGCGCCGCATGTTTGGATTGCGAAACTCCAATGTCACTTCAGGAATCCGCCCGACACATAGAAGTCAGGGATCAGGCACCGCGTTGTGAAGAATGCGGGGGATTGGTGAAAGCACAGGTTATTTCATTTGGGCAGCCCATGCCCCAGGACAAAATGATTGCATCTGTTAAGGCTGCAATGTCCTGTGACCTGTTTGTCGTTATTGGATCATCCCTGGTGGTACGGCCAGCCTCAGACCTGCCTTTGGTCGCTCAACAGGCCGGAGCCCGGCTGGCAATCATCAACCGGGAGGCAACGCCGCACGATTCGATTGCCGATCTGGTGATCCATGAATCAATTACCCACATATTTCTGCGGGCTGGCCTGTGAAAACCGGGCACAAGCGTTGCGCTTCTGCCGCATTCCTCGAAAATACGAATTGAGGGGCTTGCGGCGCGCGCAAACCATTATGTTAATGTTCCTTAACGAATCAAAGCAGCGGCCATGTGAAGATTTCCCGGCAAGATTCGAACTTTGAGGGTTTCGTAACCGCCTGACTGGGCGTGTTGCGAGATGTAATTGTCGTGTCTGCATGGGGGTTTTCCGATGTTTGAGGGGCAGCTCTAATGGGCTCAAAATTGGCATCTGAAACCGGATCGTCTGGCGAGGTTTCTTCTGGCTATGAAGAAGCACGACCAGCTGATCAGTTCGAATCCGGTGTTGGCCTGTCAGAATCCGGGTCAAACCCTGCCGCTTCGGGTGGTGTCGTTGGTGAAGACGGCCTGCCTGTTGAGGTTTTCGTTGTAGCGGGAGCCATCAAGTGGTTTGACGTTTCCAAGGGATTTGGTTTTGTCGTTCCCGATGATGATTTGCCGGACGTTTTGCTGCATGTGTCCTGTCTTCGCGACGACGGTTATCAGACCGCCCATGAAGGGGCGCGCATTGTTTGCGAGGTCGTGCAGAAACCACGGGGTCTTCAGGCATTCCGGGTTTTGTCGATGGACAATTCGACAGCCATTCATCCATCGCAAATGCCACCGGCAAAAACCCATGTTGAGGTTCAGCCGACAAGCGAGATGGTGCGTTGCGAGGTTAAATGGTTCAACCGCACCAAGGGCTTCGGCTTTCTGACAAGAGGTGAAGGGACCGAGGACATCTTCATTCATATGGAGACCCTCCGGCGCTATGGTTTGACGGAGCTTCGGCCCGGTCAGCAGGTCATGGTTCGTTTTGGAGACGGGCAAAAAGGTTTGATGGCGGCTGAAATTCATCCCTGGACCGGGACAAGCGTGCCTCACAGCCATTGATTTTTTGCGATTTTCTCAATGGTGTTTCGCGCTGCAACCAACCAAGCGCGAATGCTGTTGAGCGGGGCTTCTCGTTTCGCTGAACCGTGGTCGTCTGATTGGAAAATTTTCACAAAAGCCGGTTGTGACGCCGATCCTGAAACCGCTGCGCTTCCAACATCCGCCAAAATTCGGGTGTGATGTCGATTTTTCTTCGACGTCACACCGCTATTGGCTATGCTAATCCCATGAACAGGTTCAGCCCATCATCCATGGTTCTGGCAGCCATGATTGTCTCTTTCTTTTGTAGCGTGTCTGCATTTGCCCAGGCGGCAGGCCCCATGCAGTCGATCTCCGCAACCACGTCCAAAGGCTCTTTCACCTGGACAATAGAGCTTGCCTCCGACAATGACAGCCGCTCCAAAGGGCTGATGTTTCGAAAAGAAATGGCGCGGGACAGGGGGATGCTGTTTCGTTTTGACGAGACACAACCGGTCTCCATGTGGATGAAGAACACATTCATTCCCCTCGACATGATCTTTCTTGATGAAACGGGTACGGTTTTTTCAATCCACCGTTCAGCCGTACCCCATTCAGAAGAAATCATCTCATCTGGCGGGCCAGTACGCTACACGCTGGAACTGAATGCAGGCGAGGTGGAGCGCACAGGAATAGCCGCTGGAGACCGATTGCAGCACCCCTGGTTTGCACCTGCCAACTGATCATGCGCAAGCAGGTCAAATTCATCTTGCAGTTGCTGCCGATAGTGGTCTATAGCCTCCCCGTCCATCGCAGATATCGGGGCATGGCGCAGTCTGGTAGCGCACCTGGTTTGGGACCAGGGGGTCGCAAGTTCGAATCTTGCTGCCCCGACCATCTGTTTGAGGAACACGAATGTGTCTTACGGCAAAGGCACAAAAGGGATCTGCTATGGTTGCTCGCATCTTTCGCCCGGCAAAAACCGCAATGCAATCCGGCAAGGGTAACTCGCAGCATTGGATTATTGAGTACGAGGCCGGTACGCCCAAACTGATAGAACCGCTGATGGGGTACACATCCTCCTCAGATATGCTGTCGCAGGTCCGCATGAAGTTCGAAACAAAAGAAGACGCGGTTCGTTTTGCCGAAGCCAATGGCATCGAGTACCGGGTCATGGAGCCCCGGGAACAAAACCGGGTCGCCATGTCTTATTCCGACAATTTCAGGTATGATCGCAAGGTTCCCTGGACGCACTGACGGCAGTTATGCGTTTGGAGGACTTGAAAAATCGCGTGTCACAGGGCAATTGCACTGCCAGTCACTGTGTGGCGTATCTGATTGCACAGGTCGTTTGGAATGACGGGGGGCGGGAACCCGATTCTCGTGCTCCAACCATAAAGTGGTCCCTTAGCTCAGCTGGATAGAGCAACTGCCTTCTAAGCAGTAGGTCGCAGGTTCGAATCCTGCAGGGATCGCCAACCGCCAGGCTTCCTGATTGGGCAGCGATACCGGGAGGCAGAGCAATCGTGGAACAGTCTTCTCCAGACCCAAGCCTTATCGGTCGAAGTTTTCAATCCGCCGTCATTGTATGGCGACGCTGTTTTCGACCACGCAGAGCCTTATTCAATCGCTCGTTATTGCCGTTGGTCTTTTCCTTCTGGGCCGGCGCATTGCTCCTGATGGCCGCCATTGTTTTGCTGTTCCTGTTTTATGATGACGATGTCGCCCGTGCTGCCCGTGCCTTTGGCAGTTCAAGGCCTGACATTGCTGCCTTTTTTGAGGTGGTCACCCATTTTGGCCTGAGCAGCTGGATCCTGGTTCTTTCAGGTGTCGCAGGACTGTTTCTCTCAGTGACCAACTGGCGCAACCAGGAGCGCAAAACGCGGTTGATGCGGGTAAGCTGGCATGCCGATGCGTCCTTCATCTTCTTTACGGTGGCGATTGCCGGTGTTCTGGCAAGCCTGATCAAGAACACGATTGGCCGGGCGCGTCCGCGCCATTTGGACGAGCTGGGGCATCTCGCCTTTGATTTTGCGGCATTTGAGCCCAGCTTTGCCAGTTTTCCTTCCGGTCACTCGACCACATTCGGTGCCCTGTGCATGGGGCTCGCCCTGTTGCTGCCCCGTTTTTGGCCCCTGTGGTTTTTCCTGGCAGTGCTTGGAGGGGCAAGCAGGGTCATGGTTGGCGCGCACTATCCGGCTGATGTTGTTGCGGGGCTTGCCTTTGGAGCCGGGTTTACATGGCTTTCAGCGCGCTTTCTGGCACAACGCGGAACCATGTTCCGGTTTTCAGGAAAGCCGCTTCCCCGCCGCTTGCGCACGCCGGATCTATCGAACCGCCGCTAAACCGCGCTCGATGTCCTCCTGCAAATCGTCGAAATCTTCCAGACCAACCTGAATGCGAATGGTGGTTCCCTCATCCGGTCCCATCGCAACAACCCTGTCACTAAAATTCGGCATCACCGCCAGACTTTCATACCCCGCCCAGGAATAGCCAAGCCCGTGGATTTTCAACGCATTGAGAAATGCCCCGCATTCCTCACGGCCCTTGTCCCTGATGACAAAGGAAAACAACCCGCTGGCACCCTTGAAGTCGCGCTTCCAAAGGGCATAGCCGGGATCGTCGGGCAGGGCAGGGTAAAGCACCCTTGAGACCTGTTTGTGGCCCTGGAGCCACTCGCACAACTGCATCGTTGTTCTCGCCTGATGCTCCAGCCGTATGTTCATGGTGCGCATACCGCGCAGCAACAGATAGGCATCGTCTCCACCGACACAGGTGCCGAGCGCAAACTGTGTGTCCTGCAATTGCTGCCAGTGCTTTTCGTTGGCCGAAACCCCTCCCATCAAAATATCGGAATGGCCGCTTGGATATTTGGTCAGGGCATGAATCGAAATATCAACACCAAAATCCAACGGTTTGAAATATAACGGGGTTGCCCATGTGTTATCCATCATGACAACGCAGTCGCTGTTTTCCTCATGCGCGATATTGGAAATCAGCGGAACATCGCACATCTCAAATGAGTTCGACGCCGGAGCCTCCAGCATCACGATGCCGGTATTGGGCCGCATGAGTTTGGCAAATTCGTCACCAATATGAGGGCTGAAATATTCAACCTCGACACCAAGACGGTTAAGCACCGTGTCACAGAAATGTCGGTTGGGGGAATACAGGCTGTCGACAACCAGCATGTGCATACCGGCTTTGGCAAAGGCAAGAACCGGAATGCTGATTGCAGCAAGCCCTGAGGGAACAAGCACGGTTCCGGCAGCACCTTCAAGATCGTTTAGAGCCTTGCACAATGCATCCGTGGTGGGGGTTCCGCGTGTCCCATAAAGATAGGGCTGGCTGCGGTCCCGCATTGTTTCGTAGTCTGGGAACAATACCGTTGAGGCGCGCACGACCGGCGGATTGACGAAACCATGATAGGCGTGTGGGTCGTTCCCAAGATGTGCAAGACGGGTGTTTATTCCAGGTTTTCCGCCATCATTTTTCTCATTCATCGTTAACTGCGCCTCTTTACTCGCTGTTTATGACCAAAAACTGCTGTTTTTGACTGTTGATCGTCGGTTTGTGTCGCTCTCAGCACTTGACCGCGCAGGGATAATGTCATGTTATCCCAACGTCAAAGGGGCGTCGCGCTCTTTTACATGTCCGGGCCCGAAAAAGCCGCGCTATAAAAGCAGGATATGTTCGACGCACAGGGAGATGGTGAGGGGGACGCCTGCTACAGGCAGCGGTTCCACATACCCATATTTTTGTAGCGTTTGCGCGTTTTGCCCGTTTGGTCGAGATATTGAGTAAACCTGATTAGGGCAACAGGAAAGGCTGCTACCCATGAAAACCAAACTCCTCGCACTCGCGCTTGGTACCGCTGCGCTCGCAACGGTCAACACAAGTGCTTCTGCCGCTACACTGGACGACGTGAAAGCCAAAGGCTTCATGCAGTGTGGTGTTTCAACCGGTGTTCCCGGTTTTGCATTCACAGATGACGCGGGCGACTGGCAGGGCTTTGACCCGGCTCTGTGCCGTGCCGTTGCTGCTGCAATTTTCGGCGACCCAAAAGCCGTCAAGTTCACACCAACCACTGGTAAGACCCGCTTCACTGCGCTGGCTTCCGGCGAGGTTGACATGCTGGCCCGTAACACGACTGAAACTTTCAGCCGTGACGTGGATCTGAAGTTCACTTTCGCTCCGGTCAACTATTATGACGGTCAGGGCTTCATGGTTCGCAAATCGCTGGGCGTAACGTCCGCTTTGAACCTTGATGGTGCGACGATCTGCATTCAGACCGGTACAACAACCGAACTGAACCTTGCTGACTACTTCCGCGCCAACAACATGAAGTATGAGCCGGTTCCAATCGAAACCAATGCTGAAGCTCAGGAAAAATACCTGGCCAACGCTTGTGACGTGTACACGACAGATGCTTCCGGTCTTGCAGCAACGCGCGCTGCATTTGAGAAGCCAGATGATCACGTTCTTCTGCCGGAAATCATTTCCAAAGAGCCTCTGGCTCCGCTGTCACGCCATGGCGACGACCAGTGGGCTGATATCATCAAGTGGACTCTTAACGCTTTGATCAACGCTGAAGAGCTTGGTGTTACTGCTGCAAATGCAGATGACATGAAAGCAAACTCAAAACTGCCAGCTGTACGTCGTCTGCTGGGTGCAGAAGGCGATTTCGGTACCAAGCTTGGTTTGGGTAACGACTGGTCCATCAACGCGATTAAAGCTGGTGGCAACTACGGTGAGATTTTCGAAAAATACATCGGCCCAAAAACAGCTATTGGTCTTGAGCGTGGCTTGAACCGGCTGTGGAACAAAGGCGGCATTCTTTATGCTGCTCCGCTCCGCTAATTAGTTCTAAGAGGCGGCATCTGACAAGGGTGCCGCCTTTTTTCTATCCTTATCCTGACCGTCGGGGTAGGGGGCTTGGGTGAATTGGCCGGTCGCGGCAATTGAATACCCGTTAGATGTCTTTCAGCGCATTCTACAAAATGGGCCACATATGACCATTGCAAATGATTTTTCAGGCGAAGTTGAACCGTTTCGCCTCAGCATGCTCATCAACGATAAGCGCTATCGTTCATACACACTTCAAATTATAACCATTGCTCTTTTCATGCTGGCTGTTGGCTGGCTGGTCAGCAATGTGGTTGCCAACTTTGCGGAACGCGGCAAAACCTTTTCTTTTGCGTTCCTCTGGGAACCCGCATCTTACGATATCAACCAACGTTTGATTGAGTACACATCCCGCTCGCCTCATTGGCTTGCAGCGGTTGTTGGTATTCTCAACACTTTGGTTTTGGCCTTTCTGGGCTGTATCGCCGCAACGATATTTGGTGTCGCCATTGGCGTGATGCGACTTTCCAAAAACTGGCTCGTGTCACGTTTGATGACCGTTTACATCGAAGGCTTTCGAAATGTGCCGGTTCTGCTTTGGATCCTGCTGGCTAGCACGGCGTTTTCTGCGATGCTTCCTGCTCCCCGTCAGGCGCCTGTTCTGGCTGGTGGCTTTGTGCCTACGAACCGCGGGTTTTATGTTCCTGCTCCAGTTTGGGAGAATGGCAGCGGAATACTGGTTGTCGTGTTTCTTGCATCGCTTGTTGGTGCCTGGCTGTTTGGGCGCTGGGCCAAAACCAAACAGGCGGCCACGGGTGAAATCCTGCCGGTATTCTGGATTCGCCTCGCGATTATCGTGCTGCCGGTTATCCTCTTTTACTTTCTGCTTGGACGACCAATAGGTCTGTCACTACCAGAACTGAAGGGGTTCAACTTCCAGGGCGGCGGTTTTGTGCGCAACAGCTTCATGGCTCTGTGGATTGCGCTTTCGCTTTATACGGCGGCCTTTATTGCAGAGAACGTGCGTTCAGGCATTCAAGCCATCAGCAAGGGGCAGACTGAAGCTTCATATTCTTTGGGCCTGCCGCCAAACCGGACGATGAATCTTGTCATCCTGCCGCAGGCGCTGCGTATCATTATCCCGCCTCTGATTTCACAATATCTCAATCTCACTAAAAACTCGTCTCTGGCGATTGCTGTTGGCTACATGGATGTGACAGGCACTCTGGGTGGGATCACTTTGAACCAGACAGGGAGGGAGATGGAAACTCTCCTTCTTCTTATGTTGTTTTATCTTGTTGTTTCGCTGCTGATTTCCGGTGTGATGAACGTTTACAACAGCTCTGTTGCGATTAAGGAGCGTTGATTAATGGCTGATACTCAAAACAACAATTCGCTCCTATACATTTCAACGAAGGAACTTCCGCAGCTTCCGGCGCCCGTGAACACCCATGGGCCTGGGGCATGGATGCGGATGAACATGTTTGCGAACGGCCGGGATACATTTCTAACAATCGTATTTTCAATTTTGGTGATTGCGGTCTTATACAAGCTGATCCCTTGGCTGATTACCAACGCGGTGTTTTTTGCTGACAGCATTCGTCAATGTCGTGAGATTGATACGGGTGCTTGTTTTGCCGTTGTGACAACCCGGTTCAATCAGTTGATATTCGGTTTCTATCCGCCGGACTTTTATTGGCGCCCGATCCTGACCTTCATTTTGATGTTCGTGGCGTTTGCTCCAATTTTGCATGACAATTTGCCGCGCAAACTCCTTTGGTTCAGCGCACTGTTTCCTTTGTTGGCTTACTTCCTCCTGTGGGGCGGACCCATTTGGGGTCCATTGCTCATTCCGGTCATGCTGGCTTTGGCGGTCTTGGTCTACAAATCTGTGAGTGCGTCACTGAATCCCAGCCTCGGTGTTTTGGCTGCTGTTGCCTTTACTGTGGTGTGGTTCTTCCTTGTTCATGATACGATGTCGGAAACTCTGGCATCAGCGATGCCTATTGGTCTTGAGCCGGTTGAGTCAGCCAAGTTTGGTGGTTTCCTGGTTACATTTGTTATCGGTGTGACCGGTATCGTTGCCTCACTTCCCATCGGTATCGCCCTGGCGCTCGGCCGGAAATCAGACATGGCGGTCGTCAAGATGATCTGTGTAGGGTTCATCGAATTCATTCGCGGTGTACCGCTGATCACCCTGCTGTTTGTTGCATCAACGCTGCTGAACTATTTCCTGCCTCCCGGTACAACTTTCGACCTGATCTTGCGGGTCATTATCATGGTCACCCTGTTTGCGGCCGCTTATATGGCTGAGGTCATCCGTGGCGGGCTGGCTGCGCTGCCCCGCGGTCAATACGAAGCGGCAGATGCGCTGGGTCTGACCTATTGGCAGTCAACGCGCCTCATCGTGTTGCCACAGGCGTTGAAGATTTCCATACCTGGAATCGTCAACACCTTTATTGGTCTCTTCAAGGATACGACACTGGTATCTATTGTTGGTATTCTTGATCCAATCGGCATCATGCAACCCATCCGCTCAACGACGGAATGGAACGGAATCATCTGGGAACTGCCGATCTTCATCGGTCTGGTTTTCTTTATTTGCTGTTTCGTCATGTCCCGTTATTCAATGTATTTCGAGCGTAAGCTCGATACCGGCCACAGGAACTAAGCCCATGGCAAAAACCACCACATCAACAAAGCGCGCCAAAGGCAGCAAAGTTGCTGCAGCCCGCAAAGCCAGCGCCCAGAAAAAAGCGGTTGCCAAAGTAACCGGCAAGATCGGTCGCGCGCCCAAAAAGGCTGCAAAACCATCCAGGCCTGATGATCTTAAAGTGATCTCAGGTGTTGGCCCCACATTGGAAAAGAAGGTCAACAAGATGGGGGTGTGGACCTACAAACAGATTGCCGACTGGAAGAAGCCGGAAATCGACTTTGTGGACGATCATCTAAACTTCAAAGGGCGGATTGAGCGCGATGAATGGGTAAAACAGGCCAAGCGGCTGATGCGTGAAAGCGGCGCTGAAAAGAAAGCTTCAAAACCAAAAGCGGCCCCGGCCAAGACCACAAAATCCACCGGGTCAGGTGCAGCAGTAAAGACAAAGACACAAACAAAAACAAAGACGGCGGCAGCGTCAGCAGGTAAAACCACGGCGAGCAAGTCCAAAGCGGTAAGCCGTGCGGCGCCCAAAACCGCCAGCGCGGCCAGCAAAACAAAGAAAACAGCCACCACAGCGGCAAAATCCAGCGCCGCCAGCAAAGCGAAATCGAAAACGACAGCAAAACGGGCCACTGCATCGAAACCGGCCTCAAAGCAGACTTCAAAAACTTCTTCTCGCAGTGCTGTAAAAACCGCACGTACGGTTCCGGCAACCAGGTCGAAAACCAAGAGTGCCGCGGCGGGAATGGCGACGGGCGTTGCGGCAACCGCAGCTTCCCTGGCCGCTACGGGGTCTGCCACAAAGGCAATTGGCGATTCAGCCAAGGGGGCTGCTGACCCGTCGCTCGCAGCAGCTGTTGCTTTGCCGGATGGGGTTCATACGCCAGATCCGGGCAAAATGTCGGTCTCGACAACCGATGTCGCAATCGACATCAACAATATGAACAAGTGGTATGGCGATTTTCACGTCCTGCGCGATATCAATCTGAAAGTCATGCGCGGAGAGCGGATCGTTGTCGCCGGGCCGTCTGGTTCGGGCAAGTCAACGATGATCAGATGCATCAACCGGCTTGAAGAACATCAGCGCGGGCAGATCGTTGTTGATGGTATTGAGCTGACTGGCGATATCAAGAAAATCGACGAAGTGCGCCGCGAGGTCGGCATGGTGTTCCAGCACTTTAATCTGTTTCCTCATCTTACCATTCTCGAAAACTGTACGCTTGCTCCAATCTGGGTACGGAAGATGCCGCAGAAGGAAGCCGAAGAAATTGCGATGCATTACCTAGAGCGGGTGAAAATCCCTGAACAGGCGCTCAAATATCCCGGTCAGTTGTCCGGTGGTCAGCAACAGCGCGTCGCGATTGCACGGTCCTTGTGCATGAACCCACGCATTATGCTGTTTGACGAGCCCACGTCAGCGCTTGATCCCGAAATGATCAAGGAAGTTCTGGAAACGATGGTAACGCTGGCAGAGGAAGGCATGACCATGATCTGTGTGACCCACGAAATGGGTTTTGCACGTCAGGTTGCCAACCGTGTTATCTTCATGGACGAGGGACAGATTGTCGAGCAGAACGAGCCGGCAGCGTTCTTTGATAATCCCCAGCATGAGCGCACCAAAGAGTTCCTGAGCCAGATATTGCACTAGCGCTTTTCGGTTTTTGACCGACCCAAAGGCGGCCATGAGCCGCCCGGCTTTTGCTGGGCCCTTACAGATCGGGCGCAGCATAATTGCTGTTGGTGAAAACCAGTCAGGCTGGTGTTGAAAAGAAACGGAAGCAGTTGGGGATTGCAGCAGAGATATTAGTGTCCAAGGCGCCGGCTTCAAACGTTCGCGCAATGCTTGCTATACCCACACCGGCCTGCGCACAGGTCGGTGGTCTCGGGCGGCAGTGTATTGTCCAAGGTATTTGTCTAACCGGCCAGCCCCTCAATCAGACAGCCATCCGGATCGCTTTCTTTGGCAGAAAGATCTGATTTGTGCATGAAGAGGGTTGAGCAATAGGGACAGACTATTTCTGTATCGTCTCCCATATCCAAAAACACATGCGGATGATCATGGGGTGGCCTTGCTCCCACGCACATAAACTCCCTGACGCCGATGGCGATCCGGGCCACACCACCAGTGTTATGAAAGTGGGGAACGATGTCATTTGCCATTGGATGAAGCCTGGTTACGAGGTCTGATCTTCTGCGTCATTTAGCTGTTGTAAGCCCTTTTGCAAAGAGTTCAAATGACCACGAACAAAGCTTGCAGGCGGCCTGCTTCCGTGAAAGAGAAAACACCAACGAGCAGGGGAATCACATTTCCATGTCCATATCCCAGTCCATAGCCAAGTCCAACCCAATGTCATGACCAGCCCAATGTTAAGCGCCAACCTTGATGGCACACAGATTGCCTATGTCGATTTCAAACCGGCAGGGGAGGTGCTCAAGACCGTGCTGCTCATCCATGGTTTTGCCTCGACTGCACAGGTCAACTGGATCAATACTGAATGGACCAAAGTGCTGACCGAAGCGGGCTATCGGGTGGTTGCTCTTGATAACCGCGGCCATGGGGAATCCCAGAAGTTTTACCGGTCTCAGGACTATGGCCCTGACCTGTTTTCCGGTGATGCCATTAGGTTGCTGGATTATCTGGAAATCGATGTTGTGGATGTGATCGGCTATTCGATGGGTGCGCGTATTACAGCCTGGCTTGCCCATGAAAATCCCCAACGGGTCGCAAAAGCGGTGCTGGGTGGCATGGGAAGTTACATATTCGGTGGACGTCGCGACTATGAGGGCGTGGCCCATGCGCTGGAAGTTGATGATGTTTCCACCATTGAAGATCGTGATGCGCTGGCATTTCGATTGTTCGCGGACAGAACAGGCAGTGACCGGCTGGCCCTTGCTGCGTGCATCCGTCCTTCAAAGCACCAGATCACGCAAAGTCTGGTTGAATCCATCCAGGCGCCTGTGCTCGTGGTTGTCGGCAGCGATGACGAGATTGCGGGCAGCGGTGAAGATCTTGCTGCAATGATGCCCAATGGCGAGGCTGTAACGCTTGCGGGGCTTGATCATATGCGCACGACCGGTGCCAAAGAATTCAAGAATGCGGCCCTGGAGTTTCTTGCCCGTGACTAACATTGAAGACGTGACTGACATTGAAGAAAAGCAGGCCGGTCCGGTTTCCAGCAATCTGCTCAGCTACAAGGGCGTGGAAGGCAATCGACTTGCCGCCACGCATTTTTCACCGCAAGAGCGGCGCGCGGGACCACCGGCACTGTTGATGCATGGCGGTGGTCAGACCCGTTATTCGTGGGATGGTGCGGCACAGCAGTTGGCAAGACTTGGTCTGGATTCAGTCACGGTAGACGCGCGGGGGCATGGGGAAAGCGACTGGGTGGAAACGGGCAATTACACGTTCCACTATTTTCGCGACGACTTGATTTGTCTCGTTGATCAGATCCGCGCCCAGTTCGGCCAGGCCCCGGTGCTTATTGGTGCTTCCATGGGAGGGATCAGTGCGCTGTTGGCCCAGGAGAAAGCCGGGTCAGACATTTTTTCGGCAATTGTGCTGGTGGACATCACCCCGCGCATGGAAAGTTCCGGTGTGGACCGCATCATGGGGTTCATGGCCCAGAACATGAAGGAAGGTTTTGCCTCTGTTGAAGACGCCGCCGATGTGATCGCGGCCTATCTGCCAAACCGTCCGCGCCCAAAGTCGCTGGATGGGTTGAGCAAGAACCTGCGGCAACGCGACGATAAGCGATGGTACTGGCACTGGGATCCGGCATTTGTGGAGAGTGTCAACAGTGTCAAGATCGGGCGGGAAGAGCGGACGGAAGTGCTGGTCGAAGCCACCAAAAAAATCTCCGTTCCCTCACTTCTGGTGCGGGGAGGCAAGTCCGAACTTGTGACGGAAGAGGCGGCTCGCGAATTTCTGGAACTGGTGCCACATGCCAAATATGTTGATGTATCTGATGCCGGCCATATGGTGGCGGGGGATCGCAATGATATTTTTGCGCAAGCGGTGATCAGTTTTTTAAAGTCGGACGTTCTTTCTTCTTAACGGCCTTTAAAAACGGGTTTGCGCTTTTGCCGAAAGGCTGTGCGTCCTTCCTCATAGTCTGCGCTTGTGAAGGTTGCCTGCCCCAGGGTGTGGGCAGTTGCGCTTTCGCCTGTTAACACGGCCTGGATTGCAGCTTTGGTGGCGCGATGGGTGAGGGGGGCCAGCCCGGCAATGGATTTTGCAAGAATTTCCGCACGGTTGCTCAACTCGTCGTTATCGACGATCTCGCTTAAAAAACCCCAGTCATGCAAAGTCTGTGCTGTAAAACGCTCTGCCGTAAACAGCATCTGTTTGGCATTTTGAGCTCCGACTGCATTGACAATATCTGCCATCGCCTCAACCGGATAAGCCAGTCCCAGCCTGGCTGCCGGAACGCTGAAACTTGCGTCCGGTTCGGCCAACCGAAGATCACAGGCCGCTGCAAGTCCAAAACCGCCGCCCAGGCAATACCCCTTGATCACTGCAATGGTGGGAACCGCGACATTGCGTAAGGCTGTAAACGCGTCCTCATTGGTTTTTTCGTAGAGGCGGGCTGTTTCAGCGTTTTTGCGCACCGTCTCGAATTCGCTGATGTCGGCACCGGCGCAGAAACTGGCTCCACGCCCGCTTACAAGGATCGTTCTCGCCCCAAGATCAACAAGCTCATCCAGCCGCCGTGGTATGCATTCCCACAGGCTTTGCGGCAGGGCATTGTGTTTGCCGGGATTATGAAACTCCAGCGTTCCTGTTGTTCCATCCAGGTTGATGATGACATCCGACACATCGATGACTTGACTCTTGTTTGTCAAAAATCCGATTTTCCATTGTGAGATGGTTTAAGTTCCACAATCCATGCCCTATCTAAAGGGTCAAAATCAACGCGGGGCACCGATCCGCGTCTGGAGCGAGACAGGAGACAAACAATGGCTTCCACGACAAAAGCGCCTGCTCTGAAAGGGCCTGGTCTGAAAGGGGACGTCGTTCATCTTGATCCCGTCTGGGAAGCAATGCGCGATGAAGCTTCGGCCATTGTTGCCAATGATCCTGCTATGAGCGGGTTCATCTATTCCGCTATCTTGAACCAGAAAACACTTGAAGAGGCTGTCATCCATCGCATTTGCGAGCGGCTGCATCAGCCTGAATTCTCAGCCGATACCATCCGCACCACGTTTCGCGAGATGATGGAAGACTGGCCTGAATGGTCGGAGATCATGCGCGTTGATATCGCCGCCGTTTATGATCGTGACCCTGCTTGTACGCGTTTTGTGGAACCAATTCTCTACTTCAAAGGGTTTCATGCCATTCAGACCCACCGTCTGGCTCATTGGGCCTGGAAGCAGGGGCGCAAGGATTTCGCGCTCTATCTGCAAAGTCGCTCAAGCCAGATTTTCCAGACCGATATCAATCCGCAGGCGCGGTTTGGTAAGGGCTTGTTCATGGACCACGCAACTGGCATCGTTGTCGGGGCGACGGCTGTTGTTGGTGATGATGTATCAATCCTTCAGGGTGTGACACTTGGAGGAACCGGCAAGGAAACAGACGATCGGCATCCCAAAGTCGGAAATGGTGTTTTGATTGGCGCTGGTGCCACGATTCTCGGCAATATCGGGGTTGGTGATTGTTCGAGAGTGGCAGCTGGATCAATGGTGCTCAAAGGTGTCCCGGAGAAAGTGACAGTCGCCGGTGTACCGGCTCGTGTTGTTGGCGTTGCAGGTTGTGCACAGCCATCACGAACCATGAACCAGATTCTGGCCGAAACCAAAGAACAGAGTTGAAGTACCGCCCCTCCGGTTTTACCCACTGGTCTTGCCCCGCCGGTCTTGCCTCACAGGTCTTGCCTCACCGGTCTTACCGACGGGTCTTGCAGTGTATGGGTATTGTCGTCTAATCAGCGGTGTGGTTTTTTTGCGCGGGCGACGGATCAGGTACCATGGAACAATCTGAGATTGACAGCCTTACGGCTTACCTTTCGAGGCTTTTTAGCGAACCAGAGCTGTCGGTTCTCTTGCATCCTGAAGATGATGATCAGGCGCTTGTTGCCATTGGACAGTCTTTCTTTGCCCGCATTGAACGCGATGAGGATGAGGGAGAGCTTTCCTACAGCTTTTCCAAGGAAATTCCTGACAAGCCCTATGATGAGCTAAATGCCCATGTGAAAGAGATTTTCAATTCTACAAGCGTGGAAATTCGGCGCAGACCAAACAAACAGGATTCAGCCGAAATTTACAAAGGCGACGAATTCCTGGGCGTCCTTTACGATGATGATGGTAATACCGAGGGCATGCAGATTTTCAATATGGCCATTCTCGATATTGATCTCATGGACGACGACGCCTGATCAGCGCATCAGATAGCTGTCGATCGTCCCGATAACGAGCGCCTCTATAGCGCGCCAGCTTTCCAGCTGGTCTTTGGGGAAACGGTAACTGACGCTCAGTCCCTTACCAAGAAAAACATCGCGAAGGCAGGTTGGGCTTGTGGGTGCTGATTCATTTTGACAGCGCGCTGCCCACACTTCGCCACCCTGAGCGTAGATGGCAAGGCGTTCATCATCATAGCCCGATCCTTTCTTCAGGGTCTGGAATTTCAGTCCCGCCGGGCCGTTTGTAGCCGGACCTTCAAACAATTTCAGATAGATGGGTTGCAGGCGCCCCGTCATGTCGAAGCGCATTTTGCGGCCTGAAAGTGTGATGAAAATCAGTTGGGAATTCTCTCCTGATTCTTGAAACAGCGCAGCGTTTTCCGTCGAATACCCTTCACCGCTGGGCCACAGCAGCGCAAGGTCGGCTTGCTCCAGCGTTGGCTTGTCGCGTTGTGATTCAAACCGTATGAAGTTTGCTGGGATATTCAAAACGTCGTTGCCGATAATGACCATTCTCAACGCCGTATCCGTCGTAAACCCGGTCTGTGATATCTGCGACTTCAACCACGCAACGGCTCCAAAGGCGACAAGCGCAAAGGCAATCAAAAGCCCCGCAGGCACCAGCAACCGCGGGCGCAAGAGGGGGTGTGAAACACTTTGAATTGACGGGAGTTCACGCATGACCTGATGGGTGATGACTCGCGTTGTTTTGTCAAGAAGTTGTGGGGTATCGTCAGCACTTGTCATTGGTTCATTTGCGTTTAACAAATGATCCAGCAGCGACAGGATGACCTTATGCCGATCTATGAACTTGAAGGAATTGCGCCGGACCTGGCCGGGTCAGGCCAACGCAATGAAAACTGCTGGGTGGCCCCTTGCGCAACACTGATTGGCCGGATCGTTCTGGCCAAAGACGCCAGTGTTTGGTTTGGCGCGATCCTGCGCGGTGACAATGAAGTTATTTCCGTTGGGCCGGGCAGCAATATTCAGGACCTGTGCGTGTTGCACACTGATATGGGTTTCCCAATGACAATCGGCGCCAATTGCACCATCGGCCACAAGGCCATCCTTCATGGCTGCACAATTGGTGAAAATTCCTTGATTGGAATGGGAGCATCGGTGCTCAACGGCGCCGTTATCGGCAAAAACTGTCTTGTTGGCGCAAATGCGCTGATTCCGGAGGGGCGGGAGATCCCAGACAATTCGCTCGTGATGGGATCGCCCGGCAAAGTGGTGCGCGAACTTGATGATAAGGCGGCCATGGAGTTGAAGGCGGCCGCATATCACTATGTGGAAAATGCCAATCGGTTCCGGGACACCTTAAAAGAGGTCTGAAAAAGTCGAGGCCGGTTCGCGGGGATGCAAACCGGCCTCTGTTGACCTGGTCTCGGTGGGGACGGGAAGTGGGGACGCGACCAGGTCAATGGGAGCGTCGGAATAAGAATCCCGCCGATCTGTATTTAGTAGCGCGCTACCTTTGCTCTGGGGTCGCGGATGCTTGTCCAGCGGCCACTGTGAGTTGATGATTGACGCTTGAGATAGCGGTAAGGCGTATCGACCCAGAGCTTCACGTCGGCAGCCAGGTTGTCGAGAACAAAGTCGCCGCGGTCCGTGCGCACTGTCAAAACGGCATGTCCGTCGCCGTTTGGCTGTTTTACAACCGTGATAAGGAGGCTCGATTCCGGCCATCCCCGCTGCATGAGCATGTAGCGCTTGAGCAAGACGTAGTCTTCACAATCGCCATAGCTTTTTGGATAAGTCCAGAATTCCTCAACACCATAGGCATCCTGATCGGTAACCGGCTGGACCGAACGGTTGGCAAAATTGTTGACTTCCTGCAGGTCTGTCCAGCGCTTGCGGCTTAGTGTTGGCGCTGCCGTTGACCGGCTGCGTACCTGACATTCCTGCGGCAATTGCTGGCAAAATTGAGCGTGACCGATTGGCTGTGATGTGCGACCAGTCAAAGGCATGTAGTTGACCGCAGAAGCCTGGTTTATCGTCCCGAACAAACCACTTGCTGCGATGGCGACCGCCATCAGTATTTTCTTTGTTGTATTTTTCATGTGTTCGTACTCCCCGTTCCACAACGAGAAGTTCACATGAAAAAATATACTTCCAAAAAATAATAATAGTCAGTTTTTATGTGAATTTATACTACATTTAATTTAAATGCGAAGGTAGTATTTCATGTTTTGATAACCATGCCGGTTTGGCTATGCATCATTGATGGCGAGAGCATGCTTATGAGGATGGAGGAGGGGGCACAGTGCAGATCCACCACACTCTGCCAGACATGTTGCCAGACATGTTGCAAGCCGCTCTGCACTTTGCAGGGCTGGGCTATCTCTGCAGCGTAAACACAAAAAAGCCCGCATAGGCGGGCTGAGACGAGACCGGCGATTAAGAGAGCGGTTAAACCACAGACTGACCGGCCAGATTGTTTGCGGCCTGGAGTGCAGCAAATTCAATCGCAATACCTTCTTCAAAATGACGCACGACCCTGCCTTGCATGCCACCCAGCGAGATAGCTGAACCCATTGCGGGACGAACATCGCTTTCTATGGCCGCGCCGGAAAGAGAAATATCAATGATTTTAATGGGATAAGTGCGTCCATCATCGAGACGGATCTCTGAATTTGTGTTGCGCGGAATGATGCGTTCATGACGCCGGTCATCGCGTGTGCCAAATTCCTGACGCGCTTTGAGCCACTCAATACGCGCTGCAAGCTTCTCGCGTTTGCGCGGTGTTGCCGTGATGGAGGTTGCGAATCCATTTTCGATAAAGCGGATTACATTGCCCTCAAGCCGTCCAACATGATCAAGATAGATGATAATTTTCTCGCTCATTGTCGGCATATGAGCGGCAATAACCGAGATATCGCCTGGCGAAATGCTGACAGCCTGACAGGGGATTTCAAGCTTGTTGGCCAGTTGGCAGCGGCCAAAAATAGCAACGGGTACACGTTCCCAGGTGCGTCGTTCTTCGTCGGTAAAGACGTCAGAAAATTGTTCTGGATCGAGGTTCACGTTGCTTGTCCATACCCGCTAAGAGACTGTCGCCAATAACAGCCGGCTAACATTACAATCAACATGGTTAACGAAATGTCATTACAGCAGGCCAGAATCCAAAAATGAGCTGGTTTTTCTTGGCTTTGGCAAAGATTGATTTAATCCACCCAACGGAAAGATCGCCATCGCGGAACTCTTTGTTGAACTCTCCGGCCTGAGTCGGTGTTTTTTTGAGGCGCGACACTACAATTTAAGAGCGACCACCATCAAACACCGTAAGATGGGCAACCTGACGGCCCGTTGGCGGAATTTCAGAATGGTC
This sequence comes from uncultured Rhizobiaceae group bacterium, assembly GCA_937930635.1. Classification (GTDB taxonomy): domain Bacteria; phylum Pseudomonadota; class Alphaproteobacteria; order Rhizobiales; family Rhizobiaceae; genus Pseudahrensia. The sequence continues at coordinate 60,537 of CALHCF010000010.1, forward strand.
GCCATGGTGCGGCTCAGCGCGGCGGGGGCTGGTCAAAAGGCCAAAATCACGCGCATCGATCTTTCTCGGCTTTTGACGGGCAGGCGGGTCGCCACGGTCCCGCGCAATAGTAGCGGGCACGTCAAAGGGCCAGTTTGACCGAAATGCCGATGCAATTCCGCGTTGTTCTTCCCAAGGGCGAATAACACGGACGCTGCGGATGGTTTGTCTGGCTATGGGGATGGAACCCAGCCATTGGGGCATCTCTGTCGCAACGGTAATGCCAAGAATGCGGCTGTTGGGCTCGCCGTGGTGGGAGAGCGGCAGCAGCAGTGTTTCCAGATTGACCGTCCGTTCCGTAAAAGTTTCGCCCGTTGAGCAAATGAGCACGGCATATCCGTCACGCCCAAGCGAAGTGATCCAGTTTTCGGCGGATGTGCGATCCTTTCCGCTGAAGATATCGCAATATTCTTCATTCTTCAGCTCACGACCGTACAGCGCACACAGCTTGGTCCCCGCAAGGCGATATGCAGCCTTTGATACGCTGGTATCCAGGATGAACATCTCACCAAGCAGCGAACGACAGGCTGAAGGCTGGACATCGCTGCGTTCCGGCCAGTTGAAGGTTTTGCCTTTATCGGCCTCGTTTCCGGCGTTCTCGTACAGCTCCATCCAGTATTTGAGCATTGCCTTTGTTTTCTTTTGACGCATTTCTTTCCGCCCAGATTGGTTGTGTCAGCCGGTTCAGCCGCAGACTTCCCAAATTGGGACAATCCGGCTGCACGAGTGCCTTGGATGTCGGGTGCTTTGCATGGGGCGTGCCAGTTGTTTGGCTGGGACAAGAAAGTTGAGGAGGGCGGTCACAAAAGGGGGGGAACGGCGCGCCAATTGTTGACGGAAATTAACCCTAACGAAGACTTACGATTGCGCCTTCCGCAATGTCATGTCACCTTTGAGAGGAACTCCACGGAGTGTCATCTATCCGGACGCTCCAGCAACGCCAGAACGACAACGACAGCAAAGTTGTTCTGAAACCTATATTTGGCTATGCGCCTTTCACCGTCGGGGACGGGAAATGGGGCCGACCAATAAGCCCGGTGCTTTATGCGCCGGGCTTTTTTTTGCCTGATCGTCACAAACCCGGGTCGCAACGCGCCGACACTGTATCTATGTTGGCATCATCAAAAGTGCAGGAGGCCGGGTAGTTTGAGCGATTGGCAAAAAGACATCGATCAGGATGGTTCGTCGCGGCGGCCCTCAGACAATCCGCCTGCTTTCAATGTACCGGGGATGGTATTGCTTCTGGGCACCATGATGATTGCCGTTCATGCGGCGATAACCTGGCTTGCCAACGATGAGACCTATTTCTGGGTATTGGAGGTGTTTGCCTTTGTCCCCATCACAATGACAATGCCGCCCTCCCATCTTATCGAACCGCTTGCCCGGTTCTGGAGCCCGTTTACCCACGCATTCCTGCATGGGGACTGGACCCATCTCATTGTTAATCTGATCTGGTTGATGGCTTTTGGCAGTGCGGTGGCGAAACGCCTGGGTGCGGCTCGGTTTTTGATTTTCATGGCGCTGGCAAGCGCCGCCGGGGCGGGGGCTCATTATGTGTTCCATATGGCAAGCAACATACCGGTGATCGGAGCATCCGGTGCTGTTTCAGGATGCATGGGGGCTGCGGCGCGGTTTGCTTTCGTTCCTGGCCGCCCTGTTGAACAGGCCGCGACGGGGCCAGCCCTGTCATTGATTGCATCGCTTCAAAACCGGGGTGTCATGACTTTTGTGGTGATCTGGTTTGGTCTTAACTGGCTGTTTGGTGCCGGAATTATTCCGATGCCAGGCGTGGAAGGGTCAATTGCCTGGGAGGCCCATATGGGTGGGTTTCTTTTTGGACTGCTGGCGTTTTCGAGCTTCGACCCGGTGCCCAGGGCCGCATCAATCTGACGCGGTCTCATCACTTACTGGTGCGGGAGCGGCCAGCGCCTGAAGGCGGTGCACCTCCCTCTTGGCGGCCTCATAACCCAGATCGATTGCCTCACCGGCGCGATGAAATTCGGCCAGACCAATGCTGCCCACTGCGGGTATGATCGATATGTCGGGCGGATCACCCGCAAGGCGTGAGCGCGCGATACGGTCCTGAATGATGTTGAAGGCTTCCACCATGACACCGGTTACGCCCAGGGCCTTGCCTAGCTTGACAATGGCTGAGTTGCCCAGCCCGCGTACCCGGGTTTCGGCGGTTTCTTCGGTTTCCTCATCGTTAAGCGAGTCGGCACTCACGTTACGAACCACCGTGCCGCGTCCAAAAATATCCGATGACAAATTAACGGCGACAACGGCGTCGGCTTCAAATGCGCGGCACACGGGAACCGGAACCGGATTGACCAGCGCACCGTCCACCAGCACGCGGTTGTTCAGCACCACCGGCTCAAAAATTCCCGGAAGTGCATAGGACGCCCGCACCGCCTCGATAAGCGGTCCTCTGGTCAGCCAGATCTCATGTCCGGTATTGATCTCTGTTGCGACGCAAACCAGCGGACGATCCAGTGATTCAATACGAATGTCGCCCAGATGCTCTTCCATGCGCTCAGCGAGCTTGTAACCCGATATCAAACCAGAGCCGCGAAGACTTAGGTCGAGGAGACCGACAATGCGTCGGGGAGTGAGGGTTCTTGCAAATTCTTCCAGCTCGTCCAGCTTGCCGGCAAGATAGCATCCCCCAACCAGCGCTCCAATCGAGGTGCCGGCGATCATGCGCACGGGAATCCCGGCCTCGTCCAGCGCCCGAAGGACGCCGATATGGGACCATCCCCGGGCAGCCCCTCCGCCCAGTGCAATCGCGATACCATTGTGTTTTTCGCCACCGCCATGACCGGCCAGCCGGCCACGTTCCGGTTGCACCACGGGGTCTGTGGTTTTGGAGGTGTCGACGATTTCGGCGTCATCGGTCACGGCTTCAGCCTTCGTGGTCGTTTGTTGTCGGCGTCTGAGGTCGGTGAGTGATTTGCCTTTCCCATGCGATTACACACAAGCCCGCACTTCCTCGCCGCACTTCCTCTTTGTCCCGTTTTCAAGTGTGCAAAAAAACGATGACCAACCGGTAAAATGCGACAGGAAAAAGAAGTTTGCAAATCAGGCTATGGATCACCGTAAACATCATTGGGATCAAAGAGCGGCGGGTCTCCCGTCAGTTCAAGACGGACATCATCGCCTTTGCCGACAATCCGACGATAGAAACACGACCGCCGCCCGGTATGACAGGCCGCGCCATGCCCACCGGCTTGAGCGGTCAGCCAGACAACATCCTGATCACAATCGGTCCGTATATCCGTTATTTTCAGGACATTTCCCGACGTGGCGCCCTTGTGCCAGATGCTTTGACGGGATCGGCTGAAAAAATGCGCTTCGCCCGTCTCAATGGTAAGGTTGAGCGCGGCTTCATTCATATGGGCGACCATCAGCAGCATATTATCGCTGTGATCGGTGACAACAGCCGTGATCAGTCCCTTGTCGTCGAATCTCGGCATCCAGCGGTCGCCGGTCTCGCGATCCTCGGCTTCGCGATCAATATCGGTCATGCGGACTAGCTTTCTGCGTTTCCAACCAGAGTCATGAAATGCATTTGCTCCTGCGGGTCGTCCTTGAAGGCGCCGGTAAATGTCGTGGTCAGCGTGGTCGATCCGGATTTACGGATGCCCCGCATGGACATGCACATATGTTCCGCTTCGATCAGCACCGCAACGCCCCGGGGTTCGAGAACATTCTGAATGGAATGGGCGACCTGTGCGGTCATGCTTTCCTGGGTCTGCAGGCGCTTGCCGAACATATCAATGACGCGGGCAATCTTTGACAGACCCACCACGCGCCCGTCCGGCAAATAGCCCACATGGGCCCGTCCCACGATGGGAACCATGTGGTGTTCGCAATGCGAATGAAACGGAATATCGCGCACGATGACCATGTCATCATAACCTGCGACTTCTTCAAATGTCCGGCCCAGCACATCCTCGGGGTTTTCATCATAGCCGCTGAAAATCTCACCATAGGCTTTGGCTACCCTTGCAGGCGTATCCAACAGGCCTTCGCGCTGAGGGTCGTCGCCGGCCCATTGCAACAGGGTGCGTACAGCAGCTTCTGCCTCCTCGCGGGACGGGCGTTCACGCTTTTGGGTTGCGCTATTATCTTGTTTCTCAAGAGTATTTTTATCGACAATCTGATCCATGAGGAGATCCAATATTCCAGTTGGGCAGGTTTATCTAAAAACCGATGAACCACCCAAGCAGATCTCATTGTGGTGATACGGAAAACTTTTCCGCTGCTTGTCGAGGGTTCCGGGGCCTCTCGGCACGGTCACCAATGCGGGATAGTCTCAAACAGGAATTGAAAACCATCCGCTTGCCCACAATATAGAGGGCAAGTTATCATCTGCCAAGATTGCAATTTGATGACAATTGTCAAACGGCTGAAACGAGCCGTGCATATCAGGGTGTGTGAGATGAGCATAGACGCTGTCTATAATACGAAAATTCTCGACTATGCAGGCAATATCGGTCGCATCGGGCGTCTTGATGCGCCTGATGGAACCGCCAAGGCTCATTCAAAACTTTGCGGGTCGACGGTGGTCGTTGATGTCTCCGTGGACGGCAATGTGGTCACCGACTATGCGCAGGACGTAAAGGCTTGTGCGCTGGGGCAGGCCTCCGCTTCCATCATGGCAAAAAATGTTATCGGAGCATCGCTGGAGGAATTGCGCCAGGTGAGAGCTGAAATGCAGGCGATGCTGAAAGAGCAGGGACCGCCCCCAACAGGAAAATTCGAAGAACTGAAATTTCTGGAGCCGGTCCGCGACTATAGGCCGCGGCATGCCTCCACAATGCTGGCATTTGACGCAACGGTCGAAGCGGTCGAAAAAGCCATTGCGGATGATGCTGCAGATACGGCGGATCAATCCGAGCCGGTTTCTGCGTGAAAAAGCCTGTCCGGCGAAGTCGCAATTATGCGGGGTCCTGGCGCCGCACTCCCGGCAGACTTGTTGGAACAGGCCTGGTCCGGTTCTATCAGTTGACGTTTTCCGGTTTTATCGGAAACTCCTGTCGTCACATCCCCACATGCTCCGAATACGCCTATGAGGCTATCGCCCGTTATGGCCTGCTGAGTGGCGGGTGGATGTCTGTAAAACGTATTTTGCGCTGTGGCCCGTGGAAGATTTTTGGTGCCACTCACGGCCATGATCCCGTTCCTGACCGTGATCCGGCGAATTAACGCTGAATTGCTCAAAACCAACGCCGACAGCGTTAACAGATTGTTACGCACTGTAACCTGCTGTAATGTGATGATGCCCGTCTGAGAGCGTTTTTCTCAGGTGATGGGGTGCGTGATGTGTATTGAGTAGGCGCCGGGTTGATGTTTGTTTCGCGTATTGCTGGCCTGTTGGCCTTTGGATGTGTCTGCCTTTTTGTTGCGGTTGTGCAGGCTGCGCCACCACATCGTTTGGCACCTTCCGGCCTCCAGAATGATGATGCCAGTCGCAAACAACTGGTTAGCCTGAAACCCCCTCATGATCCGGCAGGTGGCGTTACCACCGACGCTGTTGCAGACCCTGTTCCAGAACCGGCGATGCGGCACATCGAACTGGTTCTGGTGGGCGATACCGGGTTTGCCCCCCATCGTCAGCGACCACTTCCTGATGGTGTTTACAAGCACGGGCGCTGGCAGACCTGGGAAAGCACGACACGTCTCATTCGTCCGCATATCAACGGCGATATCAACTTCGCCAATGTGGAATCGGTGGTGTCAGCAAATGGCCGTCTGCGGGCGCGGCCAAAAGCCTATAACTTCATGACCCATCCCAACGGGATGCAGCATCTCGTCGATGTCGGGTTCAATCTCTTCTCCATGGCCAACAACCATGCCTTTGATTATGGCGCGTCCGGCATTCGCGATTCCCTGCGCCACATGAATGACCTTAAAGGGCAGGGGATACTGGCCCATGCAGGCATCGGGCTGAACCGGGCTGAGGCGCTGGAAACACCAGTATTCGAGAAAAACGGCACCCGCTTTGCCTTTGGGGCCATCGGCATTGGCGCCAGCTACGGTGGCTTGCCCCGCGCTGGCAAATCACGGCCAGGGCAGCTTGGGATCAACAACAAACAGGACTACGACGCCCTCATGGTCGGATTGGCAAATGCCGATGCTGACTACCGAATTCTTTCTGTTCACAAAGGACTTGAACGGAAAATCCGCCCTTCCGGCAATGAAATTCATACGATCCGAAACCGGACACTGGATCAGGGAAATGTGGACCTGCTGATCGGCCATCATGCTCACGTCACACGGGGTGTGGAGTTGAACAAGGGGCGTCTGGTTTTTTACGGGCTTGGCAATTTCCTGCATCATGGTACGGCCAACATGGCAGGCGGTGGCGGATGCCGCGACTACAGCATCATGGCGCGGGTCCATCTGACCGCCAAGGGCAGCGAAAAGCCAAAGCTGGCTGCTGTTCAGGTGGTCCCCATCACATCAACTCACATGCAGACCGCTCTGATGTCGCCGCGACGGGCAACAAAGAGAATTGGTATTCTAAACGGGCTTGCCCATCAGCTTGACGACCCCGCCGCCGGGGCAAAAGGCCTTCGTTTCGTGCCGCAGTCTGATGGCAGCGGCTTGTTTTGTACCGCCGATGCGGCAATCCATGCCAGGACCGGCGCGCTTTGCAAAAACTATAACCCGGATCAGCTGGCCAGCGCCCGTGTGCAACGCTCGGCGGTCGCGACCTGTGGTTCCAGTTACCGGCCTAAACTGCGCGTGGCAGCAGGGACAGTCCAACCGGTTTCCAAAAGCCATGTTTCGAAGAGCCGTTACGCATCGTCTCAATCTCGTATCCGCACAGCCAGAGCGGGGAAGAGATATCGCAGTAAGGCCCGCAAGCGTTACAGATCCAGCGTGCGAAAGCGGTATGTGGCCAAGAGCCAGCGCCGTTGGAAACGAAGCGCAAAGTCTCCCCGCCGCTGGAAAAACCGCAAATATTCGACCCGCAAAGCGAAGCGTCACCGCAGCTATCGTCAAAAGCGAAAATATTCCAGACGCAATGCCGCCAAACGCTATCGGATCAGCAAGACAAAACGCAAAAAAATTGTAGCAAAGAAAAGCCGCCGTCTGGAAAGACGGGCTTCTCTTAGAAAACGGGTCAGAGCACGTCGCAAGGCGCGTCGGCTCAAAAGGCACCGTGCCGCCTATCAGGCGAGGCGGGTTTCAAGGAAAACCCGCAAAGGACGCAAGCGCAACCGTCGCCGCCGTTAGTGCGTCACTTGCGCGGTCTGAGGCTGTTTCAGCAACTCCGATATTCTGGGAGACCAATGCCGTATCAGCAATGATAAATCCTCAACAGGAAGCGGCTTTGAATAAAGATACCCCTGGCCGAAGTCGCAGCTTTCTGACGCGAGGTGCTCGGCATGGGCGGTTTCTTCGATCCCTTCGGCAACAACGTCGATGCCAAGTTGTTCGGCAAGGCGCAGAATACCGCTGGTAACTTTTCGCATCTGATCTGATTCAAGCATGCTGATGACAAAGGATCGGTCGATCTTCAGAGTTGAGATCGGCAGTTTGGACAGATAGCCTAGGCTGGAATACCCCGTTCCAAAGTCATCGATGGCTATCCGCACACCTGCTTTGCGCAGGCGGCCCATGCGGCTGCTGACCTCGTCAATATCGTCCATCAGGGACGATTCGGTCACTTCCAGTTTCAGCGCGCCATTGGGAACACCGTAATGTTGGACGCAACGCTCCACAAACGGATAGAAATTGCGGTTCGCCAGATCCCGGCCTGACACATTGACCGTTACGAATGGCGTGTTGGCACCTGGAATATTGCCAAGTGCTGTAACAGATATGTCGTTGAGGTCCGAACAAGCCTGCTTAATGGCCATGCGGGTCATGCGCGGAATTATGTTGCAGGCCTCTGCAACCGGAATGAACTTTGAGGGGGGAACCATGCCCCGCGTGGGATGATCCCAGCGCATCAGGCCTTCAAAGCCGGCCAGTTTGCCGGTCCGCAGGCAGACAATGGGTTGATAGTGCAGTCTGAATTGCCCCTTGGCGATACCCTGTCGGATTTCAGCTTCAAAATGAATCTGGTCGAGCGCCTTGCGGGTCTGTTCCGCAATTGCATCGTCCGGCTCGCTCAGCTCCCAATTATCGTCTTTCAACTGCTTCAGCGTATTTCTGAACCGAAGCAGGATGATGTCGAAAACCATCTTTATGACCGGATCAAGCGTTCCGGTGCGGCTTTGAAATTGTGCCTGGGTCAGCACAATTACCGAACAGTCCTCAAGCACCGTTACAGTGGCGGATCTTTCTCCGGGAGCAACCAACGCCATTTCGCCAAAGAACTGGTCAGCGCCAAGTTCGGCGATGGTGGTTTGTGATCCGTTGGTCAGGGCTTTGTGAATGCGCACCTTTCCCGAAAGAATGATGTAGCTGCAATCTCCCCACTCTCCCTCGCAGAAAATGGTTTCACCGCACTCGAAATTGATGGTTTGAAAAATACTCACGGGGTCCGCCTCAGACATGTCTTTGCGCACACTGTGCTGAAATACTGACTCAGGAGTAAATTTTGCTGCCAGACTGCCGTCTTAATTAATTTTGTGTTTTCGCAATTGGAACAATCAGATCGGGATATTTGACCCCGGGCCTTCCTTGGCCTAAACGCATGCCCATAAACACACCACTCGCGTTGTTGGCGAGACTGGATAAAGGAGCGCGATCCATGGCCGATGCCGCCATATCTTCCCCCATTGAACTGGAATTTCCCGACGGATCTGTACGCCCGGTTGAAGCCGGGACCACAGGGCGCGCTGTCGCTGAAAGTATTTCGAAATCCCTTGCCAAAAAATCGGTGGCTTATTCGCTCAACGGTGAGTTGAACGACCTGGCCGAACCGATTTATTCGTCCGGGAAAATTGAGCTCGTCACCCGTACTGATGACCAGGCTTTGGAATTGATTCGTCACGACTGTGCCCATGTGCTTGCCGAAGCCGTGCAGGAAATCTGGCCAGAGACCAAGGTCACCATTGGCCCGGTGATTGAAAACGGTTTCTACTATGACTTTGACCGTAATGAGCCGTTTACACCTGAAGACCTGGAGCGCATCGAAAAAAAGATGCGTGAGATTATTCAGCGCAACCAGCCTTTCGAAAAAAAGGTTGTCAGCCGTGAAGAAGCCCGTGCCCTGTTTGAAAAACTGGGCGAAGGTTACAAGGTGGAACTTCTGGATGCCATTCCTGAAGGAGAAGACGTCAAGCTTTACAGTCAGGGAGACTGGATTGACCTGTGCCGCGGACCGCACATGGTTTCCACGTCACAGATCGGCAATGCCTTCAAGCTGATGAGCGTTGCCGGGGCTTATTGGCGTGGCGACAGCGACAACCAGATGCTCTCGCGCATCTACGGCACGGCCTGGGCTGACGAAAAACAGCTCAAAAACTACCTGCATATGCTGGAGGAGGCGCAAAAGCGCGACCACCGCAAGCTTGGCCGCGAGATGGACCTATTTCATTTTCAGGAAGAGGGGCCGGGCGTTGTGTTCTGGCACGCCAAGGGCTGGAAGGTTTTTCAGGCATTGGTTTCCTATATGCGGCGGCGCATTGAGGAGCACGGTTATGATGAGGTCAACGCGCCCCAAATTCTCGATAAAGCGCTTTGGGAACAGTCCGGCCACTGGGGCTGGTATCGCGAAAACATGTTTACGACTGTGACGGAAGATGAACGGCAGTTCGCGATCAAGCCAATGAACTGCCCCGGCCACGTGCAAATCTTCAAAAATGGGTTGAGGTCTTACAGAGAACTTCCTGTTAAGATGGCTGAATTTGGAAATGTACATCGGTATGAACCTTCCGGCGCATTGCACGGATTAATGCGTGTGCGCGGTTTCACGCAGGATGATGCTCATGTGTTTTGTACCCCCGAACAGCTTGAGGCGGAATGTCTGCGCATCAATGATCTTATTTTGACAACTTACTCCGACTTTGGTTTCGGCGATATTGTTGTCAAATTATCGACACGGCCTGAGAAGAGGGTTGGCTCCGAGGCCGGGTGGGACCGTGCCGAAATGATCATGCAGAAGGTGCTCGACAAGATCGAAGCCGATTCAGACGGGCGCATCAAAACGGAGATGAATCCGGGAGAAGGCGCTTTTTACGGGCCGAAGTTCGAATATGTCCTGCGGGACGCGATTGGCCGGGACTGGCAGTGCGGCACAACCCAGGTGGATTTCGCGCTGCCTGAGCGCTTTGGTGCATTTTACATCGACCAGAATTCCAACAAACAGGAGCCGGTTATGGTTCACCGGGCCATCTGCGGTTCGATGGAGCGCTTTATCGGGATTCTGATTGAGCATTTTGCCGGCCATTTCCCCCTTTGGCTTGCCCCGGTTCAGGCCGTGGTGGCCACAATTACGTCGGAAGCCGATGAGTATGGACAGCAGGTCGCTGACAGGTTGAAAGCCGCTGGCCTGCGCGTTGAAACGGATTTTAGAAACGAGAAAATCAACTACAAGGTACGGGAGCATTCGCTCGCCAAAACACCGGCGATCATTGCGATCGGTGCCCGTGAAGCCGAGCAGGAAACCGTCAGTATCCGCCGGTTGGGCTCAAAACATCAGTCGGCAATGACGCTTGATGAAGCGGTGGCCAGTCTTGTCGAGGAAGCGGTTGCACCGGATGTCCGGCGTAAGCGTGATGCCAGCTGATTGATCGCCTTTGGGCGACAATCGTTTATTTCAGCAGGATCTCCAGCGTGATGCTCTTGCCGGGCTTGATCTCAAAGGACTTTCGAAAGCTGCTGTCGCCGTTGCGCACTGTCGCTTCATAGGAACCCTCGGCAAGGATCAGAGACGGTGACACGCTTTGGCTTTCAAAAACCTTCTCGCCATCTTCTGTGAAGACGGACCAGGCCACATTGGCGACAGGGTCTCCTCCGGTCTGCGATACCAGCCGCAGGGAAACACCGGCACCACGGTGCTGAAGCGTAGCGGCGGTCACCTGACCGGCCTTCACCTGAAGGTCGGCCCTGACGGTTGCGTTGATGTTTCCGTAGCGCGAAAGGACATGATAGGTGCCGGCATTAAGGCGGATGACGCGGTTTGCCGCGACGTCCCTTGCAATCAGCTTGCGCTCGCCTTCCTCGTTCTGCTCCTGTTCAAAGACAGAGAAGCGCAGATCCTTCTCTGGAATCTGAATCGATTCTGTCTCTGCATTGAGCTGCAAACCACCAGCCTGCAGGACAAAACTCTCATTGGCACCGCTATTGGTCAAAACAACCCGCTTTGTGCCGCCAGCGCGCCCGAAGGCTGAATGAACGAGATAGGTTCCCGCCGGAAGGGTGAATTTTGCCGTGCCACCTTTGCCGGTTGCGACAAGGCTGAGCCTGCCTTCCGCATCAGGCGTATCGTTGAAAACCCGCCAGACCATTCCGCTTTCTATGGTGTCTCCCTTGTCGGTAAGGCGGGCATCAAGCACCAGACTGTAAGCGGGTAAATCAGCATCGGCCCTGTCAGGGGCGTATTCGGTGACGGCATCCTGCGCCAGCCCGTTTGCCAGGGCGGCCCAGCTAAAAAACAAGAGTATAAGAACACGCAATAGCATGGAGAAACCATCTACCGCTTCTGATGGCATTTTCAAGGCCATCGGCTTCCATTAAGGAATAACCAACAAAGGCGCACCGCGAGCATTCATGGAAAATCTGATCGACTATATGAAAACCCGCCGCTCGGCCTTGTCCATGACACTGGAAGCACCGGGGCCTGATAAGGCGCAATTGACGGGTATTCTGGAGATCGCAAGCCGGGTTCCTGACCACGGAAAACTTGCCCCCTGGCGTTTTGTTGAATGGACGCTGCCTGCGCGGATGGCCATGCACAAGGATTTGCTGGATCTGCTGGCGCGCCGGCCGGATATCGGCGATCAACCCAAAAAGAAGCAGGGCACAGATAAGCTGCTGCACGCGCCGTGCGTGGTTGCCGTCATCAGCACGGCGGGGGACCACCCCAAGATTCCCGAGTGGGAACAGATTTTGTCGGCCGGTGCTGTGTGTATGAACATGCTGGTTGCTTCAAACGCTTATGGTTTTGAGGCTCAGTGGCTGACAGCCTGGTATGTCTATGAAGATGAGGCCCGGCCTGTTCTTGGACTGGAAAGCGGGGAGAGGGTGGCAGGCATCATTCATATCGGCTCGTGTTCAATTTCGAAAAACGAACGCCCGCGCCCCGATCTCGACGCAATATTTTCAATCCGAGCAGATTAGGAAAAATATGTTTTATCAGGCCGATCAGGATCATGGGCTGCCTTTCAACCCGTTCAAAGCCATTGTTGCCCCCAGACCCATTGGCTGGATATCAACTGTTTCAAAAGATGGTGTGCCGAATCTCGCGCCTTATTCCTTCTTCAACGGGCTTTGCGATGTTCCGCCAATCCTGATGTTTTCGTCCGGCAACATGAAAGACAGCGCGCAAAACGCAGCAGATACCGGAGAATTCACGTTCAACTATGTCAGCCGGTCCATGCAGGACCAGATGAACGTGTCATCCGCCTCCGTCGAGGCCGGTATCAACGAGTTTGAAACGGCCGGTCTGGAGATGGTTGCGGGCAACACGGTATCCTGCCCACGGGTGGCAGGCACCCCCGCCGCGATGGAATGCAAACTGCTAGACATCATCAATCCGACAACGCTGGATGGCAGCAAAGCTCCCTATTTTCTGGTTCTGGGGCAGGTGAGCGGCGTGTATATCGACGATTCTATGATCTCTAATGGCCGTTTTGACATCGAGAAAGCCGATCCGATCATGCGCGCCGGTTATCATGACTATGTTGCCATGGGCGATATATTTGAGATGAAAAGGCCCGGATAATCTCAATAACTGCTCGTTGATCCGGTAACCGGGCAGGGTCGCTCCTGCCATGCCCCGTGCCTGCACATGCTTGCAGCCTTGTTTCTGTCCCAATTATGGACTAGGGACCACCCATCGATATTTGCCGAACAACTGTCCTGCATTCCCATCCTGTGATGGTCACGCACTCAGAATATTCTCGAAGATCGAATAACCGGGTTGATTTCCTTACATTTTCTGGGAGTTGACCCAAGTGCAGACCAACAGAAAAGGGATGTCTTTATGACTCCAGGAACAGTAAAATTCTATAATGATCAAAAAGGCTTTGGCTTCATCGAGCCAGAAGACGGCGGCAAGGATGTATTCGTCCATGCAACCGCTCTGGAACGTTGCGGCATGACTGGCCTTTCAGAAGGTCAGAAGGTTACTTTTGAAACTGATATTGATGCGCGCAGCGGCAAAACAGCCGTTTCGAAAATCGAAACCGCATAAGTATCCGATATATTCTGGCCCTGTCGGGGCCGGATTGATCAAGAAGACCGCTATTCTTACTGAATGGCGGTTTTTTTATATCTTTTTTGCTCGTACCAGCAGGTTTTGCGCCTTGCGCAGGTGAGGGCGGTCCAGCATCTCGCCATCGACACCAAGCACGCCCGGGTTGCCCGCTGCCGAAAAAGCATCAACAACAGCCTGTGCTTTGGCGATATCTTCAGCAGAGGGCGTGAACACTTCATTGATTACGCCAACCTGCGCCGGATGGATGGCAAGTTTTCCGGTGAAACCGTCAAGCATGGCCTCACGGCATTCTTTTTTCAGCCCATCCTCGTCTCGAAAATCGGTGAACACCGTATCAAGGGGCTGCACACCCGCAGCAACGGCACCCAGCAGAGTTTGCACCCGCGCATAACGAAACAGATCCGTGTAGCGGCCATCCTCGTGCCGGCGCCGGACCGCGCCAATGTCTGCCGAGAGGTCCTCAGCCCCCCAGGAAACAGCCTCCAGCCTCTTGCTTGATCGTTTGTACGTTCCTGCGTTCAATGTCCCTACAGCCGTTTCGGTAATGATTGCCAGAATACGTGTTACGCCATCATCCAGCTGGTTCTGGGCCTCATGCACACGAAGTTGAGCATCCAGTTTCGTGACATCCTGCCCATGCTGGGATTTGGGCAGCACAACCCCATCGGGTTTGCCGGCCAATACGGCGGCGAGGTCATCCTCGGTCAAGCCGGTATCAAAGGCGTTTATCCGCACAAACAGGCGGGGCCGGTCGGGTACATCATTCGCGCTGCGCAGGAAATCGGCCACCGTCGAACGGGCCTCTTCCTTGTTGTTTGGCGCAACGGAATCCTCCAGATCAAGCAACAGGCAATCAGCCCCGCAATCGAGGCCCTTGGCGAGCTTCTTCTCACTGTCTCCGGGAATAAAAAGAGCCGAGCGCATCACACGTTCTCGCGGCGCATCATGGCTTGTCGGCGGGTCTGACAGACCAGAACATCGTTTTGGTTGTAGGCGCGGTGGATGAAGTCAACAATACCCCGGTCCGGTTTGGACCGGGATCCCCGCACAGCAGCAACTTCGGTGGTCACCCGCACAGTATCGCCCTGAAACAAGGGGTTGGGGAAGGTGGTCTCGGTCATGCCCAGATTGCCGATCGTGGTGCCAAGGGTCGTATCTCCCACCGATATGCCGATCACCAGACCCAGTGTGAACAGCGAATTGACCAGCGGTTCGCCCCATTCGGTGTTCTTCGCAAAATGGCGGTCGATATGGAGAGGCTGCGGGTTCAGGGTCATTGTGGAGAACAACATATTGTCGCTCTCGGTTACGGTTTTGCGCAACTCATGTTCAAAAATCTGCCCGACATGGAACTGGTCGAAATATAATCCGGCCATTGTGTTGCCTCCTGTTAGAACCCGGTCGGTCCGCAGGCCAAGCTAATGCCGGGCCTGCCTCGCCACAACCTCCCGAACGCAAAAACGTGGTTACCAAGTTGCCAATTCTTATGGTGAACCATCAATTAAGGTTTGGCGTGTAGATGTGATCTGTACTGCCTGTTCCCGGTCAGTTCGTGTTTTTGTTGCGTTAGTAGTGTTTGAGGGGGATTGAATGTTTGTTGAGCGGTTTATGGACTGGAGCCACGGCGCCAGCGTGGAAGAGCGGGTAGAGGCAATTGCCAGGCTCGCCCGCAAATATGTTGAGCCTGAAACACCCAGCAAAATTCGCTGCGAAGCAACGCAGATTTTCACATTATATCTGGATGACCCAAGCATCGAGGTTCGCAGCAGCATGGCGTGTGTGCTTGCGCCCAGTGACCGCACGCCCAAGCCGCTGATCTGGAGCCTGGTGCAGGATGTTCCAGAGGTCGCTGCCGAAATCTTTGCTGTTTCGCCCCTGTTGCGCAGTACCGATATTGTTCATGCCGTCAGATCAGGTGCACCGCTGGTGCAGCAGGCTATCGCAGCCCGTGAGGATCTGGACGGCGATATCGTGCGGGCCATCGTTGCCCACGGCCACGAGCATGCCGTTCTGGAATTGCTGGACAATGAACTCGTGGTGCTGGGACCGGGGCTTAAACATGATATTGCAGTGCGGCTTGGTGAAGCTGCAACAGTTCGTGGAAAGCTGCTTGAAGGTGATGATATCGCCGCTGCAACCCGTCAGATGCTGGTCTGCAAATTGACCAACTCGCTTTTATCCCTGACCGAAGACAGAAAATGGGGAGGTCCGGCGCAGATGGAATCGGCGATCAGCGACGCCTGCAATCGGGCAACTGTCGATATTGCCAATCACGCCGGCGGCAACTCAATGGGCGATTATGTGGTCCATCTGTGTGATACCGGACAACTGACCCCGGCACTGCTGATCCGCGCCATTTGCGCTGGCAATGCTGCACTGTTCGAAAATGCCATCGCCATTTTATCTCAAACCTCTTTGAAGCGTGTCCAGTCAATCGTCGACGAGGGGCGGGTTTCTGCATTTTCATCTCTTTATCAAAGAACCAGTCTGCCGAAATCGGCGTACTCGGTCTTCGCTGCCGCCATTTCTGTGTGGCAGAATACTGATGACGACGTGTCGGTGATCATGGAAATTATCAGCCGCGTCGAAAATGACCCAAGCGTTGATGGAGAGATCATGGCGCTGCTGGGCCGGATGGCGGCGGAAGAAAACCGCGAGCAGGCGAAAAACTACGAACGCCAGCTCCTGCTGGCTGCATAGGTCGTCTTTTCAGTACCGAAACTGCTCGTCAAGAATACGCTCTTCCCAGGAATGTTCCGGGTCAAACAAGAGTAGCCCGGTGGCCTCGCGGTCTTCGTAGATTTCAACTTTGACCGCCGATTTTATTTCGGTGTTGTCGGCAACAGCGTTGACCGGCCGTTTTTCCGGTTCCAGAGCGACAATGCTCACACGTGCCGTGTTGGGCAACAGCGCACCGCGCCAGTTGCGCGGGCGAAAAGGGCTGAGTGGGGTGAGCGCCAGGAGAGGCGATTTCAGCGGCAGGATCGGGCCATGCGCGGAAAGATTATAAGCAGTTGATCCCTGCGGTGTGGCAATCAAAACCCCGTCACATACCAGAGCGTCGAGACGTGGTTTCCCGTCAATATCGATCCGCAGTTTGGCTGCCTGATGGGACTGGCGAAACAGGGATACCTCGTTGAAAGCCATGGAACGATGTGTTTCGCCACTACTGTCTGTCGCGATCATCTGTAGAGGATGGATCCGCGCTGTAAGGGCGCATTCCAGCCGGGCCTGAAGATCCTCGGCCCGATATTCATTCATCAAAAACCCGACCGTGCCTTTGTTCATACCATAAACGGGTTTGCCGGAATCCATGAACCGAAGCTGTGTCTGCAGCATGAAACCGTCGCCACCAAGCGCGACGATGACGTCGGCATCTTCTGGCGCAACACTGGGATAAATCCCGTCCAGTTCTTTTAAGGCAGCCTTCGCCTCGGCGCTTTCATTCGAAATAAGGCAGATCTTCTTATCGGGCATCAGCTCTTACACACTACAGGCGACGACTGCATATCCTTGCCCCATCCAGCGGTGTGCGGCAAGCGCTGGTTCAACTCGTGTGGGGCAGGGGGGAGCCGTAAAAAAGGACGCCTGCCGGTTTGGCAAAGCGTCCTTTGAGAAAATATCAGCAGGGCCGTTAGCTGCCTGCTGTGCTCTTCTTTTTCTTTTTGGCTGTTTTTTTCTTGGCCGGCTTCTTCTTGGTCTTTTTTGCTGTTGTTTTGGTCGTAGTTTTCTTCTTTTTCGCCGCAGATTTTTTGGTGGGCTTTTTAGCGTCAGCCTTGGCGACTTTCTTTTTCTTGGTTTTGCTTGTCGACTTTTTGGCTGTCTTTTTCTTGGTGGCCGGCTCTTTGGCGTCAGCCTTGACCTTCTTCACGTTGGAAGATTTTTTCGCAGTTTTCTTGGTCGATGACTTCTTGGTTGATTTGGCCTGACCAGGTTTTGCGCGGCAAAACGCCTTGACCTTGGCCCCATCGGACCGGGTGAAAGCAGCAACATGCGAACAGCCATCATTTCTTTCGCAGGCGCTTTTTGACAGGCCTTTGCAGATTGACTGCGCGCTGGCAGATGTCGTCGAGAGCGTTGAAAAGCCAAACAGCAGGCCGATAACGGCAAGCAGTTTTGCGGTGAGTGCAAAAGCATTGAACACGGTAGGTCCTTTCAGATGTTGCAATGAATCACCCGTCATGAGTGAACTTTACGTTAGGTAATAGCGCTGCCGGACGCGAAGAACAAGGCAAATCCACTATTGATTTAAGACGTTGAAGTTTCGAAGTTCAGATTTCTCGCCATCAAAATAGGTAACCTGCACCTGCATATTCTTGGTGGACTTGGGGATTTCGCGAAACAGTTTTGTGTTTTCGGGAACCGCATAGGGGTTATTTGGGTCGCATGCGGGCAATTCCCAGACCTGACTGTCTCCGTTGTCGATTGAGTAACGAATCTCCTTGAGACCGCATCGAAAGGAGGCCAGTTGGGTGAAATACACGAGCTGACCGTTGAAATCCCTGAACCCGAGCCAGGACGTCCATGTCAGTTCAAGCATCTTTTTCATTTCGCTTTTCAGCGATGAATCGGGATCGAAGATGATCGGATAAACCCCGGCTTCCTCGCCACGTTTGTCGCGCCAGGTCACATATAAAGTGGTTGCTTTCTGGTCAGGCGGCAGATTGACCAGCGTGTTTGGGGTCGGCCGTCCGGTACGCTGATCAAGGATGTTACTCAGCCCCGCGTCTTTGAACTCGCCTTCCTCGCCAATGCGATAGCCGAACTGGGTCGCTGGCTCTGGAAGAGAGACATAGACAGACCAGCCGCCATTGTGTCTGGAGAAATTGGCAAGGGGAGCCGGGCCACCCTTGGGTGCCGGATCAAGCTTGCGCAGAACACTCTGACCGCCGCCTTCTTCAAACTCTTCGGAAGTGCCAAGACTGGCGACCTTTGCACTGCCATCGTCAGGCAGCAGGGTCAGGTTGCCGATGATCTGGTCGTAGTAAGCGGGTGTCTGCGTGTAACCGACCTTCTCGGCCAGCTTGCGAACTTTCAACTGCGTTGATTTCGCAATATCCACCATTGACGCCCCCGGCACGGTCAACTCTGTCAGGAACGTGCGGGTGAAAACGGAGTTTGGATCGGCGTCATTGTCGTCGAGCCGGTCCAGCGCAAACTGGCGAACCCCGGCGGAAAAGAGCACGAACATGCCTTCCACCGGTTCCATCTGGTTTAGTCCGCCTTCACCGCCAAGAGACCGTTTGCCCGGTTGTTCAAACGGGTTGTTGCGACAGGCATCCAGCACCAGAACGGTTGCCGCAGCACCGGCTTTCTTGAACCGCGCCGCCAGCCTGTCTGCAAGATAAGCCTCGTCTTTCACCAGCCCGGCTTCACCGGGTTTTGCATCAGGAATATCGGCGGGAAGAAGGAAATTCTGTCCGTCAACGGCAAACCCGTGGCCTGCAAAATAAAACAGCGTCAGGTCGCCCGGCTGGATCTTGTTCTCAAACTCCAGGATTGCCCGGCTCATGGCGCGGCGGCCAACATCTTTTGCCGTGACAACTTCAAAGCCGATCTCTGCCAGCCGTTTGGACACGGCATCGGCATCATTAACGGCCTTTTGCAGCTTGGAGACGCTCTCGTAATTGTCGATACCAACCACAAGCGCCAGCCGCCGCTGTTGCGCGGATGCCGGCCCCTGAAACAGGGTCACACATGAAACAACAATGGCGAACAGGCACAGCAGAGCCCGGGCGGTTGAAGGTGTGGTCATGATATCATCCAGAATTATCTTCTCTTCAATCTAGCCTCATCATACGTGATTCTGATTAATTTGACGCCCACAATTCTACCGATCCACATTTCACCCCATTTTTTGCAACAGAGTATCAACGGATGCTTTGGCATCGCCATAGAACATGCGTGTGTTTTCCTTGAAGAAAAGCGGGTTTTCGACACCGGAATAACCCGTGCCCGCGCCGCGTTTGGAAACGAAAACCTGCTTGGCTTTCCAAACTTCCAGCACCGGCATTCCTGCGATGGGGGAGTTGGGGTCTTCCTGGGCAGCAGGGTTTACGATGTCATTGGACCCGACAACCATAACGACATCTGTTTCGGGGAAGTCGTCGTTGATCTCATCCATTTCCAGCACAATATCGTAGGGAACCTTGGCCTCAGCAAGCAACACATTCATGTGGCCGGGCAGCCGACCCGCTACAGGATGGATGGCAAAGCGCACGCTCTTGCCTGCAGCTCTCAACCGGCGTGTCAGTTCTGAAATTGAACCCTGCGCCTGCGCCACCGCCATGCCGTATCCAGGCACGATAACAACGCTGCTGGCAGCATCCAGCGCCGCGGCAACAGCATCGGCCTCTGTCGCCATCATTTCCCCTTCAATCTCCATGGCCGGGCCGGTTTGTCCACCAAACCCGCCCAGGATGACCGAGATGAAATTCCGGTTCATCGCCCGGCACATGATGTAGGAAAGGATCGCACCGGATGAACCAACCAGCGCCCCGACCACGATCAACAGATCATTGCCAAGCAAAAATCCGGTCGCTGCCGCTGCCCAACCCGAATAGGAGTTGAGCATGGAGACAACTACCGGCATGTCGGCACCGCCAATTCCCATCACCAGATGGGCCCCGATCGCAAAGGCAATCAGGGTCAGCAGAATCAGTGTCCAGATGCCCCAATGAGCAGCAAAAGCAAAACCAAGAAGCAGACAAAGAATAACAGCAGCAAGGTTCATCCAGTGGCGGGCAGGGAGGATCAGCGGTTTCCCGTCAATCGAACCAGCCAGCTTGCCATAGGCAATAATGGAGCCGGTGAATGTTATCGCACCGATGAAAACACCCAGCACGACTTCCCATTCATGGATTGCCTGTTCAGCTCCCGACAGCCCCTCAGGCGGAACCACAGCCGAGTTTATGCCAATAAAGACGGCTGCCAGCCCGACAAAGGAATGCAGAGCCGCAACAAGCTGCGGCATGCCGGTCATCTCGACACGCCGGGCAACGATCGACCCCAGGGTCGCACCTATCGCGATCACAAGAATGATCAGCCAGTAATTGCCCACCTCGGCGGAGAAGAGCGTCGCAAAGACTGCGAGGCCCATACCGACAATGCCGTACCATACAGAGCGTTTGGCACTTTCCTGATTGCTCATACCGCCCAGAGACAGGATGAAGAGAATGCTTGCCGCCACATAGACGGCCGTGATAAATCCGCTGCTCATGACCGGCTCCTTAAGATTTCTGGAACATGGCGAGCATCCGCCGTGTTACCATAAAGCCCCCCACGATATTGATCGTGGCAATGAGCACGGAAATGGCGGCCAGAATAACGACCAGCCAATTGGATGACCCGACCTGAAGCAGGGCTCCGACAATAATAATGCCGGAAATGGCGTTGGTGACAGCCATGAGCGGCGTATGCAGAGCATGGCTGACATTCCAGATGACCTGAAAGCCAACGAAACAGGCCAACGCGAAAACAATGACATGCTGCATGAAACTGGCCGGAGCATAGGCACCAATCAGCATCAGCAACAATGTGCCGCCTGCCAGCATGGAGATTTCGCGAATACCTGCCTGTCTCTGCGCGGCCAGTTCCTGAGCCGCAATTTCCTCAGGCGTCGGTTCTGGCGCTTTGGGGGCAGCTTTGGCAATCGCCTGAATTTTTGGCGGTGGGGGCGGGAAGGTGATCTTCTTCTTGTGCACCACCGTTGCACCACGGATCACATCATCTTCCATGTCATGAACGATCACACCATCCTTTTGCGGTGTCAGATCGCTCAGCATATGGCGGATATTCGTGGCGTAGAGATTGGAGGACTGGGTCGCCATCTGGCTTGGAAAATCGGTGTAACCAATAACCGTGACGCCATTTTTGGTTTCAATCTTTTCGTCCTTGACCGTGAAGTCACAATTGCCGCCCCGTTCTGCGGCCAGATCCACCACAACCGAACCCGGTTTCATGGCCTCAACCATGTCCTTTAGCCACAGTTTGGGCGCATCGCGGCCGGGTATCAGAGCCGTGGTAATGACAATATCGACATCCGGCGCCTGTTCGCGAAACAGCGCCAGCTGCTTTTCGCGAAACTCCGGTGAGGATGGCGCGGCATAACCGCCGTCACCGGAACCGGATTCATCAAAGTCCAGAAACAGGAATTCCGCCCCCATCG
The DNA here is from genome assembly GCA_937930635.1 of uncultured Rhizobiaceae group bacterium. Lineage (GTDB taxonomy): Bacteria > Pseudomonadota > Alphaproteobacteria > Rhizobiales > Rhizobiaceae > Pseudahrensia. Next base: position 82,085 of record CALHCF010000010.1, read on the forward strand.
ATTCAATCTGTTCCGCCACTTCGGGCCGCACATCAAAGGCACGAACGATTGCGCCCAGCGATTGTGCGGTGCCAATTGCCGCAAGACCGGCCACACCCGCGCCGATAACCAGAACTTTGGCGGGAGGAACTTTCCCCGCTGCCGTGATCTGGCCGGTAAAAAACCGTCCAAATGAATTGCCCGCCTCGATAACAGACCGGTAGCCTGCAATATTGGCCATTGAGGACAGCGCATCCATCTTCTGGGCCCGCGAAATGCGCGGCACCATGTCCATGGCAATGAGCGATGATCCGGCATTCTTTGCGGCATCCAGCAGTTTTTTGTTTTCTGCCGGATTGACGAAGCTGATAACGGTCTGATCTTTCTTCATCTTTTTTGTTTCAGCTGTCGACGGTGCCTGAACCTTGGCAATCACATCAGCTTGTTTCCACAGTTCGGCGGCTGAGCGAACGACCGTCACTCCGGCGTCGCGGTAGTCTGCATCTGATATGCGCGCTGCGGCACCGGCACCGGACTGGACAATACAGGCGAACCCCAGTTTTTGCAGGTCGGTCGCCGATTGAGGCGTCATTGCCACGCGGTTTTCGTTCTTGGCGACTTCTTTGGGAGTTCCAATTATGAGCATGTCGGTGACTGCCTCCTGCAAAAATATATTTCAATGGTATAGTCAGTGCAGCGGGAAGGGGGAAGCCATCGGCCAAAAAACTTACGGCAAAAAAATGCTCACTTGAAACGTGTCAGATCCAGCAGGCGCTGGCGGACTTGCACCGATATTGACGGTCCGTTGCAACTGGAGCAGCAGAAGTCCAGCAGGAACGCAATAAGGCGCTGGCGCTCTTCCTGTGTTTCCGGTTCCATTTTCATAATGGCGGAGAATGTTTTTGAAATCCGGGCATCAATATCCTGCACGGCTTCCAGATTGTCGTCGGTGATTGCACTTGCGAGCCTGTCGCGCTCGATCCGGTAGTCGTCAATAAGTGGCATTGAGTGTGGTTACCCCCGTTGCCTCTGGCTCACACTGAACGGAGAAAGCCTTCGCGCATCGCCTTGGCCACAGCCTGTGAAACGGTCGATACGCCAAGTTTCTTCTTAACCGAGCGCAGCAGAATCATCAGCGTGTGTTCAGACAGGGCAAAAAAGGCGGATGCCTCAACCGGGCCTTCATTGCTGGCAGCCCAGCTCAGGGCCTCGAATTCCAGATTGTTCAGATTGTAGGGCCGGTCGTCCGTCTGTGTCTGTTTTGCGGCACAGTAGTCTTCAAAAAGTTCTGTCGCCGAGAAAACAAGGTTTGGATAATGGTTGTAGGTTTCGCGCTGGTCGCCCAGGAAAATGAAGACATAGCGGCTGCCATGTGCGGTGTGAACAGGAACGCAATAGCCTCCCTCATACCCCATTTCAGCCAGTGCAAGGTCCATCTCATTGTCAGGCGACTGATCTCTGTTTTGCGATGTTCCCGTTCCTGTTCCCAGTTCCAGTCCGGTCTCCCATCCAAACGGAACCGTGGATACCCGCAACAGCTCAAACACCGAACAATCGCCCAGTTCACCGCCACCCACCAGTGCCATAAGTTCCTCATCTGAAAAACTGCTCTCTTGCACTATGGGCATGAAATCCGCACCCCGGATTTCCATCTCCACCAGGGCGAAGTCGCGAAACCCGGATGTTCGGCAAAGGCGTTGCATGCGCTCCGAAAAGCTGTTCTTGCGCCGCCCGGCAACCATTTCCTCGAGTGTGTTTGTCTCTATGAAATCTCGGTCTTCAAGAGGCATTCTACCCTCCGGTTTCCAGGCATCCACGTTGGAAGCCCATCCAGGTAATCGTTCAATGAAAGCCCGGTCCGTTTCCCGCACCGCAGCATTCCCATCACCACTATTGCATGCCTTCAAAGGCAATGAAACAATCTGAATTCTTCAGCCCGTATAAGTCAATACTGCAAATACAATGATCTGCTCATCCGCAAAAAGCACTGCGCGCCGCTTTTTTTTGGATCTCTAAGTGGAAAATGGTGCCCCCACACTGAAAAATCAGGCATTTTCATAGTTACGCATACAACTCATAGGCGACTGTAATCATTTAGAAAATTAAGATATCGGTTGACATTCAATTTCATTCAATATCAAAGTTACGCACATCAAAAGGTGGGCTTCGTGGAGGGCCACCAGTTCGGTTCCCAATTTCAAAAAGGGTGGGCTGAGGCTTGAAATACAACACGCTCAACCAACTGACGGCCAAGAACCTTGAAGCTGGCAAACATGCGGACGGGCAGGGGTTGTGGTTGGTCAAGCGAAGCCGCGGCGCTGGTAAATGGATACTGCGATCAGTCATTTTTGGCCAGCGGCGTGAAATGGGGCTTGGCCCATGGCCTGACGTCACGATTGCGGAGGCCCGTGAACAAGCCGCTAAGGCTCGGAGGGCTATCAGAGATGGCCGTGACCCGATTGAAGAACGACGGAAGTTGCGGCGACGGTCTGAACGCATCAGCGTCACACAAGCTGTGGAGGGATGCTTTGAAGCTCGACAAGCAGAATTAAAGGGCGACGGCAAGGCGGGGCGCTGGTTGTCTCCACTTCAGATTCATGTGCTGCCCAAAATTGGCAAACAGGCCATTGAGGACGTAGACCAACATGTCATCAAAGAAACCCTTGAACCGATTTGGCATAAGAAAGCTGACACCGCCCGCAAGGCCATGAACCGGCTCAATTTGACATTGAAGTACGCTGCCGCGCTCGGGCTAGACGTTGATTTGCAAGCTACCATGAAAGCCCGCGCTCTGATGGGTAAACAGCGGCATGAGGCTACGCACATTCCTTCCATGCCATATACAGACCTACCGGGGTTCTACACGTGGCTCCGTCATCAACCGCTCGCATCTTGTCAGGCGCTGCGCTTCTTGATTTTGACAGCAGCCAGAACCAGTGAAGTTCGGTTCATTACCCTAGATGAGGTTATTGACGATACCTGGATCGTCCCAGCCAACCGGACCAAAACCGGTGCTGAACATAGGGTTCCGCTTTGCCGTGAGGCTCAAAAAATTGTTGCCAGTCAATCGTCCGGAAAGAGATACTTGTTTCTCTCTCCAACTGGTCGTCCGTTGTCCGACGCTGCGATGGCTAGTCTAATGAAGCGCGAAGGACTGACGGCAAGGCCGCATGGCTTTCGGGCGACGTTCCGCACGTGGGTTGAGGAACAAACCAACACACCGTTTGAAGTCAAGGAAGCGGCCCTCGGCCACAAAGTTGATAAAGGGGTGGTTGCTGCCTATCAACGGTCGGACCGGTTGGAGAAGAGGCGCGAACTCATGGAGCAATGGCAAGTCTTTCTGCTTGGTGGTGCAGCATGATGCACTATGCGTTACTTGCCAATGGTGCGAATGCTGTCTAGCCTTTCCCTGCTCATGAGCTTCGCAACTCATGGGGCATCGTCGATGCTCCTTCAACAAGGAGATAGACGATGAGCTTACTTTCAAAGAAGCAGGTACTGAAACTCATACCTGTCAGTCCTGCGACCCTTCAAAGGTGGGAACACGCCGGTATCTTTCCCAAACGATTTCACATCGGTGGAAACGGTACATGGCAAAAAGCCTTTTGGAGAGAGGACGCAGTGCTTGAGTGGATAGAGCGACAGGCCGCTCCTGTGGAGTAGCCCGCGACTGCTCCCGTAACGGAGCGAAGAAAGGGATGGCTGAGATGCCGTCCCTTTCTTACGTTGTGACCCAGTACCCAATTGTTCCGAAGTAACCTGAGAAACAATGTGCAATGGTGACGCAAACGTGATCCCTACTCATGTCACTTCACACCACTCAGAACCTACTCACAGTACAACATACACAACGTTTTCAATGGGATATGGATAGATATGGTTATTCCATCGCAATCGATGGAGACCAACATGAAAAAATACAGTGTCATATATGCTGATCCACCGTGGGACTACGGGAAGGGCAAGTTTCCTTCCACATCAGGCCGCCACACATACCCCCTGATGCCTACTGCCGACATTGAAGCATTGCCCGTACAGAATTTGGCAAAGCCAGATGCCTTGCTGTTTATTTGGACTACCATGACTCATTTGCCGGATGCGTTGTCGGTTATTGATGACTGGGGGTTTCGGTACGTTACCAACGGCTTCACATGGATAAAAACCAACCCGAAGTCAGGTTCAAACTTTTTGGGAATGGGCTATTGGACCCGACAAAATGCTGAACTGTGCCTCTTGGGCAAACGTGGGCGACCGCTTCGCCAAGATCGCAAGACTTCCTCAGTGATACGTTCCGCCAGACAGGCGCACTCACAAAAACCAGATATCGTTCGTGATAAGATCGTTGGTATTTGTGGCGATGTCCCCCGCATTGAATTGTTTGCACGGAGACGGACACCCGGCTGGGACATCTGGGGCAACGAGCTTGAAAATGATGTCGAGTTGATCAATCTCCCCGCGAGCGTGAGGCCAAAGATAGAATGCCACGGCCAGTACAGTCGTAACACGAACAGACGGCGGAGGCGGTGATGTTTCTCAGGCGCATGCTCAAAACAGCGCCAAGTTCATCAACCTCGGCATAATTGACCTTGAAGAAATTGCACCTGTCGCTGTATTGGGCACGGCTTCTGGTACACATTCTGTATGTGTACGCCGTATGTGTATGCAATCCCAATCATAGCAACCCATTTCTCGCCATAATTAAAATACTGCCACTACGACTTCATACAATAATGGCTAGCCATATTGCTTTTTTGTCTGGGCGGACCAATCCTACACTCTTATCAATCTTAATAATAATCCCTATTAAATAACGATAATGACAGATTACGCAAACATCATTATTGATCAATCGTGAATATTTCATAGTTTCTTTTGTCTGCAATGAAATTATTATTATTGAGAGGGAATTATGAAAATTGATATTAGGCCGGTGGAGAAGTCCAAGGGTTTCGTGTTTGGAAAAAAGCTTCACGGAGTTGAACTGTCAGTGGCGTTCAGTGACGAAGAAACGGCCATCATAAGTGAGCGGAAACTCGGGAGCGTGGTGTTGATGGACCGTGACGCTCCGGCTGATGTTGACGCCGAGAAACACGCCAATCGCGGCTTGGCTAAAATGGTCATGACCGCCGCCGTTTCCGGTGGTGACGCCAACCATTTTGGTCTGACCTTCAACAAACTGTTGCGCGGTCCTGATGTGTATTTTTTTAGCACACCGATTGAAGCCAAAGGATACATGGCGGAACTCAAGGAGGAAATTCTACCTCTCACCAAAGCCTATCTGGAAGGCAACAAAGAAGCCGCTACAGCGGACAGCTTTGAATTATAATGGACGACTTAGCCGAGTTGATGTTGGGGACCGTCTTTCTCGGTCTCCTCATCGCTGCTTTTGTCTACGGCATTATTTTCTTTGTTCCGCTGGCGGTCGTTCTGCTGGTGGTGGGTCTGGGTGGAGCAACCATCTACTCGGCCCTCTCGCCCAACAGCCAGCGCAATATCGAGAAAGCCCAAATCGCCGAGACCAATCAGCTGTATGAGCAAGTCAGGGCCCTCTCGCCAATCTCTGCTGACCAATACAGCGAGTACATGGCAGCGAGCTTTAACAGCCTCGCCACCTACGCTGTGGCGATGGAACTCTATGCCATGGAGGGGTATCAAGTGCCCTCGCCACCTCCACCTATCGTCACCGGCATTGAGGGTGGCCGGTACCGTGACACCCTCAAACGGTACCTCAACACCAATCATCACCCGGACACGGCAAAGCAATTCCAAGAGGAAGTGATACGAGCTCTGTTACCGTTTGATAGCGGCCTGACTGACGGTGCATTCTTCCACGCGCAAACCTATCTTTCTAACCAAGAAATCGAAGAGCTCGTGCAAGGCTTCTTTGGCGACCATTCGTATTTTGGTCAGTTGCGTGACACGATTGACCAGAACTTCAACGAACAAAATGCCGTCTTGCCTTCCGAGTATACCGGTACCAACTGTCCATGGGACTACCTCAAGGACACTCCACTTCTGACTTTGGAACGGAAGACCATCCCAGCACAATGGGAAAACCGAGCTGCACACACGTTGATATTAGCCGGAAGCGGCGCTGGCAAAACGACGTTGTACAAGCACCTCATCGCTAAACTCCTTGAAGAAGACTGCTGCGTAGTGGTGATGGATAGCCAATCTCAACTCATCGAAGAACTGGCTCACCTTGAACTTGAGGAAGATGATCTGACATGGATTACGCCAGAACATCAACTGGCCCTCAATCCGTTTGACGTGGACCCCGACGATCTCAAAGACGAGCAGTATGTCATCAACCGCACTGCGCTGTTGATGTTTGTGGTGGAGCATCTGATGCAAGCCGAGATGGTGCCACGTCAACGAACTCTCTTCCGCTATTGCACCGAGTTGGTGCTGTCCATTCCCGATGGCAATGTGGCCACATTTATGGAGGTGTTGCAGGACCCGTATGAGTTTGCTCCATACATCGACAAGCTTGATGCCACCGCCCGTGATTTCTTCAACAACAAACTTCGCGCAGAAGGCAAACGCGGAAACAACTACACCGGCACCCGCGAAGAGCTGGCCTATCGCCTTGATGCCTTGACCAGTCATCCCGTCTTCCGGCGCATCTTTCAATCGGCAGAGAATACCTTTGACATGCTGGAAGAAATGGAGGAGCGCAAACTCATCCTCTTGGACACTAGCCATGCGCTACTTGGCGACATGAGCCCCACCCTTGGCCGCTTCTATGTGGCTCAAGCGCTGCAAACTTGTTTCCAACGGGTGAAGAAAAAGCAGCAGGGACGGCCCGTAGTATTTCTGATTGATGAAGCCCATGAAATATTTGACGAAAAATTGGAAAGTATGTTGCTTCAAGCTCGCAAGGCAAATGTTGGCCTTGTGCTGGCCATGCAGGATTTTACCAAGGCCGCTAGTGCAGGTCTGGTAGACACCCTTCTGACCAGCACCGACACCAAACTGGTGAGCAAGGTTGGGATACGAGACGCGCGCAAGCTGGCACCGGTCATGAAAACCGACCCCAACCGGTTGGTAGCGGTGCCAAAATATTCGTTTGCATTTTCCAGCGGTGACCAGCAGGCGGTTACCATCAGTGTGGACGAAGACCCGCTGGCGGCGCTGCCTAAGCGAGATAGCCTCGACCAACTACGCAAGGATATGTCCTATCATTATGGTCCAGAAACCGAAGAAAACTATACGAGCACAGAAGAGCCGACCGGAAGATATGGTCCCAATGATGAACTGAAACCAGAGCCAAAATCAGCTATGAGCCAAAATGGGAATGACGACATAGTGCCAACAGAGACGCTATAGATGGGGTATGAAAACCCATGACAGTGTGGGGCGTGGTTTATTCGCACCATATACTCAAAAACCGTTGGTCAATTTTGTTCCCAACCCACGACAGGTGCGTTGGCTGCAATGGTTGAACCTGCATGGATTGGCTTCAACCAAGTACCTGCATGAGTGCACCAGTGGAACCCATCGCTGCGTGCAAACTACCAGTCGCATGCTACGGCAATTGTATGATGGTCAACTCATCATGAAACCAAGGCAACAGCGGGCAACCACTTCTGCAGACAGCAACTTCACCATCTATGCCCTTTCCGAACGTGGAGCAGTCTATCTCAAAGACGCTGGATTGTGGGTCGATGCAATACAACCAACTGGACATTGGGTGCATCAATACATGGTGGCCTGTATTGCGGCTTCCTTGCACCTCACGTGCCAGCGCGCCGGATTGCAATTCATTCCTGGTCATAAAATAACTCAGCAACTGGCGGTCAAGATACCGTATGACTGGAACGGTCGTCGTTATGAAAACACCCTCATACCCGACAGCCTATTTGCTATTAGATACCCTACCGGTTTCATCGCCTATGCCTTGGAAGCTGATCGCAGCACCGAAACCATTGACCCCACGTCGCCCTATCGCAAATCAGTCCGCCGCAATGTTCGGCAATATGAGAACTTGGTAGGTACCGGACGATACAAAGAGGTCTTCAATCTCAATTGCCCGCTGATGGTGCTGAACGTTACGGTGTCCGACACGCGCGCCCGCAGATGCCTTGAAATACTGTGTGAGGAAACCGGAGCTTGCCGATATCATCTCTTTGCAGTGGTGCCAGAGTTTCGCACCCCATTTAGACCACCAAAGTACCTGCTGAACCATCTGTTTGATCAACCGCTTACGCGCGCGGGAATGGCACCGTTTTCTATTTTGTCTGGTGGCAACAACAATAAGTGATCAAGGCTCATAGGGCTTCATTCACATCGCACCAATCCCATTGCTCGCCATTCCAAACGGTGACGCCGTGACGCAGGTGCGCTTTCCTGATGAGGTTAAACAGCAAGGAGAAAGTCATGTTTTTCAGAAGAAAAAAGTCATCATCGGCGAACCGCTCCGCCTCTACACATCGGACACGGGTAAGAGGAGGAAGGGTGCGATACTACGCGAAGAGTTCGCTTCGGCGGAAAATAAAGAAGGGAATGCGAAGGCACGGGGGTTCCAAAAAGGCTCGCCGTAAAGCCTGTTCAGCTGGTTGGTTCTAGAACCTCAACACGCATTCGTTGTTCTTAGTTCCAAGACTGGAATAAGCAGCAAATACCGTCGCAAATCGATAAAGATGAATTTGTGTCCCGTCACGTATCTGAACGTATACGTGACAGCGCAACCATCGCCAAAGCCGCCGCCTTCCCTGAGTGCGGCGGTTTTTTGTCTCTAAAGCACTGTATTCGCAGAGAACACTCGGCTACTGACTCCGTTGACCATAATTTTGGTGAAGTACTCGTAATTGGCCAATTGCACCAAATCTCGTGGCAACGGCACATCCCCACCAAACTGTTTGGCCAACACGAGTGCGTCTTTGGCACCCAAACGAAATGCCAAAAGCGTTCCCACGTTTCCCATGACAGATTCAAACACGCCCTTTTCCAGTTGGGCGTTGTATTGCGTGCTGGCGATAAGACCGAGGCGGTACTTGCGAAGTTCAGACAGCAGATTGGCAAAGGCCAAGGTGGTGAAGTTGTGGAACTCATCAAGGTAGAGGAAGTACGGTTGTCTTTGATGCTCTGGTTGGTTCTGACGGCTGTATGCCGCTAGCCCAAAGCTGGAGACGATCAGACCACCGAGAATGTTGGCGACGTCCGCTCCCAGTCTGCCCTTTCCCAGATTGACTATCAGTGTGGTGCCTTGGTCCATCAGTTGACGAAACCGCAGTGGTTGCTTTGGTGTACAGATGGATTCTCTAACCACCGGATGGGCCAAGAACGCTCCCAGCTTGTTGGCAATGGGAGCCACGCCATCAACGGCGGTCTTGTAGTTCATGGCGGGGTATTCTTTTTCCCAGAAGTGCCGCACTTGTGGGTCAGTGATGTATGAAACCACCTCCTTGCGAAAGCTGACGGTTAGAAACATCGGCATGATGTCAGCGATGGTGGAGTTAGGACGCTCTAGAAGGGCAAGGATGGAATAGCGCAGCAGATGCTCCATTCTGGCTCCCCACGCATCGCTCCATTGTTTCTTCAGCGTCTCGATAAGACCGGATGCCACCAAGGGTCTGTGGGCATCTGAGACGGTGGTGATGGGATTGTATCCGTATGGGGAAGCTGGATCAGCCACATCCCAGTAGAGTACGTCACAATCCACCTTTGCTCGAACCAATCCGGCTAAATCGCCGTGGGGATCAAGCAAACAAAAGCCCTGACCGTGCACAGCATCTTGCAACATCATATTGGCCATCAAGGTTGATTTACCCGTACCGGTTTGACCAATG
>CALHCF010000011.1 GCA_937930635.1 uncultured Rhizobiaceae group bacterium
TCCGTCGATTACGCTGCATCCGCTTGCAGAAACCTTTGTTTTGAATGGCGCGAATGTTGCAATAAACACAATGCTCGGCGGATGGGAAGGGCGCGAAGTAACGCTGATCCATAAGAATGCCGGTCAAAGCTTTGTTGGAGGTGGAAATATCGCAAAGGCTGCCGGTCCATCCACGGCGAATAATGACGTGTCTCAGTGGGTATTCCATGCGAATGCGTGGCGGCTTAAAAACTATCAGGACAACTAGGAGAACTTCGATGTCTGCTCAATCTTTTTTCAATCAGGTTTATTTCGATGCTCGAAGTGTTGGATGCAACCATGTTCAAGCATCATGCTGTGCCGCTCAGTCTGCGATAGAAAGCGGTTGGGGTAAGTCTGTCAAAGGAAATTCGTATTTTGGCGTCAAGGCATCACGATCATGGAAAGGCAAAACCATCAACTTTACGACTCATGAAGTCATTAAGGGCAAGCGCGTCAAGATCGTGGATAAGTTCCGGGCCTATGACAACCTGCAGGACAGCGTGAGGGACTATGTGAAGATGATGACGCACAAGTTCAACAAAGCCTGGAAGTCAAAAACAATTCATCAATTTGCTGCGCACCTGCTTGATGGCCGGTATGGCGCCTATGCAACAGATCCCGACTACCCCACAAAGGTTGCCAACACTGCCAGCAAGAGGGCGGCAGCAGCGGCGAAAGCTTACAAATCGGTCCCGGTTGCTGGTCGGGCAAAGCGGGCCGAAAAGCAAACCCAAAAAAACCCAAACTCTCGAATCCTGCCCTTGTATCGACCAAAGCAAGAGGATGGTGTCACTCGCGCCGTGCTGGAGAAGTTTGATAAATTGGTGCCGATGGAGCGACGGAATGATGCAGTCAAAGTTCTAGTCGTTCGGGGTTATTACCTCAACACCATGGGGCGTAAAGGATTGAATGACAGAGCGATCTATGACGATGCAATTTTTGTCGTGTCGCCCGAAGGTGTTCAACCTTTCAATGGCAATTCAGATCCGTCAGCGTTTCGCAAACGCATTGCGACAATCAAGGCGAATCAGGCGATTAGATATCGACCAGGCCCGCATGGTTATAGCCGGAAGGGTGGACCCTATCCGGCGTTTCGCCAAAACGCCAATTGCACGGTTGTTCGCGATGGTATTGGTGATGATCACGGCATGTTTCATGTAAACTTTCATCGGGGCGGGGTGAATGGAACATCGTCCGCGGGTTGCCTTACCGTTCCCCCCCACCAATGGGACGAATTTTATGGGTTGGTTTCCAGCCTCCTGAAAAAATACAATCAAACCACGTTCTATGCGACATTGCTTGAATATCCGGGCGGACAGCCGCCAATCATCGTGCCTAAGCCATTTCAGGCTGCTCCGGCTCCTTATGCTGAGAAGTCTAGCAGCAAAGCGACAACGGGCCTTTTGGTTGGTGGCGCTGTAGTCGTTTCGGCTGCACTGGAAAAATTCTCCGGTTGGCTATCAAGCGCTCTGGAGTTTGTTGGGGGGATGATCACATGAGGTTTTTTAAGCCGGCTGGCGTGACTTGGCGTGATTGGTGGGCTTCACGCACAAATAAGGTTGTTTCCGTTCTTCTGGCGATTTTCCTTGCCGCTCAGAATGGCGCGGTTTCATTGGTTGATCTGGGCATACCTGAAAGTTGGAGCAGCTTCTTTATGTCGGCGATGGGGGTTGGCATTGCGTTGGGCTTATTCAATCTGCGCGCTACGACAGACGGACCCTTGCAGGGGCGGTCAAAAAAATGATGTGGCTCATTAAATTTTTCACGCAGGGCGGCATTTCTGCGATCGGGGAGCAAATCAATCGCGGGATTGAGATTCGTGAGAAGGCTAAAACGGACAAGGCGCGCCTCGAAGCTGACCAGAATATAGCAGGACTTCAAGCGGCGCGCGATGTTGAGGTTGAACGTCTGGTTGCGCGCGCCCAGGAAAAGCCGGGAAGGGCAATCACGATTGCCCGTATCATCCTCACGATCCCGGCATTCTTTATTCTTTTGAAAATGGCTGCTGATTATATGGGTACTGGCGAGATCGACGATGTTCCGGGTCAACTATGGGCGTATGTCGGCCTGGCTCTCAGCTTTTATTTTTGGGGGAAACCGTTTGGAGATGGGAATAAGTAAATGGGGGAAGATTTGAAATGGTTGGTTGGGCTGATCATTGGAGCAGTCGGACTTATCGGGGGCATCGTGACTAGGGATAGGCAGATGTCAAAGCAAATTAGAGAGAGTGAAGATTGTCTTCATGGCAGAATCAATCGTGTCAAAGACGAGTATGTGCGCAAAGATGATCTGGCCAATCAGATTCAGCGGGTTGAGGCTGGCATGAAAGAGATGCGAGACGAGATGCGTCTGAACGCCTCTGAGACGACAAAGCGCCTGGACAGTCTGATCGAGCTCCAATCAAAGCGTTGACCTCGGTTATCCATACGGCGCACTCGGTTGCGGATCTGAAATAGTTTTCGCTGCCATGCGCCGTTGCTTTGTACCATCCTGCGAAAAATGGTTCGATTGACATAAAAAACCCTCCAGTAATTCGTGGTCACCAGAGGGTAAATTTTGTTGGTTAATTTTTGGTTAATGGAATTTGATGTGTCTAATATCACCACGAATTACTATGTCAGCGCACCCTTCGGCGTGAGATTCATCTATATTGAAAAAATTCATCATATCCTTAATGGTTTCTTCTCTGCGATTTTGAAATTCAGCGGACTCTTTGGCTTGACGTTCAGCCTCAAGCTTCTGAGCCTCCTCCTCTTCGGCCTTGCGCCGCTTCTGGGCAAGCTCTTCCTGATGAACCCGCTCCGCCTCGGCCCTTTCTTTTTCGATGCGCTCTTTTTCGAATTGTTCTTTTTGCCGTTGCGCGGCTTCCTCAGCATCCCGAACGCGCTGGTCGGCCTCTTTTTTCTCGCGCTTAAGGCGCTCTATTTCGGCTTTCTGGGCCTCGTCAGCGTCTTTTCTGGTCTGCTCCTGCCTCTGGCGCTCCTGCTCCTCGGCTTGCTGCTGTGCGGCGCGCTCACGCTCCTGGGCTTCTGCTTGCTGGCGCTCTGCCTGTAGCCGGGCGTTTTCCTCTTCCATGCGCTTGCGTTCTTGGGCGGCGCTAAATGCCTGCGCGTGGATCTTGCGGCAGACATCAATGAGGTCTGCGGCTTTTTCTTCCTTGCCTCGCCAGTCATTGCGGGTCGCAATATCCTGAACCTCCGACTGCATTTGAGCGATATCTTCGGGGGTGGCGTTGAAACGAACATTTTTGAGTTCAGCCAAACGATTGAGACTTTGATTAACGGCCTGATCTTTTTCAGCTTGCTCTGCTTCGAACAGGGTTAAGGGTTCGCGAACAGAGACTTTCAATTCATCGAGCATGTCACGCATTTTTTTGCGGGTTGCATCGACTTGGGTGACCGTTTTCTGAGCTTCCTCTTTTACCCGCCTTCCCATTTCGTCAAGGGCAGTTTTGGTGCGAGTGATTTTATAGGCCAGGGATTTTATCTCGTCGCGCCCTTTGCTTGTTGTAACATCGGGTTCGTGAGCCTCCGCCTGCTTCTTGATTTTGTTGAATAGGGCCTCAAATTCGTCGTCAGTAGCGAACAGCAAAGCGGCCTGCTTTTCGTCGAGATTGATAGGAACAATCATATCTTTGTTGTTGTCGATCATCGTGCTGCTCCCTCTGCAAGATCGTTGGCGATTTGCTGTAGGAGGGTTTTGAGAGAAGTTGTTTTATAATCTCGGCCATCATCCACCCGAATGAACAAGTCACCGACTTTTCCGGATAGATCTCTCAGCAGGGCGGCCCGATTATCCACCAAGCGCACCATGCTTTCGTTTTGTCTTATAATCGTTTCAACGTGACCATTCATGCCCCGCAATGTTGCGCGCGCCTCTTTGAGCTTTTCAGCGTGGCGATTATCTGTGATTTTTTTTGTATCAGCAGTCATTTACCTGTCTCCGTTGTTTTTTCAGGGTTGCAATCTCACGCTGCAAGAGCGTGATTTTAATTTCGAGGATGCGGGTTTCTTCGGCGGCAAAGCTGCACAAAAACTGAGTAACCGCTTGATGGGTTTCTGAGGAATAAAGCTTTCGGCTCAGAACATCTTCCAGCAACTCAGCAGCCGGATCGGGTCGCGATTTAGGGGCTGGCATTAGCGATCACCGGGAAATGCATCATCTTCTGGATCGTGCATTCTGGCATCTGACTCTTGTTGCCTGATAGCAACATCGGCGTCTTGAGCGTCAGATTTTAGTGTATCGTGCTTACCGCTGTTGACTATAAACAATTGATCGTCACGGGTTTGCTGCTTAAACCACTTCTGATATGCATCAATACCGCATGACGCTGCCTTTTCTGCAGTTTCAAGCAGGTCAGATTGATCTTGCGTCTCGACCTTTCCTCCCCCTGTCCATGCAGCTATGGCCTGACCCGTCTCTATACTGAGCTTTTCAGTTGCATGGAACGCAGCGCGCAACATCTCCGGGCATTTTCTCAGGATTCCGGCGCCGGGGTTTTTGTTGCTCAACTCAATATGAGCCATCATTTCAAAAATGAAGTTCTTATCCTGGATCGGCGTTTGAAAATCATCCCGAATTACTGTTGTTTTGGTGTCGGCTGTAATTCCGTGCTTCTCATAATCCTTCTTCTCTATCTGGTGGCTGGCGTACTGAGCGCGCAGGCAACAGATGATATGAAGGTTCGAGCCAAGCATTTGCAGCATCATGCGTTTGTGCGCCTGTTTGGGGTTCTTCCAGTCGCCAAACGCTACAGTTCCATTCCAATCCCCATATTTCTTGGCGCGCTTCTCTGCGATGCTTTCAGCGGCATTCACGACACCACCAATGCCTTCCCATTCATGCGAGAAGCTATCAATCACCAATGCCGCTGAACGGTCGCCAGCCACAGCCTCCGCTTCCGATATCATTTGCGAATAACGCTCAGATGAAAACGGCTCCCCCAATTGCTGAACATCATAGCCGCCCGGTATCTCGTCGGCGTACATTTCACCACGGCGGTTCTCAGTATCGATCATCATGACCAAACCATCAGGTCCGGCTAGGCCGCGCGCCAGCATCAATGCGCTGTAAGTTTTGCCAGAACCGCTCTCCCCATACAATCCGATGAGTGCTTTTGTGCCGGCGCGTGTTGCTTTTTGAAAGGCCATTAGTTGCTCCTATTCTACCTTAAACGCACTGCACTGTAACGTGCAATGCGCAATTGGTCAATCAGTTTTTTCAGCTTTCGATTTTGAAAGTTGATCAACGTTTGGGAGGTATTGAAACCAGGGCTTTTGATCTGCCCTGCCTCCCATTGCCTCCCAGGATTGGCGCGTTATCACTCTGCACCATCTGTAAATTTCAGTCCACTCCTGCCTATTGAGGAGCCTGGTGTTCTTCTCCGGCTTCACTGATCTAGCCCCAGCCAGTACGGCGGAAAGCAATCATCATTGATCACGCCTGTTGGTGTCATTGACCCCCAGGGTTTGCCTCTCTCATATGTCTCGCAATAATAGTTGTACATTCTGATTGACTGCGTGACTTCCATTTCTGCAAGCAGGCCAAGCGAGCTCAGGCGCCGCGTTTTTTGAGCAACCTCAATGCTGGTTTCACGTGAAACCCCGGCGTCGTTATGTTCGTGGCTAGGGTGAACAGGCGTCATGATATGCACTTCGCGAGCAAGCAGGTTTGGGACGCCACTTTTTTCCTGAAACACATACCACACTTCGGTAGGCTCAATGCGCCGTATCATGTCTTCAATCATTGCTGACTGCTCTGGTGATGCGTCATGCAATGTCATGGAGCTGATTTCGCCTTTCCTGATCATCTCAGCAACAAGCCAATATATATATGCCTGCACATAATAGCGGTTGTATCGAAAGGTATCATGAATGCATTGCTCGATATTTTTGCGCATTGAGTTGTCGAATGTCTTGAAATCTGTGATCCCGCCAGCCTTCAAATAATCAAACCGACACTTCATTTTTGTGCCGGTCGCGCTGTCGGTCCACAATACCGACACCTCAGCAAAGCCGCCTGTTAAGTGCTTGTTGATCTCTGGCTGGGCTCTGATCAGCTCAATGTCTGCTTGAAGCTGTTTCCAGTATTTTGCCGCGATCCCTGTTCGCTCGCCACGGTTTTCCTCCCATTGCTCTTGTAGCAAATGTAAGATCGGGCCGCTATATCCAGCCTCTTTCAAGCGCAATGCTTTATCCAAAACCTTCTCGCCGGATTTGTTCTTTGGCTCTCCCAGCTTGTCGAGTTGAGTTGCGATCTCGGTTGAGTTTGTGAGTAAGCCTTCATAGTCATCAACATTGATCTCGCAAACGAATTGCTGATCCAAAAGGTGAGGTTCAAGGCGTGCTGTGTGATAGGCGCGGCCAAGAATGCGAGCTGACGTGTCTTTGTTCGCCTCCTCCCGATCTGGGTTAAGCCATGAGTTTGCCCAAAACGTTGGTGGGCTCACAAGCATGTTGCAAATCCCAGATGCGCTCATGCGCTCCTGAGCGTGATATTTGTCTGCATCCAAATTGAAATAAATTCCGTCATTAAGTTGTTTCATCTCATTTTCCTTTAATTATTATTGGTGCTTGTGGCTTGACCATTGCAGCATTAAAATATGCGTCTTGCATGGGGCCTTGAACGTCTATGAAAAGTTGACGGATAATGCAGACAAGCTCAGCGTTAAATTTCGCAGACTGGTAGCGATCTTCAGGCGCCCATTTCAACAGAAATTCTTCTATCATCCGTTCGTATAATTGGCTTTTGAGCTGAGCCTCCTCTTTTAAACGAGCCTCTGTTGCGGTCATCATATTAACACCCCTCTCCTGTTTAGCGGCGTGAAATGCCCTGCTGGGCGTGGTTGAGTGTATTGTGTTCGTCGTAGTCAGACCTCTCCCCCTGAGATTGCAGAAAATCTGACCACACATCAGATTCCTCAAACCACCTGCCCGGCAGGGTCATGTTGTCTGGGTTATCGGAATTTTCTTGAAGCCAGGCGCGAGCCACATCTTCCGTGACATCTTCGAAATTCCACGCTGCATCAACGCGAAAAAATTTCAAAACCCGCATGTCTGAATATGAGATTGCATCGGAAGCTGTTCTGATTTCCGCAACATCGGAAACATGCTCGCCATGCTCATACCAAACTAAAAATTTCTCTGATTTTTCAACAAAATTTGCGCGCATGATTTGCTCCTCATTGCGGTATTGTGTGTTGTGCCTTTGTAAGGTACATGCAAGTGCAACGCAAGTCAACAATAAGTGCAAAGGAAAAAGCAATGTCGAAAACAAGTTTCACCATGCGCCTTTCTGAGGAGGAGCGCGAGCTGTTTAAAAAGCAGGCATCTCAAGAGAGACGGTCGCGCACAGGACAATTTCTCTGGCTAATCAAGCGCCGGCAAGAGGAGTTAGATTCTGGCGATGCTGATTAGGTTTGTCATCTCAGATCCACCACCTAGCTTGAACAACTCCAAAAAGCCGGTGCGCCGTGGGTCTAAAGCATTCATGGTATCAACGGCTGAATACAAAAGATGGCAAGAGCGGGCGGCAATTGAATTGCTGGAGCAAAGAGGAAGGTTGCCTGATCCTTGTTATTGGAGTTCAGAAATTCTTATTCCCGCCAGCAAAACAAGAGCTGACCTGGATAACCTGCTGAAAGCTCTGCATGACCTTTTGGTAAAAAACGAGCGCGTCCCAGATGATCGATACAAAGTATCTGTTCGCGCCAAATTCTGGAAAGGCGACCATGTTGTTATCGCCGTACAAAAAGAGGAGGTCTCCCGATGGGCGACAATCAAAAACGCATCAAAGTCTCTGTTGCATCGACTAACAATGAGTTCACACTTGTAACCGGCGAGCTCATTGCCGGTGTTCGTGACGTTCTGCTGGATCAGCGCCGTGCTGACATCGCAGCAACAACTGGCCGGCGTTGTCAGAAAACGATCAGCGCAGAGAGGTGGAACGCTTAACCGAATTTTCGGAAGAACTGGTTCATAGCGTGGTCGAAATTGTTGCGGCTGGAAACTATGATGTGATCCACGCAAAGCTGGACAATTTTAAAATCAAAGACGGTGACGTTACAGTAACATCGAAGGGGCGCGCCAGCGATGGTGCCTTGCTTGCGCTCAACAGCGTTGGTGTAAAGGCTCTCAAGATTATCGTGGCTGACGACGCTCAGTTTGACCAGCATCGTGAGCAGGTCAGGATTGATCCTGATGAACCAGGAATGTTCGAGGACGATGGTTCTGCTGACGGTGAGTTTGAGGCGGATGATGATGGCGATGTTCTTGATCCGGAGACCGGCGAGTTAACATCTGCGGGCGAGGATACAACGCAGGCTGTTATTGATGTGGTTGAGGGTGATCTTTCTAATGAAGAAATCCAGGAGCAGCGCCAAGAGCGGGTAAATGCTGCTCATGAATTTGGCCGGGGTTCTTTTGATAAGGATGGAGATCCAGACAAGAACCCATACTTTGAGGATCGCGACGACGATTTGCGATCAGCGTGGTTTAACGGTTTCTATGAGCGCAAATATGAGGTCGAGGCAAGTGATTCTGAGTCCGCGTCAGACACAGAAAACAAGAGCCAATCGGCAGAAAATGACACCGATCAGGGGGAATCCATTACCGATTCCGCCGAAAATGAACCGGACACTTCCCCTGACGCCTATCAGGCTGGAATGCAGCATAGGTCTGGTGATGGTGCCCGCGATGAAAATCCTTTTGATGGAGGAACAGAAGAAGGGCTTGAGTGGCAAAAGGGGTATGACGCGGCTGACCAGGAAATCGCAAAGCTGTTCAATGCAGGGTACGAGGCTGCTGAGTCCGGGAAAATGCCGGAAGATAGCGGTTGGAAAGATGGGTCAGATGAACAAAAGCGTTGGATGTTTGGCTTTGATCGCTGGCACCAGCAAAACACTTCAAACCGACATCTTGTCAACTTGCGCAAAATCGCAAACTGACCTTTATGCTTGCGCTGCATGTCATGCGCCTGTATATAGGCGTTGCGTGTGCGATTAGTTTTGGTGTTGCTCCACTGAAGCTAGACACAGAGAACCCTGGCAATTTCGGTTGCCGGGGTTTTTTTTGACAATTTGAAATTTTACATTCATATAGTTCTCACTAAACAAAGTGAGGGTTGTTATGGCATTTGAGAAAAGAAAATCAAAGTGGCCTTGGCGTGATTTTTTGACTGAGGACGAGAAGAGGGTTTTGCAGGCGGCCGACGAGGCCAAATCCAAATGGGAAAAGCTAAATGCTTCTAGGGCAGGCATTACAAACAGAGCCATTCAAAGGGCTAAGCATCGTTTGGCGGGTAAATCAAAATGAGCAATATGCCTTTCATTGCCTTCTATCCGGCTAAATGGCTGGGGCGCTGCGCAACCCTTAGCGCACTAGAGCGTGGGGTGTTCATCACACTGATATGTGAGATGTACGAGCGTATGGAGCCGCTAAAAAATGATGTGAAACCGCTAGCAAGATTGTGTGGATGCACTCCGAAAACTTTGGAGAAAGCACTCGCTGTTTTGGTCGAAGATTCCAACAAGATCATCATGGTTGATGGAAGGCTCTGGAACCATCGTGTGCAAAAAGAAATAGAAAAGTCGCAAAAAAAATCAGAGATTTCTAAAATAAATGCGCAAAAAAGATGGCAAAAAGACAAGAAAAATCAAGGGTCGAGTGATGCGGTGGCATTGCGACAGCAATCCTATCCAGAACCAGACTTAGATAAGGATACTACGTATCCATTAGGGGGGGGTAAGGCTGATGCTCAGCCTCCCAAGAAAAAGGCCGCGAAGGGCACAAGAATTTCAGAAAATTGGAAGCTCTCTCAAGAGCTTTTCACATACGCGCTTGCGAAAGGATTGAATGATGGGCAAATCACAATCGAATCTGAAAAGTTCAAAAACTACTGGCTCGCTGCCAGTGGATCAAACGCGGTCAAAAGGGATTGGGATGCCACTTGGCGCAACTGGATTATCAGGGCCGCCGAAAGGTCTGGCAGCCAGGGTGGCGCAGGGAACAGTGGCAACGCCAGAGGAGGTGGTCCAATGTCATCAATGGTTGCTGGATTTGAGCAGGCCGCCCTTGAGGGGGCTGAGAGAGATCGAAGAGAGCGAGGCGAAGAGGGTAATTGACTGGCTCAGGCGGCCATCACCGCGCGATTGGCTCTCTGCACGAGTGGTGACACTGCTATCTCATTATTTCATCTCACAGACTGATGAACGTGTTGCCAAGGCTGCAGCTCAAGACTGGATAGAGATTTTAAAATCCGTACCGCCTTGGGCTGTGTCGAACGCCTGTCGAAAATATCTGGCTGGTAGCAATGGGCGGCGCAAGCCTGTGCCGGGCGACATTCTGGGGCTGGCGCTTGAGGAGTTGTGGCTTGTGAATAAAGCCGCAAAGTCTTTGATTGATCGAGGGGGGCATCAAACAGACCTGGCTTCAAGGTCACCTTTGACTGAGGAGGAGAGAAGGCGTCGGCGGGATCTTGTGGAGAAGATCAAACTTCCACGGATTGAGGGAGAAAAACGACACCCCCAGGACGTGACACAGAAAAACATAAACGAGGCTGCCGAGATTCTTCAACAGGAATCGGAAAGTAGTGAGCAACACTTTACTCCAAGCGCCGACCTTCTGGAGACGAACCTTGTAAAAAATCACAACATCAGGCTTGACGATGCAAAATAAGCACTGTAATTGTGTGTGCGTAACGCTAGAGCGGGGAGCAAACCGATGGCAAAAAAATCATGTAAAATTTGTTTCGGCACAGGCCGGGTTTTGGGCGCGCGCGGTTATGAAAAGCCGATCATGACATTTGGTCTGACCAATTCAGGTGATCCCAAACATCCTCTAACACTGGGGTACGACACGCCGCTCGTGCCCTATAACTAAAACGGAAATAATCATGTACACAGAGATCTATTTCAAGACAGAAGATGCGGCCCAAAAGGCTTTAAAGGACGCTGGTTTTTCGCTTGGCAAAATGCAACGCGATGCCCCTCGTGGCATCATGTTCGGCGATATCGAAGTCATGAAGTGGCGTAACTTGAGCGAAAAAGATGTGGTTTACTTGCATGGCGTATACCAGCGGCGTTCACGTGGTGGGCCAGTTCGAATTATGATGCTAGAAACTGCACCCAAGGATGCGGTCGAGAACCTCAAATCTGGGACTCAATAAGGGAAATGAGCATGCTGCCAACACGCGCATTATCAGTCCGTCAGCCCTGGGCCTGGGCGATTATGTTTGCTGGGAAGGATATTGAGAACCGCAGCTGGCAGGCTATGAACCACGGGCTTGCCGTTCGTGGCGAGATTGTCATTCATGCAGCGAAAGGAATGACGCAGCAAGAATACGCCGATGCGTCAGAGTTCATGGCATCCATCGGTGTTATCTGTCCTCCAGCACGATATCTATGGCGCGGTGCTGTGATCGGTACCGTGGAAGTTACCGATGCCGTGAAAGAACATTCTTCACCTTGGTTTTTTGGACCGCGCGGCCTTGTTTTGCGAAACCCAAAACCTGTTCCGCCGGTCGCTGTGTCGGGTGCGCTAGGTTATTTTGATTGGCAGAAAAAACGGATTGCTGCCTTCCCGGAGCCTGCCAAATGGATGCTGCCGCACATGGAAAAACCAGAGCCGGTTGGCTCGCTGTTATAAGGGGGATCCCGAAGCGAAAGCATCCGTGGACAACGGGCATCTGAGTGGTTGGCAGGAAAAAGCTTGCCGTAGAACAGAAATACCTCAACCGCCGCCGGGCGATGTAAGTAGGCAGGTCGATAGCTGCGGATCTATCGAGGGGGAACGCCACCTGATATCAGGCGTGACAGACCGGAGAGACGGTCACCAAATTCAACAGGCTATTGCCTACAGCAAAAACGGACATCACATGGCCTCGAACTTACTAGCGGGTGCTGATTACAGTCAGTTTGATGATGAAGATTGTGAGGCCTGCGAAGGCACTGGAAAGTGCGAATTTTTCGCCAATGGTCACGATCCAGGTTGTCCATACGACTGCATCAAGGGCGACTGCGCTGCTTGCTGCGGAACTGGAATTCACGATTACCAGGAGCCGGAACAACCCGGCGATTTCGACTAACCAAATTAGAGGGTGTCATGCTGAAACTTACCACAGAAAACGGGCGGCACATCTTGGTTGCAATCCGGCACATCGTCGCTCTTTTACCTGACGATGAAATGGGGTGTACCGTGCTTTTGTCTGGCTCAAACTCCTACCACGTCAGGGAGACGCAAGAGGAAATTTTGAACCGAGGGCTTCGCAATCACCGTTATGGAAGGCCCGATCGTCGGCAATCACACCATTGTTGATACGCTTGGCACTCCGGAAGAGGCTCTTAGTCTGATGAGAAAATTGGGCGTTGC
The DNA here is from genome assembly GCA_937930635.1 of uncultured Rhizobiaceae group bacterium. Taxonomy (GTDB): domain Bacteria; phylum Pseudomonadota; class Alphaproteobacteria; order Rhizobiales; family Rhizobiaceae; genus Pseudahrensia. Next base: position 12,387 of record CALHCF010000011.1, read on the forward strand.
GGCTTTTCCTAATGCAGCCCGTCTCTCCAACTTAAAAATCAACGAAACTCTGCGGTTCGATACAATGGACAATACCGGGATTTCCGTCCTCAAAACCGCAGGCAACAAATAGGGACGCTGCTTTGCCTATTTCCAAAGAACGTATGAAACGATACCCAGGTGGGTCTATTCATTCGAAAGAGTGGAAAGCGTTTCGTGCGTCATTGTTGGAACGGGCAGACAACAAATGTGAAGGCACCCCACAGCATCCAGATTGCCGAGCAGAAAACTACGAGCCGCACCCTGAAACTGGTGGCAAGGTGATTTTGACGATCGCGCATATGGATCATGACGAAAGCCATGCTGATCCTGATCGATGCAGAGCGCTATGTCAGCGCTGTCATAACAAATGGGATGCCCCACACAGGCAGAAAAACGCAGCCCTAACACGGCGCAAAAATTCACCGCAGATTGATCTTGAAGATTATATGCAAGCCGATACTCGATAAAGGAGATTTGACCAATGAGGTACTTTTTACGCCGTATCGTGCGAGCATTTCGCGTAACTCAAATAATCCTATTTGGGCGATACCTTCGCTCAGGCTGGGACGGTCAATATCATCACGTGGATTATCGGTACAAGGGGACTGATTATCGCGTCCCGAATACCTACAATTAGAACGGACATCATGGGAAAGCCAGAAACAACAAACATCGCTGTTTTAGGCCCTGTGAATGGGCTTGGAGAACGTGATGACCAAGGCAGTTATTTCAAGGTTGTTTTAACTCCAGCCCATAGTTCAAGATGTGAATTTATCATCACTGGCGAACAGGTGTCAGACCTGTCCCAAGAGTGCCATCGTATAGAGATCGAAGGCGGCCCTTGATGTTACGCTTCTCTAATCTTCGAGAGCATGCTGCCAATAGAAATTTGGGCCTGTGTGCTGGGTGGTCTAAAGACGCCGAAACACCCGTTGGGACTTACAATTTGCACTTCTTTGATAAAGGCAGAGGACGGGGTTTCTACGTTCAATTTGATGGCGATACCGTATGCGAATCAGAGACCGAAGAAGAAGCCAAAACTGCGGCCCAAAAACACTTCAATGAATTGGTGAATGAATGCCAACGTTTCACCAACTGACAAAGGGAAGTAATGATGCCAGGACCAATCAGCGATAGCGCCCCTCGCCAATACCTACCAAGAAAAGGAAATAATCATGTACGCAGAGATCGATTTCAAAACAGAAGATGCGGCCATTAAAGCGGCAATTTAGGAAGGAACTGATTGATGGGAACGAAGAACAATCCAGGCGATTTCGACTGTTACAACGATGCCGATCCTGATGAACCAATGTTCATTCTTTTGGCTCGTGACAAACATGCTCCCACGCTTGTTTGGCTTTGGGCAACCCTGAGAGAACTGGACGGTGAAGATCCCCAAAAGGTGCAGGAAGCTAGAGACTGCGTTTCCTCAATGCTGTCGTTCGCCGCAAAAAACAACCGGCCATCTGTTGGTCTGGGTCAAGCCACTCTGGCCGGTTGCATGGAGTTGGTAAGAGTTGCGAACCAAGGTGTTGAGAACGCTAAAAACATCGGTACTCAGGACGATCTGATGCGCCTGTTTTTGGGAAAGACCACATTTGAAAACGAAGGCACGAAATAGGGCTGCGATAAGGAACGCGTTACCGATGAAAGACCCAATCTATAAGCTGTGGGGGTGCTACGTGGCCGTCATGATGGTGGCCGCCCATGTTCTGCCGGGCGGCATATCTGGTGGCATTGTGTTTGCTGTGGCACTTTCCGGTTTTTTTGTTGGGCGCTATAGCGTCACAGCTGGTTGCCTTGGTAAGTGACGAGGCTATATCCATGCAGCGCACATCAAGACGCGAACGCATACTTGAAAAAATTCTAAGTAATGTGACGGTTGACGAGGTGAGTGGCTGCTGGATTTGGCAAGGGGGAACCTCTGGAGCCGGTCGCGGCGGTGGCTATGGTCGTATGTGCCTCGATGGGCAAACCGTTGCTGTTCATATTGTGATGTTTACACATGCGCACGGCTACAAACCATCAAAAAAGCAGGTTGATCACCTTTGTGAAAATCGACTGTGTTGCAATCCCGATCATCTTGAACTGGTCACCCACCTTGAAAACCAGAGACGTAAGAAAACGAGACAATTGAGGCTTGAGGTAAGATTGTGATTTACGGTTCCGTCTGTTCCGGCATCGAGGCTGCCACCATTGCGTGGGAGCCTTTGGGCTGGAAACCAAAATTCTTCTCTGAAATCGAAAAGTTTCCATCAGAGGTACTTGCTCACCACTACGGATCAAACATGCCAGGCGAGCCGCCGGCCAAGAACGGGATACCCAACTATGGCGACTTCACCAAAATCGGAACCGATGCCGGACCTGTTGACCTCCTTGTTGGAGGAACACCCTGCCAATCCTTCTCGGTCGCGGGAAAGCGCCTTGGACTGGATGACCCGCGTGGTAACCTCGCCCTCGAATATCTCGCACTCGCTCGCCGCCTTGGCGCCCGCTGGATCGTTTGGGAAAATGTGCCCGGCGTCCTTTCCTCTTTCTCCGTGGACCCGCAGGATGAAAGCGGTGTACGACGCGGACTTGAAAATCTCCAAGCCGGAGACGAATGGGATGAAAGCAGCGATTTCGCAACCTTCCTCGCATTCGTTCGCGAATGCGGGTATGGGTTCGCCTACAGAGTTCTTGACGCTCAATATGTGCGAGTGGACGGCTTTGGACGCGCAGTGCCACAGCGACGAAGGCGTGTGTTCCTTGTCGGATATCTTGGAGACTGGCGACGTGCCGCAGCAGCATTACTTGAGCCCGAAGGCATGCGCGGGGATCCTGCGCCGCGCCGAAAAGCGGGGCAAAAACCTGCCCCCACAATTGCAAGCCGCCCTACAGGCGGTGGCGGACTTGGAACCGACTTCGATTTAGATGGCAGGTTGATTGCAGATGATGTTTCTCACTGCCTTAACGCTGGATCGATGGGGCGACAAGATTGGGAGACTGAGTCGTTTGTGGCTCGCACTGTGCTTGCAAAAGCCAATGACAGTTTAGCTGAGGATCTGGACAGTTACGCATTCAAGGCGAGTCATTACACACGGGGTAAGGATGGCGGCCCCTCCAATGTAACGCCGCCGATCTCAGCAGAAGCTGATCGCGGCGATCAAGACATATTAATAGCCTTCGATTGCAAAGGAACTGAGGTTCAGAATCAAACTGATGGCGTGCACCCTCCCTTGCGTTCAATGGGCCATCACAAAAGTCATGGGAATGCTGGCGGACACGCTGCGATAGCCATTCAGGAGAGAGCTGTTTCCGAAGGTCCTCACGACACAGCAAATATGCGCGCTGCGAACGGTGGGTCCAGTCGGTCATACATAGCAGAAACCTGGGCGGTTCGTCGCCTAACACCCCTCGAATGCGAACGGCTTCAAGGGTTCCCCGATAATTACACAGCGATTCCACGAAAAGGAAAACCGGCGTGTGATTGCCCGGACGGGCCTCGATACAAGGCGTTTGGAAATTCCATGGCGGTGAACGTCATGCGTTGGATTGGTCGGCGTATTGAGATGGTGGAGAGGTTGGACCGTGACCAACTTTAAGGTGACTTTATGACCGACACACCGGGGGCTCATGGTCTTTTTGCTGCAACGGGCAAAAAATCAAAGCCGGTTTATGTGCGCGATGGCGATGGGAATAAAAAAAAAGCATTGTATCTACCGAGAAACGGTGATGATTTTTACCCAACTCCATCAGAGCCAACTCGTTCTTTTTGCAAGGCGGAAATGTCACGGCTTCTGCAATTCGAACAAATTTTCGAATGCGCGGCCGGCGATGGAAAAATGGCAAGTGATCTGGAGGAGTGTACTGGCCTCAATATCTTAAAGTCTGATCTCATTGATCGCGGGTGCGGCGCGAACATCTGCGATTTTTATGATTTAACCACATTGCCGGCAAACACCTGCATTATCACTAACCCGCCTTTCAGTGAGTGTCACGGTGACCCCAAATGGGTGCGTCATGCGCTAGAAGTCCTCAAAGCGCCATACCTAGCGTTGCTTTTCCGCTGCAATGGCTGGGCACAGCTCAGAAGCAGCCCATATGGCGAGAACACAAGCCATCACGGATATACCTCATGCGCTGGCGGATTGATTTCACCGGGCAAGGTGCGCCACCAATGCTCAACGCATGGTATGTCTGGGATGATCAACATGACGGCGATGAATGTTTTTTCAGGATGATCGACAAAACAGATGATCCAAGGCAGGGCGTTTTGGTATGAACGAAGCCATATTTCAAAATGCCGCTGTTGATGTGCTGGGCCAAGAGGATGCATCATGGCTTGAGTGGTGCAATGGTGATGGTTCAGCGGAAATCACCGCAATACAGGATTACAAAATTTTATCGTAAAAATAGCGCTCAGGCTCGGTCAGTCTGGGCGCTGCAACTCACGACCAAAGGAGGAATATGATGGAACACATCATGCAATTTTTTGAATACAAGCACTTGCCTGATCATCTTCAAAAGATCAGTGCGCCTTTCGGGGTTTTGGCGGCCGAAGTTGTTGACACGGTGCCACGCAATCCTGAACGCACGGTTGCGTTGCGGAAATTGCTTGAAGCTAAAGACGCTGCTGTTCGTGCAGCGGTATCCAAGGGGGAGTCGTGATGAGAAAATTCATGTCACACAAAGTAGTTCATGCTGCTAAAATAATATCTGCTGAAAAGCAAGAGGATGGGCGCTGGCACTTCATGCGTGAGGGGGCTGTGCACGACACCACAACCGTTGAGGAATCGCCACGGTTCAAGATGACCAAAAATGATCTGGGGTATGTCGTCCATTACGCTGATGGATATATATCTTGGTCGCCAACAAAGGCGTTTGAGGAAGGTTATACGGCAATCGAGGGCGATACGGCTTTTGCTGACGCGCGGCCTGACGCCAATATGTCCTTTGGCGACGCCCTGCTTAAGCTTCGTGATGGGAAAAAAGTTTGTCGCGCCGGCTGGAATGGCAAGGATATGTGGCTAGTTCTCGTTGGCGGGACGCCTGACATGGAGTTGACGCCAGGCACCGTTTACCACCAAGCCGGACTTACTCACGTCTCGATTGATGCCCATATCGATATGATGACGGCGGGCGGAACGATGCAACCGGGTTGGCTTGCCTCTCAAGCGGACATGCTTGCAGATGACTGGCTTGTCATTGATTAACCGTTGCAAGCGCGACCCAAAAATGTAATGCGTGTTGCCGTGCAAATCAGAAAGGGAAGGTCGATATGGATTTCAAGGTAGCAAACTTTTTAGCCGCGCTCATTGTTGGCGCGCTGTCAACGTTGTCGCTTGTCATGGCTGGAGCTATTTTGGGCAACAGTCATGCAATAACTGCCGGTCTGATTTCTTCCGGATCGGCATATTGCTGTCAGCTACTCATACACAATCGAGAGGTTAATGCCGCCAACGTCAAATTTTGGCCTGCCGCATTCCAAATAGTATCAATTGTCTCGTGGCTTTATGCGTTTGTTGCCCTAGCTTTTTAATTGGAGATATTCCTTGCAGGACGACAACAAGCCGGAAAAACCAAAAGAAGATGCGCTTAACACCCGCACACAAGAAGTGTGGGAAGCAGCTCGCGATTGGGGTGGTAGGCCGCCAACGTACGACAATCCGGAAGATTTGCAGGCAGATGTTACTGCCTATCTCCAGTGGGTTGCAGAAAACCCGCTATGGGAAATCAAGGCGTTCGGCACAGGGTTGGTGTGTAAAGTCCCCAAAAAACGCTATCCAACGGCGTCGGGCTGCGCACTATTTTGTGGTGTGGCGCCGCGCACCTGGCGCTCATGGAAGGCCCCCGGTCACTTGTTGTGTGATGTGGTTGAGCAGGCAGAGGAGCTTATGCTGCAAATCAAGATGGAAGGAGCTGCTTCCGGGTTCTTCAATTCAACAATCGTCGCCCGTGATGTTGGACTTAAGGACAAGACTGAGGTTGACCAGAACATGACGGTCAACGTGATCGATAATTTTGACGGCGAAACAGAGGAGTAGCGCCATGCGAAGCGACAACAAAAAAGAAATCGACGGCATTTTGGCATCGACAAAGGATTGGAATGGTGAGCAAGGATTGATCGTTCCGCCTGCGCTGGCAAAGCAGCTTAAAGATAATGGGTTTGAGAGCGGTTATTCAGAAAGCCGCCCAATTCCGTTGAGGGGTAAGCGTCATGACTAAAAAAACTAAAATGCATCTCGATCCTGACAGCCTTGATTTGAAGTGCAACATGGGCGTTCTTCTGGCAGCGCACAATGCGACGGGTGGATCATCTAGTCGAATGTATTTGAATTACATGCTGTTGGAGCCTCACCCAGAGGGTGGCATTATTGTTGTGGCAACAAACGGCACTGTTCTTGTGTGCCATCATGACAAAACAGCAATAATGAACCAGCCCAGAGCTCTGTTGCGGTTGCCTAAGATGTTTCGAAAGTCGAAGCTCTGGAATCGTAGATTTTCGGTAGAACAAGGGCTGTGCAGTGTGCAGGATCTCGACCTCGCATTTGGAGTTAGGGGATGCTTTGCGCTTAATGGGTATTATCCTGGTTGGCGCAGCACACTGCCCAAAATGCATGATCTAACTGATGCGTTTCCACCTATCAACGAGAAGCTTTTGAATAAGATCGGCAAGAGTGTAAATTTGAACCCTGGCATACGTGGAATAGTTCTGCGCAAACCGGCTGGTGACGACACGGGGCCATTGGTCGTTTTTCCAGCTGACGGGGCGGCATCTTTTGGTCTTGTTATGCCAAAGAGGAAGCTGGGAGGTCAGACTCAAAGCAAAAAGCTGTTTGACTATCAGCTCTCCATGGCCCCGCTCTTTGCTGGAGAAAAACAATGATCCAGACTGTGCCAATGAGAGACATTCCAGAAGAATTTTTGCGCGCCATGGCTCAGGAGGGAATCATTTCGAATGCTGACTATTCGAATGAGATACGCGAACGCAACAAAGCGACAACTGTTTGCCTTGACGATGGAGCGAAAGGCATGTCTTCTCAGACCCTAGCTGGGATGATTATCAACGCCCTTCCAGCGCGTCATGGATTCGGACTTTCATTGAGACACAATCCTCATTTTGGCTATCATGAAAGCGTCGGGGAGTACCTCAATTCTCATGATGGGTATGAGCAAAGCGAATGGATTTCTGAGCAGGATTATCAAAAGTCGCTTGCGACGGGTGAGCTGTGGGAGTTGATCTGGTATCCAGACTCTCCGGTTGGATCATACACTATTCGCGGAGCCACTTTAGAGGCGATTTTGATTGGTGTGATCGGTGATGGTTATGACTAGGGAGGTTGATACTGATCTGCGCTATCAAACTCAGGCGAATCGCCATGATCCCGCGAACGGCATTTACGGCGATTGCGCACGGACTGCCATTGCTTGCATGCTGGAGGTTCCGCGTGATGATGTTCCACACTTTTATGAGTTTGATGGAGATCCAGATTTTTACAAGAAGATGGATGCCTGGTTGCGCGATCACGGACTTGCTCGTGTCAGCATGGCTTTCAACGGCGATGATGGGTTGAATTCTGTGCTGAGTTGTATCGGGCATCTCAATCCGGGCTTGAGGTTTCTTCTGGTCGGCGCAAGCAAGACTGGCGTAAACCATGTTGTTATCTGCCAGGATGGAAAGATTGATCACGATCCATCAATCACGCAATCTGGCATCGTTGGCCCATGCGAGCCCGATGGCTTTTATTGGATGGAGTTCTTCACGCCAACGAGGTTCGTTGATGGCAAAGAAAATAGACGCGCAGACATAGGAGGTGATTGATTGTGCGTGACTATAACACGTTAAGGTTTGTAGCCTGGGCTACGTTGCTTTTGCCGCCAGCGTTTGAGTATGCTTTTGGTTGGTTATCCCTAGATTTCGGCGCTCTTGTTCAGTGCGCGTTGACACTTCTTTGTACAACACTTGTGCTTGAGAAGCTGGAGCGATGGTAAGGAAAACATTCGATGAAACACTCACCTACACGTGTCGTGCTTTATAATCGCAGATACCCGATGGTGCCTGGTTTGATTGTAGCAGAGCGGTTGGCTTTCGACGGCAAGCTAGAACGAAATGTATGGTCAAGCCCAAAGTGCGTTGCAACCGCAACGGAAGAGCTTGCAGCGGCGACTACCGATAACAAAAAAAGGAGAGATTAAAAATGTTGGATGTTGTTCTGACGATTGTTGTTCTTGCTGTAATTATTTTGTTTTTTTTGATGATGATAGCCGTGCGAGTGAAGATATTAACAAGAAAATGGCTGCACCAAAACGATGATGCGGCGGAGCTGTATCGTGATTTGTTCCGATGACTACGCCGCTTTGTTGGGGAAGCGACTGATGGATGATGGCTATGCTCAGGCAAAGATCAAATTTTTAGAGCACAGGATTTATGTCTTGCGCCAATTGATCGATAAGCGCGGTGGGACACAATCTCTCAATGGAGCGCTCAAGCATTTTGTAGAGATGCTGGCAGATTACAAAAGAATGCGGCCGCCTGTGAGGTGAATCTGCTCTATTCACAATTCTGCGGAACTGGCCTAAGTGCGGGTTATGGTTACTATCCCTCACCTTTGGAAGCCCAGGCGGCATCAGGTCAAGCTTTACAATAATTTCGGCTATGGAAAGCAATATCAGCGCACGTCCGTGATCTGGCACCGCCGCGCCGGAAAAGACAGCACGGCTCTGAATATCACTGCTCGCGAGATGTTCAAGCGGGTCGGCACGTATTGGCACCTGTTTCCCGAACAAGCTCAAGCGCGAAAGGCGATATGGAACGGGGTTGATGGTCAGGGCAGGCGAATAATCAAGCAATTCCTGCCGGAGTCTATTCGAAAGCGCACATCGTCGCAGGAAATGCTGATAGAGCTCGGCCAAGGCTCTATGTGGCAAATGGCGGGTTCCGATAATTACGACAGTCTGGTCGGCTCTAATCCTGTTGGGGTGGTGTTTACCGAATGGGCGCTCGCCAATCCGCTTGCCTGGGATTACATCAGGCCGATTCTATTGGAAAATGGTGGGTGGGCGATGTTCATCACAACGCCACGAGGGCGTAATCACGCCTACACGACGCACCAAATGGCAATGGGCAACGATAGGTGGCTCGCGGATCTGGCGACATATCGAGATACGGGGATTCTGACTGACGCGCAAATTCAGGAAGAAAGAGAGGGCGGCATGTCTGAGAGCAAAATTGAATCTGAATATATGTGTAGCTTCGAAGCCGAGACAGACGAACAATTCATCCTGACGGATGATGTTCGAAAGGCCCAGGGCGGGAGTGTTGTTACTCATATAAGCGACCCAATGATTCTGGGCGTTGATGTTGCTCGGTTCGGCGATGATCTGAGCGTCATTTATCCCAGGCGGGGACGGGATGCGCGCACCATGCCGATAGAGGTGTTCTCCAAACTCGATACAATGCAGATGGCCGGCAAAGTGGCCGAAGCCATTCAAAAATACAGGCCAGACGGAGTTTTCATCGACGAGGGGGGCATTGGTGCCGGCGTCGTCGATCGATTGCGACAACTTGGTTTTGAGGTTGTGGGCATCAATTTTGGCTCGAAGTCTGACCAGTCAATAGGTACCAGTCAGCTTTTGGCAACAAACAAGCGTTCCGAAATTTGGGGGTCTATGCGGGAGTGGTTGAAAACGGGCGGGATGATACCTGAAAAAAACCAAAAGCTTGAGTTTGAACTGTTGTCCCCAATGTATTCATACGATGCAAACAACGCGATCGAGCTTGAGAAAAAGTCCGATATGAAGAAGCGAGGCATAAGTTCTCCTGATATTGCGGACGCATTGGCTTTAACTTTTTCTTATCCTGTGGTAGCTCGAAGCATCACGAATCAGCAGGAGCAAGACGCTGACGAGAAATATGATCCAATCTGGGGGACACAATAATGTGCGTCGTGCCACCTTCACCAAAACGATCAACGCAATATCAGGCGTCAAAAGATCCTGTTCGACGAGAAGCCTCCAGCAAAAGCAAGTCGGGGCGTCGGGGAACAATCCTGACAGGCTCGTCAGTACAGGGCGAAGTTCAGACTGGGGGCAAAAAGACCGCCCTGGGCACATAACCCATGGATGGGGTGAAGGAAAAACTCAAAGCCCTTGAGGCTCGCCGTTCAGGAATGGACAGCGATTTCAATTATGTTCGACCGATTTATGAAGAAATCCGCGACATCATGCAGCCGACGAGGGGTCGTTTTGAGGTTGGTGAGCGCCGCAGGAGCGCCAGTTACAACAAGCGCATAATCGATAGTGCGGCTCAGAAGGCTCATAGAACACTGGTTTCTGGCTTGATGGCCGGCGTGACCTCTCCTTCACGCCCTTGGTTCAAACTCGGTGTTTATGATCGCGGCGCGCAAGAGGATTTTGAGGTTAAGCAATGGCTTCATGTTGTTCAAATGCGCATGTATGACGTGATCAGGGCTTCCAACACGTATCGCATGTTCTCGCAGTGCTATTCTGACTTAGGGCTGTTTGGCGTCTTTGGTGGCCTGATGGTTGGCGATTTTGAGAATGTCATTCATACCCATGCCTTTCCGGTCGGGCTTTACCGACTGGGCGAGGATGGCAAAAGCCGAATGAACCAGCTTCATTATTCCTGCCAGAAAACTGTTGGGCAATTGGTGCAAGAGTTTGGGGTGGAAAATGTCTCAAACGGGACTTACCGTGCCTACAAGTCTAATAATCTGCATCAGCCCGTGACCATTAACCACGCTATCGAGCAGAGGCTTGAGCGTGACCCAATGTCCTCGATGGCAAAAGACATGCCGATGGCAAGCTTCTATTGGGAGGCTGGTGAAACCGGAAAGTTTCTGGCCGAAGGCGGCTACGGAATAAACAATATCCTGGGTCCTCGATGGGATCAGGTGGACAACGAGGTGTGGCCGACTCAATGGCCGGCCTTGCTGGCGCTTGGTGACAGTGTTCAATTGCAGGTTCAGCATCGAGACAAAGCCCAGGCTATCCAATACTCGTACAAGCCGCCGATGATAGCCGGCGCTGGCTTTAAAAAAAGATACCGAAACATTCCGGGCGGCGTCACGACTATGGACACAACCAATTTACAGCAAGGCGGACTTCGCCCGGCTGTCGAGGTTCGTCCTGATGTTGGTGCGCTGATGGCTGATATCAACGAGACGCGCAACCGCATATCCTCGGCATTCTTCGAGGATCTGTTCTTGATGACCTCAATGAGTGATCGGCGGCAGGTTACGGCAACCGAGATTGCTGAGAGGCATGAAGAAAAGCTGATTGTGCTTGGCCCGGTACTCGAAAGCCTGGATTATGAACTGCTTTCCAAAGTGATTGAGGCAACGTTTCACTACATGGTTGAGGCGGACATTGTTCCTGACGCTCCCGAAGCGCTGGTCGGGATGCCGATTAAGGTGGAATATGTCTCGCTGCTTGCCCAGGCGCAGAAAGCCGTTGGTGTTGCGGCAATTGAGCGCACACTCGGATTTGCCGGATCTCTCGCGCAGCTCAAGCCAGATGTTATCGATAACCTGGATGGTGATGCGATGCTGCGTGAGTTTGTTGACCAGGTGGGCCCGCCTCCAAATACGCTGACAGCCCCCGACGAGGTCGCTCAAATCCGGCAAGGTCGAGCTCAACAGGCACAGCAGGAGCAGATGGTGGAGTCAGCTGAACCGATTGCCAACGCGGCCAAGTTGATATCTGAGGCAAATGCACGTGGTGCAGAGGCTCTACAGCGGGGGGCGCCGCTATGAGCAGAGTTGATAAAAAAGAACTCAGCCGCGAAGAAATTGTCGAGGCAATGTTGCAACAACAGATTGATGAGGCTTGGGGGTGGTTGCTTTCCGATCCTCGCGGCAAGCTTATTTTGTGGTCGGTTTTGGACAAGTGCGGGTTGCAGAATTTCACATTCAACGGCAACGCCTGGGATGCTCTTTTCAAAGGGCGGCAACAGGTTGGTGCTGAGATTCTGGCACACCATGTCTATCCGTTTGGAATGACTGTTTATACCGAGATGCTGCTTGAGGCGGAAGAGCGCCAGAAACAGCTTGAAGCTGCGATCGACGAGACGGACGCGGCAAACAACACTGAGGAGAAATAACATGCTCGATATTCTTAAAAACTCTCTGGCTATCACCGCTGTGTCACATGCGGGAATCACTGCTCCAATACCGTTTGACGGTGGAGAGGGCAGCGACGAGGGAGGGGATGGCGGTACTCCTCTCGCCGGATCTCCTCCCTCAAGCCTTTTGGGCGGTGACAAGTCTGCTGATGGCGATAAGCCGGATGATGGAGATAATAAAAACGACGGCGACAAAAAGCCGGCCGATGACAATTCCGATGACAAAAAGTCAGAGGATGATGACGACTCTGGGCAGGGAAAAAAGAAAACCGAACCAGAGCCGGAAACCCTAGCGCTCTCAGCTCCCGAAGGCTTTGAAGATTATCAAGGTGAGTTCGACAAGTTTGCCGCCGATATGGACCCGTGGTTGAAGGAAAATCCCGAAGCTACGCCAAAGGACATATTGGCAGAGGCAGCTCGTCGGCAGGCTCAACTTGTTGCTGATCAGACAAAGGAAAGTGCTGAGGCGTTCAACTCCCAGATGGAAACCTGGGAAAATGAAGCAAAGGCTGACAAGGAAATCGGCGGCGATAACTATGATGCCAATGTTGGTGTGGCTGTAAAAGCCATTGAAGCGTTTGGCAATCAGGCTCTCAAAGATGTTCTTAACCAGAGTGGTCTGGGCAATCATCCAGAGGTGATCCGCTTTGCCATGAAGGCTGGAGCCCAATTGAAAGAAGCCCCAGTTTTGAAAGGAGCGTCTGCGTCGCAGAATATGTCTTTGGAAGATGCGCTTTACAAAGAAAAGAAAACCTGATCGGAAAGGATCAATACAATGGCCGAAGTAGGTCTTATTAACCCGTCGCTTATCGACGTGATGAACAACACGAATGCCGATGGTTCCATCGTCAAAATCGTGGAAACCATGGAAGAGATGAATCCAATTCTTCGCCATGCGAACTATCAGGAATGCAATAACGGTTCAAAACACAAAACGACTGTGCGTACCGGCATCCCTACCCCGGCTTATCGTCGCTACAATATGGGTGTGCAACCATCCAACACTCAGGAGGTGCCTGTTGAAGATACAACCGGCATGATCGAGGATTACCTTGAGGTGGACAAAGCTCTTGCTGACCTGTCGGGTAATGAAAATCGTTTTCGGGCGAACAAATCGCGCGGCATCATGCAGGGTTTCAATAACTTTGTTGCCTCTGAAATGTTCTATGGTTCGCCGGCGCTGACTCCCGAAGGCTTCATGGGCATGAGCGCTCGTTATTCTCAGTTGCGCACCAACCCAAATGCTACCGCTGCGGCGCGACAGGTTATTGATGCGGGTGGCGCCGGGTCTGATAATGCGTCAATCTGGTTCATTACCTGGGGGGAGACTGCAACGCAGCTTCTTTATCCTCGCGGGTCGAAGGTTGGACTGCATCATGAGGACAAGGGTTCTCGTACCAAGGATTTCTTGCAAGACAACAAGCAGGTCAAGATGGAAATCTATGAGGATCATTTCAAATGGGATATCGGTCTGACGGATCAGGATTGGCGCGCCAATGCTCGAATCTGCAACATCGATGTTTCTGCCCTCACAAAAGATGCATCAGCCGGCGCTGACCTGCTCGATCTTATGATCGATGCAGAGGAAGAGCTGGATATGAGTGCAACAGCGGGGGGCAAAACCTGCGTTTACGTATCTCGCACCGTTGCCAAGTTCCTGCGCAAACAGGCTCTTGAGAAGGCCAAGAATGGCACTCTCACAGTCGAAAACGTAGCAGGTAAACGGGTGACTATGTGGGGCGAGTATGAGGTTGCTCGCATTGATGCCCTGATGGAAACCGAAGCTCGTGTCGTTTAACTGACGCACCTATCAACAGTCAGCCCTGAGAGCAATCGGGGCTGGCGATCATGAAAGGACTAAAATTATGTTGCTTGACAATCAAGCTCTTCTTTCCGATCAGCAGGGGATTACTATCACTGCTGTCTCGGAGAATTTCATCAACTTGGGCGCACCTGGTGTGCCTCCTCACGCTCCGGGGCCTGTTAAACAGGATATTGGTGGCGGCAATCACATTCCCCTACTCATTCAGGTGACTGAGAATTTTGCTGGTGGCACGTCTTTGCAGGTCAATGTGGAGATGGACGACAGCGATACGTTTGGCTCTGCCAGAATTGTTGCGGCGTCTCCTGTCATTCCTCTTGCGGAATTGATCGCAGGGAAGGTCTTTCCAATAACCGTCATTCCTCAAGGATCGGACGGGCAATATATGCGGCTCAATTATACGGTCGTCGGCACGCATACGGCTGGTAAAATCACAGCGGGCGTCACAGCGGGGAATCAGACCAATGGCTAAAGCTCGATACGTTGAAGCCATGCTGCCTGGCTACTATGAGGGCAAGCGGGTCATTGGTGCGAAGTTCTGGATTAAGGATGGCAAAAATGACTTCTCAAAAAAATGGATGAAGGATGCCAAAGAGGATTTGGCTGACCCTTCACCCGAAGATATTGAGGCTTCTCTTGCTGATTTGGCTGACCTCACCTCTGCAAAAGAGGCGCTTGCGTCTGCTGCGTCTGCTGAGAAAGAGCGTGACGACGCAAAGGCTGAACTGGATCGGGCAAAGGCTGAACTGGATCGGGCAAAGGAGCAAATCGCTTCTCTGTCTGAACGTGTGGACAGCGCTGAGAAACATGCTGCGGATGTGACCGCTGAACTCGATGCGTTGAAATCAGATGTCGGGTCAGCACCAACTGGAAAGTCGCCTGAACCTCAAAATCAGGATAGCGCAGCGAAGGCTGGAGGAAGCAGCAAGGCTTAAACAGCCTGCTGTTTTGACTATGCTTTTGGGGCCTCGCCTGTTGTTGGGCGGGGCCTTTTTGCAAAAATGAAATTTCCGATAGGGGGATGCTATGGTTAAACGAGTTTGGAAGCCTGGGACGCCGGCAGTCATTGCCAACCAGGTGATATACACAAATCTGAATTTGCTCAAAGCCGAAGAATTGAGGCTCGTTTTCGTTGATGCAACCAGTTTCCGGTCATGGGGAATTGTTTGTGTTGATTTAGATATCGTGAAAGATTATCCAGCAGCGATCAAGGAGGGTTTTGCTCTTATCTATGATAACGATTATTGCAGATTCTACATTAACGATTGGGAGCGTGGGCATATACGGTTCAGCGATCATGGGCGCGAAATGCGGCTTGCGAAGGCGTCCATCATCTAAAGCTGTGGCGTCTATCCAACGGAAAGGGTGATACATGAGCGTTGTTCAGATTTGCAACCGTGGAGCATCTCAATACCTGGGCTTGCCCAGAGTCAACAACCTGAGTGAAGGAACGCCTCAATCTGAGCAGTATGAGCTCCACTATGATGATTTGCGCCGCTCGCTGCTCGAAAAACACTGGTGGGTTTTTGCCAAGTGTCTGCGGGCTCTTGCGCCCGTGGCAAACGATCGGCCTGATGAATGGCTGTTCAAGTATGAACGGCCAGCCGGGGTGCTTGACGTTCATTGGATAAACGATCGGCGCGTCGCAACAATGCTCATGCAGCAAGGTAAGGACCCTTCGGCTCCTTATGAAAGCATCGGAACCTACATCTATACGAATGTTGAGCGGGCCTTCATCCAATTTACGCGCGATCAGCAAAATACTGACCTGATGCCTCAATATTTCAAGGATGCGCTTTCTGCTATGGTTGCCTCTGCTGTTGCCATGCCGCTGACAGAAAGTGTGTCGCGCGCACGGTTCGCGACTGAGCAGGCTCAAATCATGATAGATATAGCAATTGCAGGGGATGAACAAAACACGCCTGCAATCACCATGCCTGACGCCGAGTATATTGACGCGCGCTCAGGTAGAGCTTTCGGAGACCCTGAGTATCTGAGTTGGAGGCGGTAAATGCCAACCTCACGGTTTCAACCTTCATTCGGCGGAGGTGTTGTTGGTCCCGCCCTTTATGGTCGAATAGACACGCAAAAGTACGATGTTGCGCTGCGGGTAGGGCATAACTGTTTCATCCACGTGCACGGCGGCGTAAGCAACCGGGCGGGAACCCATTTTGTTGCCGAGGTGATGGACAGCACAAAGAAGCACAGGCTCTTGCCGTTTCGGCGATCTCAGGAAGAAAACCTCGTTTTGGTGTTTGGCGATTCCGTCATGCGTGTTGTCGACGATGGCGACTGGTTGATGGATGGTGGCGCACCTTTCCAGACAGCAACGCCATACAATGAGGATCAAGCCCAGGTTGTCGATTACGCTCAATCCGTTGATGTTGTTTATATGGCGCAGCACGAGGTTTATCCGCAAAAGCTGTCGCGAACAGATGTTGCCAGTTGGAATTTCTCAAACCTTCAAGTCAATCCAGACATTCCCGCGCCGACTGATTTTTCTGGCGTTGCTAATATCTTCGGCTCAGAGACTTACAAGTATAAGATTGCAGCGGTAGCTGACGGGGTTGAGGGGTTGCCTTCCAATGAGATTGATGTTGTGTCTGACGACTTGGACGTGGACGGGCGAAAGATCACCCTGACATGGACGCCTGTTGCTGGCGAAGAATACAACATCTACAAAGAGCGCAATGGTGTTTTCGGCTATATTGGTTTCACCGATACCGGCGAATTTGTTGACAACAACATTGCTCAGGACTTGAGTAACACTCCGGTTCAGGTTGCCGAGAGGTTTCAAACGCCAAATGATTACCCGTCTGTGATCAGCCTTTTTCAGCAAAGGCTCATTCCGGGCGGAAGCATCAATGAACCAGAGACCGTTTTCCCCTCCCGTATCGGCGGGTATGAGAACTTCACGCGCTCGCGTGTTCTTCGTGCAGACGACAGCTTTTCCAAATCGGTGACTGCGGATGGAATTGCAGAGGTTAAGTCAATGCTGCAGCTTCGGGAGCTGCTGATATTCACATCTTCTGGTGAGTTTTCTTTAAGCGGGCCGGAGGGCGTGTTGACTGCGACCAATCCGATTGAAACGCAGTTCGGTTATTCGGGCTCCAGGTCGGTCAAACCTCTTGTGGTGGAAGATACAGCCCTGTTTGTCGATCGTACGGGGCGACAGGTTCGGGATCTGCGATACGCATTCGAGCAGGATGGTTATTCCGGCAATGATCTGACGGTTTTTGTACCTCAATATTTTCGTCAAAGTGAAATTGCAGGCTGGGCGTATGCTAAAAATCCGTTTTCTGTCGTCTGGGTCTATCTTGAGAACGGGCAGCTTCTCAGCCTGACTTACAAGCGTGAACACCAGGTTTGGGCTTGGTGCGACCACGACTTGAGCGGCGGACTTGTTGAGCAGGCTGTGGTTATCCCGGAAGGCAAGGTGGATCGCCTTTATTTGCTCGTGAAACGAACCATCAACGGACAAGTCAAGCGCTATATCGAGCGCATGGATGATCGAGAATTTGTTGGTGTTGAAGACGCATGGTTTGTGGATTGCGGTATCAAATATGAAGGCGCAGCAACAACAACCATCACCGGGCTCGATCACCTTGAGGGCGAAACCGTTGTTGCTTTGGCAGATGGAAACGTTGAGGAGCGGCTGGTTGTGACTGTCGGGCAAGTGACGCTGCAGCGCGCCGCAACAAAAGTCATCGTTGGCTTGCCCTTTTATGCAGAAATTGAGAACCTCTCGCCTGCTGTTGAGTTGAAAGACGTTGGTTCGGCAAGAGGTCGGCCAATCAGCATCAACAAAGTCAACATTCAGGTGGAGCGTACCCGCGGCATCAAGGCTGGTCATTCGCGCGATCGACTTAACGAGATTGTTCAGACGAAAATTGACCTTTCGCGACCTATCGGGATGGAGACCGATATGGTGTCTATCCAGGTTTATCCGAATTGGAACAAGCAGGGCACAGTCATTGTCCGGCAGGATTACCCGTTGCCAATGACGATTTTGGGCCTTTCACCAGAAATCACCATTGGAAGGTCAGACTGATGGCTCATGTGGTGATCAAGGATTTCGAAGAACATGACGCCCGGCTGATGGCTCAAAGCATGCGCCCAATGGATCGGCTTGAGTATCGGGTTATGGCTCAGGGCGCGCCAATTGAGGCTGGAATGCTTCATATGCGCGCTGTGTCTGATCTGGCAAAAGCTGCTTATGTTGATGGAAAGTTGCTTTGCTGTTGGGGGCGCATTCGCAAAACGATATTGAGCGGCGAGTGCTGTCCGTGGATGGTGGCTACACCTTTGATTGACGATCGCACGGCGCGCCGGATTTTCATTCAACGTTCCCCAAAAATCATTGATGACTTAACGGGTGGCTTCAACAGGGCGTGGAACATGGTCTATGAGGGCAATAAAGTGACGATTCGCTGGCTAAAATGGGCGGGGTTCAAATTCGTTGGTGAGCCGCTTGTGGTGGATGGATATAAGTTTCTGCCTTTTGAGAAAGGAAATACCGATGTGCGTTGATCCGGTTTCATTGACAACAATTGGCTCTACAATTGCCGGGGCCGTCAGCTCAGTCGGTAGCGCGCTGGGCGGGGCAAGCACTCTGTTTGGTGTTGGGTCGGGCCTTTTGGGGGCTTATGCTACATATCAGAACGGGCGCGCCCAGGCTTCCGCCCTGGAACAGCAGGCAGCCGATCAGGAGCGTTCGGCGCGCCAAAGACTTGAGCAGGGGCGAGAAGAAAGCGACAGACGGCGCAGAGCCGGTGCCATTCAACTCGGCAATCAGCGCGCGGCACTGGCGGCCAATGGGGTTGATGTTGAAGGGGAGCTTGCAATTGATTTGCTGGACGATAGTTCGCAGGTGATTGATGAAGATGCCTTTTCTATCAGGGAAAACTCTCGCCGTGACGCAACCTCACTTTCACAGCAATCTGCAAACTCGTTAACTCAGGCAGCAAATGCGCGCTCCGAAGGAACTTTCGGCGCAATTTCAACCGTCTTGACCACAGGCGCTAAGGTTGGATCTAAATTCAGCAGGTATGCGCAGCCTCCTCGCCAAACTGACAGTTGGCGAGGATTGAGAACGGCGAGGGCCTATTAATGGCACTCGTTCCACGCGCTCGCCATCAAGCCGCCACGGTTGCACCACAACGGGTTGTACCCGTGCAGGCCGCACGAACCGGGGTAGGTCAGCTTGCCCGCGGCTTAAACGATGTCTCGAACAGTCTTGATGTCTATCAGGATGAAATTGATACGGCTGCAGCCAAGGAAGCCGACACCAAGTTTTCAGATGAAGTGAGGCAGCTTCTATACGAGGATGGTTCTGGATTCATGAACCGCCTAGGCGGCAACGCTGTAAACGAGCGCGACAGCGTCAGCAAGCGGCTCAAAGAGAGGCAGGACGAAATTCTGGGTGGTTTGAGCGGGAGTGCTCGAAAAAAGGCTCAGGGGGCTATTGAGGGTCGTTATCAGGGTGCTTTGCAGCGTATTGACCGTCATTCATCAAGTCAGCGCAGAACTTACCTGAACGACACAGCAAATGCTCGCGTTTCATCTGCCATTAATGACGCTATTTTTGATCCTGAAAAAGTTCAGGAAAGCATCAAGATTGCTATTCAGGAAGCCCAGGACGCCGGCGCTCGTAATGGTTCATCGCCAGAAGTTGTCAGAGGGCAGATTGCAGAGGCTCAAACAAAAATTCATTCGGGTATCGTCAAGCGCATAGCGGCTCAGTCACCTGTCGAAGCGATGCGCTATCTGCAAGACAACAAGAAGAAAATGCTTGGTTCTGAGGTCGCGAGCCTGACTGGTCAGCTTGCGCCAGCCGTCAAAGAATATAAGGGGCGACAGGCCGGGCGGAAAGCTTTTGCAGATGAGAATTCGGATGCAAATAGATTGAGAAATAAATTAATGAGCCGTGGTCTGCCTCCGCATATTGCTGAGGCATTTGTGATGAACTTCCAAGATGAAAGCGGCTTAGATTCAGGGCGCAATGAAGAGAGCCCAATTGTGCCAGGGTCGCGCGGTGGTTGGGGTCTTTATCAGTTGACGGGCCCAAGACGCAGACGGTTTGAGTCGTTTGCCCGCGCCCGCGGCGTGTCAGTCTCAGATGAAGATACTCAACTTGATTTCTTGATGGAGGAGTTGTCGGGTTCAGAGAAATCCGCTGGTGATGTAATTATGAGCGCAGGTACGCGAGAAGCTGCGGCTGTCGCCATTGTCAATAAATTTTTACGCCCTTCTGAGCAGCATAGGGCGCGACGCGCACGGAAATATGCGGGCGGCAAGTTTAATTTCAAGTCGGCGGGTAAATCAAAATCTCGCAGTTTAGCGGACATTGCCGATCCTGCAGAGAGGTCTGCAGCGCTTCGAGAGTACAAATTGCTTGCTGGCGTTCAAGCCAAGGAAGCTGATGCGGCGCGCGAGAGGGCCGCCGATGCTGCATTTAAATTGATTGAGGATGGCGGGAACGTTAACGACTTGCCAATTGATTTTAGGAAAAGCCTTGGTCAAGAGGAGATGTCCAGCCTTCGCACCTATCAAGACAAGGTGGCATCTGGACAGAAGGTCGAAACTGACCCTGAACAGTATGTTTTGCTGTCGAAGATAGCGAGCCAAAATCCTGATGGTTTTGTTAGACTGAACCCGGCTGCCTGGCGCGACAAGCTTGATGATGGCGATTTTCAGAAATTCGTTGATTTGCAGCGCACAATCAGAACGCAAGGGCGCAAGGAAGCTAAAAAGGCTTCAATCCTTGTTGATGCACCAACGATAAGTTCACTTCGAACAGCGTCCAGCGCGGCGCTGAAAGCTGCTGGTTTGACAACAAAGAGTACGCCAAAGGCTGTTGCAGCGTTTGAGCGCGAGATTGTGGAATGGGCCGATACATTCACTCGCAAAGAAAACAAAACCCCAACACCTCTTGAGGTGAACGAGAAAATTTCAAGGATGCTGACGCCAGTTGTTTTGGACCCTAAAGGCTGGACAGGGAGAAACCGGGAGCAGAAGGGTGCGGCATTCCAGATTGATTACGATGGCAACCCTCTTGATCCAGATGACGACATAACTCTTTCTGATGTGCGGGGGGCAACAATCCAGATTAACGGACAAGATGTTGAGGGCGACATCCTTGATAGATTTGTTGGTGGTTTCACGGAGGCTATGGGTAGGAATCCTACTGCGCAAGAGGTGATTGATGGGCTTGTTGAAAGTGGTATTTTTCAATGAGCGAGTTTGATGATTTTTTCAGGAAAAAGAAACGCGAGGCGGCAGCGCAGGCGGCGACGAATGTACTGATAAGTCCTGACGATCCAGACCAGCTCGCTCAGGACAGAGCTATTGCATCGCAGTTAAAAATACCGACAGGCGTTGTAAGCCAGTCGCCGGGCATGTTTGAAAACCAAATCAAGCAAAAACAGGATACCGAAAGTCTGCTTGATGCAGATAAAATTCGCGGTTGGCTTCAAGATCCAGAAAACGCCGCTTTGGCAAAGGATGATGTTGAAGCGCTGACAGGAATGGAGCGCATATTCAAATCGTTTCAGCAGGGCGACGCAGAAGGTATCGTCCGGTCTCAAAGATTTGCGCGTGATGCCGGCGCTTCGTTGGAAACATCGGCATTGGGGCGTATGCTGGACCGGGGCAGCGAAACGTTTGACGGCACATTTTTGACAAATGCGGACGGTGAGCCGAATGTCTTGGGTCGTATTGCCAACTCTTTTCGCAGTTCAGCGGCTGATACTGATGGCGTTCCACGCTCTTTTGTTGGGGGTGATCGGGTAACGCTTGAGCAGAGGTTTAACGCCCTCAAGAACAAACCCTTGAATGCCATTGGGCGGGATGCTGAAAGACGGTCTGAGCAGTTCAAGGCTGAGGGCTTTGCCCCCCGGAGTTACAAGGACGTGAGCGGCATAGGTTCCGCGTTCATGTTCATTGCTGAAAACCTCAGCGCGTCAGCAGCGGATATGGCTGTGGTTATGGCGTCTGGCGGCTTTGCGCCAGTGCTGCAATATTCGCTGTCAGCAGGAGAAGTCAATCAAGAATTGAGTGAGAAAACCGATCTGAGCCATGACCAGCGAATTGCAGTCGCTTCGGGGACAGGGGTTGTCATGGCTGGACTCGAGATGTTTGGGCTTGCGAAGGTGCTTGGCGACTTGCTGCCTGGGCAGCTTGCTACAAACGCGCTGGACGGGGTGCTGGCTGACAAACTCGTCAAAAATGGACTGAGCGTTGCGGCTGCAAAGACCTTGCAAGCTGGCATAGCGGAGGGGTCAACCGAGTTGATCCAAGAGGGGCTTGTTGTCGGCGTTACATCTCTTTCTGGCGGTCAGTATAAAGAAGGTGAGGTTATTGACCGATTGACAAATTCATTCCTGACGGGCGGTGCTATTGGCGTTGGGCTTCGCGGCGGTGTCGAGATACCAACGGCGGCAGGCAAACAATTTGTACGATTGGCTGGGAAGGCTATGCGGTCGGGAGGCAGCCGAGAGAAGCTGGCGCAATTGGACTCTGTTGTTGAAGCGTCCAACTTGAAGCGTCGCGCGCCCGACAAATTGCTCGATGCACTGGAGGCGGCAGGATCGGCGGATTTGAACTTGTATGTTCCTGCGCAGGACGTTCTGGAATATTTTCAATCACAAAATCTGAGCGATGCAGAGGTTGAGCGGTGGGGCGTTTCCCCTGAAACTTTTGCGGAAAAGGTCGCCAGTGGTGGCGATATTATAATTCCGGCTGCGGATTACGCAGCAAATATTGCCGGGACAGACGACGCTGATTGGTTGCGCGTGAATGCGGTCTTTGATCCTGACGAAATGTCACCGGCACAGGTACAACGCTTCAATGAAGAAGCTGCTGAGGCGTTTCAGCAGGCTCATGACGAAATGCTTGAACGGCAGAGATTGGAGCAAGAGGGTCAGTCCAGCGACGCTCAGATTCATGATGGTATTTACTCGCAATTGCGAGCCGCTGGACGGTCGGTTGATGTCGCTCGAAGTGAGGCAAGGGTGTGGCAATCATTCTGGAATACCATGGCAGAACGTTATGGTGACGACCCGCTTGAAATGGCGCGCCGATTTGGTGTTCGCATTCAAGGGCCCAACCGGGAGATTGTTGCCGGGCGCAGGCGTGGCGAGTTTGATATCATGCTTAACACCTTGCGCCGTTCGGATAATAAGGCGTCCGGGCGCAGTTTAATTGATTTTCTTGTCAGTCGAGGTGGGCTGCAAGACTTTGGCGGCGATATCTCAGCCCTCGATCCGCCAAAGGGGCTTGTTTCGGCAACGCGCTCAGACCGTGAAAAACAACAATTGAACCTTGATGGAACTCCGGTGCCGATCCCAGGAGAGGGGTTGGACGTGGCCGGTCGGGCTGCGGTTGATGCAGGGTATTTCCCTGAGCTTTTGGCGACAATTGCTGACAACAATCTGGGGCAAGAGGCTGACCTTGTTCAACCTCTTCTGGACGCGATAGGGGAGGAACTGGCTGGAAACCCAAGGTATTTGGATGGAGAGGGGCCAGATGCAGACCTTGAGGCTCTGGCAGAGGAATTGGACCGGGCAGGAATTGATCTTGCCCAGACAAACGATGCCATTGTTGAAGCGCTTGAGCAAGTTGCATCAGATGGCGGTCAATATTTTCAGAATGGCGACACCCAGCGCGGATCCATCCTGTTCCCGCAAGGTGGTTTGGCTGAGGGTGAAACTGTAATCAACCTGTTTGAGCGCGCTGATCTGTCAACGTTCTTGCATGAAAGCGGTCATTTTTTCCTTGAAGCATTCACTGAGCTGGCATCGCAGGATGGTGCGCCGGCAGACATGAAGTCTGATTTGGCTTCAATTCGCGAGTTCCTAGGTGTGGAGGACGGTCAGTCACTTGAAACAGGGCATCATGAAAAATGGGCGCGAGCGTTTGAGGGGTATGCGCTGGAAGGCAGGGCGCCCTCCCTTGCTTTGGCTGATGCATTTTCACGTTTCAAGTCATGGTTGATGCGGATATACCGCTCTGCGCGCGATCTTGACGCAAAGCTGACGCCGCAAATTCGAGATGTCATGGACCGTATGCTTGCGACTGAAAGCGAGATTGCAGAGGCTCGCGAGAGCGCTTCTATGCGTCCGCTGTTTAGCGAAAAGGCGCCTGACGGCATGGCTGATGGCGATTATAAGACCTATCAGCGTATGGCTCGCCGCTCAGTCGAGCAGGCCGATCAACGCCTATTGAAAAAAACAATGGCTAAGGTCAAGCGCGAGCGTGAGGCATGGTATAAAACAGAGCGCTCCTCGATTCGACTGGGGGTTGAGGGCGAAATTAATTCTCAGCGCGAGCATCGCCTGGTTGAGATGCTGGCAAATCAGCAGTGGCTTGGTTCTGACCGCGAAGTTCCCGACATGCAGATTGACCGTGCTCAATTGGTTGAGATGATGGGTGAAGGGGTTCTCCCTGAATTGAGTCGCAAAAGACTTGGAGGAAAGCGAGGGATTTACGGCAAAGATGGCGAGGCTCCCCAGGCTGTCTCCGACTTCTTCGGCTTTCAGTCCGTTACTGAAATGGTTGAGATATTGCAGAATATGCCAAAACGGATTGATGCGATAGAATTGGAGACTGATCGCCGCATGACAGAGCGGTATGGCGATCCTCTCAATGATGGTTCGATCGAGGAGGAGGCTCTGCTTGCTATTCATTCTGACCAGCAAGCGGCCACGGTTATTGCAGAGGTTAAGCATTTGAACCGGCGCGTGGGGCGCAGGACAGTCAACAATACAGCCAAGGTTTATAAAGCGCGAGCACGTCAGTTAATAAATGATATGCCTGTTCGCGATATCATGCGTCCTGACGTGTTTTTGAACGCCGAAAGGAAGGCTGCGCGCGAGGCTGAGAAGGCGTTTGCACAAGTGGCGCGTCAGGGCGGCGCTGCCGAAAAGGCCCTTAACACGGCGGCTGCGGCGAAAGAGCGTCAACTTCTGAACCATTATCTCTATCGGGAAGCCAGAGATGCCGATGCGTGGGTTCGCAAGGGTCGCGAGAAAGCCCGATCATACGATGCAAAGAAAACCAGGGAGAAGATCGGCGCAGGTTTCATCGAGCAGATTGATGGTATCCTTGATCGGTTTGACTTCCGGGTTCGGTCAAATAAGCAGATTGAGCGCTCTGAGAGCCTGCGTGATTTTGTCCGGCGCATGACGGATGAAGGTCGCGAGGCTGAGTTAGCAATCTCCGACAAGCTGCTTGATGAAAGCAGGCGCATGCACTTTACCCGACTTCCGGTTGGTGAGTTGCGCGGTGTATTTGATACACTGGACAATCTTGATCACATGGGCCGCATGAAGGGCAAACTGATCGAGAAAAAAAGAAGGCGCGACCTCAACAACACGGTTGATGCGTTCATTGAAAACTTTGAAAACAATGTAAAAAAGAAAGAGCCAGCCCGAACGAAAAGCAAAGGAGAGCAGCGGCGTAAGGATGCTCGTGATTACCTCAATCTGACGCTAAATGCAGACACGTTGCTGCGCGAAATCGATGGCTTTGAAGATCTGGGAACAGCTTACTCAACTATTAAACAGCCTATCGACGAAGGCATGGCTCGATTGACAGAGCGGCGCTTGAAGATGGCCGAAGATCTTGACGAAATTTACAATGCTTACGATGCTGCAACATTGCGTGATATGTCGAAAAAGCGCTCCGTTTCGGCGCTTGGCGGTGAGTTTACGCAGTGGGAGATCATCTCCATTGCCCTCAACACAGGTAACGCCGACAACTATCAGCGTTTAACAAACCCAAAGACTGAAAAAGGGTTCACTGAAGATCAGGTGAGCGCGGCGCTTCAAGAGCTCAGTGAGCAGGATTGGCGCACTGTTCAGTCATTGTGGGATTATATTGGCAGCTTTTGGCCTGAAATAGCCGATAAGGAAAAACGCACAACAAGTGTGGTTCCGAAGAAGGTTGAAAGCAAGCTGATGGTTGCTGCTCCTGATTTTGTGAAGGGCGGATATTATCCTATCAAATATGATTACCGATTGAGCGGGCGCGCGACAGAGCAGGATCAGCAGAGTTTGTCAGAGTCCCTTATGGGGGGGCGGTTCGGCAAGGCTCAAACTGCAAACGGACACACCAAAGAGCGTGCAACCAACGTGACGATGCCACTTGAGCTTGATCTGTCGGTTGCTCACTCACATCTGTCGCAGGTTCTGTATGATCTTGAGATTGGAGAGGCCGTTACGAATGCCTGGCGCATTATGCGGGATGATCGCATTAAAGCTGCCTTTCTAAACAACGGAAAGCGCTCCGATCTTGAGGCGTTGGAGATATGGCTGCAAGACGTGGCTGCCGGTGATCGATATACTGCGCGAGGTATGGAAAAGGTCTGGCGACATTTGCGTTCAGGGTTCACCATCTCGCGGTTGGCTGTGAACATCTCAACAGCCCTTATTCAGCCTTCCGGATTGGCTCAGTCGGCTGTTGTAGTTGGAAAAAGGGCGATGGCGGCTGGCGTCGTTGATTTTGCAAAGCATCCTGGCCGGTGGACAGGCGAGGCGCTTGCTGCTTCGTCGTTCATGCGAGAACGTCAAACAACATTTGAGCGCGACATTTTCAATGTGGTTGGCGACCTTGAAGATGGGCCCGTTACAGGCAAGTGGTCGAAATTTCAGCGCGATATTGTCCTGCCCTTCTCATTTTTACTTATGCAAAAGGTCCAGTTCTACGTTGTGGACATGCCGACATGGGTTGGGGCTTACAACAAAGAGCTGAAAAACAGCGGGGATAATGAGCGAGCGCTGCTCTACGCTGACCGCATGGTCGCACGATCTCAGGGATCGGGCCTCATGTCGGACAGAGGTATGCTGGAACGAGGAACAACTGACAGAAACAGCCGCCAGCGTGAATTGCCGCGTATGTTGACTGCGCTTGGGTCTTATATGTTTGCGAAGGGGAATGTTGCTTATGAAGCAACGATGAAAACTAATTTCAAAGATCCGGTCGAGGTCATGAAGTGGGCTGTGGACATAGCTTTGCTGTTTACGTTTGAAGCCGTTTTGTACAGCGCAGTAAAGGGGTTTGGCCCAGATGAAGATGAAGATCTGGCTGTTTGGCTTCTCAAAGAAACCGGTTTTTCAATGATGAGTACGGTTCCTGGGCTGCGAGAGGTAAGCGGTGGCTTGCAGGGATTTGGCTCTGGAGGGATTTTGGGATCAACAATCGATAAGGCTTTTGTCAGACCTGTAACCCAGATCTCTCAGGGAGATTTCGACAAAGCTCTGGCAAAGTCTCTCGTTGATATGGCGGGGATCTGGTTTCACCTTCCGTCATCTCAAACAAATACAATTTTGAATGCTGTGCTTGATGATGATATGGGGGTCAAGCGGGACATTGATCCGCTCGCTGTTGTTGGTGTTGGAACGGGTCGCGGCAACAGTTTAGCAGATTATTTCATGACAGGAGATGAAGAATGACCGTCGAAACAAATGGGGTGATTTCTGGCCCGTTCTATGGCAATGGTGTGGCAACCCGGTTTCCGCGGAACTTTTCAATTGAGGACTCCAGCCATGTTGTTGTGACTGTTGACGGTGTTGCCCAGGTGGGGGGCTATACTGTTCTTGATCCAGATTTAACCCAGGCAGATGTGGAATTTTCCGTAGCACCAGACGATGGTGTTGAAATCTATTTCACAAGAAATACGCCGATTTTGCAAGACACGGATTACAGTTCTCAGGGCTCTGTTTCGCCTGAACAGATTGAAGCTGACCTTGATTACCGCACTCGTGTTGAACAGGAAAACAGGCGAGACTCTGCCAGGTCTATCAAGGTTCCACTCGGAAGCGAGGCAATGACGTTTCCTGCCAGCTTTGGAAACAATCAATGGATCGGAACCGATGAAGAAGGCAACGTTATTGCCGGTGGGGATGCCTCGCAGATAAGTAGTGCGCAGCAAGCGGGGGCTGATGCGCAAGCTGCGCTGGTGACTATCCAAGAGCTTATTGCGAATCTTGAGTTGGCTACGCCAACGACATTCAACACTGTTGAGGAGATGATTACATTCGACTTTGCGGGTGTCATGCCTCCGTATTTGAGGACTTTCGAATTTTCGACCGATTCGATTTATGGCGGCGCTCAATACAAACTACTGGACGTTGGCGCTTCTCCTGCTCCTGGTGATCAGACATTTCTTTCTGGCCGAAAGTACCGATTGCATCAGGAGACAATTCACCCACAAATGTTTGGAAACAAAAGCGCAATCAACAATTCGGGCATCTTTCAGCAGGCTATGGATTTTTCCGCGCTTTCGGATTCGCACCTGGTTGTTCCAAAGGGACTGTACAGATTCAACGACACGATAAATGTTCGATCCAGCAACGCGGTTTTGGAAGGGCGAGGAAACGGAACGATTCTTGAGTGGATGGACCCAGAGGGGGCAATCTTTGATGGGCAAACTTTAACCCCAGACACGGCGTCTGTTGCTAGCGTTCGTATTGCCAACATGCTGCTGAGAATGGGGGTTGCGCCGGCAACAACTGCGACCGGGGCAAGAGCGTTTACGTTGAGACGAGCGGTGAGTTGGATTTTCGATAACGTCAGAACCGAAAATTTTTATATTCACTACGACACTTTTGGTTTAACCCGGCCAAAATGGGATAACTGCAATGCGTATGGCAACACTTTATGGCCGGCAGGTGTGACCGTTCCTGGATCTTGCTTCGTTTCTCTGGATGGGCACGTTTTGGGCGATGGGTCGCGGCGACCCGCTGCGAACGTGGTCATGTCGGGAACCGAATATGCAGGAAATTTTGCAGCCCTCGATAATATGGAGAACTGCATATACATAAAGGATTGCGACGGATTTTTCCCGGACAAATCTGTTTACTTGGGACTCGCTGCTGTTGCTGGTGTGCGATGCATACCTAGTGCTCCAGATGCCGTGCTGGTCAACCTCTTGATGGATATATTCTTTGACGGAGGCCAAAGCACAACAGCAAACGTTATTGAGTTCACTGAACCAACTGCTGGCTACATGACTGGCACATGTAAAAACAATGGCGTTGGCGGTGAAATCTCAGGGGCGGGAGGTTCAGGAATTCGACTGGCTATCCAAAACATGGAAAATTTCGACGTTGACGCTATCATCAAGGCCAGCGCTGCTTACGGCATCAACATGGTGAGAGAGACTGCACTCAATGTTGCTGGATCTACGTTTGAGGCTAATGTTTTTGGAGATATTCTTGCTCCAACTGGAGCCGTAATTCGAGGCACCTCTGCCGCCCAAACAGACAGAGCCAACGTCATTGCGGCGGCTCCGTCGATTACGCTGCATCCGCTTGCAGAAACCTTTGTTTTGAATGGCGCGAATGTTGCAATAAACACAATGCTCGGCGGATGGGAAGGGCGCGAAGTAACGCTGATCCATAAGAATGCCG